>NZ_CP101655.1:830131-1430131 GCF_028830055.1 Pseudomonas serboccidentalis
TAGAATTCGCCGTCAACCCCTAATCTCAACTTTATTCAGATTTCAGCGTGATACGTGCAAATGCTTTCTTGCCCGCCTGGCAAACGTGGGTCGCGCCCAGTACGTATATAAAGGAGCGATCAACCACCTCACCGTCAACCCGCACACCACCAGAAGCCAACAGGTCGCGCGCCGCCGCCGAGTTCTTCACCAGACCCGCCTTATTAAGGACAGCAGCAATCGGCATATCTTCAGCAGAAGTCAGTTCGATCTCTGGCAGATCATCCGGCAGCTCGCCATCCTTCATACGGTTGCCCGCTGCACGATGAGCATTGGCTGCCGCTTCCTCACCATGGAAACGCGCAACAATTTCTTCCGCCAACTTGATCTTGATGTCGCGTGGGTTGGCCCCCGCCTCCACATCTGCGCGAAATGCATTGATCTCATCCATCGAACGGAAGCTGAGCAACTCGAAGTAACGCCACATCAACGCATCCGGGATCGAAACCAGCTTGCCGTACATAACACCTGGCGCTTCCTGGATGCCGACGTAGTTGCCCAACGATTTGGACATCTTCTTCACGCCATCCAGACCTTCAAGCAACGGCATGGTCAGAATGCATTGAGCTTCTTGACCATAACCACGCTGCAGTTCACGCCCCATCAGCAGGTTGAACTTCTGATCGGTACCGCCCAGCTCGACATCGGCGCGCAGAGCAACCGAGTCGTAGCCCTGAACCAGCGGGTAGAGGAACTCATGGATAGCGATTGGCTGATTGGTGGTGTAGCGCTTGTCGAAGTCATCGCGCTCGAGCATGCGAGCGACGGTGTATTGCGACGTCAGACGAATGAAGTCCGCCGGCCCCATCTGATCCATCCAGGTGGAGTTGAACGCAACTTCGGTTTTGGCCGGATCAAGAATCTTGAATACCTGAGACTTATAAGTCTCGGCATTCTCCAGAACCTGCTCACGAGTCAACGGAGGGCGAGTGGCGCTTTTGCCGCTCGGGTCACCGATCATCCCGGTGAAGTCGCCAATAAGGAAGATCACCTGATGCCCCAGCTCCTGGAACTGGCGCAGCTTATTAATAAGCACGGTATGACCCAAGTGCAGATCCGGAGCGGTTGGATCGAAACCAGCCTTGATACGCAGCGGCTGGCCGCGCTTGAGCTTCTCGATCAGCTCGGACTCGACCAATAGTTCTTCCGCACCACGTTTAATCAGCGCTAGCTGCTCTTCAACCGACTTCATAACAGACCCGCAAGGCTCAGATTCAAAGGGAACCAACCATACAAGATCGTGCACCAATTACAAGTTTTGCCCGGCGCACGGACACCAATCTACAGACAGGGTGTCTGTAGACTTGCTTCGGGGATGATTTGGTTATATTTTATACAGTTATTTCATCTTCATCATGTCATTCATCTTTTCCAATTCATCTTTTTCAAAGTCAAAACTACTTATGACCACTGAACCGTCTAAAGCGCCACCGCTTTACCCGAAGACCCACCTGCTCGCCGCAAGTGGAATCGCCGCCCTTCTCAGCCTGGCGCTCCTGGTATTCCCTTCCAGTGATGTTGAAGCCAAAAAGACGACCCTGAGCCTTGAACTGGAAAGTCCTGCTGAACAACTGACACAAGATCAAGACGCTGCTGACGCGGTTCAAGCCACAAATGAGCCCGTCGCTTCGCCATTTGCCCAGATCGAAAATACTGAAGAAAACACCCCGCAAACCGCCGTAGCCGCACCGGCGCCGTCTCCGGTTGCCGAAAAACCAAAGGCACCCGGCCATCGGGAAGTGATCGTTGCCAAGGGTGACACTCTGTCCACCCTGTTTGAAAAGGTCGGCCTGCCAGCCGCTTCCGTGCATGAGGTATTGGCCAGCGACAAACAAGCCAAACAGTTCAGCCAGCTCAAACACGGCCAGAAACTCGAATTCGAACTGAACCCGGAAGACCAACTGACCAGCCTGCACAGCAAGGTCAGTGACGTAGAAACCATCACCCTGACCAAGAATGACAAGGGCTATGCGTTCAACCGGGTCACCGCCAAACCTACCGTTCGTACTGCTTACGTCCACGGCGTCATCAATAGCTCGCTGTCACAATCCGCCGCTCGCGCCGGTCTCTCCCATAGCCTGACCATGGATATGGCCAGCGTCTTCGGCTACGACGTCGACTTCGCCCAGGACATCCGCCAAGGTGACGAATTCGACGTGATCTACGAGCAGAAAGTGGTCAACGGCAAGGCCGTCGGTACTGGCCCTATCCTGTCCGCACGCTTCACCAACCGCGGCAAGACCTACACCGCTGTGCGTTACACCAACAAGCAAGGCAACAGCAGCTATTACACCGCCGATGGCAACAGCATGCGCAAGGCGTTCATCCGTACACCGGTGGACTTTGCCCGGATCAGCTCGAAGTTCTCCATGGGACGCAAGCACCCGATCCTCAACAAGATCCGCGCCCACAAAGGCGTCGATTACGCAGCGCCACGCGGTACGCCAATCAAGGCTGCTGGCGACGGTAAAGTACTGCTGGCCGGTCGCCGCGGCGGCTACGGCAACACCGTGATCATCCAGCACGGCAACACCTACCGTACGCTCTACGGGCACATGCAGGGCTTCGCCAAAGGAGTGAAGACCGGCGGCACCGTCAAGCAGGGTCAGGTGATCGGTTATATCGGCACCACTGGCCTATCCACCGGCCCGCACTTGCACTACGAGTTCCAGGTCAACGGCGTTCACGTCGACCCACTGGGTCAGAAGCTGCCGATGGCCGATCCGATCGCCAAGTCCGAGCGTGCGCGCTTCCTTGCGCAGAGCCAGCCGTTGATGGCGCGCATGGACCAAGAGAAAGCCACCATGCTGGCTTCGAGCAAGCGTTAAGCCATGGCCCTCTATATCGGTGTGATGTCCGGAACCAGCCTCGATGGACTGGACATCGCGCTGATCGAACAGACCCAGGCGATCAAGCTGATCGCCACACACTACATCCCCATGCCTGACGCCCTGCGCACTGAGCTCTTGAGCTTGTGCGCCAGCGGCCCTGACGAAATTGCCCGCTCGGCAATCGCCCAGCAGCACTGGGTGCAACTCGCCGCACAGGGGATCCATACCCTGCTCGACCAACAGCAACTCAAGCCTGAAGCCATTCGCGCGATCGGCAGCCATGGGCAAACCATTCGCCATGAACCAGCCCGTGGTTTCACCGTGCAGATCGGCAATCCTGCACTACTCACAGAGCTGACCGGCATCACTGTTGTCAGTGACTTCCGTAGCCGCGATGTGGCCGCAGGTGGTCAGGGCGCCCCGCTGGTGCCTGCCTTCCACGAGGCTTTGTTTGAAGAGCGTACCGGTAACCGTGCGGTGTTGAATGTCGGTGGTTTCAGCAATCTCAGCCTGATTGAGCCAACCAGGCCTGTAGCCGGTTTCGACTGCGGCCCTGGGAATGTGCTGATGGATGCCTGGATTCACCAGCAACGCGGCGAAAACTACGATCGCAACGGCCAATGGGCAGCCACCGGCAAAGTCGAGCCCGCCTTGCTGAAAGCGCTTCTAAGCGACCCGTTCTTCGTGACCAAAGGCCCGAAAAGCACCGGCAGGGAAGTGTTCAACCTGCCTTGGCTGGAACAACACCTGTCCAGACTGCCGACCTTTGCCGCTGAAAACGTCCAGGCTACGCTGCTGGAGCTGACAGCACTGACCATCGTGGAGTCGTTGCAAAGCGCTCAAACCGATACCCGGGAAATGCTGGTCTGCGGCGGTGGCGCGCACAATGCCACACTGATGAAACGCTTGGCGGACCTGCTGCCCAATGCAATCGTTGCCAGCACGGCCAGCCACGGCGTCGATCCAGACTGGGTCGAGGCCATGGCCTTCGCGTGGCTGGCCCATTGCTGCCTCGAAGGCATTGCCGCCAATCGCCCGAGTGTCACTGGCGCCAAAGGCCTGCGCGTACTCGGCGCGATCTACCCCAACTGAGCAAAACTCAGGCAACAAAAAACGCCGCAGGACCGTAAGGCTCTGCGGCGTTTTGTTGTGTGCAGCGCAGTGCGATCAGATCGAGAACGAAGAACCGCAACCACAGGTCGTGGTGGCATTCGGGTTCTTGATCACGAAGCGCGAACCTTCCAGACCTTCCTGGTAGTCGACTTCGGCACCGGCCAGGTACTGGAAGCTCATCGGATCCACCACCAGACTCACGCCTTCGCGCTCGACGATGGTGTCGTCCTCGGCCACATCTTCATCGAAGGTGAAACCGTACTGAAACCCTGAACAACCGCCGCCCGTAACGAATACGCGCAGCTTCAAGCGATCATTCCCCTCTTCATCGACCAGGCTCTTCACCTTGTGCGCAGCACCTTGGGTGAATTGCAAAGCCGTGGGGGTGAAGGATTCGACGCTCATGCTGACTATCTCCCGGCGTTACGCCGCCATAATGCGTGATGACGCGCATTATCCGCTTGTCCTAGAAAATCGGTCAACTATTAGAGGAGCAGCGGCAAGATTCAAGCTGTGAGCTTCAAGCTTGCCGCTTACAACTTGTAGCTGCCCTTATGGCAGCATACCGGCGTGAGACAAGCCGAAGCGCTCGTCCAGCCCGAACAGGATATTCATATTCTGCACCGCCTGACCCGACGCCCCTTTGACCAGGTTGTCGATCACCGACAGCACCACTACCAGATCGCCATCCTGCGGACGGTGAACCGCGATGCGGCAGACGTTGGCACCGCGCACACTGCGGGTTTCCGGATGGCTGCCAGCCGGCATCACATCGACGAACGGCTCGTTGGCATAACGCTTTTCGAACAGTGCCTGCAGATCCACCGAACGATCAACCACGGTCGCGTAAAGCGTGGAGTGAATACCACGGATCATCGGCGTCAGGTGCGGAACGAAGGTCAGGCCAACATCCTTACCGGCGGCGCGACGCAGACCCTGGCGAATTTCCGGCAGGTGACGGTGACCTTTCACCGCGTAAGCCTTCATGCTTTCCGACGTCTCAGAGTACAGCGAGCCTACAGCTGCGCCACGACCGGCGCCGCTGACACCGGATTTACAGTCGGCGATCAGACGCGAAGTATCGGCCAGACCTGCTTCCAGCAGCGGCAGGAAACCCAACTGTGTAGCGGTTGGATAGCAACCCGGCACAGCGATCAGACGTGCCTTTTTGATCTGCTCACGATTGCCTTCGGGCAAACCGTAGACCGCTTCGTCCAGCAGCGCCGGCGCCCCGTGCGGCTGGCCGTACCACTTGGCCCACTCTTCAGCGTCTTGCAGACGGAAGTCCGCCGACAGGTCGATGACCTTGGTGCCCGCCGCCAGCAACTCACCCGCCAGAGCATGCGCGACGCCGTGCGGCGTGGCGAAGAACACCACGTCGCAAGCCCCCAGGGTCTTGATGTCCGGCACGCTGAATGCCAGGCCGTCATAGTGGCCGCGCAGGTTCGGGTACATGTCAGCCACGGCCAGACCGGCCTCGGATCGAGAAGTGATCACCACCACTTCTGCCTGCGGATGCTGTGCCAACAGACGCAGCAGTTCGACACCGGTGTAACCCGTGCCGCCGACGATACCGACCTTGACCATAAACCTGCCCTCAACGAACCCACTGGAAAGCCGTCGATAATAGGGGCCGCGCGCGCCTGCGACAACCGTCAAGGTGACGTGCGGATGCACAAGCCTCTACTATCCGGCTTACCGTGAATCAGGGAATAACTAAAAATGCTCTATCTGTGGATCAAAGCGTTTCATATCGTCAGCATCGTGTGCTGGTTTGCCGGACTGTTCTACTTGCCGCGGCTGTTCGTTTATCACGCGCAAAGTGAAGACGCCGTCAGCAAGGAACGCTTCAGCATCATGGAGCGCAAGCTGTATCGCGGCATCATGGGCCCGGCGATGATCGCCACGCTGATCTTCGGCGGCTGGCTGATCTACCTCAATCCAGGCATCTTCAGCATGGGCGGCTGGATTCACGCCAAGCTGACCCTGGTGGTGTTACTGATCGGTTATCACCACATGTGCGGCGCGCAGGTAAAACGTTTCGCCCGTGGCGAGAACACCCGCAGCCATGTCTTTTATCGCTGGTTCAATGAAGTGCCGGTTCTGATATTGCTGGCTATCGTAATTCTGGTCGTGGTCAAGCCGTTCTAACTTCTACAGGCACCACACTTCGGGGGATTTCCAATGTCGCTGCCCGCTCTGCTCGAACAACGTCTGCGCCTGCCTGTCGTGGCGGCGCCGATGTTCCTGATTTCCAACCCGGAACTGGTGCTCGCCTGCTGCCGCAACGGCGTGGTCGGCAGTTTTCCGGCCCTGAACCAGCGCGAAAGCAGCGGTTTCAAAGCCTGGCTGGAGCAAATCGAAGCAGGACTGGCGACGCTGGACAACCCGGCGCCGTATGCCGTGAACCTGATCGTTCACAACAGCAACCCGCGCCTGCAGGCAGACCTGAACATCTGCGTCGAACACAAAGTGCCGATTGTCATCACCAGCCTCGGCGCGGTGAAGGAACTGGTCGACGCGGTTCACAGCTACGGCGGCCTGGTGTTCCACGATGTGACCACCCGCCGCCATGCCGAGAAAGCGGCCGAGGCCGGGGTCGACGGTTTGATCGCTGTCGCGGCGGGTGCCGGCGGCCATGCCGGGACCTGGAGTCCGTTTGCGCTGATCGCCGAGATCCGTGAGTTTTTCGATAAAACCCTGTTGCTTGCAGGATGCCTTAACCATGGCCATGAGATTCTCGCCGCACAACTGCTCGGCGCGGATCTGGCCTACTTCGGTACGCGATTTATCGGTACCACCGAAAGCCATGCGCCTGACGCCTACAAGCAGATGCTGCTGACTGCCAAAGCGGCAGACATCATTCATACTCCTGCGGTCTCTGGCGTGCCGGCCAGCTTCATGCGCCAAAGCCTGCAAGCGGCAGGTTTCGACATGGCCGCGCTGCAAGGCAAGGGCGAGGTCAATTTCGGTGACAAGCTCAAACCGATCAACGATGAAGCCAAGGCCTGGAAGACTGTGTGGTCCGCCGGCCAGGGCGTAGGGCAAATCGACGACCTGCCGAGTGTGGATCAGTTGATTACCCGGCTCGACGCGGAATATCGTCAGGCGCTGGAACACGCAGCGCAGTTGCCGAAACGCTGGCCTCGCTGAGAAAAACCAGGCCGGTTGCCGACCGACTGGCCTTACAATTCGATCCTCTATTCATTCGCGACAAGGATGCCACGGCCATGAGCGAACCCCGTTACAAGATCGTTTTCGACGGCGCTCTACAGCCCGGAGTCGATCTCACCACCGCCAAGCTAAATCTGGCGGCCCTGTTCAAAAGCGATGTCGCCGGCATTGAGCGCCTGTTCAACGGCAATACCATCGCCCTCAAGCGCGACCTGTCCCACAGTGATGCACAGACCTATCTGCAAGCACTGGGCAAGACCGGGATCGACGCACGGATCGAAAGCGAAACGGCGATCGAGCTGAATCTGGCCGATGTGCACGAACACCCGACTACCGTCGCAGAACCGGACTCCCCCTACGCACCGCCACGCGCCAACGTCGGCGAGAACCTGCCGGCATTCGCTACGCTCAAGCCATTCAGCGTTGAAGGGCGGATCGGTCGCCTGCGCTTCCTCGCCTGGACAATGGTGCTGAGCCTAGTGACCCTGCCGATCATTGGCGTGTTCGCCCTGATCGGTCTCGGCCTGGTCAGCGGCGACTCCACCACCGGCCTGATCATCGGCGGCATTTTTGCGTTCTTCCTGTTTCTCGGTTTCATCATTGTCAGCATCCTGTTCAGCGTGCAGCGTCTGCACGATATCGGCTGGTCCGGCTGGTTATGGTTGCTGAATCTGGTGCCCTTCGTGGGCAGCTTCTTCCCGTTGGTGATCATGGTCGTACCGGGCAACACCGGCGCCAACCGTTACGGCGCGCCGCCGCCACCCAACAGCACCGCGGTCAAGGTGCTGTGCTCGCTGTGGATCGTGTTCGTCGCCCTGATATTTGTCGGCGGCATGCTGGGCGGCATCTCGGCCATTCAGCAGGAATATGAAACCAACCTCGAAAGCAGCTACGAAAGCGGCTCGGTCACCACTGATGAAGTCGAGGTCGAGACCGAACCCGCGGCGAATTCGGAGGAGGATGCAGCCGAAGCCGCTCCGGCCCCTGTAGACTCTGCGAAAGAATGAACAACGCTCCCCGCCGTGACACCTGCGTCGCTGGCGCGGAGCTGTTGCGATGGAGAATTGCATGACCCGTTACGCTCTGATCACTGGCGCCTCCAGCGGCATCGGCTTGGCCATGGCCGAAGCCCTGGCCCGGCGCGGCCGCAGCCTGATTTTGGTGGCCCGACAGCGTGATCAGCTGGAAAGTATCGCAATCGAACTGACCCAGCGGTTTGGCGTGGAGGTATTGTTCCGCGCCTGCGACCTCGGCGAGCCTTTGCGCCTGTCCGGTTTCCTGCTGGAGCTGGAAGAAGGCGACCGACAGATCGATCTGTTGGTCAACTGCGCCGGCATCGGCACCTGCGGCCCGTTTCTGGCACAGGACTGGATGACCGAGCAGGACCTGATCGAAGTGAACATCCTCGCCCTCACTCGCCTGTGCCACGCCATTGGTAACAGCATGGCCCTGCAGGGCGGCGGGCAGATTCTCAACGTGGCCTCGGTGGCGGCGTTCAATCCCGGCCCGTGGATGAGCACTTACTACGCCAGCAAGGCTTACGTCTTGCACTTTTCCGAAGCGCTGCGGGTTGAGCTCAAACAGAGCGCGGTCAAGGTATCGGTGCTCTGCCCCGGCCCGACCCGCACCGCGTTTTTCCGCACTGCACAGCTCAACAGCGACAAACTCAAGGACAGCAAGCTGCTGATGAGTCCCGAGGAAGTCGCGCTTTACACCGTGCGCGCGCTGGAAAAAAACCGCGCAATCATCATTCCGGGACGGCGCAACCGCTGGTTCGCCTTCCTGCCGCGCCTAGGCTCGCGCTGGCTCAACCGCACCATCGTCGGCATGATCAACAAAGCTTACTGCCCGCGTTGAACTGTCCTACGGCAAAACACTGGGCGGAGCCATTTCCCATGAGTACACTCAGGCCAGCCCACACAACGGAGAAAACAGCAGTGGATACTCTGTTCACCAAGATCATCAACCGGGAGATTCCGGCCAAGATCATCTACGAGGACGACCAGGTTCTGGCGTTCCACGACATCGCCCCTCAGGCACCGGTGCATTTTCTGGTGATCCCGAAGAAGCCGGTACGCACCCTCAATGACCTGACCGAAGACGACAAGGCACTGGCCGGGCACATTCTGTTCACTGCCCAGCGTCTGGCGCTGGAGCTGGGCTGCGAAGAAGGCTTCCGGGTGGTGATGAACTGCAATGAACAAGGTGGGCAGACCGTCTATCACATTCATATGCACGTTCTGGGTCAGCGTCAGATGAACTGGCCACCGGGCTAAAACGCAACCAATTCCCTGTGGGAGCGAGCCTGCTCGCGAAGACGCCGGCACGTTCAACATGTCGCCGCCTGATACAACGCCTTCGCGAGGGGGCTCGCTCCCACAAAAAAGTTCGACCGCCTGCCAAATGACCCAGCGCAAACCTTCCCCGGCCGATTCGGTTAAACTGGCCATCGAGATTTTTCCCGGAGGTCAGCATGACTACCCAACGTCACTACTCGCCGATTGACCGTCTTCTGCTGCAGGCCGATGCCGCGATGCGCACCCTGCTGCCCTTCAGCGGCCAGGCTTACCGTCCGTCGCCAGCCATTGTGCAGCCTGAAGTGCAGATGAGCGACGAGGACACCCGCCACGTTGCCGGCCTGATGCGCATCAACCATACCGGTGAAGTCTGCGCCCAGGCGCTGTATCAGGGTCAGGCGCTGACCGCCAAGTTGCCGCAGGTGCGTGCAGCCATGGAGCACGCCGCGGAAGAAGAGATCGATCATCTGGTGTGGTGCGAGCAGCGCATCCATCAACTGGGCAGCCACACCAGCGTGCTCAACCCGCTGTTCTACGGGATGTCATTCGGCATTGGCGCCGTGGCCGGCCTGATCAGTGACAAGGTCAGCCTGGGTTTCGTCGCGGCCACCGAGCACCAGGTGTGCAAGCACTTGAACGAGCACCTTGAGCAATTGCCGGCCGAAGACGAGAAGTCCCGGGCGATTCTGGAGCAGATGCGCATTGATGAAGAACATCACGCGGAGAGTGCACTGGATGCCGGCGGTTTCCGCTTTCCGGCGCCGGTGAAGTTCGGGATGAGTCTGTTGGCGAAGGTGATGACCAAGAGCACCTACAGGATCTGACTTTAGCGTTGTCTGGCAGAGCCTCTTCGCGAGCGAGCTCCCACAGGGCTCTGTGTTTCGGCAATAAAAAAGGCGACTACCGCAAAGTAGTCGCCTTTTTTGTGCCCGAAAACTCTTACGCCGGCATGTTGCGCGCGTAGAAGATTTCCAGCATTTCGTGTTTCACACGCTCGGTCACCTGAGCACGCTGCTCGGAGGACAGGTTGCTGGTGGCGTCGCCGAACAGGTAGTTATCCAGTTCGAAGTTCTTCAGCAGCATTTTGGTGTGGAACAGGTTTTCCTGGTACACGTTCACGTCGGTCATCTGGTACGCGTCGCGGGTGTCTTCGGAAAGGTAGTTCTGGATCGAGTTGATCTCGTGATCGATGAAGTGCTTGTTACCCTCAACGTCACGGGTGAAGCCGCGCACACGGTAATCCACAGTCACGATGTCCGAATCGAACTGGTGAATGAGGAAGTTGAGCGCTTTAAGCGGTGAAATGACACCACAGGTCGACACGTCGATGTCCACACGGAACGTCGCAATACCGGCATCCGGATGGATTTCCGGGTAGGTATGCACCGTGATGTGGCTCTTGTCGAGGTGGGCAAGGATGATTTCGGGCAATGGACCCGGGGACTCTTCGATCTGGCTGTCAGTCGGGGTTACCGGCTCTTCCGAGATCAGAATCGTGACGCTGGCACCCTGAGGCTCATAGTTCTGACTGGCAATGTTCAGAATGTTGGCACCAATGATTTCGACAACTTCCGTGAGGATCTGCGTCAGGCGTTCGGCGTTGTACTCTTGATTGATGTACTCGACGTAAGCCTGCTGGTCTTGCGGGGTTTCCGCGTAGCAGATGTCATAGATGTTGAAGCTCAAGGTCTTTGTCAGGTTATTGAACCCGTGGAGCTTGAGTTTGCTTTTCACCGTTAAAAACTCTCTATGTATGCGGCGCAGCCGCGTGATCAAGCATGCCCGTCAAATGCGAACAACGCACCTGCGTAGGACGGTTAACACCTCTTCGCGATGGCGATTTTGGTTATCTGTTCAGGCGAATGACCCGTCGGTTGACCGATCACAGCCCTGAAAAAAGTGGCGCATTATGCAGACGTCAGCGAGGGATCGCCAGAGTCTGCACTGCTTTTATGATAGTTGAATGTCGGTTCAACCGAGTTCGACGATTTCATAATCGTGGGTGATCGCCACGCCGGCCGCGCCGAGCATGATCGAGGCCGAGCAATATTTCTCGGCAGACAGTTCGATGGCGCGTTTGACCTGGGCTTCTTTGAGGCCGCGACCCTTGACCACGAAGTGCATATGGATCTTGGTAAACACCTTCGGATCTTCGGTTGCACGCTCGGCTTCGAGGAACGCTTCGCAGCTTTCAACGGCCTGACGCGACTTCTTCAGGATGCTGACCACATCGAAGTTGCTGCAACCGCCAACGCCCAGCAGGAGCATTTCCATCGGGCGAACACCCAGATTACGACCACCGGCGTCCGGCGGACCGTCCATGACCACGACATGACCGCTACCGGATTCGCCGAGGAACATGGCTTCGCCAGCCCATTGGATGCGTGCCTTCATCGCCAAGACTCCACTGTAGAAAAAAGGGTCGCCAGCTTAGCACAGGCCTTTGCTTTGACAGCGCGCGTCGCTCCTAGGACGGATGCCTTTGCAACGTAGGTAATTTCTCGAATTTGCGACGAAGTGTCTGGTAAGCTGGCGCCAATTCGCTGGCGCCAATTGTCAGCCTGTGTAGCGACCGCCTTCAGCGCCTCATAAAAAAATCAAACATTACCGTGCAGTCTTTTCGGGATACAACCATGGTTGCTATTACCCCCACACCCAAAATCAAGAACCTCGACAAGCTGTTGATGCATTGCCAGCGCCGTCGCCATGCGGCCAAGAGCAACATCATCTGCGCGGGCGATCGTTCGGACACGCTGTACTTCATCATCAAAGGTTCGGTGACCATCCTGATCGAGGATGACGACGGTCGCGAAATGATCATCGCCTACCTCAATGCCGGGGATTTCTTCGGTGAGTTGGGCCTGTTCGAACAGGCGGGCCAGGAACAGGAACGCAGTGCCTGGGTGCGGGCCAAGGTCGAATGCGAAATCGCCGAAATCAGCTACGTGAAGTTCCGCGAATTGTCGCAGCAGGATCCAGACATTCTTTACGTCCTCAGCGGACAAATCGCACAACGCCTGCGCAATACCACGCGCAAGGTCGGCGATCTGGCGTTCTTCGACGTCACCGGTCGTGTGGCCCGTTGCCTGCTGGAGTTGTGCAAGCAGCCCGACGCGATGACCCACCCGGACGGCATGCAGATCAAAGTGACCCGTCAGGAAATCGGGCGGATTGTCGGTTGTTCGCGGGAGATGGTCGGTCGCGTGCTCAAGGATCTTGAAGAGCGCAACCTGGTCGATGTGAAAGGCAAGACCATGGTGGTCTTCGGCACGCGCTAAACGCGCAACCTCAGGCGCTGTAGACCTGCGCCAGCATCAAACGAAACAGCTCATCCAGACGCGCCAATGCATTTGGCGCGGCGAATTTCTCGTGCAGGGCGATGTGGCTTTCAGCCCGCACCCGCTGCTCCAGACCGCAAGCTTCATTGAAGCGATTGACCGCCGCAACCATCGACTCGCGCTCGTTATCCACCAGCATCGCCCCGTGCACCAGGCCCACTGGGCGTTGACCGCCCTGACTCTGGCGCCAGCGCTGGGCCGTGCCGACCATCTTGCGCCCATCGAGATTGACGTTGAAACGTCCGTCGCAGAACGCACCGTCGATTTCACCCAGAGACGACGAGCCACCCAGTTCATCCAGCAATTCGCAGATCGGATCACACAGGCGCCGGTAACCGGTTTCGATGCGATTCAGATCGCCTTCGCTGCGGGGCGGAGCGTAGACCAACGCGATGTTGATGGTTGAAGCCGATTGCGGAACCGGCTCGCCACCGGTTTCACGCAGCAGCACCGGCCAGCCGGCCGCGGCGGAGACTTGGCAGGCCCGTTCGAAACCGGGCAGACGATTGAGGCGGCGCGGCATGACCAGCGCGCGATCGCTGGGCTGCCAGAACAGCAGGCCGAATTCGGCGTCGCCGGCGCAGATGGAAGCGAGCAAATCCTGTTCGGTTTGCAGGCCGGTTTCGATGGTGAGGGAGGCAGGGATCATAAGGTTTCCGTAGGACGTTCAGTCTAAGGTGAATCTTATGTCGTCATCGCGAGCAGGCTCACGCCTACAGGGGGAACGCATTCCAAGTGTAGGCGTGAGGCTGCTCGCGATGGCGTCTACTCGGTCTGACTGAGTCAGTCGAGGGTCGAACCACTCACCGGAACACCGCGCTCCGGGAAGAACAGCCGCTGCAGTTCGGTGCCCGGGCTTTCGGCGCGCATGAACGCCTCGCCCACCAGGAACGCGTAGACGTCGCTGATTTCCATCAGCTCGACATCAGCGCGGTTGAGGATGCCGCTCTCGGTGATCACCAGACGATCGCGGGGAATGCGCGGCAGCAGGTCGAGGGTGGTTTCCAGGCTGACGTCGAAGGTGTGCAGGTTGCGGTTATTGACCCCGACCAGTGGCGTGTCGAGGGTTTTCAGCGCGCGCTCCAGCTCATCGCCGTCGTGCACTTCCACCAGCACATCGAGACCGACGCTTTTGGCGACCGAGGCCAGCTCGGCCATTTTCACGTCGTCCAGTGCGGAGACGATCAACAGCACGCAGTCGGCGCCCAGCGCACGGGCTTCGACGATCTGGTACGGATCGATCATGAAGTCCTTGCGGATCACCGGCAGCTTGCACGCGGCGCGGGCTTGTTGCAGGTAGGCATCGGCGCCCTGAAAGTAATCAATGTCGGTCAGCACCGACAGGCAGGTCGCCCCGCCCTTCTCGTAGCTCCTGGCGATATCGGCAGGTACGAAGTGCTCGCGAATCACGCCTTTGCTTGGCGAGGCTTTCTTGATTTCCGCAATGACTGCCGGCTGTTTCGTCTTGGCCTGATCGATCAATGCCTTGGCAAAACCACGGGGTGCATCGGCCGCCTTGGCCAGACTTTCCAGCTCGCTCAGACTGACGCGAGCGCTACGCTCGGCGACTTCCTGGACTTTGCGCGCCAGAATGTTTTCCAGAACCGTCGGTACACTCATCCCTCATTCTCCACTTTGAATACCGCGGTAAAGGCACCCAACTCCTCGAGTTTTTCCCGAGCGAGGCCGGTGTGCAGAGCGTCGTGCGCAAGCGCCACGCCTTCTTTCAAACTTGTGGCCAGGTCGGCGGCGTACAGCGCTGCACCGGCATTGAGCACAATCATTTCAGCGGCTTTCTGGCCGTTTTCGGTTTTGCGCTTGCCCAGTGCATCACGGATCAGCGCCAGCGACGCTTCCGGCCCTTCGACCGACAGACCGTGCAAGCTCTGGCTCTTCATGCCCAGATCTTCCGGTTCGACCCAATATTCAGTGATTTCGTTGTTCTTCAACTCGGCGACATAGGTCGGCGCAGCCAGACTGAATTCGTCCAGACCGTCCTTTGAATGCACCACCAGCACGTGTTTGCTGCCCAGGCGCTGCAAGACTTCGGCCAATGGCCGGCACAAGGCCTGAGTGAACACGCCCACCACCTGATGTTTCACACCGGCCGGATTCGTAAGCGGGCCGAGCATGTTGAACAGCGTACGCAGGCCGAGATCGCGGCGCGGGCCAGCGGCGTACTTCATGGCTTTGTGATGGGTCTGGGCAAACATGAAACCGATGCCGACGTTGTCGATGCAACGGGCAACCTGTACCGGCGTCAGGTTCAGATAGATGCCGGCGGCTTCCAGCAAGTCGGCGCTGCCGCTCTTGCCCGATACCGCGCGGTTGCCGTGCTTGGCCACGGTGCAACCGGCTGCCGCGACGACAAAGGAAGAAGCCGTCGAGACGTTGAAGATGTTCGCACCGTCGCCGCCGGTGCCGACTACATCGACCACACCGTCGAGGGTCTTGAGTTCAACCTGATCGGCCAGCTCGCGCATCACCGACACGGCGCCGACGATCTCGTCGATGCTCTCGCTCTTCATGCGCATGGCCATCATGAACGCTCCGATCTGCGCGTCGGTGCATTGGCCGGTCATGATTTCGCGCATCACGTCGCGCATTTCGTCGGTGCTGAGGTCGAGGTGATCGACGATACGGCTCAGGGCTGTCTTGATATTCATGGGAAGTCCTTAGCGCGTGCCGCCGGTTTGTTTGAGGAAGTTGGCAAACAGTTCATGGCCCTGCTCGGTCAGAATCGACTCGGGGTGGAACTGTACGCCCTCAATGTTCAGGGTCTTGTGCCGCAGGCCCATGATTTCGTCGACGCTGCCGTCGTCGTGCTGGGTCCATGCGGTCAGCTCCAGACAATCAGGCAAAGTATCGTGCTTGACGATCAGCGAGTGGTAACGGGTAACCGTCAGCGGATGATTCAGACCGGCGAAAACACCCTTGTCCTCGTGAAATACCGGGCTAGTCTTACCGTGCATCACCTGACGGGCACGCACCACATCGCCGCCGAAGGCCTGACCGATGGACTGGTGGCCCAGGCATACGCCGAGGATCGGCAGTTTGCCGGCAAAGTGTTTGATGGCTTCGATGGAGATGCCGGCTTCGCTCGGTGTGCACGGGCCTGGGGAGACCACGATGCGCTCCGGGTTGAGCGCTTCGATTTCGGCGATGGTCAGCTCGTCGTTGCGCACCACCTTGACCTCGGCACCCAGCTCGCCGAGGTATTGCACAACGTTGTAAGTAAAGGAGTCGTAGTTGTCGATCATCAGCAACATGGCGTTTCGAACCTCTTGAATTCTGACTTGAAGACAGCCTTCAGATGACTTGCCCGCAGGGCGCTGCACGATGTCGGACGCGCAGGTAGCGTCGGCACAGCGGCATTTCAAACGGGCAAGGAAGGCAAAGCGATACAGATCCGGCCGGGCCGGCAGAAAAGATTCAGGCGCGCCAACGCCAACGGGCGTGTGCCTTGATGACTTGATCCAGAAGTTTGCTGACGATCAACACGGGGAAGGTCTCGTTCATACGTTCCGGCACAGTAACTTAGCTGGGCAGAGCGTGCAATATGGCGGGGCCGGCGGGGGATCAAACTTTTGCAGGGTTCACGACCGATGGCAAAAGGCCGGAAGTTTTTGGTACTGTCGTTTCGTTCACCTACAACAATAAATAAACGGACTTGCTCATGATCAAACAGACGTTGTTTGTACCGCTCGCCGGATGCCTGCTCGCCATGGCATGCGCCCAGGCCTACGCAGCACCCGCTCCCTACTCCAATTTCATCGTTTTCGGCGACAGCCTGAACGATGCCGGGACCTTCAAGGACACCGGCGGTCCGGCCGGCGCCACCCAGCGCTACACCAATCGCACAGGCCCACTGTACAAGGATGGCACCGGCGAAAACCGCAACCTCAACGCCACCCAGATCATCGGCGGCAAACTGGGCTTCAGCCCTGATCAGACCGCCTCCTCGTCCTCGGCTGTACGCGCTGGTGAAGGTTTGGCGGACGGCAACAACTGGGCGGTGGGCGGTTACCGCACCGACCAGATTCTCGACTCGATCACCACGCAGTCCGCCACCGGCGAACGCACCCGCAGCGGCTACCTGCCTTCGAACGGCTTGCGCGCCGATCCGAACGCGCTGTATTACCTGTCCGGAGGCGGTAACGACTTCCTTCAGGGCCGTGTGCTCAGCCTCGACCAGGCCAGCTCGGCAGCCGATCGCCTGGCCGATAGCGTGCGTACACTGCAAGGCGCCGGCGCCAAATACATCATGGTCTGGCTGTTGCCGGACATCGGCCTGACCCCGGCGATCAACGGCTCTCCGCTGCAGAGCTTCACCTCGCAACTCAGCGCCCAGTTCAACACCGAGCTGGTCAGCCAGTTGCAGGGCATCAATGCTGAAATCATTCCGCTGAACATTCCGGTGCTGCTCAAAGAAGCCTTCGCCAACCCGGCGCAGTTCGGCCTCGCGACGGATCAGAACCTGACGGCCACCTGCTTCAGCGGCAACAGTTGCACAGAGAACGCCAAGTACGGCATCAACAGCGCTACCCCGGATCCGACCAAGCTGATCTACAACGACTCGGTGCACCCGACCGAAACCGGCCAGCGCCTGATTGCCGATTACGCCTATTCGCTGCTGGCGGCACCGTGGGAGCTGACCTTGCTCCCGGAAATGGCCCAAGGTTCGTTGCGCGCGCATCAGGATGAACTGCGCAACCAATGGCTGGCCGATTGGGAAAACTGGCAGGCCGTGGGCCAATGGCGCGCCATCGTCGCCGGCGGCGGTCAACATCAGGATTTCGACGGCCAGCACAGCGCCGCCAGTGCCGACGGCAACGGCTATAACCTGAACATCGGCGGCAGCTATCGCCTCAACGAAGCCTGGCGTGTGGGTGTGGCCGCCGGTCTCTACCACCAGAAACTCGAAGCCGGCGACGCTGACTCCGAATACAAACTCAATTCCTACATGGGCACCGCGTTTGCCCAGTACCAGCAAAACCGCTGGTGGGGCGATCTGGCGATGACCGCCGGCAAACTCGACTACGACAGCCTCAAGCGTAAATTCCAGCTGGGGGTCAACGAGCGTGGAGAAAAAGGCGATACCGACGGCTACGTACTGGCGATCAGCGGCCGCCTCGGCTACGACATCGCGCAGCAGGCCAGCAGCCCGTGGCACCTGTCGCCGTTCGTCAGCGCCGATTTCGGCAAGACCGAAGTGGATGGTTACTCGGAAAAAGGCGCGGACTCCACGGCGCTGACTTTCGATGACCAGTCGCGCAACTCCCGGCGTCTGGGCGTGGGTATTCAGGGCAAATACCAGATCACCGCGCAGACCGAAGTGTTCGGTGAATTCGCTCACGAGCGTGAGTACAACGATGACCGGCAGGACCTGACCATCAACCTAAACAGCCTGCCGGGCAACCGTTTCACCCTCGAAGGCTACGAGCCGCAGACCAATCTCAATCGCCTGAACCTGGGCGTGAGCCACAAGCTCACTCCGGATCTGGCCCTGCGCGCCAGCTACAACGTGCGCAAGGATGATGACTTTACCCAGCAAGGGGTCAACGTCGGCGTCAGTCTCGATTTCTGAGGCTGAAAAGCAAAAGATCGCAGGCTGCGCCAGCTCCTACAGGGTTAGCGCAAATACAAAAAACGCGGCGTCCTTACGGGCGCCGCGTTTTTCATGGCCTAAACACAAGCTCGCTCCCACAGAGGAGGATTGTGTGGACTCAGCTTTCCGGGGTTTGCTCGGCCAGGGCCACCGCGCGGAACATCGCGCGGCGCTTGTTCAGGGTTTCTTCCCATTCCAGCGCCGGCACCGAGTCGGCCACGATGCCGCCACCGGCCTGTACGTGCAGTTCACCGTTCTTGATCACCGCGGTACGAATTGCAATCGCGGTGTCCATGTTGCCGTTCCAGGCGAAGTAACCGACCGCCCCGCCATACACGCCACGCTTGACCGGCTCCAGTTCGTCGATGATTTCCATCGCGCGAATCTTCGGTGCGCCAGACAAGGTACCCGCCGGCAGAATCGCCCGCAGTGCATCCATTGCCGTCAGCCCGGCCTTCAACTGGCCGGTGACGTTGGAGACGATGTGCATCACGTTGGAATAACGCTCGATGACCATTTTCTCGGTGAGTTTCACCGAGCCGATTTCCGAGACACGACCGGTGTCGTTACGACCCAGATCGATCAGCATCAAGTGCTCGGCGATTTCCTTGTCGTCCGACAGCAGGTCCTCTTCCAGCGCCAGATCGGCTTCTTCGGTGGCGCCACGCGGGCGGGTACCGGCAATCGGGCGCACGGTGATCAGGTTGTCTTCGACCCGCACCAGCACTTCCGGCGAACTGCCAACGACGTGGAAGTCGCCGAAGTTGAAGAAGTACATGTACGGCGTCGGGTTGAAGCAGCGCAGTGCGCGGTACAGATCGATCGGTGCGGCCTTGAAGTCGATCGACATACGCTGCGACGGCACAACCTGCATGCAGTCACCGGCAAGGATGTATTCCTTGATGGTGTCGACGGCTTTTTCGTAGTCGCTCTGAGTGAAACTGGAGCGAAACACCGGATCAGCCGCTTGCTGCTTGCTGAAGTCCAGGCCACGGCGCGGCGTGATCGGCTGGCGCAGCTTTTCCAACAGTTCCTGCAATTGCGCCTGGCCCTGCTCGTAAGCATCGGCTTGCGCCGGGTCGGCCAGGACGATGGCGTGCATCTTGCCGGCGAGGTTGTCGAACACCACCACCGCATCGGAGACCATCAGCAGAATGTCCGGCACGCCCAGCGGATCCGGGTTCGGGCATTTGCCCAGACGCTTTTCCACGTAGCGCACACAGTCATAACCGAAGTAACCGACCAGGCCCCCGTTGAAGCGCGGCAGACCGGCGATGGTCGGCACGTTGTAACGGGCCTTGAAGGTTTCAACGAAGGCCAGCGGGTCTTCGACGTCATGGCTTTCGGTCTCGACGCCATCGACGGTGATGCTCACGTGATGGTCATGAACCCGCAGCACGGTGCGGCACGGCAGGCCGATGATCGAGTAACGGCCCCATTTCTCGCCGCCCTGCACCGATTCGAGCAGGTAGGAGTTGGGCTGGTCGGCCAGTTTCAGGTAGATCGACAGCGGCGTGTCGAAGTCGGCCAGGGTTTCGCAGGCCAACGGAATGCGGTTGTAGCCGTCAGCGGCCAAGCGCAGGAATTCTTCGCGGATCATGAGGTGCCTCGTGGTGTGAGGTGCTAACAGTCAGGTATGCAAACGCGCCGGCGAGCCGGCCAGAAATCAGTCAGGCGCGCCAACGCCAGCGGGCCAGGGCCTTGATGACTTTCATCCAGAGTTTGCGGGTGACCACCACGATGGCGTTTCCAGAATGGGATTGAGAAGCGTCGGCCAACGTTATCTCAGCGGCTTTACCGAGGCAACCGGGAATTAGCTTGCGCAGATCATCGATCACCAGCGCCGGGGATTCCTCGGCAATCGGCCGGCCATGGTTGTAGCCATAGCTCAGCGCCACGCACTTGACCCCTGCCGCTTTCGCCGCCAGCACGTCGCTGCGCGAGTCGCCGACGAACAGCGATTGCGAGGCCGGAATGTTGGCCATTTTCATCACGAAGAACAACGCAGCCGGGTCGGGCTTCTTCTGCGGCAGGGTGTCGCCGCCGATGATCCACTTGAAGTAGCGGCCGATCTTCATCTGATCCAGCAGCGGCGCGACAAAACGCTCCGGCTTGTTGGTAATCAGCGCCATCGCCACGCCCTGCTTGTGCAGCCATTTGAGGGTGTCGCGCACGCCGGGATAGACCACGGTCAGCTCATGGCTCGCGCCGTAGGCGTCCATGAACACTTCCAGCGCGTGCTCGGCCTCGACGTCATCCACCGCCGAATGATCGATGCCGCCGGCCAGCGCCCGGCGCACCAGCACCGGGGCGCCATTGCCGACCCACTCGCGCACCGACTCGATGCCGGCAGGCTTGCGGCCGAGGGAGAGCAGCATGGTGTCCACCGCCGCCGCCAGGTCGGGAACCGAGTCGATCAGCGTGCCATCCAGATCGAACATCACCAACCGTGGCAGTTGCCCCGGGAACAGCTGCTCAAAACCGCTCATGGGCGCGCCAGCGCCAGTTCGGAACGCATCTTGTCGATGACTTCCTGATAGTTCGGCGCATTGAAGATCGCCGAGCCGGCGACGAAGGTGTCCGCACCGGCCGCGGCGATTTCACGGATGTTGTTGACGTTGACGCCACCGTCGATTTCCAGACGGATGTCGCGGCCCGAAGCATCGATGATCGCCCGCGCTTCGCGCAGTTTGTCGAGGGTGCCGGGGATGAATTTCTGTCCGCCGAAGCCTGGGTTGACGCTCATCAGCAAGACCATGTCGACCTTGTCGATCACGTACTTGAGCACGTCCAGAGGGGTCGCCGGGTTGAACACCAGGCCGGATTTGCAGCCGCCCTCACGGATCAGTTGCAGCGAACGATCGACGTGCAGCGTGGCTTCCGGGTGGAAGGTGATGTAGGTGGCGCCGGCCTCGATGAAGTCGCCGACGATGCGATCCACCGGGCTGACCATCAGGTGCGCGTCGATCGGCGCGGTAATGCCGTACTTGCGCAGTGCCGCGCAGACCATCGGACCGATGGTCAGGTTCGGCACGTAGTGGTTGTCCATGACATCGAAGTGAACGAAGTCGGCACCGGCGGCCAGAACGTTGTCCACTTCTTCGCCGAGGCGGGCGAAGTCGGCGGAGAGAATCGACGGAGCAATTACGAAGGGCTGCATGACGCACCTTTTCTGAGCTAAATCACGATGGCGCGCATTGTAGCCTCATGCTTTGACGCGCGCACCGTAACCGCGATGATTGGGTTGTGCCATGAGTGGTGACCGAGCGCGACTCAGTAAGCCGCGCGGTAGATCTTTTCGATGTCCGCAGCGCTGAGCTTGCGCGGGTTGTTGCGCATCAAACGCTCGATCCCCGCGGCCTCCACGGCCATGGCCGGGATCGCCTCTTGCGGCACACCAAAGCTGCGCAGCCCGGCAGGAATCTCCACCGCCGCACACAGTTCAGTCATGGCCTGCACGGCTTTATCCGCTGCCTCCGAGGCACTCAGATGGGCGGTCTTCACCCCCATGGCTTCGGCGATATCCTGCATGCGCTCGACGCAGGCCATCTTGTTCCAGGTCATGACATACGGCAGCAGCAAGGCGTTACTGACGCCGTGGGCGATGTTGAAACGCCCGCCCAGCGGATACGCCAGCGCATGCACCGCGCCGACCCCGGCATTGCCGAACGCCATGCCGGCCATCAGGCTGGCGGTCGCCATGTCTTCGCGGGCCAGCAGATTCGCACCGTTGGCATAAGCCTTGGGCAGCGCCCCGGCGATCAGTTTGATCGCGCCAATGGCCAGCGAGTCGGTGATCGGCGAGGCGTTGAGCGACAGATAGGATTCGATGGCATGCACCAGCGCATCGACGCCACTGGCGGCGGTGACGCTGCGCGGGCAGGTCAGGGTCATTTGCGGGCTGACCAGCGCGACGTCCGGTAATAGATAGTCGCTGACGATGCCTTTCTTCAGTTGCGCGACCTTGTCGGAAAGAATCGCCACGTTGGTCACTTCCGAACCGGTGCCGGCAGTGGTCGGGATAGCGATCAACGGCGGGCCTTTGCGCGGCACCTGATCGACGCCGAACAGGTCCTCCAGCGCGCCGTGGTAACCGGCGTACGCCGCCACGCTTTTGGCGATGTCGATGGCACTGCCACCGCCAAGGCCGATCAAGCCGTCATGCCCGCCCTCGCGGTACACGCGCATGCAATCTTCGACGATGGCGATTTCCGGGTCCGGCAGCACACGGTCGAAAATCTCGTAGTCACGACCGCCCAATTGGCACAGCGCCAGCTCCACGGTACCGGACTTGACCAGCGCGGCGTCGGTGACGATCAGTGGGTTGTCGATATCCAGGCGAGCGAGTTCCGCCGCCAGTTGCTCGATGGCCCCGGCGCCGGTGATCAGTTTGTGAGCGATTTTGAACTGGGACAGACTCATCGTGCGCAGCCTCTTATAGATCTGGGAGCTGAGCACAAGCGTAGCTGAGGGTTTGGGGTTGTCTGGTATTCAGGGTGTGAATGACCGCGAGAGTCCTTTAAACAATTACCCCCTGTAGGAGCTGCCGAAGGCTGCGATCTTTTGATTTTGTTTTTAAGATCAAAAGATCGCAGCCTTCGGCAGCTCCTACAGGGGATCAGCGTCAGACCTGAGCGGTACGCAGTTTTTCGCTGCGGCCGCGCAGCCATTCAAGAGTCAGCAGCAGAATTACCGAGAACGCAATCAGCAAGGTTGCCGCTGCCGCAATCGTCGGGCTGAGGTTCTCGCGGATCCCGCTGAACATCTGCCGTGGCAACGTCGCTTGCTCCGGGCCGGCGAGGAACAGCGTCACCACCACCTCGTCGAATGACGTCGCAAAGGCGAACAGCGCCCCGGAAATCACCCCGGGAGCAATCAGCGGCAGGGTCACCCGGCGGAACGTGGTCAGCGGCGAAGCCCCGAGGCTCGCTGCCGCCCGCACCAGGTTGTGGTTGAAACCCTGCAACGTCGCCGACACGGTGATGATCACGAACGGTACACCCAGCACCGCGTGGACCACGATCAGCGAAAAGAAACTGTTGCCCAGCCCCAGCGGTGCGAAGAACAGATAACTGGCGACACCGATGATCACCACCGGCACCACCATCGGCGAAATCACCAGCGCCATCACCAGCGATTTGCCGGGGAAGTCGCCACGGGTCAGGCCGATCGCGGCCAATGTCCCGAAGACCATCGCCAGCACCGTTGCGGCGGGGGCGACGATGATGCTGTTCTTCAGCGAACGCATCCATTCGGCCGAGGCGAAGAAGTCCTGATACCAGTGCAGGGAGAAGCCCTGCAGCGGATACACCAGGAAGCTGCCCGAGTTGAACGACAGCGGCACGATCACCAGCACCGGCAGAATCAGAAACAGCAGGATCAGGCCGCAGAGAATCCGCAAGCTGTAGAACCACACCCGTTCGATGGGCGACATGTAAGGACTCAGCATTTCAAATTCCCCTTAGCTCAGGCGCAGGCGACTGGCGCCCACCAGCCAGCTGTAGATCAGATAAAGCACCACGGTCGCCAGCAGCAGCAAGCCGCCCAACGCGGTGGCCATGCCCCAGTTGATGCTGGTGTTGGTGTAGAACGCGACGAAGTAGCTGACCATTTGATCGTTCGGGCTGCCGAGCAGCGCCGGGGTGATGTAGTAGCCGATGGCGAGGATGAACACCAACAGGCACCCGGCGCCGACACCGGCATAGGTCTGCGGGAAGTACACCCGCCAGAAGCTGGCGAACGGGTGGCAGCCCAGCGAGATGGCGGCGCGCATGTAAGTCGGCGAGATGCCTTTCATCACGCTGTAGATCGGCAGAATCATGAACGGCAGCAGGATGTGCACCATCGAGATGTAGACCCCGGTGCGGTTGAACACCAGCTCCAGCGGTTTATCGATGATGCCCATCGCCATCAGTGCGCTGTTGATCAGCCCGCCCGATTGCAGCAACACGATCCACGCCGCGACCCGCACCAGAATCGAGGTCCAGAACGGCAGCAGCACCAGAATCATCAGCAGGTTGCTCTGGCGTGACGGCAGGTTGGCCAGCAGGTAGGCCAGTGGGTACGCCAGGAACAGGCAGATCACGGTGATGACCAGGCCCATCCAGAAGGTGCGGGCGAAGATGTCGAGATAGATCGCCTGATCCGGGGTGGCCGGGGCCAGTTCGCCAAGGTCGTCGATACGATGATCGACTGCCGCCAGCAGGTAGTACGGGGTGATGCTGCTGGTGTTGCGCTTGACCGCTTGCCAGTAGGCCGGATCGCCCCAGCGCTCATCGAGGCCTTCGAGTGCTTCTTTATAGGAGGCCGGTTCGCTGGCAAACGGCAGCGCCCGGGCCGTTTTGGTCAGCAGGCTGCGATAGCCGGCCAACTCCATGTTCAAGCGCTTGGACAGATCGCCCAGCGTCTGGTTTTTCCGGGCTTCGGCAAGGTCTTCACCCGCCGCTTTGTACACCGGTTCAGCGGGCAGGCCGCGGCCGTCCCAACTGGCGATGGCCGCCACGGTGCGCGGCATGCCACCGACCACTTCCGGGTTGCCGACGCTTTTGTAGAGCAGCGCCACGATCGGCACCAGGAACACCAACAACAGAAACAGCACCAGCGGCGCAATCAACGCCTGGGCTTTCCAGCGGTTGACCCGCTCGGCGCGCTTGAGCTTCTGCTTCAAGGTGGGGCTGGCGCCCTCGTTCAGGGGAACGGCGATGGCCATGACGTACTCCGCAAATCTTTGATCGTTACAGAGGTGGCGAACCACCTCTGTTGTGTTGAAACACCCTGCCTGAGGATGGCGACTCCCTGTGGCGAGCGAGCTTGCTCGCGCTGGGCTGCGAAGCGGCCCCAAAATTGTGTTGGCACTGCCAATTTTGTGAGTGCTGCGCACTGGTGCGCCAGCCCGGTCAAGCGGGAGCAAGCTCCCTCGCCACAAGAGCCCCCATCCAGGTGGAGCCGGGTTATTTCGCCGCCCAGGAATTGAAGCGCTGTTCCAGTTGCTCGCCGTTGTCAGCCCAGAAGCTGACGTCGATCTGCACCTGGTTGGCGATGTTTTCCGGGGTGGTCGGCATGTCTTTCAGCACGTCCTTGCTCAGCAGCGGAACGGCTTGGGTGTTGGCCGGGCCGTAGGCGATGTTTTCCGAGTAGGTCTTCTGCTGTTGCGGCTGGACCGAGTAGGCGATGAATTTCTTCGCTGCTTCGGCGCGGGTCTTGTCCAGACCTTTCGGGATGGCCCACGCGTCGAAGTCGTAGATGCCGCCGTTCCACACCACTTTCAGGTTGGACTCTTTCTGCACCGCAGCGATACGGCCGTTGTAGGCCGAGCTCATGACCACGTCACCGGAAGCGAGGTACTGCGGCGGTTGCGCGCCGGCTTCCCACCACTGGATGCTTGGTTTGAGTTCATCGAGCTTCTTGAACGCACGGTCCTGACCGTCCTTGCCGGCCAGCACTTTGTAGACGTCTTTCGGCGCCACGCCATCGGCCATCAAAGCGAATTCCAGGGTGTACTTGGCGCCTTTGCGCAGGCCACGCTTACCCGGGAATTTCTTGGTGTCCCAGAAATCGGCCCAGCTGGTCGGCGCGGTTTTCAGCTTGTCGGCGTTGTAGGCCAGCACGGTCGACCAGACGAAGAAGCCCACGCCGCAAGGCTGGATCGCGCCCTTGACGTAATCTTCGGACTTGCCGAACAGCGCCGGGTCCAGCGGTTCGAACATGTCTTCATCGCAGCCACGGGCCAATTCCGGCGATTCGACTTCCACCAGGTCCCACGACACGCTCTTGGTATCGACCATGGCTTTGACCTTGGCCATTTCGCCGTTGTACTCGCCGGCGACGATCTTGCCGTTGCCCGCCGCTTCCCACGGTGCATAGAAGGCTTTGACCTGCGCAGCCTTGTTCGCCCCGCCAAACGACACCACAGTCAAATCGGGGCCCGCGGCCATTGCGCTGGCCGCACCCATCAGGCCCAGGGTCAGGGCGGTGAACTTCAGGGATCTCAACATTTATTGTTCTCTCCACGTGCAGGGTTGGTGTTGGTATTGCGGGGGGCGATCAGTTCGCCTCTAACAGCGGATCAAGCGCGCGAACGTGCTCGACCTGCCAGCCAAGCGGTACCACGTCCCCGACCGCGAGCGCTGGATCGAGCTCGGCAATCGGCTGCTTCACGAAGAAGTCGGTCTTGCCGCAGACTTCCAGGCGAACCCGGACGTGGTCGCCCAGATAGATGAATTCCGCCACCCTCCCTGAGAAGCGGTTGACACATTGGTCGCTCGAGCCATTGAGGCTGACGCGTTCCGGACGGATCGACAGGGTCACCGGTTCGCCGGTCTGGCCGACGTTGACCGCCAGCGCCTCGACCTTCTCGCCACGGCCCAGCTCAACCACGCAGCGCTCACCGCTCTGGCTGAGCAGGCGGCCATTGAGGCGGTTGTTCTCGCCGATGAAGTTGGCGACGAAGGTGTTTTTCGGCTCTTCGTAGAGGGTGCGCGGCGGGGCGATCTGCTGAATCTCGCCCTGATGGAACACGGCCACGCGGTCGGACATGGTCAGGGCTTCGCCCTGGTCGTGGGTCACGTAGACCACGGTCACGCCGAGGCGCTGGTGCAGGTGCTTGATCTCCATCTGCATGTGTTCGCGCAGTTGCTTGTCGAGCGCGCCCAGCGGTTCGTCCATCAACACCAGTTGCGGTTCGAACACCAGCGCCCGGGCCAGCGCCACCCGCTGTTGCTGGCCACCGGAGAGTTGCGCCGGATAACGCGAAGCAAAGGCGTCGAGCTGGACCATGCTGAGGACTTTCTTGACCTTGTCGCTGACATCGCTCTTGTTCAGACCGCGTACGGTCAGCGGGAAGGCGAGGTTCTCGGCGACGGTCATGTGCGGGAACAGCGCGTAGTTCTGGAACACCATGCCGATGTCACGCTTGTGCGGCGGCACGTTGTTGATCGCGCGCCCGGCCAGCAGAATCTCGCCGGCGGTCGGCGTTTCGAACCCGGCGAGCATCATCAGGCTGGTGGTCTTGCCGGAACCGGACGGCCCGAGCAGGGTCAGGAACTCGCCTTTGCGAATGTCCAGGTTGAGGTCTTTGACGATCAGGTTCTCGCCGTCGTAGCTCTTCTGCACTCCACGAAAGCTGACCAGCACGTCACTGGCCCCTGCGTTTGAATCGACCTGGCTCATACCCACACCTTTGTTATTGGTAACTGCTGTGGATTAAGCCTAGTGGCTGGCGCCAGCCGCGCAAATCGGGGCGCAGGAGAGAATCACCTCAGCCGGATGGAAGGTTGGGGGTAGGGATTGCCCTACAAGGATGGCGCGTTTTGGCAAACGCAGCGGCAAGCGACAAGCTACGAGCCGCAAGAACAGGCAAAAGCGGTTGTCGCTAATGGATATGCCTCCATTCACGAATTTGAAGGAGGTCCCCTGTAGGAGTGAGCCTGCTCGCGATAGCGGTGGCCCAGTCGCTGTAGTACTGCCTGACAGAAAGCTATCGCGAGCAAGCTCACTCCTACAGTTTTGATTGCGGTGAACGTCAGAGGAGTTTGTGTTCCATCGCGTATTTGACCAGTTCGGCCAGCGAAGTGATGTTGAGCTTCTGCATCAACCGCGCCTTGTGGGTGCTGATGGTCTTGCTGCTCAGGGCCAGTTGCTGGGCGATGTCGTTGACGTTGGCCCCCTGGGCCAGGCGTTCGAACACCGAGAACTCGCGCTCGGACAGCAGCGAATGCAGTGGACGCGTGTCAGTCAGACCGACTTCAAAGACCATTCGGTCGGCCAGTTCCGGGTCGATGTAGCGCCCGCCGGCCGCCACCTTGCGGATGGCCGTCAGCAACAACGCCGGATCGCTGTCCTTGGTCGCATACCCCGCCGCGCCCACCTTCAGAGCGCGGGCGGCCATCTGTGCTTCGTCATGCATCGACAGCACCAGAATCGCCGGCGGATTGTTCAGCGCACGGATCCGCGGGATCGCCTCCAACCCGTTGACCCCGGGCATCGAGATGTCCAGCAGCACCACCTCGCACGGCACGCTGCGCAGGGTTTCCAGCAACTGCTCGCCATTGCTCGCCTCCCCCACCACTTGCAGATCCTTGGCCAGGCCGATCAATTGCTTGATCCCTTCACGGACGATGGTGTGGTCTTCGGCTACCAGTACACGGATCACTTGCACTCTCCTCGGTTGTGGTTTTTAACGGCAAAAGATCGCAGCCTGCGGCAGCTCCGACAGGGGAACGCGATCAATGCAGGAGCTGCCGCAGGTTGCGATCTTTCAGCGATCCACCGGCACCCACACATTCAGACTGGTGCCCTCCCCCGGCTCACTCTCAAGCAGCAAGCGCCCGCCCATGATCAGCACCCGCTCGCGCATGCCGACCAAGCCGAAGGACGTCGGCCGATCGGCCGCCGCGACAAAGCCTACGCCATCGTCGCTGACCGTCAGACACAATTCGTCGCCTTCCAGCGCCAGCGTCAATTCCACAGTATGCGCCTGGGCATGCCGCATCACATTGGTCAGCGCTTCCTGCAGAATCCGGAACAGCCCGATCGCCTTGGCATCGCTGAGCGCCGGCAGATTGTCCGGCACCTGCACCAGACACGGAATCTGCGTGCGCGCCTCGAACCGCCGCGCCTGCCATTCAATCGCCGAGGCGATCCCGGCATCGAGGATCGGCGGGCGCAGCGCCGTCGCCACATCGCGCACCAACTGGAACAACTGGGCGATCAGGCGCTTCATGCTGTTGAGCCGCTCGTTCAGCCCCGGGTCGAGTTGCGCATAGGCCAGCTCGCACATCGAGGTTTCCAGTTTCAGCACCGTGAGCATCTGCCCCAGCTCATCGTGTACTTCCCGGGCAATGCGCGCCTTCTCTTCTTCACGCACGCTTTCCAGGTGCGCCGACAATTCGCGCAACTGCTCACGGGACGCGGCCAGTTCCAGTTCGATGCGCTTGCTTTCGCTGATGTCCCAGACGATGCCGTCCCAGACATAGGCGCCGTCCTCCAGTTGCCGGGTGATCGCCTTGATCTCGGCCCAGCGCTGTTCGCCCTGACGGGTGAGGATGCGGCCCTGCCACGACCAGTCACTGTCGGTGTCCAGCGCCTGATCCTGAGTCTGGTGGTAACTGGCCCTGTCGTCGGGATGCACCAGACTGCGCAGGCCCATGTCACGGTGCGCGATGGCGGCCGGTGCGTAACCCACCAGGCTTTCGCTGCCCTCACTGATGTAGGCGAAATCGATCTGCCCGGTCACCGGCGCGCGCTCCAGGCGGAACACCAGTCCCGGCACGTTGGCGGCAATGCCTTGCAGGCGCGCCTCACTTTCCTGCAGGGCGGCCAAGGCGCGGCGACGCTCGGTGACGTCGGTGAGATAAACCACCAGATACTCGCTGTCGCGAAACCGCAGGAAACTCAGCGAGACGTCCGCCGGCAGGACACTGCCATCGGCACGCACGCAGCTGGTTTCAAAGCTCAGCGGCCCTTCTTCACTGGCCCGCGCGCGTTTCCACAGGTTGAGCCAGCGGTCCATGTGCAGGCCGGGTTCGAAGTCGATCAGCGGCCGCTCGATGAGCGCGCCCTGTGGGTAACCGAGCATGGTTTCCGCCGCACGATTGGCGTAGCGCACATGGCTGTCCCAGTTGACCCAGAGAATGCCGACGGTGCTTTGATCGATGGAAAACTGGGTCAGGCGCAAGGCTTCTTCACTGGCAGCGCGCAGGGCGATGTCTTCTCGCGCCGACCGTAACCGCTGCTCAAGGCTGTGTTGCTGACGGCGCTGCCACCAGACAATGGCGATGCAACTGAGCAGCAGCACGGCGAACAACAGGCTCAGGTTCTGCCAGAACCCCGGCGACTCCGACAGACGCGGATATTTGGGTTGCAGCCATTGCGTGTGCAGGCGCTCCAGATCCTTGGCCGGGATCGCTCGCAAGGCGCTTTCGACAATCCCGGCCAGCTGCGGCCAGTCGCGTCGCGTGGCGACCCGCAGCAATTGCGGCAGGCCGATATCACCGACCACCACCAACCCGGCGAACTCAGGTTCGGCGGACAAGCGCCCGAGCTGCGCTTCATCCACCACGGCGTAAGACGCCTGCTGACTCAACAACAGTTGCAGCGCCTGTCGCTCCAGCGGCACGCCTTGCAGATTCAGGTGCGGATAATTGCTGCGCAGATAATCGGCGGTGGCGCTGGGCATGCGCACGGCGACGCGGGCCAGGCTGTCGACTTTCTCCAGCTCCACCACACCGCTGCTCTTCTGATCGCTGACCACCAGTTGCGGCACGCGCATGTACGGATCGGAAAACAGCCACAGACGCAGCGCGCCCGGGGTCTGGGTCAGCCCCGGGGCGATGTCGATTTCACCTTCGCGGGCAGCGTCTTCCAGTTGCGCCAGATCCTGAAAATTGCGCCAGCTCAACTCGACGTTCAACGTCTTGGCCAGTGACTTCATCAATTCGACGTTGGCCCCGGACAGTCGCTGCAAGCGCCGGTCGTATTGCGCGTACGGCGCCTGCAGGACCAGACCGACGCGCAGCTCTCGGTGCTGCGCCAGCCACTGCTGCTCGCTGGCGGTCAATGACACTGCATGCGCCGCAGGCGCAGACGCCGCCCAGCCCATCAAGGGAAAACACAACCAGCCGATAACCCACAGGCAGCAAAAACGCATCATTGAAGTCTCGTACACTGACAAATTCTGACCAACCCATTAGGCTGCCGGGATACTTTTCTGGCCTGGAATAACCGATGCCCTCTGTCTACCGCCTGGCAATGCCAGCATTGTGCCTGTCGCTGATCCTGCCTTGTGCGTTTTCCGTCGAAGCCGCCGATCCGGCGCCAGCCTCCACCGCCGAGCAACCGGCCGCTGAAAAACCAACCGAACGCCAGCCACTGCTTGAGCGTAGTCAGGAAGAGGCCGCAGCACTCGAGCGCAAAGTCCCGGCGCAAGAACAGCAGCAATTGCAGGCCGGCACCGACACCTTCCTCGCCCTGTGGAAACCGGCCAACACCGCCGAGCCCAAGGGCGCGGTGATTATCGTCCCCGGCGCCGGCGAAACCGCTGACTGGCCGCAAGTCATCGGCCCGCTGCGACGCAAATTGCCCGACGTCGAGTGGAGCAGTCTGAGTATCACCCTGCCTGACCTGCAAAGCGATGCCATTGCACCGCGGGTGATTGCCACCCCGGCGGCGCCGAAAGCCCCGGAAAGCGGCAGCAAGGATTCCACCACCGCGCAACCGATCGAGCAGGCGGCGGGCGGTGAAGCGGAAGTCGCGGAGCAGGTGGTTGCTGAAACCAGTGAAGAGCAAGCCAAGGCTGACGCCGAACGCATCTTCACCCGCATCGACGCCGCGATTGCCTACGCCGAACAACAAAGTGCCCGGCACATCGTGGTGCTGGGTCACGGCACGGGGGCTTATTGGGCGGCGCGGTTTCTGAGCGAGCGGCAAACGGCCCAAGTGGAAAAATTCGTCATGGTCGACGCCCAGGCCCCGGCCAAGGCTCAACCGCAACTGGCCGAGCTGACGCCGACATTGAAGCTGCCGACGGCCGACATTTTCTACATGGACAAGGCGCTGGATCGCAACGCAGCCCTGGAACGCATGCAGGCCAGCAAGCGCTTGAAGACTTCAGCGTTCAGCCAGGTCGCGCTCAAGGCATTGCCGGATAAAACGGCTGAGCAGGAGCAACTGTTCCGCCGGGTTCGCGGTTGGTTGAATCCACAGAAGACTGACTGACACAAACAAAATCAAGAGATCGCAGCCTGCGGCAGCTCCTACAGGAAACGCCTTCCAAGGTAGGAGCTGCCGCAGGCTGCGATCTTTTGATCTTTTAACCGCTAGCGAAAATCCCGCCGCGCCCGAATCAGCGAAAACGCGTTGTGCAGCTCGCGGGTTTTTTCGGTCGCTTCACGCACCTGCTCCGGCGTCGCACCGCTGCCGGCAATCTTGTCCGGATGATGACGGCTGAGCAGGCGCCGGTAAGCTCGCTTGATCTGCGCCGGTTCGCTGGTCACCGACACGCCGAGCAGACGCATCGCCTCCTGATAACTCACCGCCGCACTGACAATCGGGCGTTTGTGCGGCTCGTAATCACTGGCCAGCGCCTGGATCTGGTGCGTTGTCCACCCCAGCCACTTGCCCCACTGCGCCAACAGTTCACGCTCGCTGACGCCGGCGCGACCGTCGGCCCAGACCATCCGCCAGCAGGCGCGCAACACGCCTTCGGCAGCATGGGGCTGGGCACTCAGACGCCGTAGATAGCCGCGCAAATGGTCACCGCCGGACTTGCCGCGATTGAACGCGGCGATCGCCCGACGCCGCGCCGGCTCGCTCATTTCCAGAGCGTTCATTTCATTGCGCGCCTGCTGGATATGACCGTCCGTCACCCGCCCATCACTCTTGGCCAGACGCCCGAGCAACACGAACAGCAGTTCGTCGTTGCGCAACATCGGCCGACCGCCGAGTTTTTCCCGCAGATGCCCCCAGCTCTGCAAATGCAGGCGCCGATCCAGCGCCTGCCCCAACAACGCCCCAAGCATGGCCCCCGGAATGCTGGCGATCGCAAAACCCGCTCCGGCTCCAATCAGAGTCCCTGGCCACAACATATCAACGACTCGCTTTTATCAATGCTTCAGCTTCGGCCAGACGCTCGTGCGTTCCGACATCCACCCAATGACCTTTCAGACGCTCGCCCGTGACCTGCCCTTGTGCCATGGCCTTGCGCAGCAGCGGTGCAAGCTTGAACGCGCCGTCCGTGCAGCCATCGAACAACTGCGGATGCAGCACGGCGATGCCGCTGTAGGTCAGGGTTGCCGCGTCGGACAGACCATCGGTCACCTGCCCGTCGGTCAAGGTGAAATCGCCAGTCGGGTGATGGGCCGGATTGTCCGCCAGCACCAGATGGGCCAGACCATTGATCGGTTGATGCAGCACGCTGAAGTCGTAGTCGGTCCAAATGTCGCCGTTGACCACCAGGAAGGCATCGTCACCGAGCAACGGCAAGGCGCGGAAAATCCCGCCGCCGGTTTCCAGCGGCTCGCCTTCCGGCGAATACTGGATGCTCACGCCGTACTGCGAACCGTCGCCCAGGTAATCCTCGATCTGCTGACCGAGCCAGGCATGGTTGATCACGATTTCGCTGAAACCGGCCGCCGCCAGCGCCCGCAGGTGATATTCGATCAATGGCACGCCGCCAGCACGCACCAGCGGTTTGGGGGTGGTCAGGGTCAGCGGGCGCATGCGCTCGCCCTTGCCTGCCGCCAGAATCATCGCCTTCATGCAGTCACTCCGCCACGCAGACTGGCGAGTAACGCCTGCAGCTCCGCCAACTCAGGACGACGCGCAATCACCGCCTCTATATAGGCGAAGAAGCGCGGCACGTCGGCCAGATAGCGCGGTTTGCCATCGCGATGACAGATGCGGGCAAAAATACCGATGACTTTCAGGTGGCGCTGCACGCCCATCAGGTCACTGGCACGCAGGAAGTCTTCGAAGTCCGCCTGCACCGGGATGTTCAGCGCCGAGGCTTGCTGCCAGTAATTCTCCAGCCAGCCACGCACCCGCTCTTCAGGCCAACTGAGGAAGGCGTCCTTGAACAGGCAAGTCACGTCGTAGGTGACCGGGCCATACACCGCATCCTGGAAATCCAGCACGCCGGGATTCGGCTCGCTGAGCATCAGGTTGCGCGGCATGTAGTCGCGGTGCACCAGCACTTTCGGCTGGGCCAGGGCGCTGTCGATCAGCAGATCGCTGATCTGTTGCCACTGTTGTTGCTGGGTCGAATCGAACTCGACACCCAGCTCGCGCTTCACGTACCACTCGGGGAACAGTTCCAGCTCGCGGCGCAGCAGCGCCACGTCGTAACTCGGCAGCGGTGCCACCATCGGCAATTGCTGAAAAGCCAACAGCGCCTGCAAGGCATCGCTGAACAGAGCATCGGCATTTTCGCCGTCGATCACGTCCAGATAGGTCTTGTTGCCCAGGTCATTGAGCAAAAGAAATCCGCGTTCGAGGTCTTCTGCATAAATTTTCGGCACGTTAATTCCGGATTTCGCCAGCAAAAAGGCGATATCCACGAACGGTTTGCAGTTTTCCTGGGGGGGTGGGGCGTCCATCACGACGAAGCTGCGGCCCTCTCCTTCCCAGCGGAAATAACGCCGGAAACTCGCGTCGCTGCTGGCCGCGGTCAACGTGGCCGGGGGCACGGTGCCCCAGCCCTGATCTGCAAACAGGATTGCCAACTGCTCATCGAGCCAAACTTTCAGGTGTTGCAAGCGTACATCTTGGTCAGGCATTGCAAGGGTCTCCGACGGCGCTAGCCGTCAAGCGGGTCATGCTTTATTATCCAGCATCTTTTTCAGACCATCGAGAGGCGTGCGGCCCACACCGCGGGCAGATGGCACGCAGGAAGCCCGGACTAATAAGATGGCATTGAAATCCCCCGCGTTTCGTAAAAAATTTCCGTTGTTGGTAACCGGCAGTCTGCTGGCTATGCAACCTCTGGCCAGTCAATTCGTTGTTGCCGCCGAGCAGTATGACTGCGCCGTCTCGGCAACGGGTGGCTGGGCGTGTGCGCCCAAGACGCCGGCGGCTGCATTGCCGCCGCGTCCGGTGCATGACGGCAGCGCTGTCAGCGCCGCCGGCGAAGCCCCGGCCCAGAACGGTTCGACTTCCGACACCGGCGCCAAGCCTGTGCTGGTCACCGAAGCCAAGGGCCGCGGCCTGAAATCCCGTAGCGAAGACTACAGTCACCTCGACTGGGTTCCGCGCGAGAAGCTCACCGCCGCCCAATTGGCCGAGACCGGTCCTTACTGCTCTGGTTCCTATATCGAACCGATTCGTCCTGGCATGAATGACAAGACGAATAAAAGTGACGCACCGACCTTTATCGGCGCCAAGGCCTCGCGCTACAACACCGAAGATCAGGTGGGTACGCTGGCCGGCGACGTGGTTCTGCGTCAGGGCAGCATGCAGGTCGAGTCCGACGAGGCCAGCCTGTATCAGGCCGAGAGCCGCGCCGAACTCAACGGCGACGTACGCATCCGCGACAACGGCGCGCTGATCGTCGGCGACCACGCCGATGTGCAGCTCGATACCGGTGAAGCCAAGGTCGACAACGCCGAATACGTGATGCACAAATCGCGCATCCGCGGTAACGCGCTGTACGCCAAGCGTGCCGAGAACGCGATCATCCGCTTGAAGGACGGCACGTACACCACGTGCGAACCGAACAGCAACGCGTGGCAGCTCAAGGGCAACAACATCACCCTGAACCCGGCCACCGGCTTCGGTACCGCGACCAACGTGACGCTGCGGGTCAAGGACATTCCGATCCTGTACACGCCGTACATCTACTTCCCGATCGACGACCGTCGCCAATCGGGCTTCCTGCCGCCGACCATCGGCACCGGCAGCGATACCGGCTTCATGCTGGTGACTCCGTACTACTTCAACCTGGCGCCGAACTACGACGCCACGTTGTACCCACGTTACATGAGCAAGCGCGGCATGCTGGTCGAAGGCGAATTCCGCTACCTGACCAAGTCCAGCGAAGGCCAGTTCGGTGCGGCGTATCTGAACGACGAAGATACCGATCGCAGCAAGCAGACCGACTACGAAAAAAATCGCTACATGTACAACTGGCAGCACAAGGGTGGTCTCGACTCCCGTGTGATGACTCAGGTTGATTACACCAAGATCAGCGATCCGTACTACTTCCAGGACCTGACCACCGATCAGATCGGTGTGAAGAGCGCCGACTACGTGAACCAGCAGGGTTCGGTGACCTACCGCGGTGACAGCTACGTCGCACGCCTGAATGCTCAGCAGTACCAACTGGCTACTGTTTCGAACATCACGCCTTACGGTCGTCTGCCGCAGATCACCTTCAATGGTCAGCTGCCGTATCACCCAGAAGGTCTGAACTTCGATTACGAGACCGAGATTGTGCGGTTTGATCGTGATCTGCAAAACGGCAACTTTACCGATGAAGATGGCACCATCTCGCCGCGCCTGGATACAAACGTTCAGGGCCTGGCGCGCGCCAACGGCGACCGTCTGAATCTGAAGCCAGGCGTCAGCCTGCCGATGAACTGGACCTATGGCTTCCTCAAGCCATCGCTCAAGTATCAGTACACCCAGTACCAATTGGATCTGGACGGCACTGGCAAATCGCAGATTGCTGCAATGTCGCCGGAAAACCAGAAGCTCAATGGCAAGTTCGACAGCAACCAGAACCGTGGTGTGCCGATTGCCAGCATCGACAGCGGCCTGTACTTCGACCGCAACACGTCGTACTTCGGCAAGAACTATCGCCAGACCCTGGAACCGCGTCTGTTCTACCTCTATGTACCCAAGGTCGATCAGGAAGACATTCCGGTATTCGATACCAGTGAATACACCTTCAACTACGCGTCGCTGTTCCGCGACAACCGCTTCTCCGGCTCCGACCGTGTCGGCGACGAGAACAAGCTGTCGCTCGGTGTGACCAGCCGCTGGATCGAAGACAGCGGTTTCGAGCGTCAACGTATCAGCGTCGGCCAGGCGTACTACTTCAAGGATCGTGAAGTCCAACTGCCAGGCGTCGCGTTCAAGGATCGTAAAGATGCGCAGTCCGACGTATCGCCCTACGCGCTGGAATACGAATACCGCTGGAACCGCGACTGGCGCACCACGGCCGACTACAACTGGGACCCGGACAGCCGCAGCCCTCGCTCGGGTAGCGCGATGTTCCACTACCAGCCTGAAGACAACCCGAACAAGGTGGTCAACGTCGGTTATCGCTATCGCAACGACCAGGTTCGTTACGACCAGAACACCGGTAAATGGTCGGTGGGTGGCGGCGACTACGGCACACCGGGTCAGCCTGGCTACGTGAAGGACTACTACAAGATCCAGCAGCATGACTTCTCGGTCATCTGGCCGATCGTTCCGCAGTGGAGCGCGATCAGCCGCTGGCAGTACGACTACAACCGCAACCGTACGCTGGAAGCCTTCGGTGGTTTCGAGTACGACAACTGCTGCTGGAAACTGCGCCTGATCAACCGTTACTGGGTTTCCTACGACGAATTCAGTCAGGAAGCTCCGCAAAACGAAAAAGGCGACCACGGCGTCTTCCTCCAAATTGTTCTGAAGGGACTCGGCGGCCTGACTGGCGCCAAGGTAGAGAGCTTCCTCGACAAAGGCATCCAAGGTTATCGTCAACGTGAAGACCAAGCTTTCTGATTGTCTGCGCCCGCTGCTGCTGGGCGCGCTGTTCCTGGGTACTGCGGCCAACGCCGCAGTACAGTCCATCGATAAAGTGGTCGCTATCGTTGATAACGATGTGGTCATGCAGAGCCAACTGGACCAGCGTGTCCACGAAGTTCAGCAGACCATTGCCAAGCGTCGCGGCGGCATGCCGCCTCCGGGCGTGCTGGATCAGCAGGTGCTCGAGCGCCTGATCGTCGAAAACCTGCAACTGCAGATCGGCGAGCGTTCCGGCATCCGCATCACCGATGAAGAACTGAACCAGGCTGTTGGCACTATCGCCCAGCGCAACAACATGACCGTGGACCAATTCCGCGCGGCTCTGGCTCACGACGGTCTGAACTATGACGACGCCCGTGACCAGATCAAGCGCGAGATGATCATCAGCCGTGTGCGTCAGCGCCGCGTGGCAGAACGCATCCAGGTCTCCGAGCAGGAAGTGAAGAACTTCCTCGCCTCCGACCTGGGCAAGATGCAACTGTCCGAAGAGCTGCACCTGGCCAACATCCTGATTCCAACGCCGGAAAGCGCCAACTCTGAAGCGATTCAGAGCGCTTACCGTCAGGCGATGGACGTTTACCAGCAACTCAAGCAAGGCGCTGACTTCGGTCAGATGGCCGTGGCCAAGTCCGGCAGCGACAACGCACTGGAAGGCGGCGACATGGGCTGGCGTAAAGCCGCACAACTGCCACCGCCGTTCGACCGTGAGCTGAGCAGCATGGCCGTTGGCGACATCACTCAACCTGCACGCACCCCGGGTGGTTTCATCATCCTCAAGCTGCTGGCAAAACGTGGTGGCGAAGCCCAGATGCGCGATGAGGTGCATGTGCGCCACATCCTGGTCAAGCCAAGCCCGATCCGTGATGAAGCCAAGACCAAAGCTTTGGTGCAATCGCTGTACGACCGCATTCTGGCGGGTGAAGACTTCGCTGAACTGGCGAAGAACTACTCCGAAGACCCGGGCTCGGCACTCAACGGCGGCGACCTGAACTGGATCGACCCGAGCGTACTGGTACCGGAATTCCGCGAAGTGATGGCCAAGACCCCGCAAGGTCAGCTGTCCAAGCCGTTCCAGACCCAGTACGGCTGGCACGTGCTGGAAGTCCTTGGCCGCCGCGCCACCGACAGCACCGAGCAGGCCCGCGAGCAACAAGCGATGACTGTTCTGCGTAACAAAAAATACGATGAAGAGCTGCAAAACTGGCTGCGTCAGATTCGTGAAGAAGCCTACGTAGAAATCAAACTCCCTGGTGCAGACCAGGCAGCGCAGTGAAACCCAAGCGTTTCGCGCTGACACCCGGCGAACCAGCCGGCATCGGTCCCGACCTGTGCCTGCTGCTCGCCTCGCAAGCCCAGCCACACCCCCTGATTGCCATCACCAGCCGCGACCTGCTCCTTGAGCGGGCCGCGCAGTTGGGGCTGGCCGTCACTTTGCTGGAGGTGGCACCCGGTCAATGGCCGGACGCGCCGGCGCCGGCAGGCAGCCTGTACGTCTGGGACACCCCGCTCAGCGCCCCCGTGGTTGCCGGGCAACTGAACAAGGCCAACGCCGCGTTCGTCCTCGAAACCCTGACCCGCGCCGGCAACGGCTGCCTGAACGGCGATTTCGCCGGGATGATCACCGCCCCCGTGCACAAGGGCGTGATCAATGAGTCCGGCATTGCCTTCTCCGGGCACACGGAGTTTCTCGCCGACCTGACCCATACCGCTCAAGTGGTGATGATGCTCGCCACCCGCGGTTTGCGCGTGGCATTGGTTACCACCCACCTGCCCCTGCGCGAGATTGCCGATGCGATCACACCGGAGCGGCTGGAGCGGGTCACGCGGATTCTGTACGCCGACCTGCAAGACAAATTCGGCATCGCCCGGCCACGCATCCTGGTTTGCGGACTCAACCCGCACGCCGGTGAAGGCGGACACCTGGGCCATGAAGAAATCGACATCATCGAACCTACCTTAGAGCGCCTGCGCGGCGAGGGCATGGACCTTCGTGGCCCGCTGCCTGCCGACACTCTGTTTACCCCCAAATATCTGGAGCACTGCGACGCAGTGCTGGCGATGTACCACGACCAGGGCCTGCCCGTGCTGAAGTACAAAGGCTTCGGCGCTGCGGTCAACGTGACCCTTGGCCTGCCGATCATCCGCACATCGGTTGATCACGGCACCGCCCTGGATCTGGCCGGCAGCGGCAAGATCGACACCGGCAGCCTGCAGGTTGCCCTGGAAACCGCCTACCAGATGGCCGAGACCCGTTTATGACCGAGCAATACCAACACAAGGCGCGCAAACGCTTTGGCCAGAACTTCCTGCACGATGCCGGCGTCATCGACCGCATCCTGCGCTCCATCAGCGCCAAGCCTGACGACCGCATGCTGGAAATCGGTCCGGGCCAGGGCGCACTGACCGCCGGCCTGCTCAGCTCCGGCGCGCAACTGGACGTAGTGGAGCTGGACAAGGACCTGATTCCGATCCTCAACCAGCAGTTCGCCGGCAAGAGCAACTTCAACCTGCATCAGGGCGATGCGTTGAAGTTCGACTTCAATACGCTGAACGCCGCACCGAACAGCCTGCGCGTGGTCGGCAACCTGCCGTACAACATCTCCACACCGCTGATCTTTCACCTGCTGAACAACGCCGGCATCATCCGCGACATGCACTTCATGCTGCAAAAGGAAGTGGTCGAGCGTCTGGCGGCGGGCCCGGGTGGTGGTGACTGGGGTCGCCTGTCGATCATGGTTCAGTACCACTGCCGCGTGGAACACCTGTTCAACGTGGGGCCGGGCGCATTCAACCCGCCGCCGAAAGTCGACTCGGCGATCGTCCGTCTGGTGCCGCACGCGGTGCTGCCGCACCCGGCCAAGGATCATCGCCTGCTGGAGCGCGTCGTTCGTGAAGCCTTCAACCAGCGTCGCAAGACCCTGCGCAACACCCTCAAGCAATTGATGACGGCCGCCGAAATCGAAGCCGCCGGCGTCGACGGCAGCCTGCGTCCCGAGCAACTGGACCTCGCCGCGTTCGTGCGTCTGGCCGACAAGCTCAGCGAGCAAGCCCCCGCCCCCATCGCCGACTGACAGGCGATGAACGCTATCGGGCAGGACGCCACTCTGGTTTACTGCCCGATACTTGCCTAGACTGACCCCCATCAGCTACGCCCCGCGTTCCGCTTTGCTTAAGGCCCTTTTGCATGTCCGATCCTCGTTATCAGGTCGACGTCAGTGTCGTTACCCACTACCTGGCAGACCAATCGCAACCCGAGCAAGACCGCTTCGCCTTCGCCTACACCATCACCGTGCAGAACAATGGCGAGAAGCCCGCTCGCCTGATGTCGCGACACTGGGTGATCACCGACGGTGATGGTCATGTAGAGGAAGTGCGCGGCGCTGGCGTGGTCGGCCAACAACCGTTGATCGATGCCGGTAAAAGCCACACCTACAGCAGCGGCACAGTGATGACCACCAAGGTCGGCACCATGCAGGGCACCTACGAAATGCTCGCCACCGATGGCAAGCATTTCGACGCGATCATCAAGCCCTTCCGTCTCGCCGTACCCGGAGCCCTGCACTGATGACGACGTATGCCGTCGGCGACCTGCAAGGCTGCCTCGACCCGCTCAAATGCCTGCTCAAGCAAGTGGCTTTCGACCCGGCACTCGATCGACTGTGGCTGGTCGGTGACCTAGTCAACCGTGGCCCGCATTCACTGGAAACCCTGCGTTTTCTGTATGGCATGCGTGAATCGCTGGTCTGCGTACTCGGCAACCACGATCTGCACCTGCTCGCTGCCGCCAACAACATCGAGCGCCTGAAAAAATCCGACACCCTGCGCGAGATTCTCGAGGCCCCCGACGCGGCCGACCTGCTCGAATGGCTGCGCCAGCAGAAACTCATGCACTACGACGAACAACGCGACGTCGCCATGGTGCATGCAGGCATCCCTCCGCAGTGGTCCTTGCGCAAGGCCTTGAAGTACGCCGCCGAAGCCGAAGCTGCGCTGCGTGACGACAACCTGTTTCCGCTGTATCTGGATGGCATGTACGGCAACGAGCCGGAGAAATGGGACAGCGATCTCACCGGCGTCACCCGCCTGCGCGTGATCACCAACTATTTCACCCGCATGCGCTTCTGCACCGCCGACGGCAAGCTCGATCTCAAGAGCAAGGAAGGCCTCGACACCGCGCCGCCGGGCTACAAGCCGTGGTTCCAGCACAAAGAGCGCAAGACCCGCGGCCTGCGGATCATCTTCGGTCACTGGGCCGCGCTGGAAGGCGATGTCCACGAACCGGGCATCTCGGCGCTCGACACTGGTTGTGTCTGGGGCGGCAGCCTGACCCTGATGAACGTCGACAGTGGCGAGCGCGTGTCGTGCAAATGCGACGAACACGGCGGACTCGCGCCAACTGTCGCACCACTTATCCCCGAAACTTCGCCAGTCAGCGCACCGCGTTAGACTGCGCATTCTGCCGAGCTACAGGAACCCGCCATGAGCGAATTCAAACGAATCCCCCCGGAACAGGCCCAGGCCCTGCGCGAGCAAGGTGCCGTAGTGGTCGATGTCCGCGATCCCGCCACTTTCGCTGCCCTGCATATCAGCGGTTCGAAGCATTTGGACAATCACTCCCTGCACGCTTTCATTCAAGGTGCAGATCTCGACGCACCGACTGTTGTCGTCTGCTACCACGGCAATTCCAGTCAGGGCGCAGCTGCCTATCTGGTCAGCCAAGGCTTCTCCGACGTCTATAGCATGGACGGCGGCTTCGAGCTGTGGCGTGCGACTTATCCGTCGGAAACTGCGCAAGGCACCGCCGAATAATTTTTTTTGTCACGCGCAGGCCCCGGCTGCCGTGGGCCTGCGCGCGGCAGACGAACGGTCTGCCACACATAATTACGTATCTCGCCTTTACCTCCCGAATTCCCAACTATCCTTAAGCCCAGGCCATCCAAATCAGGGGAGAGCCGGTACACCGGCGCACGGGTCATCGGGAGTGACTTTCACGATTGTCGATCGTGGAAGTGTTCTGGGGGGTAAACAAACAGCTGCCACAACAGTTGTTTGCCAGCATCGACTGAGTGATCCGGCGTCGGCTCCACGTATCGAGCGAGGTGACGTCATGAGTATCTTTAGCCACTTCCAACAACGCTTCGAGTCCACACGCCAGGAAGAACTCTCGCTGCAAGAGTACCTGGAGCTGTGCAAGAAAGACCGCAGCGCTTACGTTTCCGCCGCCGAGCGTCTGTTACTGGCCATCGGCGAGCCGGAACTGCTCGACACCTCGACCAACTCGAGGCTGTCACGCATCTTCTCCAACAAGGTGATCCGTCGCTATCCGGCCTTTGAAGACTTCCACGGGATGGAAGAATGCATCGACCAGATCGTCTCGTATTTCCGCCACGCCGCCCAAGGTCTGGAAGAGAAGAAACAGATCCTTTATCTGCTCGGCCCCGTCGGCGGCGGTAAATCATCCCTGGCCGAGAAGCTGAAACAACTGATTGAAAAAGTGCCCTTCTACGCGATCAAGGGCTCGCCGGTATTCGAATCCCCCCTTGGTCTGTTCAACGCCACCGAAGATGGCGCGATCCTCGAGGAAGATTTCGGTATTCCGCGGCGCTACCTGAATACGATCATGTCGCCATGGGCGACCAAACGCCTGGCCGAATTTGGTGGCGACATCAGCCAGTTCCGCGTGGTCAAGCTGTACCCGTCGATCCTCAACCAGATTGCCGTGGCCAAGACCGAACCGGGTGACGAGAACAACCAGGACATCTCGGCACTGGTGGGCAAGGTCGACATCCGCAAACTCGAGGAATACCCACAGAACGACGCCGACGCTTATAGCTACTCCGGTGCGCTGTGCCGGGCCAACCAGGGCCTGATGGAATTCGTCGAAATGTTCAAGGCACCGATCAAGGTGCTGCACCCATTGCTGACCGCCACCCAGGAAGGCAACTACAACAGTACCGAAGGGCTGGGGGCGATTCCGTTCACCGGGATCCTGCTCGCCCACTCCAACGAATCGGAGTGGCACACCTTCCGCAACAACAAGAACAACGAAGCGTTCATCGACCGGATCTACATCGTCAAAGTGCCGTACTGCCTGCGGGTCAGCGACGAGGTGAAGATCTACGACAAGCTGTTGTTCAACAGCTCCCTGGCCAAGGCCCACTGCGCACCGGACACCTTGAAGATGCTGGCGCAGTTCACCGTGCTGTCGCGCCTCAAGGAGCCGGAAAACTCCAACATCTATTCGAAGATGCGCGTCTACGACGGGGAAAACCTCAAGGACACCGATCCAAAAGCCAAGTCGATCCAGGAATACCGCGACTCGGCGGGCGTCGATGAGGGCATGAACGGTCTGTCGACCCGCTTTGCGTTCAAGATCCTGTCCAAGGTGTTCAACTTCGATCCGCATGAAATCGCCGCCAACCCGGTGCACCTGCTGTATGTGCTGGAACAACAGATCGAACAGGAACAGTTCCAGGCCGAGACCCGCGAGCGCTATCTGCGTTACCTGAAGGAATACCTGGCGCCACGTTATATCGAATTCATCGGCAAAGAGATCCAGACCGCTTATCTGGAGTCTTACAGCGAGTACGGCCAGAACATCTTCGACCGCTACGTGCTGTATGCGGACTTCTGGATTCAGGATCAGGAATATCGCGATCCGGAGACCGGCGAGATCCTCAACCGCGTCGCGCTGAACGAAGAACTGGAGAAAATCGAGAAACCGGCCGGCATCAGCAATCCGAAGGATTTCCGCAACGAAATCGTCAACTTCGTATTGCGCGCCCGGGCCAACAACAACGGCAAGAACCCGACCTGGCTCAGCTACGAAAAACTGCGGGTGGTCATCGAGAAGAAAATGTTCTCGAACACCGAAGACCTGCTGCCAGTCATCAGCTTCAATGCCAAGGCCAGCAAAGAGGATCAACAGAAACACAACGACTTCGTTACTCGAATGGTCGAACGCGGCTACACCGACAAACAGGTACGGCTTCTTTCCGAATGGTACCTACGGGTCCGCAAATCGCAATAAAGCAGCTGCAAGCTTCTAGCGACAAGCTGCAAGAGAACAGCAGAGACCGGTTTCGGGAACGGGAGAGCTTTCACTTGCAGCTTGAGGCTTATGACTTGAAGCTCCCCGGAGGGGTCTATGAGCTATGTGATCGACCGACGTCTCAATGGCAAGAACAAGAGCACGGTAAACCGCCAGCGTTTCCTGCGGCGTTACCGTGATCACATCAAGAAGGCTGTCGAAGAGGCGGTCAGCCGGCGTTCCATTACTGACATGGAACACGGCGAGCAGATCAGTATTCCCGGTCGCGACATCGACGAACCGGTGCTTCACCACGGCCGCGGCGGCAAGCAGACTGTGGTTCATCCCGGCAACAAGGAATTCACCGCCGGCGAACACATCGCCAGGCCACCGGGAGGTGGCGGCGGGCGCGGGCCGGGCAAGGCTGGCAATTCCGGCGAGGGCATGGACGAGTTCGTCTTCCAGATCACCCAGGAAGAATTCCTTGAGTTCATGTTCGAAGACCTCGAACTGCCCAACCTGGTCAAACGCAACCTGAGCGGCACCGACACCTTCAAGACCGTTCGCGCAGGGATCAGCAACGAAGGCAACCCGTCACGGATAAACATCATCCGCACCCTGCGCTCGGCCCACGCGCGACGCATTGCGCTGTCCGGCAGCAGCCGCGCCAAGCTGCGCGAAGCCAAAGAAGAGCTGGCACGCCTCAAACGCGAAGAACCAGACAACTTCGGCGATATTCAGGAACTTGAAGCGGAAATCGAGCGGCTCAGCGCGCGCATCCATCGCGTGCCGTTTCTCGACACCTTCGATTTGAAATACAACCTGCTGGTCAAACAGCCCAACCCCAGCTCCAAAGCCGTGATGTTCTGTCTGATGGACGTTTCGGGTTCCATGACCCAGGCCACCAAGGATATCGCCAAGCGCTTTTTCATCCTGTTGTACCTGTTCCTCAAGCGTAACTACGACAAGATCGACGTGGTGTTCATCCGCCATCACACCAGCGCCCGGGAAGTGGACGAAGAAGAGTTCTTCTATTCGCGGGAAACCGGCGGCACCATCGTTTCCAGCGCCCTGAAACTGATGCAGGAGATCATGGCCGAGCGCTATCCGAGCAACGAGTGGAACATCTACGCCGCACAAGCCTCCGACGGCGACAACTGGAACGATGACTCGCCGATCTGCCGCGACATCCTGATCAACCAGATCATGCCGTTTGTGCAGTACTACACTTATGTGGAGATCACCCCACGCGAACACCAGGCCCTCTGGTACGAATACGAACGCATCGCCGAAGCCTTTTCCGACACGTTTGCCCAGCAGCAGCTGGTCTCGGCCGGGGATATCTATCCGGTCTTCCGTGAACTCTTCCAGCGCAGGTTAGTGACATGACCGCCAAAGAGCAGAAACGCCAACCCATTTCCACCGGCTCCGAATGGACGTTCGAGCTGATTCAGGCCTACGACCGCGAGATCGCCCGGATTGCGGCCGGCTACGCCCTGGATACCTATCCCAACCAGATCGAAGTGATCACCGCCGAACAGATGATGGATGCCTATGCCTCGGTCGGCATGCCGCTGGGCTATCACCACTGGTCCTATGGCAAACACTTCCTCAGCACCGAGAAATCCTACAGCCGCGGGCAGATGGGGCTGGCCTACGAGATTGTGATCAACTCGGACCCGTGCATCGCCTACCTGATGGAAGAAAACACCATCTGCATGCAGGCACTGGTGGTGGCTCACGCGTGCTACGGCCATAACAGCTTCTTCAAGGGCAACTACCTGTTCCGCACCTGGACCGACGCCAGTTCGATCATCGACTACCTGGTGTTCGCCAAGCAGTACATCATGCAGTGCGAGGAGCGCCACGGTATCGATGCGGTGGAGGACTTGCTCGACTCCTGCCATGCGCTGATGAACTACGGCGTCGATCGCTACAAACGTCCATATCCGATTTCCGCCGAAGAAGAACGCCGGCGGCAAAAGGACCGCGAAGAACACATGCAGAAGCAGATCAACGATCTGTGGCGCACCATCCCCAAAGGCGCAGACAAATACAGCGACAAGGACAACGCCCGCTTCCCGGCCGAGCCGCAGGAAAACATCCTGTACTTCATCGAAAAACACGCCCCGCTGCTGGAGCCGTGGCAGCGGGAAATCGTGCGCATCGTGCGCAAGATCGCCCAGTACTTCTATCCACAACGCCAGACCCAGGTGATGAACGAAGGCTGGGCCACATTCTGGCACTACACGCTGATGAACGACCTGTATGACGAAGGCCTGGTGACCGACGGATTCATGATGGAATTCCTCACCTCGCACACCAGCGTGGTGTTCCAGCCAGGTTTCGACAGCCCTTACTACAGCGGGATCAACCCTTATGCACTGGGTTTCGCGATGTATCGCGACATCCGCCGCATGTGCGAAAACCCTACCGAGGAGGACCGGCGCTGGTTCCCGGACATCGCCGGTTCCGACTGGCTGTCGAGCATCAAGTTCGCCATGAGCAGCTTCAAGGACGAGAGCTTCATCCTGCAGTACCTGTCACCCAAGGTCATCCGCGACCTCAAGCTGTTCAGCATCCTCGATGACGACCAGAAGGACGATCTGCTGGTACCGGCGATCCACGACGAAACCGGTTACCGGATCATTCGTGAAACCCTGGCCGCGCAATACAACCTCGGCAACCGCGAGCCGAACGTGCAGATCTACAGCATCGACCGGCGCGGCGACCGTTCCCTGACCCTGCGTCATCAGCAGCATGACCGCAAACCATTGGGCGATTCCACCGAAGAGGTACTCAAACATCTGCATCGGTTGTGGGGCTTCGACATTCACCTGGAAACCCTGCAGGGCGACCAGATCATGAAAACTCACCACGTACCGCCACGCAACGAACACAGTGAAGGGGATTACGGCAGGCTCGATCTGGCCGTCATTCATCTTTGATCCGGTTTTGACCTCCGAAAGTCCGGCGCAAGGGTTATCCTGTCGGGCCAACGGAGGTTTTTTATGCAGATTTACAAGGTCGGCGGCGCAGTACGTGATCGCCTGCTCGGGCTACCGGTTACCGATGTCGATTGGGTAGTGGTCGGTGCCACGACAGAAGAGATGCTCGCCCAGGGGTATCGCCCGGTCGGCGCGGATTTTCCGGTGTTCCTTCATCCCAAAACCGGCGAGGAATACGCCCTCGCCCGCACTGAGCGTAAAAGCGGCCGTGGGTATGGTGGCTTCACCTTTCACGCCAGCCCCGAAGTCAGCCTTGAAGAAGACCTCATTCGCCGCGATCTGACGATCAACGCAATGGCTGAGGACGGTCAGCAGAATCTGACCGACCCTTATCACGGCCAACGCGACCTCGAAAATCGAATCCTGCGCCACGTTTCCCCGGCGTTTGCCGAAGATCCGCTCCGGGTACTGCGCGTTGCTCGCTTCGCTGCTCGCTATGCCGGACTGGGTTTTACCGTTGCCCCTGAGACCCTTGAGCTGATGCGTCAGCTCAGCGAGTCCGGCGAGCTGCAAGCCCTGACCGCCGAGCGCAGCTGGAAAGAGATCTCCCGGGCACTGATGGAAGATCAGCCACAGGTGTTCATTCAGGTACTGCGCGACTGCGGCGCATTGAAGGTCTTGATGCCGGAAGTGGATGCGCTGTTTGGCGTACCGCAACCGGAGGCTCATCACCCGGAAATCGACAGCGGCATCCACACCCTGAGCGTGCTCGAACAAGCGGCACGGCACAAACAGCCGCTGACCGTGCGCTGGGCCTGCCTGCTGCACGACCTCGGCAAAGGCCTGACACCGGAAGAAGAATGGCCACGGCACATCGCCCACGAGCACAAAGGGCTGAAGCTGATCAAAGCGGTCAACGAACGCTTCAAGGCCCCGAAGGATTGTCAGGAACTCGCGCTGCTGGTCGGCCAGTACCACACCCATGGTCACCGTGCACTGGAACTGAAGGCGTCGACCTTGCTGGAATTACTGCAGAGTTTTGACGTGTATCGCCGCCCGCAGCGTTTTGAGGAATTCATCGTCGCGTGCGAGATGGATGCACGAGGACGCAAAGGGTTGGAGCAGCGCAGTTATCCACAGGCGGATTATCTGCGCGGCGCAGCTACTGTCGCGCGTGGCGTGGCGGTGCAACCGTTGCTGGAGAAGGGATTCAAGGGCCCGGAGTTGGGTGAAGCACTCAAGCGTGAACGACTCAAGGCGTTGAAGGCATACAAGGAAAGCCGCTAAGGCAAGATCAAAAGATTCGGTGGGGTCAGTTGCGCGCCGCGCCATTCAAAAGCCACCGGCGCCAACACCTGATCGATCTGCGCCTCGGCCCACAACGCCGCGAAGCTTTTTCCCACCCCCGGATGCACCCGATCCGGCGCAATCAGCGACAGCGGCCACAGCACAAAGGCGTTTTTCAGGATTTCGGCACGGGGCAGGATCAAACCGTCGAAGTTACCCGTCAGGTCGCCGTACAACAGCACGTCGATATCCAGCGGCAAACCCTTGCGGTCCGGTGCATAGCGACCGTTATCGGCCTCGATGAATTTCAAGCGCCGATCAAGCTCCATCAACGGCAGATCGGTAAACGCCGAGACCACGAAGTTGAAGAACGGTCCGCTCTTGATTCCCACCGGTTGGCTCTCGAACACCGCCGAACAGCGGATATCCACCAAGAATGTCGCCAAAGCATCGAGCCCGGCGCGCAAATGGGTTTCGCGCTCGATATTGCTACCGAGCCCGAGGTACACCTGAGTCAGCGACATCCGCGCTCGATCTCCACGCCCACGCCACCCTTGGCCGCCGGCACAGCGCCAGGCTTGGTCAGTTTCAGGCGAACCCAGGTGATTTTGAACTCGGCCATCAGCACTTCGACCAGACGCTCGGCAAAGGTCTCGACCAGTTGGAACTGCGCCTGCTCGGCAAAGGCCTGGATACGCGTGGAAACACTGGCGTAATCGAGCGCCAGGGTCAGGTCGTCACCGGCCGCTGCCGGGCGATTGTCCCAGGCGAAGCTCAGGTCAAGACGCAGACACTGTCGGATGCCGCGCTCCCAGTCGTAGGCACCGATCACGGTGTCGACTTCCAGGCCCTCGATAAACACTCTGTCCAAGCACTTTTCTCCGCTGCACGACAAGGGCGCAATGCGCCGTTAGAATCAGGGCGTCCTCGCCCGGAATAGTTAGCATGTTTTGGTTACTGGCGACTCTCGCCTACCTGCTCGGCTCTCTGTCCTTCGCCATTTTGCTCAGCCGCCTGACCGGAAACCCGGATCCGCGAATGAGTGGCTCGGGTAATGCCGGCGCCACCAACATGCTGCGCCTGGCCGGCCGCAAACTCGCGATCCTGACCTTGCTGGGTGATCTGTGCAAAGGCCTGGTGCCGGTGCTGATCGCAGCGGCCGTGGGCCTTTCGCTACAGGATCAGGCCTGGATCGGCGTCTGCGCCGTGATCGGTCACCTGTTCCCGCTGTACTTCCGCTTTCGCGGCGGCAAAGGCGTCGCCACCGCTGCCGGCATGCTGCTGGGCCTGTATCCGCCCGCCGCACTGTTGGCGGTGTGCGCCTGGCTACTGACGTTCTACCTGACCCGCACCAGCTCGCTGGCGGCGCTGATCGCCACGCCCCTGACCCTGCCATTGCTGGCCTGGCAGGAACCGGAGGCGCTGCTGCCGATGAGCGCGTTGACGCTACTGATCGTCTGGCGCCACCGCGGCAATCTACGCGACCTGTTTGCCGGGCGCGAACGGCATTTTTAAATACCGCTCATCAACGCCACTCATCACAGCGCCGACAACTGCTCCATCGGCCAGCGTGCCTGCACGCTGATCGCCAGACTTTCCTGCTGACCGGCCTGCAAACGCTGGCAACCGGCAAACGCGATCATCGCGCCATTGTCGGTGCAGAACTCGGGACGGGCATAGAACACATCGCCCTTCATGTCACCGAGCATCTTTTCCAGCGAAACGCGCAACGCCTTGTTGGCGCTGACGCCGCCGGCGATCACCAGACGCTTCATCCCGGCCTGTTTCAGGGCACGCTTGCACTTGATGGTCAAAGTCTCCACCACGGCCTGCTGGAACGCCAGCGCAATGTCGCAACGGGCTTGCTCGCTGTCGTCCCCGGCGCTGACGCATTGCTGCCAGGTGTTGAGGGCGAAGGTCTTGAGGCCACTGAAGCTGAAATCCAGCCCCGGGCGATCACACATCGGGCGTGGGAATGTGAAACGCCCTGCAACGCCTTTCTCCGCCAGCTTGGCGATTTCCGGCCCGCCCGGGTAATTGAGCCCCATCATTTTTGCGGTTTTGTCGAACGCTTCACCGGCGGCATCGTCGAGGGTCTCGCCGAGCAGGCTGTATTGGCCGATGCCATCGACCTGAACCAGCTGCGTATGACCACCGGAAACCAACAAAGCGACGAACGGAAACTCCGGCGGTTTTGGCTCCAGCATCGGCGCCAGCAAGTGGCCCTCCATGTGGTGCACACCGAGTGCCGGAATGCCCCAGGCAAACGCCAGCGCCTGAGCGCAGGAAGCACCGACCAGCAGCGCCCCGACCAGGCCGGGGCCTGCGGTATAGGCGATGGCGTCGATCTCTGTCGGCACGCAGTCGGCTTCGGCCAACACCTGACGAATCAAGGGCAGCATGCGTTTGACGTGGTCACGCGAGGCCAGCTCCGGCACCACACCGCCATAGACGCGGTGCAGATCGATCTGACTGAACAGCGCGTCGGCCAGCAGGCCGCGTTCGCTGTCGTATAATGCGACGCCGGTTTCGTCGCAGGAGGTTTCTAATCCCAGTACTAGCATGGGTTTGCGCCTTGTTTAGGCTGAATTCGAAGGCGCGCATAATAGTCGCCACGCGATGCCCCGACTAGCGGTTTTCGATCAGAGGCTTTGCATTCCGAGCGATGAGGGGTTAACATCCGCAACCCTTAAAAACCGACGTCTTCAAGTGCTCTTTTGCCGCGAGGATGTTGACCCCGGTAATGAATGAAGGTAGCTCTGGATGCCAGCCGTCAAAGTTAAAGAGAACGAACCCTTCGACGTAGCTCTGCGTCGTTTCAAGCGCTCCTGCGAAAAAGCCGGTGTACTGGCTGAAGTTCGTAGCCGCGAATTTTACGAGAAGCCAACTTCTGAGCGTAAGCGCAAAGCAGCAGCCGCTGTTAAGCGTCACGCCAAGAAAGTTCAGCGCGAACAGCGCCGCGCCGTTCGCCTGTACTAATACACAGACGTTCGTAGCAAGCTTCTTGCCTAAGCCCGGCCCTCAGCCGGGCTAATGGCATTTGCGTAAAACGCTTGATGCTTCACCGTCGAAGCCGCACATGCGACCGAGACAAATCTGCTTCACACGTCAGACCTGGCTTTTTTGCCAGCGGTGCACGTCTTTTCTGACGAGCCTTTCAAGGCTACTGACGAGCACACCCACTGATTCCTCTCACGACGATCAGCCCAAGGCACCTGCATGCGTGCCCGCTTTATTGAGCTATCCGAGGCCATTTATCGGCCGTCAGCGGATTCAGCGCAACACTTTCAAATAGTCGAAGACTGATAAGAACTAACGTCAGTGGATTTTCGGCAGATACACTTCCCGACAGCGATCACGCAAACGACACCGGTCGAGCCACCCATCACGTGCGCTTCACTCAAGACCTGCGTCCGGCCGCCCTTCGCATCGGACTCATTACTGCACAGACGAGAACGCCATGGCCGGGCTGATTCCCCAGAGCTTTATTGACGACCTCCTGAACCGCACCGACATCGTCGACGTGGTCAGCTCGCGCGTGCAACTGAAAAAGGCCGGCAAGAACTACACCGCCTGCTGCCCGTTCCATAAAGAGAAAACTCCGTCGTTCAGCGTCAGCCCCGACAAGCAGTTCTATTACTGCTTCGGTTGCGGCGCCGGCGGCAACGCCCTGGGCTTTCTCATGGACCACGACAACCTGGATTTCCCCCAGGCCGTCGAAGATCTGGCCAAAGCCGCCGGGATGGAGATCCCCCGCGAAGAAAGCGGCCGCCCGCACAAACCGCGGCAGCCGACCGATTCGCCGCTGTACCCGCTACTGACCGCCGCCGCCGACTTTTACCGGCAGGCACTCAAGAGCCATCCCGCGCGCAAAGCCGCCGTAGATTACCTCAAGGGCCGCGGACTGACCGGCGAGATCGCCCGAGACTTCGGCCTCGGCTTCGCGCCGCCGGGCTGGGACAACCTGTTCAAACACTTGAGCAGCGATACCCTGCAGCAGAAGGCCATGATCGACGCCGGCCTGCTGATCGAAAACGCCGAAACCGGCAAACGCTATGACCGCTTCCGCGACCGCGTGATGTTCCCGATCCGCGATACTCGCGGCCGGATCATCGCTTTCGGTGGCCGAGTACTGGGCGACGACAAACCGAAATACCTGAACTCGCCGGAAACCCCGGTCTTCCATAAAGGCCAGGAACTCTACGGCCTCTATGAAGCACGCAAGAACAACCGCAACCTCGACGAAATCATCGTCGTCGAGGGTTACATGGACGTCATCGCCCTCGCCCAGCAAGGCTTGCGCAATGCCGTCGCGACCCTGGGCACCGCGACCAGTGAAGAACACCTCAAGCGCCTGTTTCGCGTCGTGCCGAACGTTCTGTTCTGCTTCGACGGCGACCAGGCCGGCCGCAACGCCGCCTGGCGCGCGCTGGAAGCGACACTGCCGTGCCTGCAGGACGGGCGCCGCGCGCGTTTCCTGTTTCTGCCCGAAGGTGAAGACCCGGACACTCTGGTCCGCGCCGAAGGCACCGACGCCTTCAAGGCGCGCATCAATCAGCATGCGCAGCCGCTGGCGGACTATTTCTTCCAGCAACTGACCGAAGAAGCCGATCCGCGCTCGCTCGAGGGCAAGGCCCACATGGCCACCCTTGCTGCACCGTTGATCGACAAAGTGCCCGGGGCCAACCTGCGCATTCTGATGCGGCAGCGCCTGACCGAAATCACCGGCCTGAGCAGTGAAACCGTCAGTCAGCTCGCCCAGAGCGCCCCACAGGAAGCGCCGCCGGCCTACGATCCGGGCATCGATTACGACGCAATGCCGGACTACAGCGACTACCATCAGCCGCAGGCACAGGACATGTATGTGCCGCAGCAGGAGTGGACGCCGAAGAAACCCGGCGCCGGCGGCAAGAAATGGGACAAGAAACCCTGGGACAAGAACGGCAAGCGTGGCGGCGATCGCGATCAGCAACGCCCGCGCACGCCGATTGGCGTCGAATCACCGACCCTGACCGCCCTGCGAACCTTGCTTCACCACCCGCAACTGGCCGAGCGCGTCGAGGACGCCGGGCACATTGCGGACGAAAATCAGACCAACGCCCAGCTGCTTGTGGCGCTGCTCGAAGCCGTACAGAAGAATCCCAAGCTAAACTCATTTCAGTTGATCGCGCGATGGCACGGCACTGAACAGGGTCGCTTGCTCAAGGCGCTGGCGGAAAAGGAGTGGCTGATTGATGGAGAAAACCTTGAACAACAGTTTTTCGACACCATTACTAGCTTGTCAGCCCGTCAACGCGAGCGAAATCTGGAACAGTTGCTCAGAAAAGCGCGTCAAAGCGAACTGAGCGCCGAAGAGAAAAATCAACTGCGCGACCTTTTAAGTCGCAATGTTTCCGCATCAAACCCGACCTCAACTGGCGCGTGAGGTCATAGCTCAGGTATAATCCTCGGCTTGTTTTTTGCCCGCCAAGACCTTCAGTGGATAGGGTGTTATGTCCGGAAAAGCGCAACAGCAGTCTCGTATTATTGAGTTGATCAAACTGGGTCGTGAGCAGAAGTATCTGACTTACGCCGAGGTCAACGACCACCTGCCCGAGGATATTTCAGATCCGGAGCAGGTGGAAGACATCATCCGCATGATTAACGACATGGGGATCCCCGTACACGAGAGTGCTCCGGATGCGGACGCCCTTATGTTGGCCGACGCCGATACCGACGAGGCCGCTGCGGAAGAAGCAGCCGCTGCGTTGGCAGCGGTGGAGACCGATATCGGTCGCACCACTGACCCAGTGCGCATGTACATGCGTGAAATGGGTACGGTCGAGCTTCTGACTCGTGAAGGCGAAATCGAAATCGCCAAGCGTATCGAAGAGGGCATCCGTGAAGTGATGAGCGCTATTGCGCACTTCCCTGGCACGGTTGACCACATTCTCTCCGAGTACACTCGCGTCACCACCGAGGGCGGTCGCCTGTCCGACGTGCTGAGTGGTTATATCGATCCGGACGACGGCATTGCGCCGCCAGCCGCCGAAATACCGCCGCCGATCGATGCGAAAGCCGCCAAGGCTGACGACGACACCGACGACGATGACGCCGAATCTTCGGATGATGAAGAAGAAGCCGAAAGCGGTCCGGATCCGGTCATCGCTGCCCAGCGTTTTGGCGCTGTGTCCGATCAGATGGAAATCACCCGCAAGGCCCTGAAAAAGCACGGTCGCAACAACAAGGCAGCGATTGCCGAGTTGCTGGCACTGGCCGAGCTGTTCATGCCGATCAAACTGGTGCCGAAGCAATTCGAAGCCCTGGTCGAGCGTGTTCGCAGTGCCCTGGATCGTCTGCGTCAGCAAGAGCGCGCGATCATGCAACTGTGCGTACGTGATGCACGTATGCCACGCGCCGATTTCCTGCGTCAGTTCCCGGGCAACGAAGTCGACGAAAGCTGGTCCGACGCCCTGGCCAAAGGCAAGAGCAAATACGCCGAAGCCATTGGTCGTGTGCAGCCGGACATCATCCGTTGCCAGCAGAAGCTGATCGCGCTGGAAACCGAGACCGGCCTGACCATCGCAGAAATCAAGGACATCAACCGTCGCATGTCGATCGGTGAGGCCAAGGCCCGCCGCGCGAAGAAAGAGATGGTTGAAGCCAACTTGCGTCTGGTGATCTCGATCGCCAAGAAGTACACCAACCGCGGCCTGCAATTCCTCGATCTGATCCAGGAAGGCAACATCGGCCTGATGAAAGCGGTGGACAAGTTCGAATACCGTCGTGGTTACAAGTTCTCGACTTATGCCACCTGGTGGATCCGTCAAGCGATCACTCGCTCGATTGCCGACCAGGCCCGCACCATCCGTATTCCGGTGCACATGATCGAGACGATCAACAAGCTCAACCGCATTTCCCGTCAGATGCTGCAGGAAATGGGTCGCGAACCGACCCCGGAAGAGCTGGGCGAACGCATGGAAATGCCTGAGGACAAGATCCGCAAGGTATTGAAGATCGCTAAAGAGCCGATCTCCATGGAAACCCCGATCGGTGATGACGAAGACTCTCATCTGGGTGACTTCATCGAAGACTCGACCATGCAGTCGCCAATCGATGTAGCTACCGTTGAAAGCCTGAAAGAAGCGACCCGCGAAGTGCTGTCCGGCCTCACTGCCCGTGAAGCCAAGGTACTGCGCATGCGTTTCGGTATCGACATGAACACCGACCATACGCTCGAAGAAGTGGGCAAACAGTTTGACGTAACGCGTGAGCGGATCCGTCAGATCGAAGCCAAGGCGCTGCGCAAGCTACGCCACCCGACGCGAAGCGAGCATCTGCGCTCCTTCCTCGACGAGTGATACCAGAACCCCCGGCCCAGGCCGGGGGTTTTGTTTATAGGGCAGATTAAATCCCTCGCACCGCCCCTCCCCTGCATACCCCGTCTACACTCGAAGCAATGAATCCCGTGCCCTAACGAGACGGTTATGCCCAGACTGGCGCCCGTGCTTTTCTTGCTGTCACTGATGATCTGGACCGCAACGGCTAACGCGCTGACTCTGACCGATGAAGAACGTAGCTGGCTCGCGGCTCACCCGGACTTGCGCCTGGGTGTCGATGCCTCGTGGCCGCCGTTCGAGTTCCGCGATGAACAGAACCGCTATCAGGGCCTGGCCGCGGATTACATCGACGTGATCCGCCAGCGTCTGGCGGTCAAACTCACCCCGGTCGAGCCATCGAGCTGGACCGAAGTGCTGGCGCAGGTGAAAACCGGCAAGATCGACCTGCTGCCGGGGATCATGTCCACACCCGAGCGCCAGAACTACCTGGCGTTTACCCGTCCCTACCTCGATTTCCCGATCGTGATCCTCGCCCATATCGGCGGCGCGCAACCGCGCAAAATCGAGGACCTGTACGGTCTGAAGATCGCTGTGGTGGAAAACTATGCCCCCCACGAACTCCTGCGCACCCACCATCCCGACTTGAATCTGGTGGCGATGCCCAATGTCAGCTCGGCATTGCAGGCCCTGGCCACCGATGAGGTGGACGCCGTGGTCGGTGATCTCGCCTCCAGCGTCTGGAGCCTGCGCCAGCTCAAGCTCGACGGCTTATACGTGAGCGGCGAAACCCCGTATCGCTACCAGTTGGCGATGGCCGTGCCCCGTGACAACAAGATGCTGGTGGGCATTCTGGACAAAGTCCTGGCGGACATGAGCCCGGAGGAAATCAGCAGTATTCAGGAACATTGGGTCGGCAATGTCCTGGACCATCGGACATTCTGGTCAGACCTGCTGATTTACGGCCTGCCGGGGCTGGTATTGCTGATGATCATCCTGGCGGTGGTCATTCGCATCAACCGCCGCTTGAGCTCGGAAATCGCCCGGCGCGTTGATCTCGAACAGGAATTGCGCAGCAGCGAATACCATTACCGCGGTCTGGTGGAGAGCCTGTCGGCCATTGCCTGGGAAGCGCGCATGAGCGACTTCACCTACAGCTATGTGTCGCCCCACGCCGAAGACCTGCTCGGTTATCCACAGGCGCATTGGCTGATTCCGGGTTTCTGGCGCAACATCATCCACCCCGCCGACCTGACCCGTGCCCAGACCATTTGTGATGACGCGGTGCGCGAAGGGCGCGATCACACGCTCGACTATCGGGTGATAACCGCTGACGGACGCTGCCTGTGGGTGCGCGACATCGTCAGCCTGATTGAACACGGGCATGAACCGGTGATGCGCGGCCTGATGATCGACATCAGCGAGACCAAGCGCACCGAAGAAGCGCTGCGCCTGTCGGAGCAGAAGTTCGCGTCGGTGTTCCAGCAATGCCCGGACATTCTGGTGATCGCGCGGCTGTCCGACGGCTGCCTGCTGGAGGTCAACGAAGCCTTTGAAGAGCAGATCGGCCTCAAGGCCGAGGAAGTCGTCGGCCAGACCGCCACCGAGCTCAACATCTGGGGCATTCCGGGAGTCGGGCCGGGCCTGTTACAGCGCTTGCAGGCCGGCAGTATCCGCAACCTGGAGATGCCCTTTCGCCGCAGCAACGGTCAGGTGTTCACCGGCTTGATCTCTGCCGAGCCGTTCGACCTAGACACCACCCCGGCACTGGTGGTGGTGGTGCGCGACATCACCCAGCTCAAGGAAACCCAGCAGCAACTGCAAACGTCCGAGGAAAAGTTCGCCAAGGCCTTCCACGCCTCGCCGGACGGCTTGCTGCTGTCACGGCAAAGCGATGGCCTGCTGCTGGAGGTCAACGAGGGATTCAGCCGCATCACCGGTTTCAACAGCGCGATGTCGGTGGATCGTTCGGCGCTGGACCTGGGGATATGGGTCAATCTCAACGAACGCAAACAGATGCTCGACCTGCTGCACCGCGACGGCTTCGTACGCGACTTCACCTGCCATATCCGCCGCAGCGACGGGCAGATTCGCCTGTGCGAAGTGTCCAGTCGTCCGTTACCGATCGGCGAAGAAGACTGCATGCTGACCATCGCCCGGGACATCACCGAGCGCCATCTGATGCAGGAAAAACTGCAGCAAGCGGCCACCGTATTCGAGAGCACCGCCGAGGGCGTGCTGATCACCGACACCCAGCAGCACATCAGCGCGGTCAATCGCGCCTTCACCGAAATCACTGGCTACAGCGAAAGCGAAGCCCTCGGCCACACCCCGCGCCTGCTCGCCTCGGGGCTGCACGACAGCGCGTTTTATGCGGCGATGTGGCACCAGTTGACCGACGAGGGTCACTGGCAGGGCGAGATTTCCAACCGGCGCAAGAACGGCGAGCTGTACCCGAGCTGGCTGACCATCAGCGCCGTGCGCAATCGCGACAAGTTCATCACCCACTTCGTCGCGGTGTTTGCCGATATCTCCAGTCTTAAACACGCGCAAGCCAAGCTCGATTATCAGGCGCACCACGACCCGCTCACCGGCCTGCCGAATCGCACGCTGTTTGAAAGTCGTCTGCTCACCGCACTGAACAGCCAGCAGGAAAACGGCGGTCAGGGCGCCGTGCTGTTCCTCGATCTCGACCGTTTCAAGCACATCAACGACAGCCTCGGGCACCCGGTCGGTGACTTGCTGCTCAAAGGCATTGCCGTTCGCCTGAGGGAACAATTGCGCGACATCGATACTGTCGCGCGCCTGGGCGGCGATGAGTTCATTATCCTGCTGCCCGGCCTGCAACAGGCCAGCGACGCCGATCACATTGCCACCAAACTGCTCAACTGCTTCGGCGCGCCGTTCCAGGCCGGCGAACACGAGTTTTTCATCAGCGCCAGCATCGGCACCAGCCTGTATCCCCGCGACGGCTGCGACGTTGCCACGCTGGTGAAAAACGCTGACGCGGCGATGTACCGCTCCAAGGCCAAGGGCCGCAACCGCGTCGAAAGCTACACCCGCGACCTCACCGCCCAGGCCAGCGAGCGCGTAGCGCTGGAACACGAACTGCGCCGGGCCATCGAACGCGATGAATTGTCCCTCTACTACCAACCCAAGATCAGCCTCGACGACCATCGTCTGGTCGGCGCCGAAGCGCTGATTCGCTGGCGCCACCCGACCTTTGGCGAGGTGCCGCCGGAGCACTTCATCCCGCTGGCCGAAGAGAACGGCATGATCCTGCAGATCGGCGACTGGGTGCTCGAGACCGCCTGCCGGCAGATGTTCGAATGGAACCAGATCTACGACAGCCTCGGCCCGCTGTCGGTCAACCTCGCCGGCGCACAACTGCGCCAGCCGAATCTGCTCGGGCGCATCGAACAACTGCTCAGGGAAAATCGTCTGCAGCCGGATTTACTGCAACTGGAAATTACCGAAAACTTCATCATGAGCCAGGCCGAAGAAGCACTGGCGGTGCTGCATCAGCTCAAACACCTGGGTGTGCAACTGGCGATCGACGACTTCGGCACCGGCTATTCCTCGCTCAGCTACCTCAAACGCCTGCCGCTGGACATCCTCAAGATCGACCAGTCGTTCGTCCGCGGCCTGCCCGATGACCCCCACGACGCGGCGATTGTACGGGCGATCATCGCCCTCGGCCGGAGCATGCAATTCACCGTGATTGCCGAAGGCGTGGAAACCCAGGCGCAACAACAATTCCTCGCCGCCGAGGGCTGTGAACAGATCCAGGGCTACATCGTCAGCCTGCCGCTGCCCGCGGAAGAATTCGCCGCAACGTTTCTGCGTATTACCGTATCGGATTATTCGGATAGCACAGCCGAGAAACCGTCGCTATAATCCGCGACCTACTGAGGGCCTATAGCTCAGTTGGTTAGAGCAGAGGACTCATAATCCTTTGGTCCACGGTTCAAGTCCGTGTGGGCCCACCAAATTTGAAAGCCGCGCAATTGCGCGGCTTTTTCGTTTCTGCGTTTAACCCCGACTACGATAAGGGGCTTCCATATCCAGTCGGTTGAGGCTGTAACATGCTCGCCCAAAGACCCGCCCCCATGGAGCCGCCCCTTGCCAGACATCCGCCCACCCGTGCTTGATGAAATCGACCGCCAGTTGATCGCCGCTCTGCAGATCAACGCCCGCGAGAGCGTGGCCATGCTTGCCAGGCAGTTGGGCATTGCGCGCACCACCGTCACGTCGCGGCTGGCGCGGCTGGAAAAGGCCAAAGTCATCACCGGTTATGGCGTGCGTCTGGGGCAGCGGGTGGTTGATGGCGGGTTGCAGGCGTATGTCGGGATCAAGGTGCAGCCGCGTTCCGGCAAAGAAGTGCTGCGCCGCTTGAGTGCAATGGCGCAGGTGCAGCAGTTGTGTGCGGTGAGTGGCGAATTTGATTATGTAGCGTGGTTGCGCACGGATTCGCCGGAGCAACTGGATCAGTTGCTGGATCAGATTGGCAGTGTCGATGGGGTGGAGAAGACCACCACGTCGATTATTTTGAGTAGCAAGATTGATCGGGGGCAGCCGGTTTAAGGTTGTGCCCGGACTTCTCGGGTGGATTACAGGGCCTCTTCGCGAGCAGGCTCGCTCCTACATTTTGGTCGGTGTGTAGTCAACAATCGTCATATTGATCGATTAATTATCAAAACGACGACACTTTGCGTCTTATTAACGTGTTCTACGCTCCCTAGAATGGCTGGCATCTTTTCCTATACTCAGACGCGCATTCGGCGTCGGGTCGCCAGCAAGGTCAGCCATGAACAAGAACAATCGCCATCCTGCAGACGGTAAGAAACCCGTCACCATTTTCGGTCCGGACTTTCCATTCGCTTTCGACGACTGGATCGAACATCCGGCCGGTCTCGGCAGCATTCCTGAGCACCATCACGGCGCTGAAGTGGCGATTGTCGGCGCCGGTATTGCCGGCCTGGTGGCCGCGTACGAACTGATGAAGCTCGGCTTGAAACCGGTGGTTTATGAGGCGTCGAAGCTCGGTGGGCGTCTGCGTTCGCAAACGTTCAATGGCACCGACGGCATCGTCGCGGAACTGGGCGGTATGCGTTTCCCGGTGTCCTCCACCGCGTTCTACCACTACGTCGACAAGCTCGGCCTCGAGACCAAACCTTTCCCGAACCCGCTGACACCGGCCTCCGGCAGCACGGTGATCGATCTGGAAGGCAAAACCCATTACGCACAGAAACTGGCGGATCTTCCTGCATTGTTCCAGGAAGTGGCTGACGCCTGGGCAGATGCGCTGGAGGCCGGTTCGCAGTTTTCCGATATCCAGCAAGCCATTCGCGACCGCGATGTGCCGCGCCTCAAGGAGCTGTGGAACACGCTCGTGCCGCTGTGGGACGACCGCACGTTCTACGATTTCGTTGCCACCTCCAAGGCCTTCGCCAAGCTGTCGTTCCATCACCGCGAAGTGTTCGGTCAGGTCGGTTTCGGCACTGGCGGCTGGGACTCGGACTTCCCCAACTCGATGCTGGAAATCTTCCGCGTGGTGATGACCAACTGCGACGATCACCAGCACCTGGTGGTCGGCGGTGTGGAGCAAGTGCCACAAGGCATCTGGCGGCATGTGCCGGAGCGTTGCGTGCACTGGCCTGAAGGCACCAGCCTGAAATCCCTGCACCGGGGTGCGCCGCGTTCCGGCGTGAAGAAAATCGCCCACGCCCCGGATGGCCGTTTCGCCGTCACCGACAACAACGGCGACACCCGCGAATACGCCGCCGTGCTGACCACCTGCCAGAGCTGGCTGCTGACCACCCAGATCGAATGCGACGAAACCCTGTTCTCGCAGAAGATGTGGATGGCGCTGGACCGCACGCGCTACATGCAATCGTCGAAGACCTTCGTGATGGTCGATCGCCCGTTCTGGAAGGACAAGGATCCGGAAACCGGTCGCGACCTGATGAGCATGACCCTCACCGATCGCCTGACCCGTGGCACCTATCTGTTCGACAACGGCGACGACAAGCCCGGCGTGATCTGCCTGTCGTACTCGTGGATGAGCGACGCGCTGAAGATGCTGCCGCACCCGGTGGAAAAACGTGTGGAACTGGCGTTGAACGCGCTGAAGAAGATCTACCCTAAAGTCGACATCGCTGCGCGGATCATCGGCGACCCGATCACCGTGTCGTGGGAAGCCGACCCGTACTTCCTCGGTGCGTTCAAAGGTGCCCTGCCCGGCCACTATCGCTACAACCAGCGCATGTACGCGCATTTCATGCAGGACGACATGCCAGCCGAACAGCGCGGGATTTTCATCGCCGGTGACGATGTGTCGTGGACGCCGGCGTGGGTCGAAGGCGCAGTGCAGACCTCGCTCAACGCGGTGTGGGGCATCATGAAGCATTTCGGCGGGTCGACACATAAAGAGAACCCGGGCCCGGGTGATGTGTTCAAAGACATCGGCCCTATCGCCCTGCCCGAGTAAGAGGAATCCCCGATGCGTGTAGCCCTTTACCAATGTCCACCGCTGCCCCTGGACCCCGCCGCCAACCTGCACCGCCTGCAACAACTGGCGATGGAGGCCAAGGGCGCTGACCTGCTGGTGCTGCCGGAGATGTTTCTGACCGGCTACAACATCGGCGCCGAGGCAGTCAGTACGTTGGCTGAGGTCTACAACGGCGAATGGGCGCAACAGATCGGTCGAATCGCCAAAGCCGCCGGGCTGGCGATTGTGTATGGTTATCCGGAGCGCACCGCCGACGGGCAGATCTACAACGCCGTGCAGTTGATCGATTCGCACGGCGAACGCTTGTGCAATTACCGCAAGACCCACCTGTTCGGTGATCTGGACCGGTCGATGTTCAGCCCCGGAGAGGATGACTTTCCGTTGGTCGAGCTCAATGGCTGGAAGCTCGGTTTCCTGATCTGCTACGACCTGGAGTTTCCGGAGAACGCGCGGCGTCTGGCCCTGGCCGGCGCCGAGCTGATTCTGGTGCCGACGGCGAACATGATTCCGTTCGATTTCGTCGCCGACGTGACCGTGCGTTCCCGCGCCTTCGAAAACCAGTGCTACGTGGCCTACGCCAATTACTGCGGCCAGGAAGGCGAGATTCACTACTGCGGGCAAAGCAGCATCGCCGCACCGGACGGCAGTCGTATCGCCCAGGCCGGCCTGGATGAAGCGCTGATCGTCGGGGAGCTGGATCGGCAGTTGATGGTCGCTTCCCGCACCGCCAATCGCTACCTCAGTGACCGCCGCCCCGAGCTTTACGACGCACTGAACAAGCGCTGACCCCACGCAATCCGCTAGCATTGGCACTTCACTGTTCTGGAAGTGCCCATGCCTGCGCCGACTCACCCCCGCCCTCACACTGAAACCCTGGCCAACGGCCTGCGCGTGACCCTGCGTCATGTGCCTGGCTTGAAGTGCAGCGCCGCCGCGTTGCGGGTGGCCGCCGGTAGTCATGATGTGCCGCTCGAGTGGCCGGGGCTGGCGCATTTCCTTGAGCATTTGCTGTTTCTCGGCACCGAGCGTTTTCCTACCGATCAGGCGCTGATGGCCTACGTGCAAGGTCATGGCGGCCAGGTGAATGCCAGCACCCGCGAGCGCACCACCGATTTCTTCTTTGAATTGCCGACCGGGACCTTCGGCGCCGGGCTTGAGCGTCTGTCAGACATGCTCGCCCACCCGCGTATGAATCCGGACGATCAGTTGCGCGAACGCGAAGTACTGGACGCAGAATTTGTCGCGTGGTCGCAGGATCCCACGGCACAGCAGGCACTCTCCTTGTACGAGGGTTTGCCGGCGGCGCATCCGTTGCGCGGATTTCATGCAGGCAATCGCGACAGCCTGAAGGTCGAGCAACCGGCGTTTCAACAGGCGTTAAAGGATTTCCATCAGCGTTTTTATCGCAGCGGCCAAATGACCTTGAGCCTGGTCGGGCCGCAAAACCTCGAAGCATTGCGCGCAATGGCGCAGCAGTTCGCCGCAGCGCTGCCGATTGGGGATAACGTTGCGCAGGCAGCAACCCGGCCACTGCAGGTGAAAAGTTATCAACAGGTCGGCGGGCAGCACCGCAATCTGCTGTTTGCGTTCGAAGCGCTGCCCGACGCCTCCATCGAGGCGCTGGCGTTCCTCTGCCACTGGCTGAACAACGCCAAGCCCGGCGGCCTGCTCGCACATCTGCAGCAACAGAACCTCGCGGACAGCCTGAAAGCCACGCCGCTGTACCACTTTGCCGGACAAGCCTTGCTGCATCTGCAATTCACTGCCCCGACGGAATCCATGAACGCCGTTGGCGAACAGGTGCTGGATTGGCTGAGTTTCTTCGCTGCACAGCAGGACTGGGCAGCGTTGCGCGAGGAGTACGCCAAGCTGCTTGAACGTCAGCAGCAGGTCAGCGGCGCACTGCAACTGGCGCGGTTCGACAGTGAACAGCTCGGACACGGCTTGTCGGAAAACGGCGTCGTCGCCCTCAAACAGATCCTGCGCGACATCGGTGTTGTGGATAACTTCAGCGCGCATTGGCACCTGCCTGCCGCCAACCCTTTCCTCGGTTCCAGCGAGCCGCTGGCCAACGCCGGGCTGATTCGCGGTCAAACCAGCGCCCACCGAGGCCTGCGCACGTTCGCTCAGGATCGCTCACGCAGCCGCCGCGAACGCTCGCCGATGCAATTCAGCCAGGCCTTGGCGGACAGCGGTGACGAAGGGGCGATTTACCTGCGCTGGCAGTTGGAAGCAGCGGCAACGGCCGATCTGCACGGGAAGCTGCAACGCAGTCTGCGCGAAACCCGGGAGGACGCACGTCAGGCAGGGGTCGAATTGTCGTTCAGTGCCCGCGGGACTCAATGGCTGCTGAAACTGACCGGCCTGCAGGAGCCGATGCCCAGTGTCCTGGAACATGCGCTGAAATGTCTGACGCAAGTTGACGCCGATTCTGCGAACGCGGAGCCAGAAGCGCCGCTGATCCCGATCCGCCAGTTGCTCAAGGCATTGCCGGAAAGCTGCCTGCCAACGGCGGCAAGTTCGGACGACGCCAAACAGCTGTGGACAACTTCCCGCTGGGACGGACTGGCCCTTGGCCTCAGCGCGCAGACTCAATCCGCCATGGGCCTGGCCCTGAGTCGCATCCCCGGCATCCCGGACAACCTGATCCCCGCACCGTCAGCGAGCAACACTCAACAGGTCTGGAGCCACATCGACACGGCCTCCAGCGAACATGCGCTGCTGCTGTTCTGCCCGACCGCGAGCCGCGAGATCGCCGACGAAGCCGCCTGGCGTCTGCTCGCACAGTTGTGCCAGACACCGTTCTATCAGCGCCTGCGGGTCGAATTGCAATTGGGTTACGCGGTGTTCAGCGCCTTGCGCCAGATGCACGGCCAGACTGGATTGCTGTTTGGCGTGCAGTCACCCGGCGCCGCTCCAGTGGCGTTGCTCGGGCATATCCAGCAGTTCCTCGCCAGCGTTCCCGGGATTATCGAACGCTTGGATGACCCCAGCTTCAACCAGCAGCGCCAGTCACTCGCGGAGCAATTCGACGAGAGCAATCTGTCCGCCAAGGACGCCGCCGAGTTGCTGTGGCAGGCCAAGCTCGCCGGTCACTCGTCGGATTATCTGACGCAACTGCTCGCGGCCATCGCGCAACTGGAGCGCCCGGCACTGCTGGCGGCAGCTCAACGCTTGATCAGCGCCGAGGGCGGCTGGCGCTGTCTGGCCAGCAGCGCGTCACCGGGTGCGCCGTGGCAAGCAGGAAAATGATCATTACTCAGGCTGCAAGGAGCTTTCTCAAAGATTCACGGGCATTCACCTGGAAATTTTGAGTAACATAGCCGCCTAACTATTTGGAACATCCCTGCGCTGCCGTGGACTATAACTATGGACAGCGCTATCCCACCCACCCTGAAGGAGACACCCATGTCCTGGACAAAACCGGCTTACACCGACCTGCGTATCGGCTTTGAAGTCACCATGTACTTCGCCAGCCGCTGAGTTCTGCCTACGCAGACTTGCAGTGCAACGCCTCGGCTCGCCGGGGCGTTTTATTTTCAGCGTTGAAAGATGGGAGCGTTCATGTTCGTCCAGATTCTGGGTTCGGCCGCCGGTGGCGGTTTTCCGCAGTGGAACTGCAACTGCGTCAATTGCGCAGGCTTTCGCGACGGCAGCCTGAATGCCAAGGCCCGCACCCAATCGTCCATCGCAATTTCCGATGACGGCGTGAACTGGGTGCTGTGCAACGCTTCGCCGGACATCCGCGCGCAACTGCAGAGCTTCGCCCCGATGCAACCGGGCCGCGCCCTGCGTGACACCGGCATCAGCGCGATCATCCTGATGGACAGCCAGATCGACCACACCACCGGCCTGCTCAGCCTGCGCGAAGGCTGCCCGCATCAGGTCTGGTGTACGGACATGGTTCACGAAGACCTGAGCACCGGTTTCCCGCTGTTCAAGATGCTCACCCACTGGAACGGCGGCTTGAACTGGAACCGCATCGAACTCGACCAGAGCTTCACCGTGGCTGCCTGCCCGAACCTGCGCTTCACCCCGCTGCCGTTGCGCAGCGCCGCACCGCCCTACTCGCCGCATCGCTTCGACCCGCACCCGGGCGACAACATCGGCCTGATCGTCGAAGACCTCAACACCGGCGGCAAACTGTTCTACGCCCCGGGCCTGGGCAAGGTCGACGCGCCCCTGCTGGAGATCATGGCCGGCAGCGATTGCCTGTTGGTGGACGGCACGCTGTGGGACGACGATGAAATGCAGCGCCGTGGCGTCGGCACCCGCACTGGTCGCGAGATGGGCCACCTGGCGCAGAACGGCCCCGGCGGCATGCTCGAAGTGCTGGAGCAGTTGCCTGAGCAGCGCAAGGTGCTTATCCACATCAACAACACCAACCCGATTCTCGATGAGGATTCGGCTGAGCGTGCGGAGCTGGCGCGGCGCAATGTTGAAGTGGCGTATGACGGCATGAGTATTGTGTTGTAAGCATTTGAGACCGCTGCGCGGTCTATCGCGAGCAGGCTCACTCCTACATTGGAATGCGATCACCTGCAGGAGTGAGCCTGCTCGCGATAAGGCCGGCACAGACACCAGATATTTCTAGGGTTGTTCCCCGGAGAACAGACATGACTGACACGCCAATGTCCCCCACCGAATTCGAAGCGGCTCTGCGCGCCAAGGGCGCTTACTACCACATCTACCACCCGTATCACGTGGCGATGTATGAAGGCCGCGCCACCCGCGAACAGATTCAGGGCTGGGTCGCCAACCGCTTCTATTATCAGGTGAACATCCCCCTGAAAGACGCGGCCATCCTCGCCAATTGCCCGGATCGCGAGATTCGCCGCGAGTGGATTCAACGCCTGCTCGATCACGACGGCGCCCCCGGTGAAGACGGCGGTATCGAAGCCTGGCTGCGCCTCGGTCAAGCGGTCGGCCTCGACCCGGATCAACTGCGCTCTCAGGAACTGGTGCTGCCCGGCGTGCGTTTCGCTGTCGATGCCTACGTCAACTTCGCCCGCCGCGCCAGTTGGCAGGAAGCCGCCAGCAGTTCGCTGACCGAACTGTTCGCGCCGCAGATCCACCAGTCACGCCTCGACAGCTGGCCGCAGCATTACCCGTGGATCGACCCGGCCGGCTACGAATATTTCCGCACCCGCCTCGGCCAGGCGCGGCGGGATGTCGAGCATGGTCTGGCGATCACGCTCGAGCACTACAAGACCCGTGAGGGTCAGGAGCGCATGCTGGAAATTCTCCAGTTCAAACTGGACATTCTTTGGAGCATGCTCGATGCCATGAGCATGGCTTACGAACTGAACCGCCCGCCGTATCACAGCGTCACCGAGCAACGGGTCTGGCACAAAGGAATCACCCTATGAGTTTCGATCGCAGCAAGACCCCGACCTGGCGTCCCGGATACCGTTTCCAGTACGAACCGGCGCAAAAAGGCCACGTGCTGCTCTACCCCGAAGGCATGATCAAACTCAACGACAGCGCCGCGCTGATCGGTGGTTTGATCGACGGTGAACGCGATGTCGCAGCGATCATTGCCAAACTCGATGAGCAGTTCCCCGGCGTGCCTGAACTCGGTGACGACATCGAGCAATTCATGGAGGTTGCCCGTGCGCAGCACTGGATCACCCTTGACTGATCTGCCGCCCAAGCCTGAAGTCGGTCTGCCGCTGTGGCTGCTCGCCGAACTGACCTACCGCTGCCCGCTGCAATGCCCGTACTGCTCCAATCCGCTGGATTTCGCCGAGCAAGGCAAAGAGCTGAGCACCGAGCAGTGGATCAAGGTATTTCGCGAGGCGCGGGAGATGGGCGCCGCGCAACTGGGCTTTTCCGGTGGCGAGCCATTGGTGCGCCAGGACCTTGCCGAACTGATTCGTGAAGCGCGGCAGCTGGGTTTCTACACCAACCTGATCACCTCCGGCATCGGCCTGACCGAGCAGAAGATCAGCGACTTCAAGAAGGCCGGTCTCGATCACATCCAGATCAGTTTCCAGGCCAGCGACGAGCAAGTGAACAACCTGCTCGCCGGCTCGAAAAAGGCCTTCGCGCAGAAGCTGGAAATGGCCCGGGCGGTGAAGGCTCACGGTTATCCGATGGTGCTGAACTTCGTCACCCATCGGCACAACATCGACAAGATCGACCGCATCATCGAGCTGTGCATTGCGCTGGAGGCCGACTTCGTCGAACTCGCCACTTGCCAGTTCTATGGCTGGGCGCAGCTCAACCGCGTCGGCCTGTTGCCGACCAAGGAACAACTGGTGCGCGCCGAGCGCATCACCAACGAATACCGCGCCAAACTGGAGGCCGAAGGGCATCCGTGCAAGCTGATATTCGTGACCCCGGACTACTACGAAGAACGCCCGAAAGCCTGCATGAACGGCTGGGGCAGCCTGTTTCTGACGGTGACGCCGGACGGCACCGCCCTGCCCTGCCATGGTGCCCGACAGCTGCCGGTACAATTTCCCAACGTGCGCGATCACAGCATGCAGCACATCTGGTACGACTCGTTCGGCTTCAACCGTTTTCGCGGTTACGACTGGATGCCCGAGCCGTGCCGCTCCTGCGACGAAAAGGAACAGGATTTCGGCGGCTGCCGCTGTCAGGCGTTCATGCTCACGGGTGACGCGAGCAATGCCGACCCGGTGTGCAGCAAATCCGAACATCACGGCGTGATCCTCAAGGCCCGCGAAGAAGCCGAGCACGCCACCCAGACCATCGAACAACTGGCTTTCCGTAATGAACGAAACTCACGCCTCATCGCCAAGGGCTGAGCCTTTCAGCGCCACCCAAGCCGTCGCCGCCGGTATGGATTTCGCCGAGCTGCAGCTCGGTGCCAACGGTTTGTTCTGGAATGAATATCGCCCGGAAGATGCCGCGTGCCGGATCTGGCAGTGGCGCGATGGCGTGGCGAAATGTCTGACGCCCAATGGCTTCAGTGTCCGCAGTCGGGTGTACGAATATGGCGGTGGTGCGTTTTGTCTGACGCCGGACGGCGTGGTTTTCGTCAATGAGGCAGACCAGCAGCTGTATCGGCAGACGCTGGATGGCGCGCCTGAGGCGCTGACGTCAGGCGAGTGTCGTTATGGCGATCTGCATTTCGCTTTCGGCCAGGTGCTGGCGGTTGAGGAGCAGCAAGATCAACATCGGCTTGTAGCGTTTGATCTGGCTGACAGCACCCGGCATTTGCTGGCTGAAGGTGCGGATTTTTATGCCGCGCCAATCCTCAGCCCGGATGGCCGACGTTTGGCGTGGATCGAGTGGAGCCGGCCGCATCAGCCGTGGACCTCAACGCGGTTGATGGTGGCTGAACGCCTGACCGACGGTGCATTCAGCTCCCCGCGATGCGTGGCTGGCGCCGAGTGTGAAGAGTCCATCCAGCAACCGCGATTCAATGCAGAAAATCGCCTGTACTGCCTGACCGATCGCGCTGGGTTCTGGCAGCCTTGGGCTGAAACCTCCGACGGCTTGCGGCCATTGCCAGCGACCCAGGCAGATCATGCGCCGGCGCCGTGGCAACTGGGCGGCTGCACCTGGCTCCCTGTCGAGGATTGGTTTTTGGCGAGCTGGAGCGAAGGCGGTTTTGGCCGCCTGACGCTCGGCAACGAAGACTTCACTGGCGACTACAGCCGCTTCCGGCATCTGGCGCTGGATCAGCAATTCATCTACTGCATCGCCGCCTCGCCGATCAGCCCTTCGGCGGTAATCGCCATTGATCGCGCCAGTCATGAAGTCAACGTGCTGGCCGGCGGCGTGGCGCCACTGCCCGCCGAACGCATCAGCCGTCCGCAAACCCTGCGTTATCCGAGCGGCTCGGGTGAGGCCCACGGTTTCTTCTACCCGGCAATGAATGACGAAGCCAGACCACCGCTGGTGGTGTTCATTCATGGTGGCCCGACGTCGGCCTGCTACCCGATGCTCGACCCGCGCATCCAGTACTGGACGCAACGCGGTTTCGCCGTCGCCGATCTCAACTACCGGGGCAGCAGCGGTTATGGCCGCGCGTATCGCCAAGCGTTGCACCTGAGCTGGGGCGAGGTGGATGTCGAGGACGCCTGCGCGGTGGTGGCGTACCTGGCCGACCAAGGCCTGATCGACGGCGAGCGCGCCTTCATCCGCGGCGGCAGCGCCGGGGGTTACACCACGTTATGCGCTTTGGCGTTTCAACAGGTGTTCCGCGCGGGTGCCAGTTTGTACGGCGTCAGCGACCCGGTGGCACTGGCCCGGGCAACGCACAAGTTCGAGGGCGATTACCTCGACTGGCTGATCGGCGATCCCGGGCAGGACGCCGAGCGCTACGCCGCCCGCACGCCCTTGCTGCACGCGAGCAACATTCGTGTGCCGGTAATTTTCTTTCAGGGCGAACTGGACGCCGTCGTCGTGCCGCAACAGACCCGCGACATGGTCATCGCGCTGGAGCGCAATGGCATTACGGTCGAGGCGTATTACTACGCTGACGAGCGCCATGGCTTTCGCCGGGCGGTGAATCAGGCGCATGCGCTGGAGCAGGAGTGGACGTTTTATCGGCGGGTAATGGGATTGGCGGACTGAAAAACCGAGTCGCCCCCTTCGCGAGCAAACTCGCTCCCACAGTTTTTTGTGTTGATAGCACGATCAAATGTGGGAGCGAGCTTGCTCGCGAAGGCTATCTAGCTGGCGTCGCAGCACTCAGCGCTTGGCGATGATGTACACCGCATGCACGATCCCAGGAATGTAGCCACACAGCGTGAGCAGAATGTTCAGCCAGAACGCCCCGCCAAACCCGACCTGCAGAAACACACCCAGTGGCGGCAACAGAATGGCGATGATGATACGAATGAAGTCCATGGGTCAGCTCCTGATTGGGGGTTGGCTCACTTGAGCCATACACGCTAATCGACCCGTGCGGTTCGTCAGGGTTCAGTGCCAATCACCAGGTCGGTATCAAATTGATGGCTCAAGCGAGAATTTGCAGCCGTGCGTCTGCACAATACTCAGCAGTTTCAGCGCCATTCCACTGGGGTGCTTGTCTCCCGACTCCCATTGCTTGATTGTCGATGCACTGGTGTTCAAGTAGCGCGCGAATACCGGCTGACTGACGTTATTGCGCTCGCGCAGAGCCTTGATCTGTTCCGCAGGGATCGCATCAGGAACCGTCGCCAGGCAGGACTCATCAAACTCACGCATCGTGGCCTTGTTGATGGCTCCGACAGCGAGCAGAGCCTTGGCCGACTCATGCACCGATTGAAAAACTTCACTTTTGTATTTCTTACTCATGGGCTATCTCCACAAACTCCTTCATTGCCAGCAATCCTTGGATCTGCTCATAAAAGACCACCCGCCCGGCAATACCTCAAGCGCCAAGAAGCACTCGGTAAAACTCGGGCACAAAAAAACGCCTCACGCCAAAAGAATCAGGCGTGAGGCGTGCGTTATACCGCGAGACGGTTCTTGAAATCGGGTAGGAAAGTTCAGCTCAGACGGCAATCCCTTTGCGGCATTGCAGTTGCGCGGTGCGTACCCGCGAGAAGGCTCGGGTCAGGCGCAGGAGCATTTCGTCGATGTTGGCCTTGCTGACAGTGAGTGCCGGGGTGAAACGCAGGCAGCCGGCTTGCGGTGCGTTGAGCAACAAGCCCTCATGCAAGGCGGCATTGACCACGGCATCGGCAGAATCCTCTGACAGCGTCAGCCCCCAGAACAGCCCTTGCCCGCGCAACTCGCCATGACCGTAACGGTGCGCCAGTCTCGCGAGGCCCTCGCGCAGGTACTGGCCGTGGTCGTTGACTTGCTGCAGAAACGCCCGGTCCTGCACGCTGTCGAGCACCACCAGACCGGCCGCGGTCATCAGTGCGTTGCCGTGATGAGTGCCGCCCAGTTCACCCGCATCGAAGCAGCAGGCCTTGCCCCGGGCCAGCAATGCCGCCAGCGGCACGCCGCCACCAAGGCCCTTGCCGAGCACGACGATATCGGCGCGTACGCCGTAGGACTGTTCGGCGAGCAAAGTGCCACAGCGACCGATGCCGGTCTGAACCTCATCGAGGATCAGCAGAATGCCCAGCTCGCGGCACAGCCGCTCGACGCCTTTGAGGTAATGTTCGGTGGCCGGAATCACCCCGGCATCACTCTGGATCGGTTCGAGCATGATCGCCACGGTTTGCGCATCAATAGCCGCATGCAGCGCCGACAAGTCATTGAACGGCACCCGATCGAAACCCGGCAACAACGGTGCGAAACGGTTGTGCAGGTTGCAACTGTCCGACGCCGAAATCGTCGCCAGACTACGGCCGTGGCAGCCGTGTCTGGCAACGATGATCCGCGACGCGCCGCCACGATGCCGCTGGCCCCATTTGCGCGCCAGTTTGATCGCCGCTTCACAGGCTTCGCTACCGCTGTTGAGCAAGTAGGCCTGATCGCTGGAGGTGCTGGCACACAGGCGCTCGGCGAGGCTGAGCATGCCGCGATTGTGCAGATTGAAACCGGGATTGATCAGCGCCTGAGCCTGACCGGCAATCGCTTTGACCAGCGCCGAAGGGCTGTGACCGAGGCTGTTGGCGCCGCCGGCCTGGGCGAAGTCGAGATAAGCGCGATCGTTACTGTCCCACAGCCAGGAGCCCTGGCCGCGAACGAACACCTGTTGCGGGCGTTCGACGCTGGGCATCAGCCGCTCGGCATTCAGGCTTGCGCCTGCATCGGCTGGGTCGGCCTCGAACGCGAGGTCATCAAGACTCGGCGCCTGGCGCAGCAAACTGAACAGATTCATTGACAAAAACCTCGTCTGAGGTTTTTTGAACTGCCTATGCAAACACTGTCGAAGCAAACGCTATTCATCGCGCTTTCTGGCCCTGTAAGCCTTGTGATTGCGGTTAGACTAGGCTCACCGAGGACTTCGGGCCATTTCGATTTATCAGCATTTTCGATAAGAATTACTTATGGATTTCAAACAACTGCGTTATTTCGTCGCGGTCTACGAAGAAGGGCATGTCGGCCGGGCTGCCGAGCGCCTGTCGATCTCGCAACCGGCGCTGTCGCAACAGATTCGCCATCTTGAACAGAACCTCGACGTCACCCTGTTCGAACGCAGCAGCAAACGCCTGCTGCCGACCCTCGCCGCTCACACCCTGTACAACCACGCCCTGCCGCTGCTCGATGGTCTGCAACGGGCGCGTGAGGCGCTGGGTAACTTCAAGGGCCAGGCGTTGCGTACCCTGGCGATTGGCGTGCTGCAAACCGTACACACCAGTCTCGTGCCGCAAATGCTGGAGCGGGTGCGCAAGGCACAGCCACACCTGGTGGTGCAGATCTACGAGCTCAGCGGACTGGAGATCGAGCGCCGTCTGCTCAATGGTTCGCTGGACATCGGCATCAGCTACCTGCCACCGCGACAGCCCGGGCTGCATGGCGTGATGTTGTACGAAGATGAGTTGACGCTGGTGATCCCGGCGGATCATCCGTTGCGGGAATTCAAGAAGGTCTCCATCAGTCAGGCGGCCGAGCTGCCGATGTTACTGCTGGGCGAAGAATTTCAGATTCGCCAGATCTGGCAGGCTCAGCTGACAAGCCTGGGACGACGCCCGCAAGTGCAGGCCGAACTGAACAATATGCTGGGGATTCTCGACAGCCTGCCGCACACCAAGCTGGCGACGGTGCTGCCCGGGCGATCAAAGAAGGAATACGACGATCAGGATCTGTTGTGGAAACCGCTGAGCGAACCGCGGGTGCCGCTGACAGTCGGCCTGGTGTGCCGCGACGTGCAGCGCCAGCAGGCGTCCTTGGCGTTGCTGCGCACCTTGCTGGAAGAGGTGATGCAGCGTGAGGAACAACCGCTCAAAGGTGCGCCGGCGCTGGATCCCTTGAGCTGAAACTTTTCTTCAGGCAAAAGAAAACCCCGCCGAAGCGGGGCTTTGCAGACTGTTTCCCTGACATCCATTTCACTCCGCCACCCTGGCAGAATCCTACGTGTCCGTGTTGTTGCTTTGCGCTTCCTGCGCGACGTCCATGAGTTGTAGATTAGCTGTGGATCCAATCTACGCCTATGGGAGAACAGCAGCACGTCATGTAAGAGAATGCTTACATGACGTTACTTCATCAGAACTGTTCGGCGTTCAGCAGAAACAGCGATTCACTGCCAGCCCTCACCGACGCGCTCAGCGAGTGGATGCGCGGCAACAGACGGGCGAAATAGAAACGCGCGGTGCCCAGCTTGCTGGCGTAGAAATCGTCCTGCGCTTCTTTGCCCAGCGCGGCTTTCGCCATCAATGCCCACATGTAGGCGTAGGCGGTGTAACCAAACGCTTGCAAATACTCGACCGAAGCCGCGCCGATTTCGTTCGGATTGGTTTTCGCCCGATCCAGCAGCCAGGCAGTCAACTCGTCGAGGGTGCCAACGGCATCGTTCAGTGGCTTGGTGAACTCGCCCAGGTCAGCGCTGGCAGTCGCGGTGAAGTGACGGATCTCGTCAGCAAACAGCTGGTAGAACGCGCCACCGCTGCCAACGATCTTGCGCCCGACCAGGTCCAGTGCCTGAATGCCGTTGGTACCTTCGTAGATCTGGGTGATGCGCACGTCACGCACCAGTTGCTCCTGGCCCCACTCGCGGATGTAGCCGTGACCGCCGAAGATCTGCTGGCCGTGGACGGTGGTTTCCAGCCCCAGGTCGGTTAGAAATGCCTTGGCCACTGGCGTCAACAGCGCCACCAGGTCTTCCGCACGCTTGCGGGTGGTGGCGTCTTCGCTGAACTTGGCGGTGTCGAGCTGCATCGCCACGTAGGTGGAGAATGCGCGGCCACCTTCGTTGGAGGCTTTCATGGTCAGCAGCATGCGACGCACGTCCGGGTGGACGATGATCGGGTCTGCGACTTTGTCCTTGTTTTGCGCGCCGGTCGGCGAACGGCTCTGCAGACGATCGCGGGCGTATTCGACGGCGTTCTGGTAGGAACGCTCGCCGCTGGCCAGGCCTTGAATGCCGACACCCAGACGCTCGTAGTTCATCATGGTGAACATCGCCGCCAGGCCCTTGTTCGGCTCGCCGACCAGATAACCCACGGCTTCGTCGAAGTTCATCACGCAGGTCGCGGACGCCTGAATGCCCATCTTGTGCTCGATCGAACCGCAGTTCGCCGGGTTGCGCGCGCCCAGGCTGCCATCGGCATTGACCATGAACTTTGGCACCAGGAATAGCGAAATGCCTTTCGGGCCAGCCGGGGCGTCCGGCAGTTTCGCCAGCACCAGGTGAATGATGTTTTCGGTCAGGTCGTGTTCACCGCCAGTGATGAAGATCTTGGTCCCGCTGACCTTGTAGGAGCCGTCGGCCTGAGGCTCGGCCTTGGTACGGATGATGCCCAGGTCGGTGCCGGCGTGCGGCTCGGTCAGGCACATGGAACCGGCCCAGATGCCGGCGTACATGTTCGGCAGGTACGCCGCTTTCAGCTCTTCGCTGGCGTGGGCATTGATCGACAGGCAAGCGCCGGCAGTCAGCATCGGATACAGACCGAACGACAGGCTGGCGGAGTTGACCATCTCTTCGACCTGAGCCGAAACGGCTTTGGGCATGCCCATGCCGCCATAAGCCGGATCGCCACCGACACCGACCCAGCCGCCTTCAGCGTAAGTCTGATAAGCCTGTGGGAAACCGGCCGGCGTGGTGACAGCACCGTCCTTCCAGTGGCAGCCTTCTTCGTCGGCAGCCCGGCTCAGCGGTGCGATGCTTTTGCTGGTGACCTTGCCGGCCTCTTCGAGAATGGCTTCTACGGTTTCGGCGTCGACGGTCTCGGCCAAGGCCGGCAGTTCGGCCCAGAGTTTGGCGACCTCGAATACTTCATTGAGGACGAAGCGCATATCGCGCAGCGGCGCTTTGTAGTCAGCCATGGCAAACCTCGCAAGATCTAAACAGGTAATTCGTGGAAGGATGGTTTTCTTTGAGGCCGAGTGTACCCCAACAACTTTTGCGACACATAGGGTCAGGCAGTGACTGATTTGTTATTTTTAGTCATCAGTATTCTTGAACAAAAAGAAGCCCGCATCAGCGGGCTCTTTATCAAAACGGGCGGGACTCGATTCAGCCGGCGACGCTATCCATGCGCACCGCCCCGCGCCGGCTCTGCCCGAACGCCATGACGCAGTTACGACCCGCCCCTTTGGCGCTGTACAACGCCTGGTCGGCAGACTTCAGGACTTCTTCCGGGGTGCGCTGCTCCACGCGCTCGGCAACGCCGATACTGACCGTGACCGACACACTGGAGGCACCGGAGCCGCCTCGGCGCTGGCGACCTTGCTGGTCGTCCTGCGGACGGTTCTCCTGATTGCGCAACTGGATGTTGTAAGAGGCAATCGACTCACGAATGACTTCCAGGTGCGGCATGCACTCCTCAAGGGTTTTGCCTGCAAACACCAGAGCGAATTCCTCACCGCCATAGCGATACGCCCTACCGCCACCGCTGATTTTCGACAGTTTGCTGGCGACCAGTCGCAGCACCTGGTCACCCACGTCGTGACCGTGGGTGTCGTTGAATTTCTTGAAGTGATCGACGTCGCTCATCGCCAGCACATAGTTGCGGCCCAGGCGCTGCATGCGCTCATTGAGCGCGCGACGCCCTGGCAGCCCTGTGAGCTCATCACGGAAGGCCATTTGGTAGGCCTCGTGCGCCACTGCTGCAGCAATCATCAGCATCACTTGGCTGCACATGATGTTCAGGGTGAACGGCAAAATGAAGGTTTTCGGCAGCATCCAGAATAAGCCGAGCAGGCCGACCAATTGCGCCGCATGCAGCGGTCGTGGGCTGCGCCAGTATTGCCAAGCCAGCAACAGGAAAGCCGAGAGGAACACCGGGTAAGACATCTGGATCAGGCTCATCCAGGCACCGTGCAGCGCTGGCCAGCGGATCTCCGAGAGCCACATCAACAGCGCTTGAGGATAACTTTGCTCAAGACCGAGGGCGACGCTGCCGAAAGCGAGCAGTACGGCGAACCGCGCGACCATGTCCTGAAACAGATGGGTACGCTCCTGCCACGCGGCAAACAAGCCGAACAACAACGGCAGCAGCAGACAGACCAGGTGGAACACCACAGCAGCGTCTTCGCGCACTTTGCCATTGTCGCGGTAATAGTCAGTCTGGGTGTCGAGCAAAAAGTAGGCGATGTACACCGTGAGCATCAGAAACAGTTCGCGCTGACGTCGGTAAACCGCACAGTAAGCACCGCCCAACAGCAGCACCAGGGTCGGCAACACGTTGAACAGCGAAGTGAAGAACACGTTGAGGTCTTTGACGTACGCAGCCGCCAACCCCGCAAGCAACAACAGCAGTGATGGTAGAAAATGACTGAAACGTACAGCGGAAGAACGCAGCAAGGGTAAAGCTCCGACCCGTCACATCAAAGAGATGGCATTGTGCCTGCAATGTGGCCAGTTAAGCACACACAATGTGATCCAGATCACATGCAGTCTCTTTAACGGCAGAAAAGCCGGGTTTCTGAGCGATTCACAAACAAAAAAACCGCTGCCCCCGAAGGCGCAGCGGTTTCGTCAGACCGCGTTAAGGCTTAGTAACCCAGCGCGAAGTCTTCTTCTTTCATGTCCATCAGGTTGTTGGCGCCCGACAGCATGGTGGCCACGTGGGTACGGGTACGTGGCAGGATGCGCTGGAAGTAGAAGCGCGCGGTTTGCAGCTTGGCGGTGTAGAACGCTGCATCGCCGGTGCCCTCGGCCAGCTTCTCGGCGGCCAGACGTGCCATGTCAGCCCAGAAGTAGGCCAGGCAGGCGTAACCGGAGTACATCAGGTAGTCCACGGAGGCCGCGCCGACTTCTTCGCGATCTTTCATGGCTGCCATACCGACCTTCATGGTCAGCTCGCCCCACTCTTTGTTCAACGCAGCCAGCGGTGCAACGAACTCTTTGACGGCTTCGTTACCTTCGTTGTTCTGGCAGAACTTGTGGACGATCTTGGTGAAGCCTTTCAGAGCCTCGCCTTGGGTCATCAGTACTTTACGGCCCAGCAGGTCGAGAGCCTGGATACCGGTGGTGCCTTCGTACAGCATCGAAATGCGGCTGTCGCGAACGTTCTGCTCCATGCCCCACTCGGCGATGAAGCCGTGGCCGCCGTAGATCTGCACGCCGTGGTTGGCGGATTCGAAACCGACTTCGGTCATGAACGCTTTGGCGATCGGCGTCATGAACGCCAGCAGTGCATCGGCTTTCTTCTTCTCTTCTTCATCGACGCCGTATTTGACGATGTCGACCTGTTTGGCGGTGAAGTACACCATCGCACGGTTGCCTTCGGCGAATGCCTTCATGGTCAACAGCATGCGGCGTACGTCAGGGTGCACGATGATCGGGTCAGCGGCTTTGTCCGGCGCCTTCGGGCCAGTCAGGGAGCGCATTTGCAGACGGTCGCGAGCGTATTTCAGGCCACCCTGGAAGCCGATTTCGGCGTGGGCCAGACCCTGCAGGGCGGTACCCAGACGTGCGGTGTTCATGAAGGTGAACATGCAGTTCAGGCCTTTGTTCGCCGGGCCGATCAGAAAACCGGTGGCGCCGTCGAAGTTCATCACGCAAGTGGCGTTGCCGTGGATGCCCATCTTGTGTTCCAGCGAACCGCAGCTCACTGCGTTGCGCGCACCGATGGTGCCATCGGCGTTCGGCAGGAACTTTGGAACGATGAACAAGGAAATGCCTTTGGTGCCAGCCGGAGCATCCGGCAGTCGGGCCAGTACGATGTGGACGATGTTGTCGGCCATGTCGTGTTCGCCGGCCGAGATGAATATCTTGGTGCCAGAAACTTTGTAGGAGCCATCAGCCTGAGGTTCGGCCTTGGTGCGCAGCATGCCCAGGTCGGTGCCGCAGTGCGGTTCGGTCAGGCACATGGTGCCGGTCCATTCGCCGGAAACCAGCTTGGTCAGATAGGCTTCTTGCTGCTCAGGGGTGCCGTGCTCGGAGATGGTGTTCATCGCGCCGTGCGACAGGCCTGGGTACATGCCCCACGACCAGTTGGCTTCGCCAACCATTTCGCTGACCGCCAGACCCAGCGACTCCGGCAGGCCTTGACCGCCGTGCTCGACATCGTGCGCCAGGCTTGGCCAGCCGCCTTCGACGAATTGCTTGTACGCCTCTTTGAAGCCAGTCGGGGTTTTCACGCCGGACTCGCTCCAGGTGCAGCCTTCGAGGTCGCCCACGCGGTTCAGCGGTGCCAATACCTGCTCACAAAACTTGGCGCCTTCTTCGAGAATGGCGTCAACCATGTCCGGCGTTGCGTCTGCGCAAGCCGGAAGGCTCTGATAGTGCGCTTCGTAGCCGAGCAGTTCGTCACGAACGAAGCGAATATCACGCAAGGGGGCCTTGTAGTCAGGCATAGCGATAAACCTCTGCTGATGTAACCGGGAATGAACGACCGTGTTGAGTTGTTGTGACGGTCAAACAGTTGTTTGAAACATACGTTTACGCCGAAATCTTGTCAAGCGTCGATCTTTTGCCGTTCGTCATCACAGCTTTCAAACGCCGGACACAGCAAACCGCCATGGTCTGCGAAGCGCCACGGGCCATACAAAAAGATTAGTTGAGGGAGAAGGACTTACAACGAAAAACGCCGCGACAAGGCGCGGCGTTCGGCAGACAGCAGGCGAGAAAAATCAGGCAAACGTATCGATGATCGTACCGAGCATTTCATCGGACGCCTTGGCGACTTTGGTGCCCAGCTCCACCTGGAACTTGCCTTGGGCCATCTCGGCCATGGCGCTGCCCGGATCCATTTGCTGGCTGCGGTCGATACCGCGCAGACGATCGACCTGCGCCTCGGAGGACTGGCTGGTGACCGAACGCTCGATGGTGTTGTTGGCAGTCTGGCTGGCCGCCTGATCGACGCGGTTCTGCCCGGTCTGAATGGTGCTCAAACCCGCATAAAAAGCTGTGTTACCGGAGATTTCCATGGGAGTTCTCATCCTTGGGAAGGATCAATGGTTGCCATTGAAGCAGAGGCGTCAGAAAAACACCCGTCAAAAATACTGATGGCACAGTGCCTTGTCATAGGCAAAAGCATCAGTCGAGCAAATCGAGCTGCAAGTGATCAGCCACCGCCTCGGCGCTCAGTGACTTCAATTTCGGCACCCGCCCCAGACACGGCGCCGGAAGCCGTTCGGCCAGCGTCGCCAGATTTTCTTCCAGCCGCGAAGTCTTCGGATCAATGATGTTGGCCACCCAACCGGCCAGTTGCAGACCATCGCGCGCAATCGCCTCGGCCGTCAGCAAGGCGTTACTGATACAGCCCAGCCGTACACCGACAACCAGAATCACCGGCAGCTTCAATGCCATCGCCAGGTCCGAGAGATTGGCCTGATCCGCCAACGGCACGCGCCAGCCACCTGCACCTTCGATGAGGGTGAAATCGGCATTCAGCGCCAGAATCTCGCGCATCGGCGCCAACAACGATTGCACCGTCAGCGCCACGCCGGCCTCGCGCGCCGCCAGATGCGGGGCGATGGCCGGTTCGAACGCCACCGGATTGACCTGTTGATAAGTCAGCGGCACCGAACATTCCGCCAGCAGCGCCAGCGCATCGGCATTGCGCAGCCCCTTGGGCGTCACTTCGCAGCCCGAGGCCACCGGTTTGCCCGCCGCCGTGCTCAGCCCTGCCGACCGAGCTGCATGCAGCAACCCGGCAGCCACGGTGGTCTTGCCGACATCGGTGTCCGTTCCGGTGATGAAATAGGCTGCGCTCATAAGGGCTTCTCCAACACGGCGTAAACCACCTGATAGGTCGCCGGCAATCCCTGTGCCTGACGGTATTGCTCATAAGCCTCGACCAGACCGAGAATCCGCGCCCGCCCGGTCAAGCCACCCGGTCGCCCGGGGTTCAGATTGTGCGCACCCAGCGCCTTGAGCTCATGGGTCAGGCTGCGCACATCCGGGTAATGCAGCACATGCGCCTGATTCTGCAGGCTCAGCGTGCGCAAGCCACTGGCCGTGCACAACTGTTGATAACGGGCGAATTCGCGGAAACGGTTGACGTGCACCAGGCCATCGACCTGACGCCAGCTGTCGCGCAATTCGTACAACGTCCCAACACAGAGACTAGCAAACGCAAAAATCCCGCCGGGTTTCAGCACGCGAAAAGCCTCGCCGAGCACCGCCTCGAAGTCCGCGCACCACTGCACCGCAAGGCTGGAGAAAATCAGCTCGCAGGTCGCATCCTGCAGCGGCAGACGTTCAGCATCACCGGCGATGAAATGCTGCGCCCCGCCCAAGGGCCGCGCGTGCTCGAGCATGCCCTCGGCGATGTCCAGCGCCAGCCCATGCCTCGCAGCAAAGCGCTCGGCCAATGCGCGAGTGAAATAACCGGTACCGCAGCCCAGATCGAGCCAACGCGACGGCACGAAACTCGCCGGCAAGCGCTGCAGCAACTGCGTGCCGACGTCGCGCTGCAACTCGGCGACGCTGTCGTAACTGGCCGCTGCACGGGAAAAAGAGGCCGCGACCTGGCGCTTGTCGGGCAAGCCGCCGGGCAGCGCAACAAGAGACAAATCAGTCATCACCGCACTCATGTAGAAAAGCCTGGATCGCACCCGCCACGCCATGGGGGTCTTCCAGCAGAAACGCATGACTGGCCTGTTCGATCAGGCCAATCTCGATATCCGGCAACAGCGCGAACAATTCGCCTGCCGCCTCCGCAGGCACCAAACCGTCCTGCCCGGCGAACAGGTGCAACTGCGGGCCGCGAAACGCCTGCAACGCACCCCGCGTGTCCAGTTGCGCGAGCAATTCCAGCCCGGCCATCAATGCCGTTGGCGCCGAGTTCGGCGCACCGCCAAGCATCAGCCGCGACAAACCGCGCGGGTCTTGCGCGCCCTGAGCACACAGCAGCGAGAAACGTTTGAGGGTGGTTTTCGGATCGGCCGTGCAGCCGGCGAGAAACGCATCGAACGTCTCGCCCGGCATCGCACTCGGCCATTGCTCGTGAGCAACGAAGGACGGATTGCTCGCCAGCGTCAGCAAACCGCAGCATCGCTCGCCACGCTGTGCTGCTAATTCAGAGGCAAGCATGCCGCCCAGCGACCAGCCGCCCAGCCATACATCCTGAGGAATGCGTTCATCGAGTTCGTCGAGCCAATCCTGCAGATCGCTGGAGTCCAGCGCAGGCAACGGCTCGATCTCGACCTGCAGATGCTCGTCGAGCCCCTGCAACGCCGCCGCCAAGGGCTCCAGTGGAGAAATACCGAGGCCCCAGCCGGGCAGCAGAATCAGGCGATTACGCATGGCTTGGCTCCGGCGGCAGTTGGGCAAAGCAATCGGCCAGTCCCTCTAACAATAGCTGCACCTGCGCCTCGCTGTGGGTGGCGGTCAGGGTCACGCGAAGACGTGCGCTGCCGGCGGGCACGGTCGGTGGGCGGATCGCGGTGACCATCAGTCCGCGTTCACGCAACATCTGCGACAGGCGCATGGCGCGACCGGCATCGCCGATCAGGATCGGCTGAATCGGAGTAAAGCTGTCCATCAGTTGCAAACCGATCTGCTCGGCACCGCGGCGGAACTGACGGATCAGCGTTTGCAAATGTTCGCGACGCCAGTGTTCCGTGCGCAGCAACTCCAGACTTTTCAGCGTCGCACAGGCCAGCGCCGGTGGCTGGCTGGTGGTGTAGATGTACGGCCGGGCGAACTGGATCAGGCTTTCGATCAGCTCTTCGCTGCCGGCGACAAATGCGCCTGCGGTGCCGAACGCCTTGCCGAGGGTGCCGACCAGCACCGGCACGTCATCCTGGCTCAAACCGAAATGCTCGACGATCCCGCCACCATTGGCGCCCAGCGGGCCGAAGCCATGGGCATCGTCGACCATCAGCCATGCACCCTTGGCCTTGGCCTCGCGCGCCAGCGCAGGCAGATCAGCGATGTCGCCGTCCATACTGAATACGCCATCGGTGACCACCAGCGTGTTGCCAGTGGCTTTCTCCAGACGCTTGGCCAGACTGTCGGCGTCGTTGTGCAGGTAACGATTGAAACGTGCACCGGACAGCAAACCCGCATCGAGCAGGGAGGCGTGGTTGAGCCGGTCTTCGAGCACCGTATCACCCTGCCCGACCAGCGCCGTGACCGCGCCGAGGTTGGCCATGTAACCGGTGGTGAACAGCAGCGCACGCGGCCGGCCGGTGAGATCGGCCAACGCTTCTTCGAGTGCGTGGTGCGGGCCGCTGTGGCCGATCACCAGATGCGAAGCGCCACCGCCAACGCCCCAGCGCTCAGCGCCGGCGCGCCAGGCTTCGATCACCTGCGGGTGATTGGCCAGGCCCAGGTAGTCGTTGTTGCAGAACGCCAGCAACGGCTGGCCATCGACCACCACTTCTGGCCCCTGCGGGGATTCGAGCAACGGACGCTGGCGATAGAGATTTTCGGCACGGCGGGCAGCAAGGCGTGCGGCGAGATCGAAAGACATGCAGGCCTCGACAGTCAGAAATAACTTTGTAGGAGCTGTCGCAGGCTGCGATCTTTTGACTTTGACTTTATGAAACAAGATCAAAAGATCGCAGCCTTCGGCAGCTCCCACAGGGGTTTTGCATTTGAATCAGTACGCGCGGTGTTGTGCTCAGACCGCAGCGTTATAGAACTGCTCGCTGCTCTTCTGCTCCACCAGCGCCTGCTCGATCGCGGCCTGATGCACTTCATCGGAATGCTCTTCGCGCGCTTCCGGTTGAATGCCCAGACGGGCGAACAGTTGCATGTCCTTGTCGGCCTGTGGGTTGGCGGTGGTCAGCAGTTTGTCGCCGTAGAAAATCGAGTTGGCACCGGCGAAGAACGCCAGCGCCTGCATCTGTTCGTTCATCGCTTCGCGGCCGGCGGACAGGCGCACGTGGGATTGCGGCATGAGGATGCGCGCCACGGCGAGCATGCGAATGAAGTCGAACGGGTCGACGTCATCAGCGTTTTCCAGCGGCGTACCAGCAACTTTCACCAGCATGTTGATCGGCACCGACTCCGGATGCTCCGGCAGGTTGGCCAACTGGATCAGCAGATTGGCGCGGTCATCCAGCGACTCACCCATGCCGAGGATGCCGCCGGAGCAGATCTTCATCCCCGACTCACGCACGTAGGCCAGAGTCTGCAGGCGCTCGCTGTAGGTGCGGGTGGTGATGATGCTGCCGTAGAACTCCGGCGAGGTGTCGAGGTTGTGGTTGTAGTAATCCAGGCCGGCCTTGGCCAGCGCTGCGGTCTGTTCCTGGTCGAGACGGCCGAGGGTCATGCAGGTTTCCAGGCCCATGGCCTTGACGCCTTCGACCATCTTCAGCACGTACGGCATGTCTTTGGCCGACGGATGTTTCCACGCCGCGCCCATGCAGAAACGCGTGGAGCCGATGGCTTTGGCGCGGGCGGCCTCTTCGAGGACCTTCTGCACTTCCATCAGCTTTTCTTTTTCCAGGCCGGTGTTGTAGTGACCGGACTGCGGACAGTACTTGCAGTCTTCCGGGCAGGCGCCGGTCTTGATCGACAGTAGCGTGGAAACCTGCACGCGGTTGGCGTTGAAATGCGCGCGGTGCACCGTCTGCGCCTGGAACAGCAAGTCGTTGAATGGCTGTACGAAGAGCGCTTTGACTTCGGCTAAAGACCAGTCGTGACGCAGGGTGGCAGAAGTGCTGGCGCTCATGGGCAGTTCCTTGGTTATGCTGGGCTGGCGGCTGCGGGAACGGAATACCCACAGGCGCGACACGGATGTTCGGCATATTTAAGGAAGAGCCATGCGCTGTCAACCACGACACGAACAACAGGTTTACATCTGTTTAAAAAACGTACAGACCTGCTTGCTGTGCGATGAGCCCGCAGAAGCAGAAATGCCAATCTGCGTGGCCTGCGAAACCGATTTGCCCTGGCTCGGCGACCACTGCCAGACCTGCGCCCTGCCACTGCCCGCTGCCGGCCTGACCTGCAGCGAGTGCCTGTTAGAGCCTCCGGCGTTCGAACAGGTCATCGCGCCGTGGCGTTATGACTTCCCGGTGGACAGCCTGATTACGCGCTTTAAACACAACGCAAAATGGCCGTTTGGCCACCTGCTCGCCGACGTTGCCGGACAATACCTGCAGCATCGCTTCGACGAGGGATTACCGCGCCCCGACATGTTGTTGCCGGTGCCGCTGGCGAACAAACGCCTGCGTCAACGCGGGTTCAATCAAGCCGCCATGCTGGGGCGATGGTTGAGCCACCAGCTTGATCTGCCGTTTGAAGAACATGCTCTACGGCGGATACACGACACCCATGCCCAGCAGGACCTCGACGCCAAGGCGCGCAAGCGCAATTTGCGTAACGCCTTCGCACTGGCGATCGCCGCGGATGTGAAAGGTCGGCATCTCGCGTTGATCGATGACGTGCTGACCACCGGCGCTACGGCCCGGGCATTGGCGCGACTGTTGAGGGATGCGGGGGCAGCAAGGGTTGACGTGTACTGCCTGGCCCGCACACCAAAACCCGGAAGTTGAATCGGCTCACGCCTACAAGGGAACTGTGTCTGGCTTGACGGATGCGCTGCAAGCCGCCAACTTCAGTCCCCACCGCCACCGTGAAAAAGCACCCATTTCATGTCCCTGCCCAGCCTGTTGTCCCAGCACATCGTCCGCCGTCCGCAGCGCATTGCCCTGCTGCAACACATTGCCGAACAGGGCTCGATCACCCGCGCCGCGAAAAGCGCCGGACTGAGTTACAAAGCGGCCTGGGATGCGATCGATGAACTGAACAACCTCGCGCAGAAACCGCTGGTGGAACGTGCCGTCGGTGGCAAGGGTGGCGGTGGCGCCAGGTTATCCAGCGAAGGCGAACGGGTGTTGCGCCTGTATCAAAAGTTGCAGGCCTTGCAGGCGCAGGTGCTCGAAGCCGCCGAAGACGCCAGCGATCTGGACCTGCTCGGTCGGCTGATGCTGCGCACCAGCGCTCGCAACCAGTTGCACGGTAAAGTCGTGGCGATCGACGGCCAGGGCCGCAATGACCTGATCCGCCTCGAACTGGCCGAAGGCCTGTGGATCGATGCACAGATCACCCATGACAGCACCGTGCACCTGGAGCTGCAACCGGGCACCGAAGTGGTGGCACTGATCAAGGCGGGCTGGCTTGAATTGCTGGCGCCGGAGCAGGCCGCAACATCTGGACACAATCTTCTGAGCGGCACCATCGAAGCCATTCTCGATGCCGAGGACGGTCCCAGCGAAGTGCGCATCGCCCTGCCCAACGGCCAGATTCTGTGCGCTCTGGCAGAGCCGCTGCAGCTTCGCACCCGCGGGCTGAGTGTCGAGCAACCGGTGCAGGTGCAGTTCTCGCCGTCCAATGTGCTGATCGGCACGCCGCTCTAACAGTCCGCCTGCAACAAAATCTTCATCGCTCCCCATTAAGGTGGCTGCCAAAACCAAGCAGGGAGCCTGATGTGAGCCTATTAGAAGAAAACCAATCCACTGATCTGGAAAAGATGGTCGGCCTCAGCCGTCGCGGTTTCATCAGCGCCGGCGCGCTGTGTGGCGCTGCCATGTTCCTCGGCGGCAACCTGCTCAGCCGCAGCGTACTGGCCTCCAGCGTCAGCGCCGGCAACAGTCGCCTGCTCGGTTTCGAGAGCATCCCCGCCGCGACCACTGACGTCATCAGCCTGCCGAAGGGCTACAAGTCCTCGGTACTGATCAGTTGGGGCCAGCCGTTGCACAAGAACGGCCCGGCCTTCGACCCGAGCGGCAATGGCACCGCCGCCGCACAGGAAGTGCAATTCGGTGACAACAACGACGGCATGAGCCTGTTCGCCTTCCCCGACGACCGCAACCGCGCGTTGATGGCGATCAACAACGAATACACCAACTACCGCTACCTCTACCCGCACGGCGGCATGCCGCAATCGGCCGAAGATGTGCGCAAGGCGCTGGCCTGCGAAGGCGTGTCGGTGATCGAAGTGCAGCGCAAGAACGGTCAATGGCAGTTCGTCCAGGGCTCGCGCTACAACCGCCGGATTCACGGCAATTCGCCGCTGCGCATCAGCGGTCCGGCCGCCGGCCACGACCTGATGAAAACCAGCGCCGACAAACACGGCAAGAAAGTCCTGGGCACGTTCCAGAACTGCGCCAACGGTAAAACCCCTTGGGGCACCTATCTGACCTGCGAAGAGAACTTCACCGACTGCTTCGGCAGCAGCAACGCCCAGCAGCAGTTCGACCCGGCGCAGAAGCGCTACGGTGTGTCGGCGGCCAGTCGCGAGATCAACTGGCACCCGTTCGACCCGCGCTTCGACATGGCCAAGAACCCCAACGAACTCAACCGTCACGGCTGGGTGGTCGAGATCGATCCGTTCGATCCGCAATCGACCCCGGTCAAACGCACCGCACTGGGCCGTTTCAAACATGAAAACGCCGCTCTGGCCGAGACCGACGACGGTCGCGCCGTGGTGTACATGGGCGACGATGAGCGTGGCGAGTTCATCTACAAGTTCGTCAGCCGCGACCGCATCAACCACCGCAACCCGAAAGCCAACCGCGACATCCTCGACCACGGCACCCTGTACGTGGCGAAGTTCGATGCCGGTGACGGTAACCCGGATCATCCGAAAGGCCAGGGCCAGTGGATCGAACTGACCCACGGCAAGAACGGCATCGACGCCAGCAGTGGTTTCGCCGATCAGGCCGAAGTGCTGATCCACGCCCGCCTCGCCGCCAGTGTGGTCGGTGCGACGCGCATGGACCGCCCGGAGTGGATCGTTGTCAGCCCGAAGGACGGCCAGGTCTATTGCACCCTGACCAACAACGCCAAACGTGGCGAAGACGGGCAACCGGTGGGCGGTCCGAACCCGCGTGAGAAGAACGTCTACGGGCAGATCCTGCGCTGGCGCACCGACCGCGACGATCACGCATCGAAGACCTTCGCCTGGGACCTGTTCGTGGTCGCCGGCAACCCGAGCGTGCACGCCGGTACGCCGAAAGGTGGCTCGAAGAACATCACCCCGCAGAACATGTTCAACAGCCCCGACGGCCTGGGGTTCGACAAGGCCGGACGCTTGTGGATTCTCACCGACGGCGATTCGAGCAACGCCGGGGACTTTGCCGGGATGGGCAATAATCAGATGCTTTGCGCCGACCCGGCGACCGGCGAGATTCGTCGGTTCATGGTCGGGCCGATTGGTTGTGAAGTGACCGGGATCAGCTTCTCGCCGGATCAGAAAACGTTGTTTGTCGGGATTCAGCATCCGGGCGAGAACGGTGGGTCGACCTTCCCTGAGCATCTGCCGAATGGCAAGCCGCGGTCTTCGGTGATGGCGATTACTCGTGAAGACGGTGGAATAGTCGGCGCCTGACAGGCCCTCATCGCGAGCAGGCTCACTCCTACAAGGGAATGCGTTCCAAAATGTAGGAGTGAGCCTGCTCGCGATGGCGTCAGCACAGACACCAACCAACTCCCCCGCTGCCATCTGCGCTACCATGCTGGGCCGGACGCGGCAGCCTGCCGCGCGCAGGAGTCAGCATGGCCCACCCGTTTGAAACCCTCACACCCGATCTCGTGCTCGATGCCGTCGAAAGCATCGGCTTCCTGAGCGATGCGCGCATTCTGGCGCTCAACAGCTACGAAAACCGCGTCTACCAGGTCGGCATCGAAGACTCCGAACCACTGATCGCCAAGTTCTACCGCCCGCAGCGCTGGACCAACGAGGCCATCCTCGAAGAACACCAGTTCACCTTCGAACTGGCCGATGTCGAGATTCCCGTGGTGGCGCCGCTGATCCACAACGGCCAGACCCTGCACGAACACGCCGGTTTCCGTTTCACCCTGTTTCCCCGTCGCGGCGGCCGTGCTCCGGAGCCGGGCAACCTCGATCAGCTGTATCGCCTCGGCCAGTTGCTCGGGCGCATTCATGCGGTCGGCGCGACCAAGCCGTTCGAGCACCGCGAAGCGCTGGGCGTGAAAAATTTCGGCCATGACTCGCTGACTACGCTGCTCGAAGGCAACTTCATCCCCAAGAGCCTGTTGCCCGCCTACGAGTCCGTGGCTCGCGACCTGCTCAAGCGCGTGGAAGATGTCTACGCCGCCACGCCGCACCAGAACATTCGCATGCACGGCGACTGCCACCCCGGCAACATGATGTGCCGCGACGAGATGTTCCACATCGTCGACCTCGACGACTGCCGCATGGGCCCGGCGGTGCAGGACATCTGGATGATGCTGGCGGGCGATCGTCAGGAATGCCTCGGGCAACTGTCGGAACTGATGGACGGCTACAACGAATTCCACGACTTCGATCCGCGTGAGCTGGCGCTGATCGAACCGCTGCGCGCCCTGCGCCTGATGCACTACAGCGCCTGGCTGGCGCGACGCTGGGACGACCCGGCGTTCCCGCACAGCTTTCCGTGGTTTGGTACGGAGCGTTATTGGGGCGATCAGGTGTTGGCGTTGCGCGAACAGCTGTCCGCGCTCAACGAAGAACCTTTGAAGCTGTTCTGATTGAAAGATCAAAAGATCGCAGCCTTCGGCAGCTCCTACATGGATCGCATTCCCCTGTAGGAGCTGCCGAAGGCTGCGATCTTTTCGCTTTCTGACACGACACATCTATACAACCTCCTTACAATCCCTGCTTTGATAGCTGCCTAAGCAAGGATTCTGCATGCAAGCCGCCAACCCGCGTCGCGGGTACATTCTGGGCCTGAGTGCCTACATCATCTGGGGCCTGTTCCCGATCTATTTCAAAGCCATCGCCGAAGTTCCGGCCGTCGAAATCATCATTCACCGCGTGCTGTGGTCAGCGCTGTTCGGCGCCTTGTTGCTGATGGTGTGGAAGCACCCCGGCTGGTTGCGCGAGTTGCTGGACAACCCCAAGCGCCTGGCAATCCTGGCCCTGAGCGGCACCCTGATCGCGGCCAACTGGCTGACCTACGTGTGGTCGGTGAACAATGGGCGCATGCTCGAAGCGAGCCTCGGTTACTACATCAACCCGCTGGTCAACGTGCTGTTGGGGATGTTGATTCTCGGCGAACGTCTACGGCGCATGCAGTGGATCGCGGTGGGGCTGGCAGCCGTCGGCGTGGCGCAGCAGGTGTGGCAGGTCGGCAGTCTGCCGTGGGTGTCGCTGGTGCTGGCATTGACCTTCGGTTTTTACGGACTGATCCGTAAACAGGCGCCGGTCAAAGCCTTGCCGGGGCTGGTGGTGGAAACCTGGATGCTGGTGCCGATCGCCGTGGCCTGGCTGTTGTTCAACCAGACCGCGACCAGTGCGCAACCCGAGTTCTGGACCACCTCGCAAGCCTGGTGGCTGGTGGCGGCGGGTCCGGTGACGCTGGTGCCGCTGGTGTGCTTCAACGCTGCCACCCGCCACTTGCCCTACACCACCATCGGCTTCCTGCAATACCTGGCGCCGACCTTGGTGCTGCTGCAAGCGGTGTTGCTGTTCGGCGAGCACTTGTCGTCGAGCACCCTGATCGCGTTCATCTTCATCTGGGCCGGTCTGGCCGTTTATAGCGTCGACGCGGTGATCAGTTTGCGTCGACGCAGCTGATCAAAAAACGCACAAAGCTTCGCAGGCCACGGTTCTCGTGGCCTGCAACGTTCCTTCCCAAGGTTATCCACAGCGTGATCCCCGCCGTTTGTGTGCAAGTCACTGAATGCTGGCGGTTTTTTGATCAATTCGCCGCAAGCCACGGCCGGCCTGAAGCTGCGCCCGGTCTCTACAGGTTATCCACAGGCAGGTGCACGTTAAAACTGGATAACCCGAGCAACGCTTAAACGTCTGTGCGTAACACCAGTTCGACCATCAGATCATCGGCCAGGGTTTCCAGGCGCGACTGCAACACATCCAGCGACAAGGTCAACGGCACCGCCAGAATCGCTTCGGCGTGAAACAGCGGCTCGCTGCTCATCGGCGCCGGTCGCACTTCCGTCACCAGCCGTTCGAGGTTCACCCCCTGCTCGCTGAGCAAGCGGGTGAGGTCGCGCACGATACCCGGGCGGTCATTGCCCACCAGTTCCATGGCGATCGGTTTCCAGGTGCAGGATTGCTCGATACCGCTTTCGGCAATCAGCACACGAATGCCCTGCGCCGACAGCGCTTGTAAGGAATCGACTAATTCGTCGTAAGCCTCCGCCGGTACACCCACCCGCAAAATCCCGGCAAACTGCCCGGCCATCCGTGACATGCGGCTTTCCAGCCAGTTGCCGCCGTGCTCGGCGATGCATTGGGCGATGCGCTCGACCTGCCCGGGCTTGTCCGGGGCAAAGACAGTGAGTACGAGATGGTCCATGGCGCAGCCCTCTTGTCATGACTTTTGTTATAGAAAGGCAAGTATAGGCAAGGGACCCAAATCGGCTTGTAGCACCCTGCACTTGTGGCGAGGGGGCTTGCCCCCTCGCCACCAAAGTGTGCACCGCAAGGGACGCCATAGCAGGCGAGCAGAATTTATGTGTACAACTTTTTATATTTAGCTGGAACAATCTGATGGTTTTTTGAGAACATCCCGTTCCGCGACGTGACCGCAATGCGTCATGAGGTCGCAGAACGACGTAATTAGTCTGATTTTCACAAGCGCAAATCATCATGTAGTATGCCGCTGCGCGCACTACATAACGCTGGATCAATGTCTGCCCAAGGCATGTTCGCAACCTTGAAAGCCCCGTCAGCAAGGCCCCAAGCCGTTGATTGGTCCCAGCCCAGCCGCCAGCAATGGCATGTACTGGTCGGAAGGTTTGTGGTTTAAATGGCCAGAGGCTTCATTGTTAAATTGAAGAGCTGAAAAGCGAAATAGCTGAGCAGAGTGAGGCAAGCAATGACTGAACACGTTCAAGTCGGTGGCCTGCAGGTCGCCAAAGTCCTGTTCGACTTCGTGAACAACGAAGCCATTCCCGGTACCGGCCTCACCGCCGAAAAATTCTGGGAAGGTGCCGACAAGGTCATTCACGACCTGGCACCGAAGAACAAAGCCCTACTCGCCAAACGCGATGACTTCCAGGCTCGCATTGATGCCTGGCATCAGGAACGTGCCGGCCAGGCGCACGACGCCGTGGCCTACAAAGCCTTCCTGCAAGAAATCGGTTATCTGCTGCCAGAAGCGGCTGATTTCCAGGCAACGACGCAAAACGTCGATGATGAAATCGCCCGTACCGCCGGCCCGCAACTCGTCGTGCCGGTGATGAACGCCCGCTTCGCCCTCAATGCCTCGAACGCCCGCTGGGGTTCGCTGTACGACGCCCTCTACGGCACCGACGCCATCAGCGAAGACGGTGGCGCGGAAAAAGGCAAAGGCTACAACAAGGTGCGTGGCGACAAAGTCATCGCCTTCGCCCGTGCCTTCCTCGATGAAGCGGCACCATTGGCTGCCGGCTCCCACGTTGACTCCACCGGTTACAAGATCGTTGACGGCAAACTGCTGGTCTCCCTCAAGGGCGGCAGCAACACCGGCCTGCGCAACGATGCTCAACTGATCGGTTTTCAGGGCCCGGCAGACGCACCGATCGCGATCCTGCTGAAGAACCACGGTCTGCATTTCGAAATCCAGATCGACGCCAGCACCCCGGTCGGCCAGACCGACGCCGCCGGCGTCAAAGACATCCTGATGGAAGCGGCACTGACCACCATCATGGACTGTGAAGACTCCGTGGCTGCCGTCGATGCCGACGACAAAGTGGTGATCTACCGCAACTGGCTCGGCCTGATGAAGGGCGATCTGTCCGAAGAAGTCGCCAAGGGCGGCCAGACCTTCACCCGCACCATGAACCCGGATCGCACTTACACCAAGGTCGATGGCAGTGAACTGACCCTGCACGGTCGCTCGCTGCTGTTCGTGCGTAACGTCGGTCACCTGATGACCATCGACGCGATCCTCGACAAAGACGGCAACGAAGTGCCGGAAGGCATCCTCGACGGCCTGGTGACTTGTCTGGCGGCGATGCACAACCTCAATGGCAACACCTCGCGCAAGAACACCCGCACCGGTTCGGTCTACATCGTCAAACCGAAGATGCACGGGCCGGAAGAAGCGGCGTTCACCAACGAGCTGTTCGGTCGCATCGAAGACGTGCTGGGCTTGAAGCGCAACACGCTGAAAGTCGGGATCATGGACGAGGAGCGCCGTACCACGGTCAACCTCAAGGCCTGCATCAAGGCGGCCAGCGAGCGCGTGGTGTTCATCAACACCGGGTTCCTCGACCGCACCGGCGACGAAATCCACACCTCCATGGAAGCCGGCCCGATGGTACGCAAGGCCGACATGAAGGCCGAGAAGTGGATCGGCGCCTACGAAAACTGGAACGTCGATATCGGTCTGAGCACCGGCCTGCAAGGTCGTGCACAAATCGGTAAAGGCATGTGGGCGATGCCCGACCTGATGGCGGCGATGCTCGAACAGAAAATCGCTCACCCGCTGGCCGGTGCCAACACCGCCTGGGTGCCATCGCCGACCGCCGCTGCGCTGCACGCGTTGCATTACCACAAGGTCGACGTGTTCGCCCGTCAGGCCGAACTGGCCAAACGTGCTCGCGCTTCGGTGGACGACATCCTGACCATCCCGCTGGCGGTCAACCCAAGCTGGACCCCGGAGCAGATCAAGAACGAACTGGACAACAACGCCCAGGGCATTCTCGGTTACGTGGTGCGCTGGATCGATCAGGGCGTGGGTTGCTCGAAGGTGCCGGACATCAATGACGTCGGCCTGATGGAAGACCGTGCAACGCTGCGTATCTCCAGCCAGCACATCGCCAACTGGCTGCGTCACGGTATCGTCACCGAAGCGCAAGTGATGGAAAGCCTCAAGCGCATGGCGCCGGTGGTCGACCGTCAGAACGCCAACGACCCGCTGTACCGTCCGCTGGCACCGAACTTCGACAGCAACATCGCCTTCCAGGCGGCGGTCGAACTGGTGATCGAAGGCACCAAACAGCCTAACGGCTACACCGAGCCGGTGCTGCACCGTCGTCGTCGCGAGTTCAAGAAGGCCAACAGCCTGTAATTTGCGCTGAAGGCCGGACATGAAAAAGCCCTGATCGAAAGATCAGGGCTTTTTTGTGGATGCAGAATCAAAAGATCGCAGCCTTCGGCAGCTCCTACAGGCGAGCTCATGCAGGAGCTGGCGAAAGCTGCGATCGTTTGCTCTTCAAAAAGTCAGGGCTCGATGCCCAATTCGTGTTTGACCAGACCGAGCAACTTGCCCGTATCAATCGGCTTGAGCAGGAAATCCACCACGCTCAGATGCATCGCCGCAATGGCATCCTTCACATCCGCATCGCCCGAAACAATGATGATCGGCAGCGCCGCCCTGACCGATTCGCGCACCTGGCGGACCAGCTCCAGACCATCGATATTGCCCATGCGCAGATCAGTGATCACCAGCCCGATCAAAGGTTTTTCCGCGAGCATTTTCAGTGCGGTTTCGCCGCTGGCCGCGGTCATGCAATGAATGCCATCCAACGCGAGTATCTCCGACAACAGCTCCCGGGCGTCCTTGTCATCATCGACGATCAGTACACGCTGCGGCGGCAAGTCGGGTTCGAGCATTACAGCGCTGAGCGCTTCACGCTCGGCGTCGCTCAAAATATCGTGGTCGGACATGGCATTCTCTACGTTTTCAAATCGATCACCTGGCACAGTCGTCTGACATCGCTAAGCACAGCTTCAATGTGCACTTCGTCGGATTTTTTTCCAATAGGCTGACGGAAGAATTTCCGACTGTTTTTGTAGGGATCTTCCCAAATGTGCCCAACGGCAGCGCCAACCTAGACTTACGTCCAATGGGCACCCTGCGCGCAGGGGCCGACCATGGCTGCAACGAACCGACGAACAACAATTCAAAAAAGACTGCGGTAATGGTTATGAGTAAAGCGGACGCCTTCACCCAGGCAGGGAAAACCGCGGTATTGCAGAACATTCAGGGCACCCTGCAATTTCTCCAGCGCTTCCCGCCCTTCAATCAGATGGAACACGCCCACCTGGCTTATCTGGTGGAGCAATGTCAGCTGCGTTTCTATGCTCAGGGCGAAAGCATCATCAAGCCCGCCGACGGGCCGGTGGAACATTTCTACATCGTCAAACAGGGTCGTGTGATCGGCGAACGTCAGCACATCACCAAACCCGGCACGGAAACCACTTTTGAAATCACTACCGGCGAGTGTTTCCCCCTCGCCGCGCTGATTGGCGAACGGGCAACCCGCACCGAGCATCTGGCGGGCGAAGACACCTTTTGCCTGCAACTGAACAAACCGGCGTTCATCAAACTGTTCGCCTTGTCCAACAGCTTCCGCGACTTCGCCTTGCGCGGGGTCAGCAGCCTGCTCGATCAGGTCAATCAGCAAGTCCAGCAAAAAGCCGTGGAAACCCTCGGCACCCAGTATTCGCTCAACACCCGCCTCGGCGAACTGGCGATGCGTCATCCGGTGACCTGCAGCCCCGACACCCCACTGCGCGAAGCGGTGAAGCTGATGCACGAGCAGCAGGTCGGCAGCATCGTCGCGGTGGATGAACACAAGGCACCGCTGGGGATTTTCACCCTGCGCGACCTGCGTGAAGTGGTCGCCAATGGCAGCGGTGATTTCAGCGAAGCCATCGAACAGCACATGACCCGCGCGCCGTTTTTTCTCTCGCCGGATCACAGCGCCTTCGATGCCGCGATTGCCATGACCGAACGGCACATTGCCCATGTCTGTCTGGTGAAAGAACAGCGCCTGTGCGGCGTTGTCTCCGAGCGTGATCTGTTCTCGCTGCAGCGGGTCGACCTGGTGCACCTGGCCCGGACCATCCGCAGCGCCCAGCGCGTGGAGCAACTGGTGAACCTGCGTGGCGAAATCGGTCAACTGGTCGAACGCATGTTGGCTCACGGTGCATCCTCGACGCAGATCACCCACATCATCACCCTGCTCAACGACCACACGGTGTGCCGTGTGATCGAACTGACCCTCGCCGAAAAAGGCGACCCCGGCGTGCCGTTCAGTTGGCTGTGCTTCGGCAGCGAGGGCCGGCGTGAACAGACCCTGCACACCGATCAGGACAACGGCATCCTGTTCGAAGCGCGGGATGCGGCGCATGCGGCGGAGATTCGCGGCAAGCTGCTGCCGATTGCGCAGCAGATCAACCAGAGCCTGGCGCAGTGCGGTTTCAGCCTGTGCAAAGGCAACATCATGGCCGGCAATCCCGAGCTGTGCCTGTCCCGGGCGGAATGGGCGCGGCGTTTTGCGGCGTTCATCCGCGAGGCAACGCCAGAGAACCTGCTCGGATCGAGCATCTACTTCGACCTGCGGGTGGTCTGGGGCGACGAGAAAGGTTGCGCGCAACTGCGCCGGGGAATCCTCGATCAGGTCGGCGACAACCGTTTGTTCCAGCGCATGATGGCCGAGAACGCCCTGCGCAATCGTCCGCCCGTGGGGCGTTTTCGCGATTTTGTGCTGGCGCGCAAGAACGGCGAGAAAGCCACCCTCGATCTCAAGGTCCAGGGCCTGACGCCCTTCGTCGACGGCGCACGCCTGTTGGCTCTGGCGCATGGCATCGAAACCAACAACACCCTGGAGCGCCTGCGTCAGCTGGTCGAAAAAGAAGTCATCGAACGGCTCGACGGCGCGGCGTATGAAGAGGCTTACCACTTCATCCAGCAGACGCGCATGCAGCAACACCAGATCCAGACCCGCGAGAACCTGCCCTGGTCGAACCGGGTCGACCCGGACAGCCTCAATCATCTGGACCGGCGCATCCTGCGTGAATCCCTGCGCCAGGCCCAGCGCCTGCAAAGCAGCCTGGCCTTGCGGTATCAGCTATGAGCCTGTTCTCGTGGTTGCGCCCGGCCAGCCCGTTGCTGTCGGCGGACTTGCAACAACGTCTGGCGAAGCTGCCTGCGATCCGCGAACTGCATGAATGCAGCCTGCGCGAACAGCGCTGGGTGGTGCTGGATCTGGAAACCACCGGGCTGAACCTGAGCAAGGATCGCGTGCTGTCGATCGGTGCCGTGGTGATCGAAGACGGCGCGATCGATTTCAGTCAGCAGTTCGAACGCACCCTGCAATGTCGAGAGCTGAAGCTCAGCCCGAGTGTGTTGATTCATGGTTTGGGGCCGAATGCGATTGCCGCCGGCAGCGACCCGGCCGAAGCGCTGCTGGAGCTCATGGAGTTTATCGGCGACAGCCCGGTGCTGGCGTTTCATGCGCCCTTCGATCAGCACATGCTCGGACGGGCGCTGAAGGAACACCTGGGCTACAAGCTGCAGAATGTGTTTCTGGATGTCGCGGACATGGCGCCGCTGCTGTGCCCGCAGGCGCATATCCGCGAGGCCGGGCTGGATGAGTGGATCGACTGGTTCAAGCTTGAGGTATTCGAGCGGCATAACGCGAGTGCCGATGCGCTGGCAACGGCGGAGCTGGCGTTGATTCTGTTCAGCCGAGCGCGGCAGCAGCAGATTCACAGTCCGTTGAATCTGCAGCAGCGCTTGAGTCAGTGGAAGCGTCGTCAGCAGGCGCCTTCCTTCTAGATTTCTAGCGCCTGTTCCGGCCCCTTCGCGAGCAAGCTCGCTCACAGTTTTCGTGTCGAACAACATCCCCCAGTAGGAGCTGCCGCAGGCTGCGATCTTTTGATCTTGTTTTTAAAAGCAACATCAAAAGATCGCAGCCTTCGGCAGCTCCTACAGGGCTTACTATTAACTTCACCTGACCAGTGGCCAATTGCTAACCATTCCCACCTCTGCGAGAATCGCGAACAATTCTCGTTGGTTAACATTTCCCAATCGGTGCGTCTGGTGTCGTCAGTCCCAAGCCCTCACAGTGAACTCGTCGGTGCGTTGTATCGCGACCATCGCGGTTGGCTGCTGAGCTGGTTGCGACGCAATGTGGCATGCCCACAGCGAGCCGAAGACCTGAGCCAGGACACCTTCGTGCGTCTGCTCGGCCGCGATGAACTGCTGACACCGCGCGAACCCCGGGCATTTCTGGTGGCGATCGCCAAAGGCCTGCTGTTCGACTACTTCCGTCGCGCCGCGCTGGAACAGGCCTACCTCGCCGAATTGATGCTGATCCCCGAAGGCGAACAACCTTCGGTGGAAGAACAGCAACTGATCCTCGAAGACCTCAAAGCCATCGACCGTCTGCTCGGCAAACTGTCGACCAAGGCCCGCGCCGCTTTCCTTTATAACCGCATCGACGGCCTCGGCCATGCCGAAATCGCCGAGAAGCTCGGCGTCTCGGTGCCGCGAGTGCGGCAGTACCTCGCGCAGGGGATTCGCCAGTGCTACGTCGCCCTCTACGGTGAGCCGACATGAGCCCGGCCAGTTCCAAGCCGGTCTCGGCCCAGGTGCTGGACGCGGCGATTGCCTGGCAGTTGTCGCTGGATTCCGGCAGTCCGCTTGAGCGCGAAGAGTTCGCCAAATGGCATGCAGCCCATGAAGAGCACGCCCGGGCCTGGCGCCAGTTGGGCATGCTCGATCAGCGTTTCAGCGTGGCCAACGGTCCGGCCCGCAGCGCCTTGCTGCAATCACGCGAAGGCATTCGTCGTCGGGTGCGCAAGCTGGGCAGTGGTCTGGCAAGCCTTGTCGCGGTGGTCGGTCTGGCGCTGCTGGTCGGTGATCGCTACCTGCCGCTGGATTACTGGCTCGCCGATCAACGCACCGCGACGGGCGAGCAACGCACAGTGCGTCTGGCCGACGGCACCCTGCTCAACCTCAACACCCACAGCGCAGTGGATGTGCGGTTCGACGCCAGACAACGGCTGATCGTCCTGCAGGAAGGCGAGATTCTGGTAGAGACCGGCCATGGCGATGCACGGCCCTTCATCGTCGAGACCCGCGAAGGCAGCATGCGCGCGCTGGGTACGCGGTTTCTGGTCAAGCGCGAGGAGCAAGGCACACGCCTGAGCGTGTTGCAATCGGCCGTCGCCGCGCATCCGCAAAACCACCCGCAAGAGCAGATCCTGCGCGAAGGCCAGCAAGTGCTGATTCGCAATGACGGCCTCGACAGCGTCGCCACCCTCACGCCCGGCGCCGATGCCTGGACCCGCGGCATGCTGGTGGTGGATAACGCGCGGCTGGAAGACCTGGTGCATGAGCTGGGACGCTACCGCCGCGGGTATCTGGGCGTGGCCCCGGAAGTCGCCGACCTGCGCATTACCGGCAGCTTCCCGCTGCACGACACCGACAAGGCCTTGAGCGCCCTGCTGCCGACCCTGCCAGTGCAGATCGAGCAGCACACGCCGTATTGGGTCACGGTGGCGAAGGCTGATACCAAACCTTAAGAAATTCGTTGTCGGGAATATAGCTATCGCGAGCAGGCTCACTCCTATGGTTGGAATGCGTTCCGCTGTAGGACTGAGCCTGCTCGCGATAGGGCCACCCGCCGCACTCGAAAATCCAGGCGTGCCATCCAAATCGGCCGCCCACTTTCAGTTAATCGAAATTAGTTTCATCCAGCCCTATCACTTTTCAATTCTCGTCCGGCACACAGGCAATTGAGAAATATTTCCATTCAGGAGCCTTCGCATGTCCCGTTCGCTAGACACCTTGTTGCGCCCCAGTCTGTTGGCTGCGGCCATCGCCCTCGGCGCACCGCTGCTCAGCAGCCCGTTGCTCGCTGCTGAACAGGCTTCCAGCGTGCGCGCCTACAACCTGCCGGCTGCTTCGTTGTCGACCACGCTGAACCAGATCGCCAGCCAGGGCGGCCTCGCGTTGTCGCTGAACCCGTCGCTGGCCGCCGGCAAGACCTCGGCGCCGGTCAACGGTCAGTACGACGCCGCTGGCGCTCTGCGCGCGGCGCTGCAAGGCACCGGTCTGCAACTGGAACAAAGCAGCACCGGCACCTACACCCTGGTGGCGGTGCCGGAAGGGACACTGGCGTTGCCGGAAACGGCGGTGATCGGTGTGGAAAATTATGAAACGGCCTGGGGCCCGGTCGAAGGCTACACCGCCACCCGCACCGCCGCCGGCAGCAAGACCGACACCGCGCTGGTCGAAGCCCCGCGCTCGATCTCCGTCGCCACCCGTCAGCAAATGGACGACCGCAGCGTGCACAGCCTTGATGACGCCGTGCGCTACATGCCGGGCATCACCGCCAGCAGCTACGGTAGCGACACCCGCGCCGACTGGCTGCGCGTGCGCGGCTTCGAACCGACCCAGTTCCTCGATGGCCTGCCGCTGCCAAAAGGCGTGTACGCCAACCCGAAACAGGAGACCTGGAACCTCGATCGCCTCGCCCTGCTGCGCGGCCCGGCCTCTTCCGTTTACGGTCAGACCCCGCCGGGCGGCCTGCTGGACATGGTCAGCCGTCGCCCGAGCGCCGACGCCAGCAGCGAAATCCAGCTGCAGTACGGCAGCGACAACCATCGCCAGATCAACTTCGCCAGCACCGGCAAGATCGACGACGCCGGGCAGTTTCTCTACGGCATCAGCGGTGTGGTGCGGGACAGCGACACGCAGATCGATCACATCGAAAACAAGCGCTACAACATCGCGCCGAGCCTGACCTGGAACATCAACGACGACACCAGACTCACCCTGCTGAGCCAGTTCACCCGCGACGATACCGGTGTCACCAGCCAGTTCTACCCGATCCAGGGCACCAAGATCGACATGCCGTTCGGCAAGATTTCCCATCACAAGAATCTGGGCGATCCTGACTACGACTTCTACGACCGCACCTACTACGCGCTCGGCTATGCCTTTGAGCATCGCCTCAACGACGTCTGGCAGTTCAAGCAGAACCTGCGCTACACCAAGTCGGACCTGTCGTTCCAGACCGTGACCGTCAACAGTTACAACCCGTCGTTTGCCGGTTTCACCGTTGACGATCAGGGCAATGTCGGGCGTGGCACCACCAACGTCGATGAAGACATCAGCCAGTTCGCCGTGGACAACAACTTCCAGGCCGACTTCGCCACAGGTGACATTCGCCATACGCTGCTGCTCGGTCTGGATCACCAGCGCAGCAACACTAACTACACGTCGATTTTCGGCACCGCGCCGGACATCAACGTCAACAACCCGATCTACGGCCAGCCGATCACTCGTCCGCCGCGCTCCTCGGCCTTCTACGACTATGACCAGAAGACTTACCAGACCGGCCTGTACGTGCAGGATCAGATGGCCCTCGACCAATGGCGCCTGACCCTGGGCGGTCGTGAAGACTGGGTGCACACCAGTACCCGCTTCATCAACAAGGGCGATGCCACCAACACCCAGCGCGACAAGGCCTTCAGCGGCAATGCAGCGCTCAGCTATGTGTTCGATTCGGGCTTCGTGCCATACCTGTCGTACGCCGAATCCTTCCAGCCCACCGCCGGCGCCGACGCCACGTCCACCGGTTCGCTCAAGCCGACCGAAGGCAAGCAGTGGGAACTGGGCATCAAGTACCAGCCGCCAGGCAGCAAGACCTTGCTGAGCGCCGCGGTGTATGACCTGACCCAGAAGAACGTCTCGATGAACACCATCGTCAACAACGTAACGATCACCAGTCAGGCCGGTGAAGTGAAGGTCAAAGGCCTGGAGCTGGAAGCGGTCTCGGACGTCACCGATAACCTTAAAGTCATCGCCGCCTACACCCTGGCCAAGTCCGAAGTGCAGAAAGGCGTGGACAAGGGCAACCGCCTGCAACTGATGCCCAACCAGCAAGCGTCGCTGTGGACCGACTACACCTGGCACAGCGGCGTACTCGACGGCTTCGGTGTCGGCGGTGGTGTGCGTTACACCGGCAACACTTACGGCGACAAGGCCAACACCTGGCTGGGCAAGGCAGACGCCTACACCGTGTTCGACGCCTCGGTGCATTACGACCTCGGCCGCCTCGATAACAGCCTCAAAGGGGCATCGGTCGCGGTCAACGCCACCAACCTGTTCGACAAGGACTACATCTCCACCTGCGACGGTTTCTACTGCTACTACGGCGACCAGCGCAGTGTCGTCGCCAGCGCCACTTACAAGTGGTAAGCGCGTGAGCTGAAACAAGTCCTGTCACCAGGCCGTCCCCCGTGGGCGGCTTCGGTGTTTTTGAAGGTCATGAAATGAAAAGTAAAACAATCCGCCGCTGGTCGTTCATCCACACCTGGACCAGCCTGATCTGCACCGTGTTTTTGCTGCTGCTGGCATTGACCGGCCTGCCGCTGATCTTCCATCACGAGATCGAGCATCTGCTCGGTGACGCGCCGCAGCTACGCGAGATGCCGGCTGACACGCCGCACCTGAACCTGGCGCAACTGGTGGAGGCCGCAGAAAACCATCGCCCCGGCGACGTGGTGCAGTACTTCGGTTTCGAGGACGACGAGCCCAACGCCGTGCTGACGATCATGGCGAAAACCGCCGGTACCGAACCGAACGCCTCGCACACCTTCATGCTCGACGCGCGCACCGGTGAAGCGCTGGAAACCCCGTCGGCCAATGGCGGCCTGATGCTGTTCATTCTGCGCCTGCACGTCGACATGTTTGCCGGACTGCCGGGCAAGTTGCTGCTGGCGTTCATGGGTTTGCTGTTTGTAGTCGCGATCATCTCGGGCACGGTGCTGTATCTACCGTTCATGCGCCGGTTGCAGTTCGGCACCGTGCGCCAGGACAAGTCCACCCGCCTGCGCTGGCTCGATCTGCACAACCTGATCGGCGTCGTTACGCTGACCTGGGCGCTGGTGGTCGGTGTGACCGGAGTGATCAGCGCCTGCGCCGACCTGATCATCGCCGCGTGGCGCAATGACTCGCTGACCGCGATGGTCGCGCCGTACCGCGATGCGCCACCCCTCACCCAACTGGCCCCCGCTACTCGCCTGCTGGACATCGCCCGGGACGTCGCACCGGGGATGAACCCGGACTTCATCGCCTTCCCCGGTACGCGGTTTTCCAGCGAGCATCATTACGCGGTGTTCATGAAGGGCGGCACCCACCTGACCTCACACCTGCTGACGCCGGTGCTGATCGATGCCAGCACTCTGCAAGTCACCGCTGTGGCCGAGCGCCCGTGGTACATGGACGCCATGGGCCTGTCGCAGCCGCTGCACTTCGGTGACTACGGCGGCATGCCGATGAAAATCCTCTGGGCGACCCTCGACGTGCTGACGATCATCGTGCTCGGCAGTGGCGTGTATCTCTGGGTGGTGCGGCGTAAAGCGGCGAAACCGCTGCCGACGGAGGCTGCTGCATGAAGCCGCGCCAGTCGAATTTCTGGAAGGTCTTCAGCACCCCGCTGGTGATTGCGCTGCTGAGTGTGGCCGGGTTGTTTTCGGCGCTGTTGGGGGATGGGGTGTGGGATGCGTTGAGCTGGGTCGGGCTGGGTGTCCCGGCATTTCTGGCCATAAGAGGTTTGTTGCCGCGAAGCTGAAGATCCCTGTAGGAGCTGCGGAACGCTGCGATCTTTTGACCTTGATGCTTTTTTAAGATCAAGATCAAAAGATCGCAGCGTTCCGCAGCTCCTACGGCTAACCTGCTGTTCTTCGATGACCACCGAGGTTTGACAATGTCCGCCCCCAGCATGACCCTGTTTCACAACACGCTTTCCCCGTTCGTGCGCAAAGTGATGGTGCTGTTGCACGAGACCGGCCAGCAGGATCGCGTCGCCCTGCAAGACTGCGTCCTCACCCCGATCAACCCTCATACGGCACTCAACGCCGACAACCCGCTGGGCAAGATCCCGGCCCTGCGCCTGGCCGACGGCAGCGTCATCCATGACAGCCGCGTGATCCTCGAATACCTCGACCAGCAGCATGTCGGCAACCCGCTGATCCCCCGCGAAGGCTCGGCCCGCTGGCGGCGCCTGACCCTGGCCTCGATGGCCGACGGGATCATGGACGCCTCGGTGACGGTGCGTTACGAACTCGTGCTGCGCGCCCCGGAAAAGCACTGGGACGAGTGGCTCGACGCCCAGCGTGACAAGATCCGGCGCGCCCTGGCCTTTCTGGAAAGTGACGCCATCGCCGAGCTGACCAGTCATTTCGACGTGGCGGCAATCAGCGTGGCGTGCGCGCTGGGTTACATCGATCTGCGCCACCCGGATCTGGACTGGCGCACCGCCAATCCGCAACTGGCCAACTGGTATTTCGAAGTGAGCCAGCGACCGTCCATGGTCGCGACCATGCCCAAGCCTTAGTTTTTTATTGCCTGTTCCGGCCTCTTCGCGAGCAAGCTCGCTCCCACATTGGAATGCGTACTCCTGTGGGAGCGAACTTGCTCGCGAATGCACCCGCTCGGTTTCACTGGCAGAAACCCGATAATCTGCGTCACCAACTCATCCTTCCAGCTCTGATCCTCACGCAACCCCAGCAACCCGCTCATTGCATCGCCCCCACATCAAACTCCAGCGGCTTGGCTGATTTCTGCCCGATCCCATACCAGTCGAGTTTGCGCGTCAGCACCATGAACACACCGAGCAAGCCAAACAGCAGCAGCGAACCCATCAGCAACGCGTAATCCTCAGCGCTCAGCAAGCCATACAGCAGGCCATACAACGCTGCCAATCCCGCAGAAAAACTCAGACCATGGCGCACGCTGTGCAGCACATGGCACACATAAAACCCGATCAGCAATACACAGCCACTGGCCGACAGCAGATACGCCAGGGCAAAACCGATGTGTTCCGACAGCGACAGCAACAACAAGTAGAAGAACGCCAACGCGACACCGACCAGCGCGTATTGCACCGGGTGCACCGCGAGGCTCTTGAGCACTTCGAACAGGAAGAAACCGGCGAACGTCAGGACGATGAACAGCAGTGCATATTTGATTGCCCGATCACTCTTCAGGTACTGATCCACCGGGTCGATGAAACTCACGCCAAAACTGCGTCCGTTGAACGCCTCGCAGTCATTGCCCATGACGCAACGGTTCATGGCTTCTTGCAAGTTGGTGGAGAAAAACGAGGTCTGCCAATCGGCGCTGAAACCCTGATCACTGATCTCGCGCTTGCCCGGCAGAAAGTTGCCGATGAAGCTTGGGTGCGGCCAGTTGGCGGCGAGGCTGACGTGGCTGGTCTTGCCCACCGGCAATACTTGCAACGAACCGGTGCCTTGCAGCCGCAGGTCGAAGCCGAAGGCCAGTTCCGTGGCTTTGCGGGTATCCAGCGCCGGCAGCGTGACTCGCACACCTTCGCCGAGCCAGCCCACCTGAGTACCAGGCACGAAGTCCAGGCGCTGGCCGTCGAGCTCCAGTTTCAGCGCGTTTTCGATGCCGCGAATGTCGCTGATACCCACCGCCAGAAACGGCGCATCAAACTGGTAATCGGCGAAGTCTTCCTTGATGCCCAACTGCGCCGGCAACGAGAAATGCCCAGTGATGCGATTGTCGGCATGGAACAGCCGCGCCTCGTAGATGCCTCGGGCGCGCAGTTCGGTTTGCACTTGCCCGTCGAGCTCAAAGCGCCCCGGCAAAAAATACAGACGACCGCGTTCTTCGCCGAGCTCTTCATAACGCTTATTGGTTTTCTCGTTGGTCTTCCAGGTGCGCACCACCTTGCGATACGGCACCACCATCACCGGCCCGCTCAGTTGCTGGCTGTAGCTGGAACTGCGCGCGATGTCTTCCAGCACGCCGTCGCGCAGTTGCTGGCGCTCGTCGATGATGCCGTCGATCATCAGCAGTGGTATCAGCAACAGCAGGATCAGCAGGGCGATGGCCCCGAGCTTTATGGTCAGATTCTTGTTCATGGGACTCTCCCTGTTTGGATGGGCAGAGTCTGTTTGGGCTGTGTGAGAGGAATATGGGGCGATTGTGGAGTTTGTGTGGAAAGATCAAAAGATCGCAGCCTTCGGCAGCTCCTACATGAGATTGCGTTCCCTTGTAAGAGCTACCGAAGGCTGCGATCTTTCTACGGTATCAAGGCAGGCGCAAAATCACTTCCACGCCGCTCTCGACGTTGCGGATATGCATCGACCCACCATGTAACTTCACCACTTCCTCAACGAAGTTGAGTCCAAGCCCGGTGCTTTTACGCCCACTGTCCGGACGCGGCAGCGAGTAAAACCGCTCACTCAGACGCGGCAAGGCGTACTCGGGAATCGGCGCCGCTTCATTGAACAGGCGGAACTCGACCTGCTCCCCGACACGCTCGGCACTGAAGCGCAGCAGCCCGGCGACCGGGGTGAAATCCAGTGCATTGTCCAGCAGGTTGCCCAGCGCCTGACGCAGCAGAAACGGTTCGCCGATCAGCAACAGATCCGGCGCAATCGTCTGCTCGACCTTAAGCCGTCGGCCTTCGATTCGCGCCGCCTGCGCCCGGAGTAATTCATCGACCAGCGCCGCCAGCGGCACCGCCACACGCTCTTCAAGCCCCTGACGCTGCTCCACCTGCGCCAGGTTCAGCAGCCGCTCGATCAACTGCTGCATCCGCGCGCTTTCACTGTCGATGTTGCCGACGAAGCGCAGGCGCTGGATGGGGGGCATGTCACCCTGCAGCAACTCCGCCGCACCGCGAATCGCCGCCAGCGGACTTTTCAATTCATGGGTCAGGGTGTGCACGTAACGCTCGACGTAGGCCTTGCCCTCCAGTTGGGTGCGCATCTGCTCCACCGCCGTGGCCAGTTGTTCCAGCTCACCGCCACGGTAATGCGGCACTTCGACCCGGCGCCCCTCACTCACGGCCTGGGCGTAGCCGGTCAAACGGTGCAGCGCGCGACTCAGCCACCATGACAACAAGGCGCCGAACAGCAATCCCAGGCCGATCAGCCCGGCGCCGTAAAACAACAAGCGCCGCTCGGTGCGATCGACGTAAGGCTGCAATGAACTGTTGGGCTTGGCCACGGTGACCACGCCGATGATCCGGCCGTTGTCGCGGATCGGTGCACCGACGTGCATCACCGAAGAGTTCGCATCATTCGGATCGCTGCGGCTCGACCGAGCGCCGTACTCACCACGCAGGGTCAGGTAGACATCGTTCCAGCGCGAGTAATCCTGACCGACCGCCACCCCGCTGGAGTCCAGCACCACGATGCCTTTGGCGTCGGTGACGTAGATGCGGTGGTTGACCTGGTTTTTCGGCAATCCCCAGATCGTCGCCTGCGGCTGACGCTCGCCATAGGCACGCAGCAATTCTGGCCAGCGGTTCTCGCTGAGTGTGCCGGCCTTGAAATCATCCCGGAGGATTTCCGCCATCAGGTTGGCGGTGTCGACCAGGGTTTCTTCGGTGGACTGGCGCACACCCGGGCGGATTTCTTCCATCACCGTGTTGAGCACGAAGTAGCCGGTCAGGCCGACAAACAGCACATACACCAGAAAGATCCGCAGCCCCAGCGACATCAGCTGTGCCCCGGGCTGTAGCTGTAGCCGAGGCCGCGATGGGTCTGGATCGGCTCGGCGTCGGCACGCACCAGACGCAGTTTGGCGCGCACGCTTTTGATGTGGCTGTCGATGCTGCGCTCGTAACCGGCGTCGGCGGCAACGCCCAGTGCGTCGAGCAATTGCTCGCGGCTGAACACACGCTGCGGTTGTTCGAGCAGGCATTGCAGCAGACGGAATTCGTGGCGGGTCAGGCTCAGTGGCTGGCCCCGATAGGTGATCAGCACACGCTCGGGATCGATGCGAAACACGGCCGAAGCGGTTTCCACCGCAGGACGCGGGGCCATACGCTTGAGAATTGCCCGCACCCGCGCCGCGACTTCCCGTGGGCTGAACGGCTTGACCACGTAGTCGTCAGCACCGATCTCCAGTCCCACCACCCGGTCGATCTCGGCGTCCCGGGCACTGAGGAACAGCACCGGCACTTCACTGAAGCGCCGCAGCTGTTTGCAGGTTTCGAAACCGCTGATGTCCGGCAGACCGATGTCGAGGATGATCAGATCCGCCGGGGTCTGCCGTTGATGCTCCAGCGCCGCCGCGCCGAGGCTCAGCCACGTGGTGGCGAACCCCTCGCCCTGCAGGGCAAAAATCAGCGTGTCGGCAATCGCCGCTTCGTCTTCGACAATCAGGATATGAGGCATGGCGTCCGAGCCCATGGGTTAAGTGCGCGAACGGTGCCCCAAGCCTGACGTTACGTCAATGAGACCACTAGCAGTCCGGCTTGTCGGCGGTGAAACGCCGCGCCGGGTTTACTGCTGCGCCGAACTCGCGCAAGGCCTTGGCACCGATCAACAGCGGGTAGTTGAAGTTGCTGCGATCGGTCAGGTTGACCTCCACGGTACGCTTGACGTTGCCCAGACACAGCTCCAGATCGACCACCGGGCGCTTGGCGACTTCGCTGCTGTCGCTTTCGTCTTCCTCATCCGAACGGCTCTTGATCTTGCTGATCCGCGCGATCTTGTGTTCGTAGACCTTGTTGCTGGCGTCCTTGGTGGCGAGGCGGAAACGCACCCAGTTTTCACCGTCACGGGTGAAGGTTTCGATGTCCTTGGCCGACAGCGAGGCGGTCAGTGCGCCGGTGTCCATTTTGGCCTTGAGCACTTCACCGCCGATTTCCGGCAGCGCAATGTATTCGTAGCGCCCGTACAGGGTCGGCTCGGCGGCCATGACCGGCAGGGCGACGAGGGCAAACAGTGCAAGGAGAGATTTCACGTAAGGGGCTTCCTTGGAAAATGAGGGCTCAACGCCGAATTCTAGACCGCGAAAAAACACGATAGTTGGTTTACCGCCAACCTTTGTGGCGAGGGAGCTTGCTCCCGCTCGACGACGCAGTCGGCGTAAAAACCAGCCTGCATGTTTCGCCTGACACACCGAGGTGAATGGATTTGGGGCCGCTTCGCAGCCCAGCGGGAGCAAGCTCCCTCGCGTCAGGGTGGTGCGTAATCATTCAAAGCATACCGGCCCAAAAGTGAAACATTCGTCAGCCCCGATTTGGCCTGTCGTCCGAAGCCACTTATCATGGCGCGCCCATCCGCCTTCATAGAGTTGCTTATGCGCCGCCTGCTCACCGGCTGTTTCGTCACCCTGCTGCTGTTGCTCAACACCCTGATCCTGATCGGGCCGTTGATGGTCTTTGCTCTGCTCAAGCTGATCGCGCCCGGGCGCTGGCGCGATTACGCGTCGTGGGCGGTGATGTGGATCGCCGAGACCTGGGCCGAAATCGACAAGCTGATCTTTCGCCTGTGCATCCCCACCCAATGGGACATTCGCGGCGGCGAAGACCTGCGCGGTGACACCTCGTATCTGGTGGTCAGCAACCACCAGTCGTGGGTCGACATCCCGGCGCTGATCCAGACCCTCAACCGGCGCACGCCGTTCTTCAAGTTCTTCCTCAAGAAAGAGCTGATCTGGGTGCCGTTCCTGGGCCTGGCGTGGTGGGCGCTGGATTACCCGTTCATGAAGCGCTACACCAAGGCGTTCCTGGCCAAGCACCCGGAACTGGCGGGCAAGGATCTGGAAATCACCAGACAGGCCTGCGAGTTGTTCAAGCGTCAGCCAGTGACGGTGGTCAACTATCTGGAAGGTACCCGCTACACTGCGGCGAAAAGCGCGCAGCAGCAGTCACCGTTCAAGCACCTGCTCAAGCCCAAGGCTGGCGGCGTGGCATTTGTTCTGGCGGCGATGGGGGAGCAGTTGGACGCCATCCTCGACGTGACCGTGGTTTATCCACAGCAGACGATTCCGGGGTTCTGGGATCTGATCAGCGGTAGCGTGCCGCGGGTGATCGTCGACATCAAGACCCGCGAACTCGACCCGGCGCTGTCACAGGGTGATTACGAGAACGATCCGGTGTTTCGCGAGCAGGTCCAGAGCTGGGTCAACCAGCTCTGGACCGAGAAGGATCAGCGCATCACCGAACTGCGCGGCGAGCGCGGCTGAATCAGCTACCGGTGCCGGCGCCCCAGATGCTGCCCAGGCTCTGCAGCAGCGGGCCGCCGACGCCTTGATCACCCAGATACTTGAGAAGCACCGGAGCAAACTGACCGACCATGCCACTGTCCATGCCCAACGCACCGAAGGCGTTGTTCAGGTCGCTGGTATTTTTGACGTTGCCCAGTGCATTTTCCAGCCCGGCCGACTTGCCCGACGAGCCCAGCAAACCGCTCAACGCAGCCAGATTGCCACTGCCGCCCGACAGCTTGTCGATGCCCGGCACTTCTTTGGCCAACTGCGAATAATCGGTGCTGCTCAATTGGTTCTTGGCCAAACCAAGCATGGCGCTGGTGCCACCGACGGCTTGCTGAGGCGTAACACCGAGACCGGTCACGGCTTGCAGCAAACCGGCGGTTTCCGAGGTCGGCGCAGCAGCGGCAGCCTTGTCGCCGCCCTGCATGCCCGAAACCGCACCGGCGACATCGTTCAAGCTGAAACCGGCGAACACCGGACCGGCCGCCAGAGTCATCAGTGAAGCCAAGGCAATACCGCGTGAAATCTTCATTCAGACATCCTCTTGCGCTGTGGTAACCGCCCTTCAATAGGCGGCGAAACTGCCGGTTTGACCGGGTATCCGCTGGCATGTTCCTCGCCGGCGCATCCATTTTCAGGAAAGCCACGTCTATAAAACGTGAAACCGCGGATAACCCGAGATGAATGGCACAAGCGCTGCCGCTGAACTAGCCTGAGAACAGCCCGAGCAGCGCCCTCGTCGCCCGTCTATTGTCTGGAGAACCGTCATTTCCACCGCCGACACCGATCAGTTGCGCCAGCTGTTGGCCCAGTGTTCACTGGGCGACCGGCGTGCGTTCGAAATCCTCTATCGCAGCGTCGGCCCGCGCTTGCACGGTGTCGCCCTGCGATTCATGGGCCGGGCGGATCTGGCCGAGGAAGTGCTGCAGGAAAGCTTCGTGCGCATCTGGAACAACGCCTCGCGCTACGAAGCTCATTTGTCCGCGCCGCTGACCTGGATGATCACCATCACCCGCCACCAGGCCATCGACCAATTGCGCAAGCATCGCGACCGGCCGCTGACGGAGGTCGAACAGGACGCTCTTGCAGACGAAGGCCCTTCGGCGCTTGAGCTGTTGAACAGCAGCCGTGAGGCCAGCGCGCTGCACCGCTGCCTCGACACCCTCGACGGCCAGCAGCGCCAATCGATCACCGTCGCCTATTTTCAGGGGCTATCCTGCGCGGAACTGGCCGACCACCTAGCCGCACCACTGGGCTCGGTAAAATCATGGATTCGCCGCGGCATGGAACGTCTGCGCAGGTGCCTTGAATCATGAACTACCAGACCCCTGCCCTGCGCCGCGCCCTCGCGGCCGATTACGCCATCGGCCTGATGTCCTCGGCGGCGCGTCGGCGTTTTGAACAGTTGCTGCTGGACGATGCCGCACTTCGCGCGGAACTCGCGCACTGGCAGCACAGCCTCGCCAGCCTGACCGATCCGATACCGGAGCAGCCAGTGCCGGAACACGTCTGGCAAGGCATCACCGCGCGGATCGAACCGCAAGTACTGCATGTCCCCGAAAAACGCCCGTTCTGGAACTGGCTGCGAATCACCGCCGCAGTCTGTTCGATCGTGGTGCTGGTGTTCCTCGGCTCGCTGTACAACCGCGACGACGCCCGCTACCACGCCACCCTGCTGACCGCAGACGCGCAACCAGCGCTGAAGGTCGAGGCGCATGCGGATTATCTGCAAGTCGAGCCGTTGACATTGGCGGCCGTTGATGCGGATCGTAGCCTGGAGTTGTGGGCGATTCCGGCGGATGGCAAACCGATCTCGCTGGGGGTGATTCCGGTGGGAGGCAAAGGCAAGGTTGAGTTGAACGAGGCGCAGCAAGCCTTGATCGGTAAACCGATCGCGCTGGCGGTAAGTCTTGAGCCTAAAGGTGGTTCGCCGACCGGGCAGCCGACAGGGCCGGTTCTCTATCAGGGTGCTTTAGCAGCCCTCTAATGCAAAGATCAAAAGATCGCAGCCTTCGGCAGCTCCTACATAAATCCCGTGTAGGAGCTGCCGAAGGCTGCGATCTTTTAGGTTCTTTAGTTGCAAGCCAGCGAATCGATATTTCGAAATGAACTATAAACCTGTCAGATCTGACAGTAGGAAGTTTTTTGTTGTGCTTGAACAATTGGCACTCCAGAAAATGTAACGGAGTACACAACATGTTGAAGAAACTTACCGCTGGCGCTTTGATTACTTTGGCTCTCTCGACTACTGCCTATGCGAGCACCTGTCCACCTGCCAGTTCTTTCACGAAGAAAAATGATGGCACATTTGAGGTGAGTGGACCGACCAAGAAGCTGACTGTCGACGTTGACCCTGCGAGCACCAGCGAGAGTGCTGCGCAAGCGCTCAAATTTACTGCGGCACGCATCAAGGATAAAGACAGCAATGACGCCAGAGTCGTCTGCCAGTACGAAGACGGCAAAATGAAACCGGATATTGGGGCATCGCTCGTCTGGCCAACGGGAAAACCAACTGCCGGCGACGGTGGCAATTGGCAAGGCGATGATTGCGCCACCAAAGACGGTGACGTTCAAAAGTGCGCGTTCAAATAACGTACGCAAGGTTGAACATCTACAAAAAAAGGCAGCCCATGGCTGCCTTTCCCAAGCTTGAGATCCGGATGGTTGGACACCACCGCGATGTACATCAACAACTGGTCGGTGCGCGGGCGATAGAGCAGGCCGTTGAGGCAGTGATCGGCCAAGGACACCATGCTCACCACGTTCGCCGGTAGTTCGGCGCGGTCATTTCAAAGTCCATGCCGAGCGCCTGTCCTCACTCGACGAGATCGGGTGCAGAAGGTCGTAGGTGACGGTAAGCCTTGAGCCCAAAACAGGATTGCAGACCGGGCATCCGACTAGGCCGGTTCTCTATCAAAGGGCATTGGCCCCTATCTGAATTTTTTAGGCGTTTAACCAATCTATCAAATGGGAATCACGGGCATGGCAAACAGACAAACCGGTACGGTCAAATGGTTTAGCGAAGAAAAAGGCTTTGGTTTCATTACTCCAGCTGGCGGCGGCGATGATCTTTTTGTCCATTTCAAGGCTATTGAGATTGATGGAGACAAAACTCTCGAAGAAGGGCAAACGGTTTCATTCGTAGCCGAGAGGGGACAAAAAGGAATGCAAGCAGCCCAAGTTCGCCCTGAATGATCCCTGGTCATAAAAAACCAAACAGAAACGGCACCTTAGCGGTGCCGTTTTTTCATCTTGGTTAAGCATTACGCCGCACTAAACAACTTATGCGGATCAATCACAAACTTCTTCGGCACACCGGCATCGAACTCGCCGTACCCTTCCGGCGCCTGATCGAGGCTGATCACCTGCACGCCCACCACTTCGGCGATGTTGATGCGGTCCCACATGATGGCCTGCATCAGTTGGCGGTTGTACTTCATCACCGGGGTCTGGCCAGTGTGGAAGCTGTGGGATTTGGCCCAGCCCAGACCGAAGCGGATGCTCAGGCTGCCCATTTTCGCGGCAGCGTCGACAGCGCCCGGGTCTTCGGTCACGTACAGGCCCGGAATACCGATCTTGCCGGCTACGCGCACCACGCCCATCAGCGAGTTGAGCACGGTGGCCGGGGCCTCGGCTTTCACCCCGTCATGGCCGTGACCACGGGCTTCGAAGCCCACGCAGTCCACTGCACAATCGACTTCCGGTTCGCCCAGCAGTGCGGCGATCTGTTCGTGCAGCGGGGTGTCTTGCGACAGGTCGACCACTTCAAAACCCTGGGCCTTGGCGTGAGCCAGGCGGATGGTGTTGACGTCGCCGATGATCACCACCGCCGCGCCCAGCAGACGTGCGGAAGCGGCTGCGGCCAGACCGACCGGGCCGGCGCCCGCGATGTAAACGGTGCTGCCCGGGCCGACGCCTGCAGTGACCGCACCGTGATAGCCGGTCGGCAGAATGTCGGAGAGGCAGGTCAGGTCACGGATTTTCTCCATGGCCTTGTCGCGATCCGGCAGTTTCAGCAGGTTGAAGTCGGCGTACGGCACCAGCACGTACTCGGCCTGGCCGCCGGTCCAGTCGCCCATGTCGACGTAACCGTAGGCACCGCCGGCACGGGCCGGGTTGACGGTCAGGCAGACGCCGGTGTGTTGCTCCTTGCAGGAACGGCAGCGCCCGCAAGCCACGTTGAACGGCACTGAGACCAGGTCGCCGATTTTCAGGTTCTCGACATCGGAACCCTTTTCGATCACTTCGCCGGTGATTTCATGCCCCAGCACCAGACCGGTCTGCGCCGTTGTACGGCCGCGCACCATGTGCTGGTCAGAGCCACAAATGTTGGTGGACACCACACGCAGGATCACACCGTGTTCGATCTTCCTGCCGCGCGGGTCCTGCATTTTCGGATAGTCGATTTTCTGCACTTCGACCTTGCCAGCGCCGAGATACACCACACCACGATTGCCAGACATGCTTTCACCTCGCTGTTGTTTTTATGGAACCGCGTTGCCCAGGCAGGCAGCGCGTTAAGTGCTCGGTAAATCAAAAGATCGCAGCCTTCGGCAGCTCCTGCATAAATCGCATCCCCTGTAGGAGCTGCCGAAGGCTGCGATCTTTTAGCTATCTAAAGAACGACGGTTCTATTGGCGTTCAAAAACACCCTTCTTTCGATGTGATAACCAACGGCCCGGGCCAGCGTCAGGCCCTCGATATCCCGCCCCTTGGCAATCAGATCCTCAGGGTAATGACTGTGATCCACCGCCTCGACGCCCTGGGCGATGATCGGCCCCTCGTCGAGATCGTTGTTGATGTAATGCGCCGTGGCGCCCACCAGTTTCACACCCTTGTTGTAGGCCTGGTGATACGGCTTGGCGCCCTTGAACCCCGGCAGCAGCGAGTGATGGATATTGATCGCCTTGCCATCGAGTTTGCGGCACAGCTCCGGCGACAGCACCTGCATGTAGCGGGCGAGGATCACCAGTTCGGCGCCGGATTCTTCGATCACCTGCCACACCTGACGCTCCTGCGACGGCTTGTCGTTGGGGTCGAGGGGGAAGTGGTAATAAGGGATCTGATGCCAATCAGCCAAGGGCTTGAGATCCGGGTGGTTGGACACCACCGCCGCGACGTCCATCGACAACTGGCCGATGCGCTGGCGGTAGAGCAAGTCGTTGAGGCAGTGATCGGCCTTGGAGACCATGATCACTACTTTCGGCCGGTAGTTCGGCGCCGTCAGTTCGAAGACCATGCCGAACGCCTGCCCACGCTCGGCGAGGCCGGCGCGGAAGGACTGTTCGTCGAAGCCATCGGGCTGACGGAATTCCACACGAATGAAGAAACGGCCCGATAGCCGGTCATCGAACGAGTGGTGCTCGGTGACGTAGCAACCCTGCTCGAACAGAAAACGCGTCACCGCGTCCACGGTGCCGAGCACGCTGGGGCAGTCGGCGGTCAGAATCCATGTGTCTGGGGCGCGGCTCATGGGGCGGTGACTCCTGTTTCAAACGCGGTGTTCACAGAGGGCCCGGTACTGGAGCTGGCCTGTGCTGGAATGCCTTTTTGTGGCGAGGGGGCTTGCCCCCGTTCGGCTGCGAAGCAGTCGCAAACCTGCGAATCCGATTTACCTGATGAAACACGTTGGCTGGTTTTGGGGCGGCTTCGCCACCCAACGGGGGCAAGCCCCCTCACTACAAAAAGCAGCCATAACCGTCAATCGTGTCAGGCCTGGACGCTGAGGCCGTACTCGGCCGACGCATCCTGCAACCACAACCACCAGTAATCCGAGAAGCTGCGGCGGATCAGCAGTTCCCAGGTGTCTTCGGCGGTGTGGCGAATCATCAGCTGCGACTTGGCGAACACCGTGCCGACCGCTTTGCCGACCGGAAAGTTGTTCGGGTGCACGTCGTAGCTGGTGGACTTCATCAGCACCTGACGCACGTTCGGCCCGCTGAGTTCGAGCACTTGCTGGCCGCCGCTGACGTTGACGATCGCAATGTGCAGATCGCCCAGCGCTTCGCGCAGTTTCTGTTCGGCGGCGAACTCTTCACCGCTCGGCACGATCAGCAGCCACTCATCCGGGCCCATCCATTGCAGGCTGGTTTCGCCTTTGACGATCACGCTCAGGGCGCCGGGCAATTCGATGCCCAGGGCCTTGTGCACACCGGCGGCGAAGGCTGCATCGTGGCCATCGCCACGAATGGTCAGATGGCCGAGAAGTTTCTTTTCACGCACGATCACGCCGGCGTTCTTGCGGCCCTTGCCGACCAGGCTGGCGAGGTCGGCATGGTGCAGCGACGACTCGGCACGGGCACCGGTGGTTGGGCGTTGTTGGTACACGTTGGCTGTGGTCATAAAGCACCTTCCTGAATTCTGACTTGAACCCTTTGCAAGCAGATCTACCGCTATCGCGAGCAGGCTCACTCCTACAAGGGGTACGCGATCACCTGTAGGAGTGAGCCTGCTCGCGATGAAGTCACCGCGGTGCGACTGCACTCCACAGGAGCCGAACCATCAAATGTTCTGCCGATCACCCTTCGGATCGAAGAACACCGAAGAAACAATCTCCGCCTCGATCACGCTGCCATCGGCCAGCGGTGCAAACACTCGCTCGCCCATGCGTTTGAGACCCCCCTTGACCACACCCATGGCAAACGAATAGCCGAGGGAGTTGTGCGCGTAGCTCGAGGTCACGTGGCCGACCATGGTCATCGGGATCGCCTGCTTGGTGTTGAACACCAACTGAGCGCCTTCCGGCAGCCAGACGTTCGGATCGATCGGCTTCAGGCCCACCAACTGTTTGCGCTGATCACGCACGCAGTCTTCACGGTTCATGCCGCGCTGGCCGATCCACGAAAACGGTTTGGTACGACCCACGCACCAACCCATGTTCAGGTCGTCCGGGGTCATCGAGCCGTCAGTGTCCTGACCAACGATGATGAAACCCTTCTCGGCACGCAGCACGTGCATGGTTTCAGTGCCGTACGGCGTCAGGTTGTACTGCTTGCCGGCCTCAACAATCTTCTCCAGAACCCCCATCGCGTAGTCGGCCTGCACGTTGACTTCGTACGACAGCTCACCGGTAAACGAGATGCGGAACACCCGCGCCGGCACACCGCCGACCAGACCTTCTTTCCAGGTCATGAACGGGAACGCTTCGTTGCTCAGATCGATGTCGGTCACGGCGCTGAGCAGCTTGCGGCTGTTCGGCCCGGACAGGGTCATGGTCGCCCAGTGGTCGGTGACGGACGTGAAGTACACCTTCATCTCCGGCCATTCGGTCTGGTGATACAGCTCCAGCCATTGCAGCACGCGAGCCGCGCCGCCAGTGGTGGTGGTCATGACGAAATGGTTGTCGGCCAAGCAGGCCGTCACGCCGTCGTCGAAGACCATGCCGTCTTCTTTGCACATCAGGCCGTAACGGGCCTTGCCCACGTCGAGCTTGGTCCAGGCGTTGGTGTACACGCGGTTGAGGAACTCGCGGGCATCCGGGCCTTGAATGTCGATCTTGCCCAGGGTCGAGGCGTCGAGCAGGCCGACGCTGTCGCGCACGGCTTTGCATTCGCGCTTCACGGCCGCGTGCAGGTCTTCACCGTTTTTCGGGAAGTACCAAGGACGCTTCCACTGGCCGACGTCTTCAAACTCGGCGCCGTTCTTCACATGCCAGGCATGCAGCGCGGTGTAGCGAACCGGTTCGAAGATGTGCCCACAGTGACGACCCGCTACTGCACCGAAGGTCACCGGCGTGTAGTTCGGGCGGAACATCGTGGTACCCATCTGCGGGATGGTCACGTTCAGCGAACGCGCGGCAATCGCCAGACCGTTGACGTTGCCGAGCTTGCCCTGATCGGTGCCGAAGCCCAGCGCGGTATAGCGTTTGACGTGCTCGACCGACTCGAAACCTTCGCGGGTCGCCAGTTCGATGGCGGCGGCGGTGACGTCGTTTTGCAGGTCGACGAATTGCTTCGGTGCCCGCGAGGTGCCCTTCTCGTGCGGCACCTGGAACAGCGCCAGGGTCGCTTCTTCGAGACGGCTCAGGGCTTTGGGCAAGGTGCCTTCGACCACACCGAAACCGGCTTCACTGGCAGCGCGAGCGCCCCCTTCGAAACCATCGGCCAGCGAATCGCCGAGGCCGTAGACGCCGTTGATGCCACCGACGCACACACGTTTCTGCGGCGCTTCGCCCGGTACGAAACCGAGGATGTCTTCACGCCAGGTCGGCTTGCCGCCGAGGTGCGAAGCCAAGTGCACAACCGGGCTGTAACCGCCGGAACTGGCGATCACATCGCAGTCGAGCCATTCACCCGGGCTGGTCACGGTGTGGGCTTTGACATCGATCGCAGCAACGCGGGCAGCGGTCACACGCTTGCTGCCACGTGCCTCGATCACGGCGCTGCCGGTGAGGATGCGGATGCCTTTGGCGCGAGCTTCTTCCACCAGCGCACCACGCGGGTTGCTGCGCGCATCGGCGATGGCTACCACTTGCAGGCTGGCGTCGAGCCAGTCCAGCGCCACGCGGTAGGCATGATCGTTGTTGGTGGTCAGCACCAGCTTCTTGCCCGGTGCCACGCCGTAACGGCGCACATAAGTCGAGACCGCACCGGCGAGCATGTTGCCCGGCACGTCGTTGTTGCCGTAGACCAGCGGACGCTCATGCGCACCCGTCGCCAGCACTACACGCTTGGCGCGAACGCGGTGGATGCGCTGACGCACCTGACCGATTGGCGCACGGTCGCCGAGGTGATCGGTGAGGCGTTCGTGAATGGTCAGGAAGTTGTGATCGTGGTAACCGTTGACCGTGGCGCGCGGCAACAGCAGCACGTCCGGGGTGTTCTTCAGTTCAGCGATGACGCTGGCCACCCACTCCACCGCCGGCTTGCCGTCGAGGCTTTCGCGGGAGTCGAGCAGGCTGCCGCCGAACTCTTCCTGCTCGTCAGCCAGAATCACCCGGGCACCGCTGCGCGCAGCGGCCAGGGCTGCGGCGAGACCGGCAGGGCCCGCGCCGACGATCAGCACGTCGCAGTGCTGGTTCATGTAGTCGTAGGTGTCCGGATCGACTTCGGTCGGCGAACGGCCCAGGCCGGCAGCCTTGCGAATGTACTTCTCGTACGTCATCCAGAACGATTGCGGGTACATGAAGGTTTTGTAGTAGAAACCCGGCGGCATCAGCTTGCCGCCGACCTTGCCGAGAATGCCCATCATGTCGTTGTTGACGCTCGGCCAGCCGTTGGTGCTGGTGGCGACCAGGCCTTGGTACAGCGCCTGTTGCGTGGCGCGCACGTTGGGAATCTGGGTGGCTTCGGTCGCACCGATCTGCAGCACCGCGTTTGGCTCTTCGGCACCGGCGGCGAAGATCCCGCGGGGACGCGAATATTTGAAGCTGCGGCCGATGATGTCGACGCCGTTGGCGATCAGGGCCGAGGCCAGCGAGTCGCCCTCGAAGCCTTTGTAGCTCTGACCGTTGAAGGTGAAGCTCAGCACTTTGTTGCGGTCGATCCGTCCACCGTTGGACAGGCGATTGGTCTGGCTCATACCTTCTCTCCCAGCGCCGTCGTGGCTGTTTTCGCCGTATCAGCCTTGTCGGTGAATTGCGGCTTGGTGCCGATCTTGTAGGTTTCGAGAATCTCGTAGGTCACGGTGTCGCGGGTGACGTTGAAGTACTGGCGGCAACCGGCGACGTGATCCCACAGCTCATGGTGCAGACCGCGCGGGTTGTCGCGGAAGAACATGTAGTCGCCCCACTCTTCATCAGTGCAGGCAGCTGGATCCAGTGGACGCGGAATGTGCGCCTGGCCGGATGCGTGGAATTCCTCTTCGGAGCGCAGTTCGCCGCAGTGAGGACAGAAGATATGCAACATGGGGATTTCTCCTGTTAGTGGGCAACCGCAGCAGCGCCGTGTTCATCGATCAACGCACCGTTGTGGAAACGGTCGATGGAGAAAGGTGCGGCCAACGGGTGCATTTCACCCTTGGCCAGGCTCGCGGCAAACACGTTGCCCGAGCCGGGAGTTGCCTTGAAGCCGCCGGTGCCCCAACCGCAGTTGAAGAACATGTTCGGCACCGGGGTTTTCGAAATGATCGGGCAGGCGTCCGGCGTGGTGTCGACGATGCCGCCCCACTGCCGGTTCATGCGCACCCGCGACAGCACCGGGAACATTTCGACGATGGCCTGGATGGTGTGTTCGATCACCGGGTACGAACCGCGTTGGCCGTAGCCGTTGTAGCCGTCGATACCGGCGCCGATCACCAGGTCGCCCTTGTCGGACTGGCTGATGTAACCGTGCACGGCGTTGGACATGATCACGCTGTCGATAATCGGTTTGATCGGCTCGGACACCAGCGCTTGCAGCGGGTGGGATTCGATCGGCAGACGGAAACCGGCGAGCTTGGCCATGTGCCCGGAATTACCGGCAGTGACCACGCCGACGCGCTTGGCGCCGATGAAGCCCTTGTTGGTTTCAACGCCGATGCACACACCGTTTTCCTTGCGGAAACCGATCACTTCGGTCTGTTGGATCAAGTCCACGCCCAATGCGTCAGCTGCACGGGCGAAGCCCCAGGCCACGGCATCGTGCCGGGCGACGCCGCCGCGACGCTGGACGGTGGCGCCCATCACCGGGTAGCGGGTGTTTTTCGAGCAGTCGAGGTACGGGATCTCGTCCGCGACTTGCTTGGCGTTGAGCAGCTCGCCATCGACGCCGTTAAGGCGGTTGGCGCTGACCCGACGCTCGGAATCACGAATGTCCTGCAGGGTGTGGCACAGGTTGTAGACGCCACGCTGAGAGAACATCACGTTGTAGTTCAGGTCCTGCGACAGGCCTTCCCACAACTTCATCGCGTGTTCGTACAGGTGCGCCGACTCGTCCCACAGGTAGTTGGAGCGCACGATGGTGGTGTTGCGCGCGGTGTTACCGCCGCCCAGCCAACCTTTCTCGACCACGGCGACGTTGGTGATGCCGTGCTCTTTGGCCAGGTAATAGGCGGTCGCCAGACCGTGCCCACCACCGCCGACGATGACCACGTCGTAGACCTTCTTCGGCGTTGGCGTGCGCCACATGCGCTGCCAGTTTTCGTGGTGGCTGAGGGAGTGTTTGAAGAGGCCGAAGCCCGAATAGCGTTGCATAGTCATTTACTCCAAACCGCTCAGCGATAAACCGGGTAGTCGGCGCACAGTGCCGCGACGTTCTTGGCCACATTCGCTTCAACGTCGGCGTCACCGAGGTTGTCGAGAATGTCGCAGATCCAGCCGGCCAGCACTTCGCACTGAGCGACCTTGAAGCCACGCGTGGTGACGGCCGGGGTGCCGATGCGCAGGCCCGAGGTCACGAACGGCGATTGCGGGTCGTTCGGCACGGCGTTCTTGTTGACGGTGATGTGGGCGCGGCCGAGGGCAGCGTCGGCATCTTTGCCGGTCAGGCCCTGACGGATCAGGCTGACCAGGAACAGGTGGTTATCGGTACCGCCGGACACTACATCGTAGCCACGTTTGATAAACACGCTGGCCATGGCCTTGGCGTTGTCGATCACTTGCTGCTGATAGGCCTTGAAGCCTGGCTCCAGCGCTTCCTTGAAGCACACCGCCTTACCGGCGATGACGTGCATCAGCGGGCCGCCCTGGGCGCCGGGGAATACCGCGGCGTTGAGCTTCTTCTCGATCTCTTCGTTGGACTTGGCCAGGATCAGCCCGCCACGCGGACCGCGCAGGGTTTTGTGGGTGGTGGTGGTGACCACGTCGGCGTACGGTAGCGGGTTCGGGTACAGACCGGCGGCGACCAGACCGGCCACATGGGCCATGTCGACGAACAGCAGCGCACCGACCTTGTCGGCGATCTGCCGGAAGCGCGGGAAGTCCAGGGTCTTCGAGTAAGCGGAGAAACCGGCAACGATCATCTTCGGCTTGCACTCGACGGCCAGACGCTCGACTTCGTCGTAATCGATCAGCCCGGTGTCGGTGTTGATCCCGTACTGCACGGCGTTGTACAGCTTGCCCGAGGACGACACTTTGGCGCCGTGGGTCAGGTGACCGCCGTGGGCCAGGCTCATGCCGAGGATGGTGTCGCCCGGCTGGATCAGCGCCAGGTACACGGCGCTGTTGGCCGACGAACCGGAGTGCGGCTGGACGTTGGCGTAATCGGCGCCGAACAGTTGCTTGGCGCGCTCGATGGCCAGCGCTTCGACTTTATCCACATGCTCGCAGCCACCGTAGTAGCGCTTGCCCGGATAACCTTCGGCGTATTTGTTGGTCAGGCCGCTGCCTTGCGCTTGCATCACGCGTTTGCTGGTGTAGTTTTCCGACGCGATCAGCTCGATGTGATCTTCCTGACGTTGCTCCTCGGCATTCATCGCCGCCAGCAGTGCATCGTCGTAACCCTGGATCTGGTCTTGCTTGCTGAACATCGCGTCTCTCCCAGCGGCTTCTGTGCGCCATTTTGTCTTGGTCAGGCACGCCGCTTGCGACAGTGCCCTTTGATGCGATGGTATGACCGGCGCAGACAGCTCAAATGCCTACGGACGCCACGCAAAGGTGCGTTTACGACATGGCGGGAAATGACTCGGAGAATGCATTCCCCCTGTAGGAGCTGCCGAAGGCTGCGATCCTTTGACCTTGACTCTAAAAGATCAAAAGATCGCAGCCTTCGGCAGCTCCTACAGGGGTTATGCGATCAAGTGGCGAATAGCGAGCAACAGGAGGAAATGCGCGGGATAGAGCGCGTACGCCCAGCGGCGCATAGGCAACGGATGGATAGAACCGGAGTGTCGCAACAAGAACATCCCAAGCAATGGCGCCATCAGACACGCCGCGATGCCGAGGACTGCCACGACATTGCCGAACTCTGCCGCCTCATACAGCACCTGCCACTGATTGCCCGCCAGACACACCAGCCCCGGCAGCAGGCTGAAATACCAGGGGCGACGGAACACCAGCAGCAACGCCAGCGGCAACAGCACGCCGAATACGCCGAACATCAGCCACGGTGAAAACAGCGCGGCCAGCAACAAGGCTCCGACGCCCAACAGTCGCGACAGCAGCGTGCGATCCTGCCAACCCCGTGCCACCAGCAGCCCCAGCGCCAGGGTCGGCATCACGTTCAAGGTGTCGGGATCAGGAATGTACAAGCGGTAAGGAATTTCACTCACCGCGCTGAACAGCAACAGCCAGCCGAGATAGCGCCATTCGGTCTTCTGCGCACCGGCACGGGAAAGATTCGCCGCCATCGCCAGACAGAACCACGCAAACGCCATGCGCCCCGGAACATACAGCCAATCGGCGCTGATCCCGACATATCGCAGGTGATCGAGCAGCATGCTCAGCAGCGCCAGCCACTTGAGCAAATCCAGCGCGCCGTCGCGTTTAGTCACGTGCATAATCGGGCCACAAACTGGTAATTTTCTGACAGCGACATCCCGTGTGCTCCCCGGAAGATCTTCGGTAAAGTGCGCACCCTCATTGACCACGAGCCTTCACAAGAGTCTCGACCACGGAAGCCGGCCATGACCGACAAGAGCCAACAATTCGCCAGCGACAACTACTCCGGTATCTGCCCCGAAGCCTGGGCTGCCATGGAACAGGCCAACCACGGCCACCAGCGCGCTTATGGCGACGATGAATGGACCGCACGCGCGGCCGACCATTTCCGCAAACTGTTCGAAACCGACTGCGAAGTGTTCTTCGCCTTCAACGGCACCGCCGCCAACTCACTGGCACTGTCGTCGCTGTGCCAGAGTTACCACAGCGTGATCTGCTCGGAAACCGCCCACGTCGAAACCGACGAATGCGGCGCGCCGGAATTCTTCTCCAACGGCTCTAAACTGCTGATCGCCGGCACCGAAAACGGCAAGATCACCCCGCAGTCGATCCGTGAAGTTGCGCTCAAGCGCCAGGACATCCACTACCCGAAACCGCGCGTGGTGACCCTGACCCAGGCCACGGAAGTCGGCAGCGTCTACACCCCGGAAGAAGTCCGCGCCATCAGCGCCACCTGCAAGGAACTGGGCCTGCACCTGCACATGGACGGCGCACGTTTTTCCAATGCCTGCGCGTTCCTGGGCTGCACGCCAGCCGACCTGACCTGGAAGGCCGGCGTCGACGTGCTGTGCTTCGGCGGCACCAAGAACGGCATGGCGGTGGGTGAGGCGATCCTGTTCTTCAACCACAAACTGGCCGAAGACTTCGACTACCGCTGCAAACAGGCCGGGCAACTGGCGTCGAAAATGCGTTTCCTGTCGGCGCCGTGGGTCGGCATCCTCGAAAACGACGCCTGGCTCAAATACGCCCGTCACGCCAACCACTGCGCGCAATTGCTGGCTGAGCTGGTCAGCGACATCCCGGGCGTGGAGTTGATGTTCCCGGTACAGGCCAACGGCGTGTTCCTGCAACTCTCGGAACCGGCCATTGCCGCCCTGACCGCGAAGAACTGGCGCTTCTACACCTTCATCGGCAAGGGCGGCGCACGCTTCATGTGCTCGTGGGACACCGAAGAAGAGCGCGTACGCGAACTGGCTCGCGACATCCGCGAAGTCATGTCCGCCTGATTACATGGCAAATGAACTCCTGGATGAGGGGATCTCCTGTAATGAGTTGACCCCTTGTGGCGAGGGAGCTTGCTCCCGCTGGGCTGCGTAGCAGCCCCAAAACCTGAGTGGGCGGCTCGTCAGACAAACCGTATTGCCTGGGTTTACGACTGCTGCGCAGCCGAGCGGGAGCAAGCTCCCTCGCCACAAGTTCACTTCGCCGCCCCTATCGCGACAGCTGCTTGGTCTACATTGTTTGTCGAGCCTCCGCTCACATAACAATAAGCAGGAGCATCGGCATGTCGTTACAAGGCAAAACCCTGTTCATCACCGGCGCCAGCCGTGGCATCGGGCGTGAGATTGCGCTGCGGGCCGCGAAGGACGGGGCCAATATCGTGATTGCGGCCAAGAGCGCCGAAGCCCATCCGAAATTGCCCGGCACCATCCACAGCGTCGCCGCAGAAGTCGAAGCGGCCGGCGGCAAAGCGTTAGCCCTGCAAGTGGATGTGCGTGATGACGACGCCGTGCGCCAGGCACTGGCCCAGGCCAACGAGCATTTCGGCGCGATCGATGCACTGGTGAACAACGCCGGGGCGATCAAGCTGACTGGCGTGCAACACATCGAACTCAAGCGCTTCGACCTGATGCACCAGATCAACACCCGCGCCGTGCTGCTATGCAGCCAAGCCGCCCTGCCCTATCTGAAAAAGTCCGCCGGGCACATCCTCAACCTGTCGCCGCCGCTGAACCTGGCGAGCAAGTGGTTTGCCCAATTCAGCCCCTATACCGTGACCAAGTACGGCATGAGCATGCTGACGATGGGCATGAGCGAGGAATTCGCCAGTTACGGCATCAGCGTCAATTCGCTGTGGCCGCAGACGATGATTGCCACGGCGGCGATCGAGTTTCAGCTGGGCAGCCGGGAGTCGTTCAAACAGGCGCGGACACCGGCGATCATGGCGGATGCGGCGCATGTGATTTTGAGCAGCCGTGGGCGGCAGATCACTGGGCGGTTGTTGATTGATGAAGAGATTTTGCGTGAGAGCGGCGCGACTGAATTCGATCATTACCGCTTCGAGCCGGACAGCAGCGCGGCACTGATGCCTGACTTATTTGTAGATTGAAATACTTACCCCTGTAGGAGCTGCCGAAGGCTCGGGCCGCGATCGGACGATCTTTTGATCTTGTTTTTAAGATCAAGATCAAAAGATCGCAGCCTTCGGCAGCTCCTACAGGGGGGCGCGATCAGAATTCGATTCTGACGTCGCCTTTGGGCACACTGCAGCACGACAAGATAAACCCTTCCGCCTCGTCGTCCTCGGTAATCCCGCCGTTGTGCTCCATCTCCACTTCGCCCCCGAGCTTCATCACCTTGCAGGTCCCGCAAATCCCCATGCCGCAGGCTTTCGGGATCATCAGCCCCAGCTTGGCCGCCGCCGCATGCACCGTCTCGCCCGGTGCCACGCGAATGCTCTTGCCGGACGCGGTGAACTCGACCTGATGCAGATCCGCCGCATCGATTTCCGGTGCCTCGGCGGCCTGTTCGGCTTGTTCCACTGCATCGGCGCGGGCTTCCGGTGGCGTGGCGCCGAAGGATTCCTCGTGGTAACGCGACATGTCGTAGCCAGCGGCTTCGAGCAGGCGCTTGACCGCAGTCATGTACGGTGTCGGGCCGCAGCAGAACACTTCGCGCTCAAGGAAGTCCGGCACCATCAGTTCCAGCATCTTGTGATTGAGGTAGCCGCGATAGCCGGCCCATGGCTCGCCCAAGCCATGCTTCTCACAAATCAGGTGCAAGCTGAAGTTGTCAATCCGCGACGCCATGTGTTCCAGCTCGCGGTGATAAATGATGTCTTTCGGCGAGCGCGCGCTGTGGATAAAGGTCATGTCGACGTTGGCGTTGGTGTCGTAGAACCAGCGCGCCATCGACATGCACGGGGTGATCCCCACGCCGCCGCTGAGATAAAGCACTTTCGGGCTCGGGAAGTCGATGGCGTTGAACAGCCCGACCGGGCCGTGCACCGCCAGCTCCTGCCCTTCATGCAACGTGTCGTGCAGCCAGTTGGAGACCTTGCCGCCCGGCACGCGCTTGATGGTCACCGAAAAGCTGTACGGCACCGACGGTGAGCTGGAGATGGTGTATGAACGCATGATCGGCTGGCCTTCGATTTCCAGCTCCAGGGTCACGAACTGCCCGGGCTTGAAGAAGAACAGGATCGGCTGGTCGGCCATGAAGCAGAAGGTGCGCACGTCCCAGGTTTCCTGGATGACTTTGACGCAACGGACGATGTGGCGGCCATTGGCCCAGGTCTGGGTGGTGACCGGATTCAGGAAGCTGTTGGACATGCTGTTCTCCACGGCCGACTGCCGGCCTTAATGTGGCGATTCTGCGTATAGCGCGAACCGCCCGTTTACCTATCCGCGACATCGGCATACTTATCGCGACCAGCCCCCAACCACCGGGGGTTGCGCGTCGGGAACAGATTGCGCCATGTCGCCCATGGATAAGGTTCCGGGCAGCGCCGGCCCCACACTCGCCTCACACAAGACGAAACCTTTACACCTTGCGTAGCACCCTGATCAGCCACTTTTCATCGGCCACACAGAATGGCCTCGAGGATCACATCGATGGACGTCACCGCAAAAATCAGCCTGGGCGATCCGCTGGAACCCGCACGCAAGGCCACTGCACAAATGCTGCAAGAGCGCGAGCGCACTTTTTCGCTGCCGCAACCGTTCTACAGCGATGAGCGCCTGTTCGATATCGACATGCAGGAGATCTTCCAGAAAGAGTGGTTGATCGCCGGCATGACCTGCGAAATCCCGGCCAAGGGCAACTACTTGACCCTGCAGGTCGGCAAGAACCCGATCATCGTCATCCGTGGCGGCGAGGGTGTGGTGCATGCTTTCCATAACGTCTGCCGCCACCGTGGCTCGCGCCTGTGCACCAGTGAAAAAGGCAAGGTCGCCAAACTGGTCTGCCACTATCACCAGTGGACGTACGAGCTGGATGGTCGCCTGCTGTTCGCCGGCACCGAAATGGGCGCCGACTTCGACATGAAGCAATACGGCCTCAAACCGGTGAACGTTAAGACCGCCGGCGGCTACATCTTCATCAGCCTGGCGGAAAATCCGCCGGCCATCGATGACTTCCTGTCGACACTGAACCACTACATGGAACCGTACGACATGGAGAACACCAAGGTGGCGGTGCAAACCACCTTGATGGAAAAGGCCAACTGGAAACTGGTGCTGGAAAACAACCGCGAGTGCTACCACTGCAACGCCTCGCACCCGGAACTGCTGAAAACCCTGCTGGAATGGGACGACGTTACCGATCCGCGCGCCGATCAGGCGTTCAAGGATCACGTCGCCGCCTCCGCCGCTGCGTGGGAAGCCGAAAAGATCCCTTACGCCCACGCCAGTTTCGGCCTGCGCAACCGTATCGTGCGTATGCCACTGCTCAAGGGCACCGTGTCGATGACCCTGGACGGTAAACAGGGCTGCGCCAAACTGATGGGCCGGATCAAGAATCCGGACCTGGGCTCGATGCGCATCCTGCACCTGCCGCACTCGTGGAACCACTGCATGGGCGACCACATCATCGTCTTCACTGTGTGGCCGATCAGCGCCCAGGAAACCATGGTCACCACCAAATGGATCGTGCACAAGGACGCGGTGGAAGGTGTGGACTACGACATCGAGCGCATGCGCCAGGTGTGGGATGCGACCAACGACCAGGACCGGCGTCTGGCCGAAGAGAACCAGCGCGGGATCAACTCCACCGCCTACCAGCCCGGGCCGTACTCCAAGACCTATGAGTTTGGTGTGGTCAACTTCGTCGACTGGTACAGCGAGCGGATGCTGAGCAACCTTGGCGCAGAGCCAGCGCCGTACCTCAAGGGCGTTCCGGTTCAGGGCTAAACAAGAACGAAAGATCGCAGCCTGCGGCAGCTCCTACCTGAGGAATGCATTTCCCCTGTAGGAGCTGCCGCAGGCTGCGATCTTTTGACGTCTGCGCTCACACACCAGCAGAATTGTATGAAATCCGATCAACCGTGATTCGGACCTTACCTGGCGGGGCCCGCAGGGTTTGGCAAACAAGTTATCCACATAGCCACCCACAGCAAATGGGGACAACTGTGGATGAGATGGAAAAATAGCGGTGAATAAGTAAAGAAAAAACGTGACTTATCCAGAAGAGCGGTTTGAGAAATGGATTGTACGCTTTTTGATCAGATATCTATAAGCCACGTCTTTCATGGCCTGTAGAGGATGGCGAACACGTTATCCACAGAAGCGCCAACAGACTTCGGGGGTAACTTTGCAGGTTCTGTGGAAAAGCTTCTGAGACTGTGAAAAACCGGGCTCTACTGAGCGTCTTCGCGGTGAGAATCAGCAACTTGATCATTTTTTAATCAACCCCATGTAAGCCACGTTTTATATGGCTCTTAGGGGATAGCGAACATCTTATCCACAGAAGCGCCAACAGAGATTGGGGGCAACTTGTGCCGTTAGTCTTTGGAAAAAACCAGAAAAAACCGTAACTTAGGCTGGTTGTTTTTTGATCGGACGGCTGCAGGGCTTGATTGGCGTGGGGTCTGGGGATGGGCGAACACGTTATCCACAGATCCGCCAACAGGGTTTGTGGGTAAATACCACGATATCGCCGAACGGCACATACCTGTAGGAGCTGCGGCACGCTGCGATCTTTTGATCTTGATTTTAAAGATCAAAAGATCGCAGCCTCGTTTCACTCGACAGCTCCTACACGGGGTTTGCGGGATGTCAGCGGACGACGCCCTCTTCGATCAGGAGTTTGAGGATCGCTTCAGCGCCGGCCTGCGCCGTGACGCCCTTGAGTACCTGCCCACCGCCACCACTGGCCTTGGCCGTGGCAGCTTTCATCCGGTCAGCGCCGCTCTTGGCCTTGATCACTTTCAAGCGTTTCGGCCGTGGTTTGGCCGGTTGCAACGTGGCGACGGCCAGCAGTTCATCGTCCAGCACCTCCACGTCTTCGGCATTCAACATACCGCGTCGCGCCGGGCCGTAAGCGCTCTGCCGCGGCTTGGGCGCGGCGTTATCCACAGTCGCCAGAAACGGCAGGCGCACCTTCAACCGCCGCCGCTGCCCGCGAGGCAAGGCTTGCAGCACCAGCGCCGCACCGTCGTTGATCGACTCGACCTGCGCCAGCCCCACCACCAGCGGCCAGCCCAGCCCTTCGGCGAGCAGAAACGGCAGCATCCCCGAACCTTCACCGGTTTCTGCCTGACTGCCGGTCAGCACTACTTGCGCACCGGCGTCGCGCAGGTACGCAGTCAAGGCCGGCAAGGCATCGGCGCCAGCAGGCTGTTCCAGTACATGCATTTGCTCCAGGCCCATGCCCAGATAAGCGCGCAACGCCGGTTCCGCGACATCGCCTGCATGCAGCACTTGCAGGTTATCCCCAGCCAGTTGCAGGCCCAGTTCCACGGCGCGGGCGTCCTGCTCGGCGCGGCGTGGCCGTCCCGAGGTCGGGTGGGCGCCGATGGAAACCAGGCTGATGACATTGGTGTTCATAACTGTGTCCTTCCCTTAAGCCGCATCGCGCTTGGCGTCGTTGCGGTAAGCCGCTACCGCCGCGATCAAGGCTTGAAGAATCTCCGCGCTCTCGCCGATCACCGACAGGTCGGCGCGTTTGATCATGTCGCAACCCGGGTCGAGGTTGATCGCCACCACCTTGTCGCAGGCCCCGATGCCCTGCAGGTGCTGGATCGCCCCGGAGATACCCACAGCCACGTAAACCCGCGCGGTGACCCAGGTGCCGGACGCGCCGACCTGACGGTCGCGAGCCATGAAGCCATCGTCCACCGCCACTCGCGAGGCGCCTTCGGTGGCGCCGAGCGCAGCAGCCGTTTCATGAAACAACTGCCAGTCCTTGACCCCGTTACCGCCGGAGAAGATGAATTCGGCTTCAGCCATCGGAATCGCCGCCGGATCCACCGCCACGGCGCCCAGATCTTCGATCCGCGACAGGCTGCGCGCCACCGTTGTGGATAACTCCACGGGCAGTGCTTCGTGACGGGTTTCGCTGACCGGTTCCGCACATTCGGCCGAGGCCAGAATCAGGCGGGCGATAGGTCGCGCCAGGTCTTGCAGGCCCGCACCGGCGCGGCCGATGCACGCTTGATCCTTGACCTGCCACACCCGCGTCGCCGGGCGTTCGCCCAGTGCTGCAGCAAAACGTCGGCCGAGTTCGCCGCCACCGCTGCGGCTGTCCGGCAGCAGCCAATGGCGCGGATTGAATTGGTTATCCACAGCCCGCAGGCCTTGTACGCGTTGCTCCGGTGCATAACCACTGAACTCGTCGCCCTCCAGCACCAGCAAGCGATCGACGCCTGCCGTGGCGAAGGCGTTTTCCTTGTGTTCGCCGAACACCACCGCCAGCACTGCGCCGTCCTTGCCGGCCAGTTGGTGAGCCAGGCCCAGCAAGTCGCGGTCGTGGCTGCTCAGGCGGCCGCCGACCATGTCCGGCACCACGCTGATGTAGAACGCCGGGGCCGGTACCTGATGCAGTGGCAATTGCACTTCAACCGTGGCCGAGCGCTTGACCGCCCCGCCCTGCTGCGCGCCGCTGCGGTCAATACGCTTGATGCCGTTGGGGCCGATAAAACCGATGCCGTGCAGGTTCTTGCGGATGATGCCGTTGGGCCCCATCCAGCTGTGTTGCGCCGGTTGCATCGCCGCGTGCAGCGGGTGCAGACGGTTACGCGCAATCCATTCGGCGCGTGGGTCGCGGCGGATAATGTCGCTCATCAGTGGGCCTCCGCAGGTTCACGTTTGGCCGGGGTAGTCGGCTTGCTTGGTGCGGCGTCTTCGAGCAACGCATCGGCCACCAGTTCGGCGATGTCCTTGATCAGCGGACGCGGTTCGACCACGCCTTCGAGCATCGCCGTGCACTGTGGGCAACCTACGGCCACCAGTTCGGCACCGGTCTCGCGAATGTCTTCCATGCGCATGTCGGGAATCCGCTGCTTGCCCGGAATGTCAGTGATCGGCGCGCCGCCACCGCCGCCGCAGCAGCGAGAACGGAAGCCGGAACGTTGCATCTCTTTGACCTCGATACCGAGGGCGCGCAGCACTTCACGCGGCGCCTCGTACTCGCCGTTGTAACGGCCGAGGTAGCACGGGTCGTGATAGGTCACGCTGTTGCCTTTGTGCTGACCGAGGTTCAGCGCGCCGGCCTGAATGATCTCCGCCATGTAGGTGCTGTGGTGCTGCACCAGGTAATCACCGTCGAAGGCGCCGTACTCGTTTTTCAGCACATGGAAGCTGTGCGGATCGCAGGTGACGATGCGGTTGAAGCTGTATTTGGCCAGGGTCTGGATATTGCGTTTGGCGAGTAACTGGAAGGTCGCTTCGTCACCGAGACGACGGGCCACATCGCCACTGTCGCGCTCTTCCAGGCCGAGCACGGCGAAGTCGATTTTCGCGGCTTTCAGCACTTTGACGAAGGCGCGCAAGGTGCGCTGGTTGCGCATGTCGAAGGCGCCGTCGCCGACCCAGAACAGTACGTCGGTAGATTTCTTCTCGCTGAGCAGATTGAGGTTCAGATCCGCCGCCCAGTTCATCCGCCCGCCCGGAGCGAAACCGCCAGGGTTGTCGGTGGCGATCAGGTTTTCCAGAACCTCGGCGCCCTTGTTCGGGGTCGCGCCTTTTTCCAGAGTCAGATGGCGGCGCATGTCGACGATGGCGTCGACGTGCTCGATCATCATCGGGCACTCCTCGACGCAGGCGCGGCAGGTGGTGCATGACCAGAGGGTCTCGGCATCGACCAGACCGTTGACGATCGGCTGATGCGGATTACCGCTGTGTTCGCCCACAGGTTTGCCCGGATACGGGCTGCCAGCGAACTTCGCGTCAGTGCCGCCAGCCAGGCCGACGACCATGTCCTGAATCAGTTTCTTCGGGTTCAGCGGCTGGCCGGCAGCGAAGGCCGGGCAAGCGGCTTCGCACTTGCCGCACTGCACGCAGGCGTCAAAACCGAGCAGTTGGTTCCAGGTGAAATCCTTGGGTTTTTCCACGCCCAATGGCGCGCTCGGATCATTCAGATCCAGCGGTTTCAAACCGGTGGAACGGCCGCCGCCAAAGCGCTCGGCGCGACGGTGCCACGCCAGATGCAGGGCACCGGCGAAGGCGTGCTTCATCGGCCCGCCCCAGGTCATGCCGAAGAACAGTTCCGACACGCCCCACAGCACGCCGATCCCGAGAATCGCTGCGAGCAACCAGCCGCCGAAGTTCTCCGGGAGAATTCCGGCCACCGGCAGCGTCACCAGAAAGAACGAGGCGGAAAACGCCAGCAGGCTTTTCGGCAGGCGCATCCACGGGCCTTTCGACAGCCGTGCCGGCGGGTTGAGCCGGCGCCGGTAAACGAAGATCGCACCGACGAACATCACCGCCGTCATCAGCAGCAGCGCATAACCGAGGATGCGGTTATGCAGGCCGAAACCGTGCACCAGAATCGCCAGCACGATTGACGCCACCGCACCGCCCGCCGTGGCGACGTGGGTGTTGGCGATGTATTTGTCCCGCGCCACCACGTGGTGCAAGTCGACCATGTAGCGCTTGGGCATGGCGAACAGGCCGCCGATCAGGTCGACCTTCGAGGCCCGGCCCCGACGCCACATGGCCACCCGTCGCAACGCGCCCAGCACCGCAAGGCCCAGGGCTGCGAACAACAGGATTGGAAGAAGGGTGTTCAACATAGGTGAAGCTCCCACCAGTACAGCCTGGAGAAACACGGTCTAGGTGTAGGAGCTGCCGAAGGCTGCGATCTTTTGATCTTGCTTTGAACAACAAAAGTCAAAAGATCGCAGCCTTCGGCAGCTCCTACAGGGTCATGTGCAAGTCCTTAGAAATCCTTGCAGAGGCGCAGGGCGTCGTAGATGGCCGCGTGGGTATTACGCTGCGCCACGCAGTCGCCGATGCGGAACAGCAAGTAGCCGTCGCCGGTGGTGCTCAGCGAAGGCTGCGGCTTGATCGCGAACAAGGCGTCAATGTCGATCTGGCCCTTGTTACGCGAACCGTCCTTTAGCCCGTAATACAGCTCCTCGTCCGGACGCACGCCGTTTTCCACCACCACCTGATCGACCACCCGCTCCTCTTTCGCGCCGGTGTATTCGTTCTCCAGCACCGCCACCAGCTTGTCGCCTTCGCGGTAGACCTTCTCCAGCATCATGTCGCCGGTCATGATCACTTCTTTCGGGTACATGCTGCGGTAATAGGTCGGGAACGACGTACCGCCGATGGCCACGCCCGGCTTGATGTCGTCGGTGACGATCTCGACCTGGCTGCCCTTGTCGGCGAGGAAGTCGGCGACCGACATCCCGGTGAATTCGCAGATGGTGTCGTAGACCAGCACGTTTTTGCCCGGCGCGACCTTGCCGTCGAGCACGTCCCAGCTGCTGACCACCAGCCCTTCGGCGGCGCCCCAGTGTTCGTTCTGCTCGAGGAACGGATGACCGCCCACCGCCAGCACGACCACATCCGGACGCAGATCGAGGATGGTCGCCGCATCCGCAGCAGTGCCCAGACGCAGGTCGACTTTCAGCCGCGCCAACTCCAGCTGGAACCAGCGGGTGATACCGGCGATCTGGTCACGTTGCGGCGCTTTCGATGCGGTAGTGATCTGCCCGCCGATGAATTCTTTCTTCTCGAACAGGGTCACGTCGTGGCCACGCTCGGCGGCAACGCGTGCGGCTTCCATCCCGGCCGGGCCGGCACCGACTACCACGACTTTGCGTTTCGGCCCGGTGGATTTCTCGATGATGTGCGGCACGCCCATGTATTCACGGGAGGTCGCGGCGTTCTGGATGCACAGCACATCCAGCCCTTGGTACTGACGGTCGATGCAGTAGTTGGCACCGACGCACTGCTTGATCTGGTCGACCTGGCCCATCTTGATCTTGGCGATCAGGTGCGGGTCGGCGATGTGCGCGCGGGTCATGCCGACCATGTCAACGTAACCGCCTTCGAGGATGCGCGTGGCCTGGTTCGGGTCCTTGATGTTCTGCGCGTGCAGCACCGGCGCTTTCACCACTTCCTTGATCCCGGCCGCCAGGTGCAGGAACGGCTCCGGTGGATAACTCATGTTGGGGATAACGTTGGCCAGGGTGTTGTGGGTGTCGCAGCCCGAGCCGACCACGCCGATAAAGTCGATCATGCCGGTGTCATCGTAGTACTTGGCGATCTGCTTCATGTCCTCGTGGGACAAGCCGTCCGGGTGGAATTCATCACCGCACAGACGGATGCCGACGCAGAAATCGTCGCCGACTTCCTTGCGCACAGCCTTGAGTACTTCGAGGCCAAAACGCATGCGGTTTTCGAAGCTGCCGCCCCACTCGTCGGTACGCTTGTTGACGCGCGGGCTCCAGAACTGGTCGATCATGTGCTGGTGCACGGCGGACAGTTCGACACCGTCCAGACCACCGGCCTTGGCCCGTGCAGCGGCGGTGGCATAGTTGCCGATGACGCGCCAGATTTCTTCCGGCTCGATAGTCTTGCAGGTCGCGCGGTGCACCGGTTCACGGATGCCCGACGGCGACAGCAGGGTCGGCCAGTGCTCGCCGTCCCAGCGCGAGCGACGGCCCATGTGGGTAATCTGGATCATGATCTTGGCGCCATGCTTGTGCATGGCGTCGGCCAGATTCTGGAAGTGCGGAATGATCCGGTCATCCGCCAGGTTCACCGATTTCCACCAGCCTTGCGGGCTGTCGATGGCCACACTGGAAGAACCGCCGCAGATCGCCAGGCCGATGCCGCCCTTGGCTTTCTCTTCGTAGTATTTGACGTAACGGTCGGTGGTCATGCCGCCGTCAGTCGCGTAGACCTCGGCGTGCGCGGTGCTGAGCACGCGATTGCGGATGGTCAGTTTGCCGATCTGGATCGGCTGGAACATTGCTTCGAAAGCCATGGCGCGGTCCTCGACTTACAACGGCTTGACGATGAACAGGCCGTCGTCGTGGCCCTCTTCGGAACCACCGTAGACCTGCTCGGCCACGGTGCGGATCTGGCTGCCGCGTGCGGCGAGGATCTGATCCATGGCGCCGGCAAACCAGCCGGTGAACATGTAGTCGACCTTGCGCCCGACCTTGCCGTAGACGTAGACGAACGCCGAGTGTTCGAGCTTGACGCTGGCGGTGCCTTTGTCGAGGTCGATGTCCTGAATCTTGAACAGGCCCCAGCCGCGTTGCGACAGGCGCTTCATGTAATGCTCGAACACTGCAACGCCTTCCAAGCCGTGGCATTCGGCTTCTTTTTCACACCAGTGCCAGGCGGACTTGTAGCCGGCCTTGTAGAGGATTTCGGCGTAGGCGTCGGCGCCCAGCACTTCCTCGATGCCCATGTGGTTGTTGACGAAGAAATGCCGCGGTACGTACAGCATCGGCAGGGCGTCGGAGGTCCAGACACCGGTTTCGCTGTCGACTTCGATTGGCAATTGCGGGGCGATCTTGGCCATGGAAACTTAACTCCAGAAAATTCGGTTTGTTGCCCCCGGCACGGACGGCCGGGGGAAAGGATTCAGAGAAGCGGCTTACTCGCCCCAAACGTCCTTGAGAACGTTCACCCAGTTTTCACCCATGATCTTGCGTACCACGCGCTCGGAGTGGCCGCGCTTGAGCAGGGTTTCGGTCAGGTTCGGGAACTCGCCGACGGTGCGGATGCCCAGCGGGTTGATGATCTTGCCGAAGCTGGTCAGACGACGGGCGTAGCCCTTGTCGTGGGTCAGGTATTCGAAGAAGTCCTGACCGTGACCCTGGGTGAAGTCGGTGCCGATGCCGATGGCGTCTTCGCCGACGATGTTCATGGTGTATTCGATGGCTTCGGCGTAGTCGTCGATGGTCGAATCGATGCCCTTGGCGAGGAACGGCGCGAACATGGTCACGCCGACGAAACCGCCGTGATCGGCAATGAACTTCAGCTCTTCATCGGACTTGTTGCGTGGGTGCTCTTTCAGACCCGACGGCAGGCAGTGGGAATAGCAGACCGGTTTTTTCGATTCGAGGATGACTTCTTCGGAAGTCTTGGAACCGACGTGGGACAGGTCGCACATGACGCCGACGCGGTTCATCTCGGCGACGATTTCGCGACCGAAGCCCGACAGGCCGCCGTCACGCTCGTAGCAACCGGTGCCAACCAGGTTCTGGGTGTTGTAGCACATCTGCACGATGCCGACGCCGAGCTGCTTGAACACCTCGACATAGCCGATCTGGTCTTCGAACGCATGGGCGTTCTGGAAGCCGAAGAGGATGCCGGTCTTGCCCTGCTCCTTGGCGCGACGGATGTCGGCAGTGGTGCGCACCGGCATCACCAGGTCGCTGTTTTCGCGGATCAGCTTCTGGCTGGCGGCAATATTGTTCACGGTCGCCTGAAAACCTTCCCACACCGACACAGTGCAGTTGGCTGCCGTCAGACCGCCCTTGCGCATGTCTTCGAACAGCTCGCGGTTCCATTTGGCAATGATCAGACCGTCGATAACGATGCTGTCGGCGTGTAATTCGGCTGGGCTCATCAGGCGTCCCCTTATTGGCGATTCATGCGCCGAATCGTCTGCCGGCGCTTTGGGGCCAGCATATGCCTCGGTGCCGGGGCGACCGGGTGCAAAAACGACAGGGGAATTGCCGAAAGCGTCAATCCGCGACAAAGGGTCACCAGGCGACCCGACCGGCCACCTGTTCAAGCCCGCAAGCTTGAGCCAGAATCTCCCGCATCTTGGATACACCACTGGATTAGAGCGGCGACAACCATGAAATCGATCTTCCTGGCCCTGGCACTGATTGCGACCGGCGTACACGCCGCCGAAGACACCGACAACAACCCCTGCGACGCGGTGGAAAACGACGTCCAGACCCTGGAATGCTCAACCTACAGCCGCACCACCGCCGAAGACCTGCTCAAGGACAACTACGCCAGCCTCAACGAGCGCATGCAGGCCACCTACGGCAAAAACGCGACGCAACTGGCCGACATCACCGCCAAGCTGAAGACTGCCCAGCAGCAGTGGCTGAAGACGCGGGATGCCGATTGCGCGGTGGAAGCATTTCCGGCGACGACGGGAAGCAAGGCCTTTACGATTGCGCAGAATGATTGCGTGGCGCGGATGAGTGATGAACGGTCGGAGTTTTTGGAGTCGATTGGGCAGGAGTGATTCTGGAAGTTCGGCAACATGCCGACAAACGTTGTTGATTGGCCGATTGGGAAATATAAGTAAAGATTCGAATATCTTATGAAAGACTTATATTTCCAGCGCCATGAATCAATCTGCCGACATCCAAATCATCAACGATGCCGAGGGCAATCCCGCCTTCGTAGTCATTCCCTATGCGCAATACGTCGCACAGAAAATGCAGCCCGACCTGATCCCGCATGAGGTGGTCAGTCGAATGGTCGACGGGGCGACACCGATCCGTGCCTGGCGCGAACACCTGAACCTGACTCAGGAAGAAGTGGCGAAACGTCTGGGAATTTCCCAGCCGGCGTTCGCTCAACAAGAAACGGTAGCGAAGCCACGCAAGGCAACCCGCGAGAAAATTGCAGCAGCATTCGGCATCACGCCCACTCAACTTGAGTTGTAGGCTGCCCTCTTCATTCAAAGGAATTCCCATGAACATCTGCGGCATTGAAATCAAAGGCAGCGAAGCGATCATCGCCGTGGCCTCCCTTGACGGGGCAACGCTGAGCCATGTGGCGCTCAACACCAAGAAAATCGCCCTCGACGATGACGACGAGGCAGCCAACGTCAAACGCTTCGCGGCGCAGGTCGCTTCGTTTGTGCGCGAGCATTCGATTGACCGGATTGCGATCAAGAAGCGCAGCAAGAAGGGTGAGTTTGCCGGTGGGCCGACGACGTTCAAGATCGAGGGGGTGTTTCAGTTGCTGGAGGGCTGTGAGGTGACGCTGTTGTCGCCGCAGACTATCAATGCGCAGGCAAAGAAGCATAATTTCGAGCTGCCGGGGACGCTGAACAAGTATCAGCATGAGGCTTACAAGGCGGCCTGTTCGGCGTTGCTGAAGAAGTAACAGGATCAAACTGTAGGAGTGAGCCTGCTCGCGATGACGGAGTGCCAGTCGACATCATTGCTGTCTGATTGACCGCTATCGCGAGCAGGCTCACTCCTACAGGGGGTTTGTGTGCATTCATTCAGGCTTGCGCAGTACGCCGGTCTTCACGGGGGCAGCGCGTAAAGCGTGCGCGGTAGCTACGGGTGAAATACGAAGGTGATTCAAAGCCGCAGGCGATGCTGACTTCAAGCACGCTCATATCCGTCTGGCGCAATAACTGCCGCGCCTTCTCCAGCCTCAAACGCAGATAGAAATTGCTCGGTGTATCGTTCAGATGCAAGCGGAACAAGCGCTCCAGCTGCCGCCGTGTCACCTTGATCGATTCCGCCAGTTGCAGCGTGGTCAGCGGTGGCTCGCTGTGTTGTTCCATCTCACCAATCACCTGGACCAGCTTCTTGTTGCTGATGCCATAGCGCGTGGCGACTTCCATGCGCTGGTGGTCCTTGCGCGGGCGGATCCGCCCCAATACAAACTGCTCGCTGACCTGAATCGCCAGTTGCGGGCCGTGGGCCTGGGCGATCAGATCGAGCATCAAATCGATGGACGCGGTGCCGCCCGCCGAGGTGATGCGCCGGCGGTCGATCTCGAACAGTTCCTGGGTCACGCTGAGCTGTGGATAAGATTCCTTGAACGCATCGATGGCTTCCCAGTGCAGGGTCAGGCGATGACCGTCGAGCAGGCCCGCTTCAGCGAGAACGAAGCTGCCGGTGTCGATGGCGCCGAGGGTCACGCCTTCGTTGTCCAGCCGCCGCAGCCAGTGCTCAAGGGTTGGCGTGACGAACTTCAGTGGTTCGAACCCCGCCACCACCAACAAGGTCGCGCCTTTCTTCAACGGCTCCAGCGCCGCGTCGGCGTTGACCGACATGCCATTGCTCGCCAGCACCGCCCCGCCATCGGCGCTGAGCACATGCCAGCGGTACAACTCGCCACGAAAGCGGTTGGCCACACGCAGCGGTTCGATCGCAGAGATGAAACCGATGGCGGAGAACCCCGGCATCAGCAGAAAGTAGAAATCCTGGGACATGGGCGCACTCGATTCGCGGGTAACGAGAGGGAGGGGAGCGTGGATCGTTGATACGCCGATTGTCGTCAGCGTTCAAGCGCACAGGTCGCTACAGTGCAAGAGCCAGTCGCCGCAGTGCGCTTTCACGGGGGCATTGCTGCGTAACTTGGCATCACCGGCGCATCAGACGCCGGGAACCACAATAAACGACCTGCCGAGGAACCCGACATGAAACGACTGATCAGCAGCTGTGTTCTTGCACTCAGCGGTACCGCTTTCTTGAGCGCCAGCGTCATGGCGGCCGAACCCGCCTCGTGCCAGAACGTACGGATGGGCGTAGTGAACTGGACCGACGTGATCGCCACCAGTGCCATGACCCAGGTCCTGCTCGACGGCCTCGGCTACAACACCAAACAAACCAGCGCCTCCCAGCAAATCATCTTCGCCGGGATCCGCGATCAGCGTCTGGACTTGTTCCTCGGCTACTGGAACCCGCTGATGACCCAGACCATCACCCCGTTCGTCGACGCCAATCAGGTCAAGGTTTTGCCGGCGCCAAGTCTGAAGGACGCCCGCGCTACCCTCGCGGTGCCGACCTATCTGGCGGACAAGGGCCTGAAGACCTTCGCCGACATCGCCAAATTCGAGAAGGAACTGGGCGGCAAGATCTACGGCATCGAACCGGGTTCGGGCGCCAATACGCAGATCAAGGCAATGATCGCCAAGAACCAGTTCGGCCTCGGCAAATTCCAGCTGGTCGAATCCAGCGAAGCCGGCATGCTCGCCGCCGTTGATCGGGCCGTGCGCCGCAAGGAAGCCGTGGTGTTCTTCGGCTGGGCGCCGCACCCGATGAACGTCAACGTAAAAATGACTTACCTCACCGGCAGCGACGACGCCCTCGGCCCGAACGAAGGCATGGCCACGGTGTGGACCGTCACCGCGCCGAAATACGCGGAACAATGCCCGAACGTCGGCCGTCTGCTGAGCAACCTGACGTTCACCGCCGAAGACGAGAGCCGGATGATGCAGCCGCTGCTCGATCACAAGGACGCCTTCGAATCGGCCAGACAGTGGCTCAAGGATCACCCAGAAGACAAGCAGCGCTGGCTCGACGGTGTGACCACCTTCGACGGCAAACCGGCCGCTGAAAACCTGCAACTGACCAGTCAATAACTCACCCCGAATCAACCCTTCGCAGCCCGAAAAAGGGCTGCGAACAGACCCATCACGCCTGAAGGAAACCGCACCATGAACCACGACGTCATCATCACCTGCGCACTCACCGGTGCTGGCGACACGACCGCCAAGAGCCCCCACGTGCCGGTCACCCCGAAACAGATCGCCGCTGCCGCCGTAGAAGCTGCCAAGGCCGGCGCCACCGTTGTGCACTGCCATGTGCGCGACCCGCAGACCGGCAAGTTCAGCCGTGACGTGGCGCTGTACCGCGAAGTGATGGAGCGCATCCGCGAGGCCGACGTCGACATCATCGTCAACCTCACCGCCGGCATGGGCGGCGACCTGGAGATCGGCCCGGGCGAGAAGCCGATGGAGTTCGGCCCGAACACCGATCTGGTTGGCCCGCTGACCCGTCTGGCCCACGTCGAAGAACTGCTGCCGGAAATCTGCACCCTCGATTGCGGCACCCTGAACTTCGGCGACGGCGACACCATTTACGTCTCGACGCCTGCGCAACTGCGCGCCGGTGCCAAGCGCATCACCGAACTGGGCGTGAAGGCCGAGCTGGAAATCTTCGACACCGGTCACCTGTGGTTCGCCAAGCAGATGATCAAGGAAGGCCTGCTCGATAACCCGTTGTTCCAGCTGTGTCTGGGTATCCCGTGGGGCGCCCCGGCGGATACCACCACCATGAAGGCCATGGTCGACAACCTGCCCGCCGACGCGGTGTGGGCCGGGTTCGGTATCGGCCGGATGCAAATGCCGATGGCCGCGCAAGCGGTGCTATTGGGCGGCAACGTGCGGGTCGGGCTGGAAGACAACCTGTGGCTGGACAAGGGCGTGCTGGCAACCAACGGCCAACTGGTCGAACGCGCCACCGAGATCCTCAGCCGCCTCGGCGCCCGGGTGCTGACCCCGGCTGAAGGTCGCAAGAAAATGGGCCTGACCCCGCGCGGCTGACCTATCCCCAACACGGGCCTGACTGTCCCCATCTTCAACCTGTAGGAGCTGCCGAAGGCTGCGATCTTTTGACTTTGATTTTTAGAAGCAAGATCAAAAGATCGCTGCCTTCGGCAACTCCTACAGGGATCACCTTACTCGGGAAAATCACTATGAGCTTTATCACCGACATCAAAACCTTCGCCGCCCTCGGCAGCGGTGTCATCGGCAGCGGCTGGGTCGCCCGTGCCCTCGCCCATGGCCTCGACGTGGTGGCCTGGGACCCGGCGCCCGGCGCTGAAGCCGCGCTGCGCAAACGCGTGGCCAATGCCTGGGGCGCGCTGGAGAAAAACGGCCTGGCGCCCGGCGCATCGCAGGATCGCCTGCGCTTTGTCGCGACCATCGAGGAATGCGTGCGCGATGCCGACTTCATCCAGGAAAGCGCCCCGGAACGCCTTGAGCTGAAGCTGGAGCTGCACAGCAAAATCAGCGCGGCGGCCAAACCCGATGCGCTGATCGGTTCGAGTACTTCGGGCCTGTTACCGAGCGAGTTCTACGAGAGTTCGACCCACCCTGAGCGCTGCGTGGTCGGGCACCCGTTCAACCCGGTGTATCTGTTGCCGCTGGTGGAAGTGGTCGGTGGCAAGCACACCGCGCCCGAGGCCGTGCAAGCGGCAATGAATGTCTACGAATCCCTCGGCATGCGCCCGCTGCACGTGCGCAAGGAAGTACCCGGTTTTATCGCCGACCGTTTGCTCGAAGCGCTGTGGCGTGAGGCGCTGCACCTGGTCAACGATGGTGTAGCGACCACCGGTGAGATCGACGACGCGATCCGTTTTGGCGCCGGTCTGCGCTGGTCGTTCATGGGCACGTTCCTGACTTACACGTTGGCCGGTGGCGATGCCGGGATGCGTCACTTCATGTCGCAGTTCGGCCCGGCATTGCAGTTGCCATGGACTTATCTGCCAGCGCCGGAACTGACCGACAAGCTGATTGACGATGTGGTCGATGGCACCAGCGACCAGCTCGGTCGTCACAGCATTTCGGCGCTGGAGCGCTATCGTGATGACTGCCTGCTGGCGGTGCTTGAGGCGGTGAAGACCACCAAAGAGAAGCATGGGATGAGTTTCAGCGAGTAAACATCAACATCTGTGGTGAGGGAGCTTGCTCCCGCTGGACTGCGCAGCAGTCCCAAAACCCTCACATGCGGTTCATCAGCCAGAACGCATTCACCGGTTTTACGACCGCTGCGCGGCCGAGCGGGAGCAAGCTCCCTCGCCACACAGTTGCATGTCAGACAATATTTTGGAGTTCCGCCATGCCCACCCTCACCACCTACCAGACCACAATCATCCCCGACTGGGTCGACTACAACGGCCACCTGCGCGACGCCTTCTATCTGCTGATTTTCAGCTACGCCACCGATGCCCTGATGGACCGTCTCGGCATGGACAGCAATAACCGCGAAGCCAGCGGCCACTCGCTGTTCACCCTCGAGCTGCACCTCAACTACCTGCACGAAGTGAAGCTCGACGCCGAGGTCGAAGTGCGCACGCAGATCATCGGTCACGACAGCAAGCGCCTGCACCTTTATCACAGCCTGCACCTGACCGGTGACGACAAGGAACTGGCCGGCAACGAGCAGATGCTGCTGCACGTCGATCTCGCCGGCCCGCGTTCGGCGCCGTTCACCCCGGACACCCTGAGCCGCCTGCAAGCCATCGTCACCGAGCAAGTCGACCTGCCGGCCCCGGCTTACATCGGTCGGGTCATCGCCCTGCCACCCGCCCGGTAACCCCTCCAACACAAGGAGCCACCATGAACACCGCTGCCGCTGTTGCCGACTTCCGTACTTATCCGTTGATCAGCGCGCTGAGCGGCGTGCAGAGTCTGGCGGATCGCGTTTCGATTGCCTGGGCCGATGGCCGCATCAGTCCGTTTCACCATGTCTGGCTGCGGGATAACTGCCCGTGCGAGCAGTGCGTCTACAACGTCACCCGCGAGCAGGTATTCGAGATCGTCGATGCCGCGCCGGATCTGGCCCTCGCCAGCGCCCAGATCGACAGCGACGGCTGCCTGCGCATCGACTGGCAGGACGGCCACCGCAGCCGCTTCGACCCCGGCTGGTTGCGCGCCCACGCTTATGACGACGCCTCCCGCATCGAACGCCTGGCCGCCAAGCCCAAGGCTTACCTGTGGCGCAGCGATTTGCAGTTGCCGGTGTTCGACTACGCCACGCTGATGAATGACAACGGCGCCCTGCTGCAATGGTTGATCGCGGTGCGTGACATCGGCCTGACTCAGGTGCGCGGTGTGCCCACTGAGCCTGGCTCGCTGAAGCTGATCGCCCAGCGTATTTCGTTCATCCGCGAGAGCAATTTCGGCGTGCTGTTCAACGTGCAATCGAAGGCCGATGCCGACAGCAACGCTTACACCGCTTTCAACCTGCCACTGCACACGGACTTGCCGACCCGCGAGTTGCAACCGGGGCTGCAATTTCTGCATTGCCTGGTGAATGATGCCGAGGGCGGCGAAAGTATTTTTGTCGATGGTTTTGCGATTGCCGATGCGTTACGGCTGGAAGCGCCGGAGCTGTTTCAGGCGCTGTGCGACATCCCCGTGGAATTCCGTAACAAGGATCGCCACAGCGACTATCGCTGCCTGGCGCCGATCATTGCCCTGGATGCGTTGGGCCGGGTCGCGGAGATTCGCATGGCGAACTTTCTGCGCGGCGCGTTCGATACGTCGGCGGAACAAATGCCGCTGCTGTACCGCGCCTATCGACGCTTGATTGCGCTGACCCGCGAGCCACGGTTTCGGCTGATGCAGCGGCTTAATCCGGGGGAACTGTGGTGCTTCGATAACCGCCGCACATTGCATGCGCGCAATGCGTTTGACCCGGCCACCGGGGCGCGGCATTTCCAGGGCTGCTACATCGATCGGGATGAGCTCTTGTCGCGGATTCTGGTGTTGCAACGCTGATCCGCTAAAAGCAAAAGATCGTCCGAAGGCTCTGGCCGCGATCGGACGATCTTTTGACTTTCATTAAATTAAAAAAGCCCCGATACAAGCCGTGACAGGATCGGGGCAGAGGGTACTGTTGAGGAGCTGCCAGTCGAGGGTGACCAAACCGTCTGTAGCGAGCTTGCGCCAGTGTGCCCACTCCATTTTCCAATGAGTTAGCCGAAAACGACCTGTTCATAGCCGTCGCAGCCACTGCGACAAATCGCCCTTGCCGTCACTCCCCATGCCTACCAGAATCGAGCCACGACCTCCGTTGCCAAAGAAGGATGCGCGTCATGATGTATGCCGATTTGATTGATCAGGAAGATTTGTTGGGCCAGCTCAAGGCGCTGGGTTTTCAAGTGCCGAGCGGCTCGACCGCCGAGCAGGCCTGTGAGTGTGCCGTACGAGGCCTGGATAACGTTCGCGCGTTTGAATTGCGCAAGATGGTCAAGGACATGTACACCAGCGGCGCCAGTATCCAGCCTGCGGTGCGTCAGGCGATCGACAAGCAGTTGTTGCCGGCGTTGGCGGATTACCAGCAAAGCCATAGCGCCTGACAGACGATCAAAAGATCGCAGCCTGCGGCAGCTCCTACAGTTGAAATGCGTTCCCCTGTAGGAGCTGCCGCAGGCTGCGATCTTTTGCTTTACAGCCTTACGCTGGCAAACGTCGACTCATTGCGCGCCTGACTCAACGCCGACATCGGCCCCGACAGCGGCGACATCACGATCGCCTGCGGCAGCGGCATCATCGCCACTTGCTGCGTGGTATTGGAGCCTACGCGCTCGTCACGCGGCGGAATGCCGAAGTACTCGCGGTAGCACTTGGAGAAGTGCGGCGTCGACACGAAACCACACACCGAGGCCACTTCGATGATCGACATCGGCGTCTGCTTGAGCAGTTGCCGCGCGCGGATCAGGCGCAGCTTGAGGTAGTAGCGCGACGGCGAGCAGTGCAGGTATTTCTGGAACAGCCGCTCCAGTTGGCGACGGGACACGGCGACGTACACCGCCAGTTCGTCGAGGTCGATCGGCTCTTCGAGGTTGGCTTCCATCAGCGCGACGATTTCCTGCAGCTTCGGCTGGTTGGTGCCGAGCATGTGCTTGAGCGGCACCCGCTGATGATCCTGCTCGTTGCGGATGCGTTCGTAGACAAACATTTCCGAGATCGCAGCGGACAGTTCACGACCGTGATCGCGGCTGATCAGGTGCAGCATCATGTCCAGTGGCGCGGTGCCGCCGGAACTGGTGAAACGGTTGCGATCGAGGGTGAACAGACGGGTGCTCATCGCTACGCGCGGGAAAGCTTCCTGCATCGCCGCCAGACATTCCCAGTGCACGCTGCAATCGAAACCGTCGAGCAGCCCGGCGCAGGCCAGGGCCCAACTGCCGGTGCACACCGCGCCAAGACGCTTGGACTGACGCGCCTGGCTCTGCAGCCATGACACGTGTTCACGGGTCACGGTGCGTTGAATGCCGATCCCGCCGCAGACGATCACAGTGTCCAGGGGAGGGGCTTTGTGCATGGAGGCATCCGGAGTGATTTGCAGACCGTCACTGGCCCACACCTGGCCGCCATCGACGGTAAGGGTGCTCCAGCGATACAGCTCACGACCAGACAATTGGTTGGCCATGCGCAGGGGTTCGACTGCGGAGGCCAGAGAAATCAGCGTGAAATTGTCCAGCAGCAGAAAGCCGATGGATTGAGGCGCACGGTTCTGGGGTTGGGCCCCGGAGTTGAACGTCGTCATCGCGGTATCTCCTCACACAAAGCGGGTGATGGCCTCAGGCGGAGGCTCTTGTTATTGCCATCGTTCTCGCGTGGGAGACGGGCTTTGTTATGACAGAGCAATTGCCATGCCTAAAATTGAATGGCCGTTCAATAACTCCTGAAAACGACGTCGCGACGTGTCTATTCAAGACGTCCGGCAAAGGCTGATTCGAAGTGCCATCAGCGGCGCTGAAAGCCCTGCCCCGGTGCCTGTGAGCAGATCGGTAGCACTTGTGGGAACGGGCTTGCGCGCGGTTGTTTCGGAGTGTCACCGCAAGCACGGGTGACGGACGGTAGGGGGCGCAAATGACGCACTGCGGGTGGGAAAGACTCTTATCTGATTGCGACGCGCTAAAAGGTGGCGTGATTTGATTAGCGTGTTCACTTGGTGAGCAGTTTTGACTGGTCTGGCGCTATCGCGAGCAGGCTCACTCCTACAGGGGAACGCATTCCAAGTGTAGGAGTGAGCCTGCTCGCGATGCGGCCGACTCGGTCTCAGCACTCGACCGCGCTAACAGCCAGCCCACCGCGCGATGTCTCTTTATATTTGTCGTGCATATCCGCACCGGTATCGCGCATGGTGCGGATCACTCGGTCCAGCGAAATGAAATGCTGACCATCCCCGCGCAAGGCCATCTGCGCCGCGTTGATCGCCTTCACCGCCGCAATCGCATTGCGCTCGATGCACGGCACCTGCACCAGGCCACCGACCGGATCGCAGGTCAGGCCCAGGTTATGCTCCAGGCCGATTTCCGCCGCGTTGCACAGTTGCTCAGGCGTCGCACCAAGGATCTCCGCCAGCCCGGCCGCCGCCATCGCGCAGGCCGAACCGACCTCGCCCTGGCAGCCCACTTCAGCACCGGAGATCGAAGCATTCTTCTTGCACAGAATGCCCACCGCCGCCGCACCCAGAAAGTAGTCGACGACGTTGGCGTCGGTGACCGCCTCGCTGAACTTCATAAAGTAGTGCAACACCGCCGGGATGATCCCCGCCGCGCCGTTGGTCGGCGCCGTGACCATGCGCCCGCCCGCCGCGTTCTCTTCATTCACCGCGAGGGCAAACAGGTTGACCCACTCCATGGCACTGAGGGTCGAGCCGATCACGTTGGGCTTGTTCAATTCCTGCAGGCTGCGATGCAACTTCGCTGCACGCCGGCGCACGTTCAGGCCACCGGGCAAGATGCCCTCGTGCTTGAGGCCCTGCTCGACGCAATCCTGCATTGCCCGCCACAGCGTCATCAGCCCGGCACGAATTTCCTCTTCGCTGCGCCAGACCTTTTCGTTGGCCATCATCAATTCGGCGACGCGCAGATTGTTCTGCTTGCACAGCTCCAGCAGCTCCACCGCGCTGGAAAAGTCATAAGGCAATTCGGTGCGATCCAGATCGACCACGCCGCTGGACGCCTGCGCTTGATCCACCACAAAACCGCCACCGACCGAATAGTAGGTATCGCGATGAATCTCCCCGTGATCGCCTTCGACAATCAGGGTCATGGCGTTGGGATGGAACGGCAGGTTCTCGTCGATCAGGCGCATGTCGCGTGCCCAGACAAACGGCACCGACAAGCGACCATCCAATAGCAGGGTGTGGGTTTCACGCAGCGCCTGGATTCGCGGACCGATCTGCGACGGGTCGATTGCGTCCGGCCACTCGCCCATCAAACCCATGATCACCGCGTTGTCGCTGCCGTGACCGATGCCTGTCGCCGACAGCGATCCGAACAATTGCACTTCTATACGACGCACCTGTTCGAGCAGGTGCCGGTCGCGCAGCGATTCGACAAACAGGGCGGCGGCGCGCATCGGGCCGACGGTGTGGGAACTGGACGGGCCAATGCCGATTTTGAACAGGTCGAAAACGCTGATAGCCATTGCTGCAGAGCTCCTGAGGATGCCGTTCCCGGGCATTAAGCGCCCGCTGGCGGAGCTGCTACGCTCAAGCTGCGATCCGCCGGAATGCCCGCATCATCGGGCTTTTGTCAGGTCGCCCGGCGTCTGACACCGACGCACTCATGCCCACCAGCGCCGCGCCGTTTTCGTCCCGGTTTTTCGCCGTTTTTATGCAGTTCAGATGGCCGATCGGGGCAGAAAAAAGCTGTAAACGACGTCACTGACACTAGATACGACCATCCCTGTACTGGATACGACGCACCCTGTAGGCGTCAGATTTTCACTGGTACATGATCGTTATGACTCGATTGCAAGGCGCCGTGGTAGAGCTGTCTCCAGAACGCCATCCAACCGCAACCCATAAGTGCGGTGGTCCAGTCGGAACACTGCCAAAAAAAACACCTAGGAGTCCATCCATGAAAGGTTCCCCGTCGTTGTTGTTGGCCGCCATGCTGAGTCTGCCGTTACTGGCTCAAGCTGCAGAACCCGCTCAGTGCAGTACCGTGAACTTCTCCGATGTTGGCTGGACCGACATCACCGCGACCACCGCCACCACCTCGGTGGTACTTAACGCCCTCGGCTACAAGACCAAGACCACCATGATTTCCGTGCCCGTGACCTACAAGTCGCTGGCCGACGGCAAGAACATGGACGTGTTCCTCGGTAACTGGATGCCGACCATGGAAAACGACATCAAGGCTTACCGCGATGCCGGCACCGTCGAAGTGGTACGCACCAACCTCAAGGGTGCCAAGTACACCCTCGCCGTACCGCAAGCCCTGTACGACAAGGGTCTGCATGACTTCGCCGACATCGCCAAATTCAAGAAAGAGCTCGATGGCAAGATCTACGGCATCGAACCTGGCAACGACGGCAACCGCCTGATCCAGAGCATGATCGACAAAGATGCGTTCGGCTTGAAAACCGCCGGTTTCAAGGTCGTCGAATCGTCCGAGGCGGGCATGCTCTCGCAGGTCGACCGCGCGCAGAAACGCGACACCGCCGTGGTCTTCCTTGGCTGGGCGCCGCACCCGATGAACAAACGCTTCAAGATTCAATACCTGACCGGCGGCGATGACTTCTTCGGCCCCGATTTCGGTGCTGCGACTGTGGCGACCAACACCCGCAAGGGCTACGTCGCCGAATGCAGCAACGTCGGTCAGTTGCTGAAAAACCTGGAGTTCACCGTCGACATGGAAAGTACCCTGATGGGCAACATCCTCGACGACAAGATGAAGCCTGAAGCGGCCGCCAAGGCCTGGCTGAAGAAGAACCCACAGGTGCTCGATACCTGGCTCGCTGGCGTGACCACCATTGACGGTAAACCTGGCCTGGAGGCCGTGAAAGCCAAGCTCGCACAGTAATTGCCTTACGCCGGGCGAGTTCGCTCGCCCGGGCTGTTTATTCCTTGCATGCGGACGTTCACTACCATGCTGATTGATCAGAAAATCCCTTTAGGCCAGTACATCGCGGGCTTCGTTGAATGGTTGACGCAACACGGCGCCAGCACCTTCGACGCAATCGCCGTGACACTGGAAACGATGATCCACGGCGTGACGTTTGCGCTGACCTGGTTCAACCCGCTGGTGCTGATCGGCCTCATCGCCCTGCTGGCCCACTTCATTCAACGCAAATGGGGGCTGACGGCGTTCGTCATCGCCTCGTTCCTGCTGATCCTCAACCTGGGGTACTGGCAGGAGACCATGGAAACCCTCGCCCAGGTCATGTTCGCGACCCTGGTCTGCGTGGTCATCGGCGTGCCGTTGGGCATCGTCGCCGCGCACAAGCCGATGTTCTACACTGTAATGCGTCCGGTACTCGATCTGATGCAGACCGTACCGACCTTCGTTTACCTCATTCCTACCCTGACCCTCTTCGGGCTGGGTGTGGTGCCAGGCCTGATCTCCACGGTGGTATTCGCCATCGCTGCGCCGATCCGCCTGACTTACCTGGGCATCCGCGATGTCCCACAAGAACTGATGGACGCCGGCAAGGCCTTCGGCTGCTCGCGTCGCCAATTGCTCTCACGGATCGAACTGCCTCACGCCATGCCGAGCATCGCTGCCGGCATCACCCAGTGCATCATGCTGTCGCTGTCGATGGTGGTGATCGCGGCACTGGTGGGCGCCGACGGACTCGGCAAACCGGTGGTCAACGCACTGAACACTGCTGATATCGCCCTGGGCTTCGAAGCGGGCCTGGCGATCGTACTGCTGGCGATCATGCTCGACCGTATCTGCAAACAACCCGACGCCAAAGTAGGGGGTGACGCATGAGCATAATTCGCTTCGAAGACGTCGACGTAATCTTCTCCAAGGATCCACGCGAAGCACTCAAGCTGCTGGATCAGGGCATGACCCGCAACGAGATCCTGAAAAAGACCGGGCAGATCGTCGGCGTGGAAAAGGCCAGCCTGGACATCAACAAGGGCGAGATCTGCGTGCTGATGGGCCTCTCCGGTTCCGGCAAGTCGAGCCTGCTGCGCTGCATCAACGGCCTGAACACCGTGAGTCGCGGCAAGCTGTTCGTCGAACACGAAGGCAAGCAGATCGACATCGCCTCCTGCACGCCTGCCGAACTGAAGATGATGCGCACCAAACGCATCGCCATGGTGTTCCAGAAGTTCGCCCTGATGCCGTGGCTGACGGTGCGCGAGAACATCAGTTTCGGTCTGGAGATGCAGGGTCGTCCGGAGAAGGAACGGCGCAAGCTGGTGGATGACAAGCTCGAACTGGTGGGCCTGACCCAATGGCGCAACAAGAAGCCCGATGAACTCTCCGGCGGCATGCAGCAGCGTGTGGGCCTGGCCCGGGCGCTGGCGATGGACGCCGACATTCTGCTGATGGACGAACCGTTCTCGGCACTCGACCCGCTGATCCGCCAGGGCCTGCAGGATGAACTGCTGGAACTGCAACGCAAGCTGAGCAAGACCATCGTGTTCGTGAGTCACGACCTCGACGAGGCGCTGAAACTCGGTAGCCGCATCGCGATCATGAAGGACGGCCGGATCATCCAGTACAGCGTGCCGGAAGAGATCGTATTGAACCCGGCGGACGACTATGTGCGCACCTTTGTCGCCCACACCAACCCGCTCAACGTGCTCTGCGGCCGCAGCCTGATGCGCACGCTGGACAACTGCAAACGCATCAACGGCTCGGTGTGCCTCGATCCGGGCGGCGACTCGTGGCTGGACCTGGCTGAAGGCAACACCATCAAGGGCGCGCGGCAGAACGGTTCGGTGCTGAACCTGCAGAACTGGGCACCAGGGCAAGCGGTGGAAGGGCTGGAGCGCAAACCGACGCTGGTGGACTCGAACATCGGCATGCGGGACGCGCTGCAGATTCGCTACCAGACCGGCAACAAACTGGTGCTGCACGACAACAACCATGTGGTGGGGATTCTTGGCGACAGTGAGCTGTATCACGCGTTGCTGGGCAAGAACCTGGGGTAATCCCCGCACACACAAAAACGCCGCGAGAGGATCGCGGCGTTTTTGTTAGTGCAGGTATCTAGCTGTAAACAGAGAACCTGTGGCGAGGGGGCTTGCCCCCGTTGGGCTGCGAAGCGGCCCCAAACCCAGACATCGCGGTATTTCAGATAAACCGTGCTGTCAGGGATTACGACGGCTGCGCCGCCGAACGGGGGCAAGCCCCCTCGCCACAATGGTGCGGCGATGCAGATGACTGCACCGCAGCACTACGACTTAGCTATACACCCGGCCAAGGAGCTGCCGATGGCTTTCAAACTGATCGAGCACGTCCCGCGTGATCTGATCCTGCGTGAAGCCCATCAGGTCGTAATCCTGGCTACCGTTGTGCAGGTACACCTCGGCGCGGTAGTAACGCTGGCGCGCTTCATCGGACTGGGCCGATTCGGTCGGGGTCGCCAGGTAGCCGTCCAGGCTCACTTCGTAAACGAAAGGGTTGCCCTCTTCCATCTCGACGCGCACGCCCATGCAACGCTTGGATTTGCCCAACAGCGTCTGCACTTCCAGACCCTGCGCACGCATCTGCGCTGTCGCATTTTCCAGCGCCGGGCTGACTTGCTTGTCCATGAAACGCTGCACCACCGACTGGCTCGGCTGCAGATCCAGTTGCGTCAGACGCTCGCTGAAACCACGACGACCGCGTTCAGCCAGTTGCGCTTGCTCCTGTTCGATCTGCACGTCCTGACGCATTGCCTTGTGCAGGCCGAACATGAAGAACACCAGCACCACCGAGAACGGCAGACCGGCCAGCACCACCATGGTCTGCATGGCTTCGAAGTTACCGGCGAACAGCAGACCGATGGTCACCAGCGTGATCACCACCGACCAGAAGATCCGCAGCCAGTGCGGTGCGTCTTCGTCGACGTTGCCGCCCTTGCAGGACAGGTTTGCCATCATCACCGCACCGGAGTCGGCCGGGGTCAGGAACAGCACGAAACCGACAAAGATCGACACCCCGATAACGACTTTCGATGCCGGGTAGTGTTCCAGCAACTGATAGATCGCCATCGACGGCTGTTCCAGCGCCGTCTTCCCAAGCTCAACCGCCCCCTGATTCATCACCAGGTCCAGTGCCGAGTTACCGAAGATCGACAGCCAGGCCAGGGTGAAGCCCAGCGGAATCAGCAGCACGCCAGCGACCAGCTCACGCACGGTACGTCCACGGGAAATACGCGCGATGAACATGCCTACGAATGGTGCCCAGGAAATCCACCACGCCCAGTAGAACAGGGTCCACAGGCCCAGCCAGCGATCCGACTTGGCGCTGTCGCCTTCATAGACGTACAGGTCGAAGGTCTTCAGCACCACGCCGTTGAGGTAATCGCCGATGTTCTGCACAAAGCCGTTGAGCAGGTGCAGGGTCGGGCCGAACAGCAGGACGAAAATCAGCAGACCGCTGAACAGCACGATGTTCAGGTTGGACAGGCGACGGATGCCGTTCTCCACGCCGGACACGGCAGCGATAGTCGCCACGGTGCTCATCACGATGATCACGATCAGCAGGTTGGTGTTGCTGTGTTCCATGCCGAACAGATTTTCCAGGCCCGAGGACACTTGCAGCGAGCCGATCCCCAGGTTGGTCACCAGACCCAGCAGGGTCACGAACATGCCGAAGCCGTCCACCGCATGACCGGCAGCGCCTTTGACCCAACGCTCGCCCACCAGCGGATACAGCGCCGAACGCAGGGCCAGCGGCTGGTTATGACGGTAAGCGAAGTACGCCACGGCCAAACCGACCAGTGCGTAGATCGCCCAGCCGTGCAGGCCCCAGTGCAGGAATGTCAGCTGCACCGCCTGACGCGCGGCCAGGTTGGTGGCCGCTGCGCCTTCCGGCGGATTGAAGTAGTGGTCCAGCGGCTCGGAGGCGCCGAAATACAGCAGCGAAATACCGATACCCGACGAGAACAGCATCCCCGCCCAGGCGCCGTAACTGAAATCCGGGGTGTCGTCCTTGCTGCCCAGTTTGAGTTTGCCGTACGAAGAAAACGCCAGGCCCACCACAAACACCAGGTAAGCGGCGATCACCACCATGTAATACCAGCCGAAGCTGCGGGACAACCAGGCCTGAGCCATACCCAACATTCTGCCGGCCTCTTGCGGGGCGATAATCAGAATGGCGGTCAACAACAGAATCAGCGCGGTAGAGGTGTAGAACACCCAACCGTTGACCGTCACCTTCTCGGGCGGGGTCTTTATAAGCGAGGCAGAACTCATGGCACAAATGCTCCAGGCAGTGCGAGAGAAGAACACAAGGCAACACGGAACCCGACCAATCGGTTAGTTGGCAGCCGACCGGCGGGTGATATAAAGACACCCCGAAAAAGCCCGAACCTGCCGAAATGGCGCCGCGAATCGCTTTCGTGGCCGAGGTCCGGACGTTCATCCGAAACCTGGCCCCGAGCGTCTTGCCCATTCAACACGTCCATCGAACAGCGAACCGCGCCATGCCCCATACAGGTTTCAAGCATTTTCGGATGTCGGTTTATCGCCATTTACACGTAGGAAAAATTTGTAAATCGCGACGATTTGTCGCAGATCTTATTCTTTGTTGATTGAACGTTCAATCAAAACAAAATAGACTGGCCCTCAATCCGGTAGCCGTTTTTCGTCTGCCGGAAGGCCTAAGGAGATGTGCAAGATGCCCAAGGTCGGTATGCAACCCATCCGCCGCCAACAACTGATCGAAGCCACGTTGCAAGCGGTCGATCAGGTCGGGATGGGGGACGCCAGCATTGCGCTGATCGCCCGTTTGGCCGGTGTCTCGAATGGCATCATCAGTCACTATTTTCAGGACAAGAACGGCCTGATTGCCGCCACGATGCGGTATCTGATGAATGTCCTCAGCGAGAACGTCACCGCGCGCCGTCAGGCGCTGGCAGACAGCAGCCCACGGGCGCATCTGCAGGTGATCATCGAAGGCAACTTCGACGCCAGCCAGGTCAATGGCCCGGCAATGAAAACCTGGCTGGCCTTCTGGGCCACCAGCATGCACCAGCCGTCTTTGCACAGGTTGCAGCGGATCAACGATCACCGTCTGTATTCCAACCTGTGCTGCGAGTTCCGCCGTGTGCTGCCGCTCGAAGATGCGCGCAACGCAGCGCGTGGACTGGCAGCGTTGATCGACGGTTTGTGGTTGCGCGGCGCCTTGTCGGGAGATGCTTTCGACACGGTGCAGGCGCAACAGATCGCTTACGAATACATGGATTTCCAATTGGCCAAGCAGGTGAGCTAGAGCACACAGAAAACGCTCGGCCCCTGAACCGCCACCGCAGCAGTACCGCGGTGGTCAACGCCAACCACTCATGCACTTGCGAGGACACTATGGCCCGTTTCGAACTGCAAAAACTCTACATCGATGGCGCGTACTCCGACGCTGGCAGCGATGCCACCTTCGAAGCCATCAACCCGGCGAACGGTGAAGTCCTCGCCAAAGTGCAACGTGCGACCAAGGAAGACGTCGAGCGTGCTGTGGTCAGCGCTGAAAAAGGCCAGAAAATCTGGGCTGCGATGACCGCCATGGAGCGTTCGCGCATCCTGCGTCGCGCCGTGGACATCCTGCGCGAGCGCAACGATGAACTGGCCGCTCTGGAAACCCTGGACACCGGCAAGGCTTACTCCGAAACCAAATACGTCGACATCGTTACCGGCGCCGACGTGCTGGAATACTACGCAGGCCTGGTGCCAGCGATCGAAGGCGAGCAGATCCCGCTGCGTGATACCTCTTTCGTTTACACCCGTCGCGAGCCGCTGGGCGTAGTGGCCGGTATCGGCGCGTGGAACTACCCGATCCAGATCGCACTGTGGAAATCCGCACCCGCCCTGGCCGCGGGTAACGCGATGATCTTCAAGCCGAGCGAAGTCACCTCGCTGACCACCCTGAAACTGGCCGAGATCTACACCGAAGCCGGCCTGCCAAACGGCGTGTTCAACGTGCTGACCGGTAGCGGCCGTGAAGTCGGCACCTGGCTGACCGAACACCCGCGCATCGAGAAAGTCTCGTTCACTGGCGGCACCGACACCGGCAAGAAGGTGATGGCCAGCGCTTCGGCTTCGTCGCTCAAAGACGTGACCATGGAACTGGGCGGCAAGTCGCCGCTGATCATCTGCGACGACGCCGACCTGGATCGCGCCGCCGACACCGCGATGATGGCCAACTTCTACAGCTCCGGTCAGGTCTGCACCAACGGCACGCGCGTGTTCGTACCGAGCCACCTCAAAGCCGCTTTCGAAGCCAAGATCGTCGAGCGCGTAGCGCGCATCCGCATCGGCAACCCGGAAGACGAAAACACCAACTTCGGCCCGCTGGTCAGCTTCGCGCACATGGAGAGCGTGCTGGGCTACATCGCCAAGGGTAAAGAAGAAGGTGCCCGCGTCCTGTGCGGCGGCGAGCGTCTGAACGACGGCGAGTTCGCCAAAGGCGCGTTCGTCGCGCCGACCGTGTTCACCGATTGCACCGATGAGATGACCATCGTCCGTGAAGAAATCTTTGGCCCGGTGATGGCGATCCTCTCCTACGAAACCGAGGAAGAAGTGATCCGCCGCGCCAACGACACCGACTTCGGCCTGGCCGCCGGTATCGTCACCAAAGACCTGAACCGCGCACACCGCGTGATTCATCAACTGGAAGCCGGTATCTGCTGGATCAACGCCTGGGGCGAGTCCGACGCAAAAATGCCGGTGGGCGGTTACAAGCAGTCGGGCGTAGGCCGCGAAAACGGCATCAGCTCGCTGACCAACTACACACGCATCAAATCGGTACAGGTCGAGCTGGGCGATTACGTCTCGGTGTTCTGATCAGCTAGCTGATCAGCTGCAAGCGGCAAGTTTCAAGCTGCAAGTAAAAGCAGTTTGGGGTTGCCGCCCTCCCCGATTTCGAAGCCACAGTTCGCTGCTTTTACTTGCAGCTTGAAGCTTGTGACTTGTAGCTCCCCCAGGAGAATTTATGACTACAGAATACGACTACATCATCATAGGGGCCGGTTCTGCGGGTAACACCCTGGCGACCCGTCTGACTGAAGACGAAGGCGTCACCGTTCTGCTGCTCGAAGCCGGCGGCCCGGACTACCGTTTCGACTTCCGTACGCAAATGCCGGCCGCGCTGGCATTTCCGCTGCAGGGTCGTCGCTACAACTGGGCGTACGAAACCGATCCAGAGCCACACATGGACGGTCGCCGGATGGAATGCGGTCGCGGCAAAGGCCTCGGCGGCTCCTCGCTGATCAACGGCATGTGCTACATCCGTGGCAACGCGATGGACTACGACGGCTGGGCGAAACTGCCAGGTCTGGAAGACTGGTCGTACCTGGACTGCCTGCCGTACTTCCGTAAAGCGGAAACCCGCGATATCGGCCCGAACGACTACCACGGTGGCGACGGCCCGGTCAGCGTGACCACGCCGAAGGCTGGCAACAACCCGCTGTTCCACGCCATGGTTGAAGCCGGCGTGCAGGCCGGTTACCCGCGCACCGAAGACTTGAACGGCTACCAGCAGGAAGGTTTCGGCCCGATGGACCGCACCGTGACGCCAAACGGTCGTCGTGCCTCCACCGCCCGTGGCTACCTCGACGTCGCCAAGAAGCGTTCGACCCTGACCATCGTCACTCACGCCCTGACCGACAAGATCCTGTTCGAAGGCAAGCGTGCGGTCGGCGTGCGTTACCTGGTCGGCTCGGCCGAAGAGCGCGTTGAAGCCAAAGCACGCAAGGAAGTGCTGCTGTGCTCCGGCGCCATCGCTTCGCCGCAGATCCTGCAACGCTCCGGCGTCGGCCCGGCGAAACTGCTGGAAAGCCTCGACATCCCGGTGGTTCACGATCTGCCGGGCGTCGGTGAAAACCTGCAGGACCACCTTGAGCTGTACCTGCAATACGCTTGCACCCAGCCAGTTTCGCTGTACCCGTCGCTGCTCTGGTACAACCAGCCGGCCATCGGTGCCGAGTGGCTGTTCAACGGCACCGGTATCGGCGCCAGCAACCAGTTCGAAGCCGGCGGTTTCATCCGCACGCGCGAAGAGTTCGAATGGCCGAACATCCAGTACCACTTCCTGCCGGTCGCGATTAACTACAACGGTAGCAACGGTGTGAAAGAGCACGGTTTCCAGGCACACATGGGTTCCATGCGTTCGCCGAGCCGTGGTCGCATCCAGGCCAAATCCAAGGATCCGCGTCAGCACCCGAGCATCCTGTTCAACTACATGGCCACCGAGCAGGACTGGCAGGAGTTCCGTGACGGCATCCGCCTGACCCGCGAAATCATGCAACAGCCGGCACTGGACGCCTTCCGTGGCCGCGAAATCAGCCCGGGTATCGAAGTGCAAACCGATGAGCAGCTGGACAAGTTCATCCGTGAGCACGCCGAAACCGCGTTCCACCCGTCGTGCTCGTGCAAGATGGGCACCGACGACATGGCGGTGGTGGATGGCGAAGGTCGCGTGCACGGCATGCAGAGCCTGCGTGTGGTCGATGCCTCGATCATGCCGATCATCACCACCGGCAACCTCAACGCGCCGACGATCATGATCGCCGAGAAAATCGCCGACAAGATCCGTGGCCGCAAGCCACTGCCGCGTAGCAATGCTGCCTACTACGTCGCTGGCGGTGCGCCGGTGAAGGGCAAGCCGATGCGTGATATCACGCCTGTTTCTCAGTAATTCAGCGACACCGCGTCAAGGCTGATCGCGAGCAGGCTCACGCCTACAGTTAATCTCCAAGTTGTGTGTTCACTGGAGATCCTTGTAGGAGTGAGCCTGCTCGCGATGAGGCCCTGCAAATCCCCCCCTCTCCCTGACTCACAGTAAATCCTCCTACACCCCCTCTTCACTTGATCCTACCCCCACGCAGGCCTACTCTAGTCCTCGCGCAATCGTTTCACCCCTCCCCGCCGAATCGCTTTACCCCGCAACTCCATAACAAGGAGGTTCCCGAATGTTCGATTTCCACCCCCAGCTCAAGCAGCGCTTCGCTGCCTTGCGCACGGGCGCTGAGTTCTTTTCCCTGCGGTATGTGCGCGAGTCCGGCCAGTATCTGTCAGTGCGCAAGAACGTCGCCGAACCGCCGAGCCTGAGCCGCGACGAAGGCGCCATGCTCACCGTGCGCGTCAACGGAGTCGAGGCCTACGCCGCCACCAACGACCTGTCGCAGCAAGGCCTGCAAGGCGCCCTCGAACGTGCCGAACAGCAGGCCCGGCGGCTCAAGCCCCACGCCTTGCTCGACCTGCGCGACCAACCGGTGTCGAGCGACCGCGCCGACTACTTTTCGCCCAATATCGAGCAAGCCTTCCCGTCCCTGAGCGAATGCTTCGAGCTGCTCGGCGCGGAATCCGCCTCGGTGCCAAAGGATGAGCGCCTGGTGAATTGGGAAGCGAGCATCGGCATCACCCACGTCGAGCAGATCTACCTGAGCAGCGCCGGTGCCGAATTGCGCCAGGCCCAACGCTTCGTCTACCCGAGCCTCGACGTCACCGCCTACGACGGCAACGACAGCCAGACCCGCAGCCTCGGCCGCGAGAACTTCGGCCAGCAGGGTGGCGCGGACGTGATCAGCCGTTGCGGCCTGGTCGGCGCCGGCCCCAAAGTGGCCGATCAGGCCCTGCAACTGCTGCTCGCACCGAACACCCCGCAAGGCCCACGCGACCTGCTGCTGATGCCTGACCAGATGATGCTGCAGATCCACGAGTCCATCGGTCACCCGCTGGAGCTCGACCGGATCCTCGGTGACGAGCGCAACTACGCCGGCACCAGCTTCGTCAAAACCAGCGACTTCGGCAGCCTGCAATATGGTTCGAAGCTGCTCAACGTGACCTTCGATCCGGACATTCCCGAAGAACTGGCGAGTTACGGCCACGATGACGACGGCTCAAAGGCCAGCAAGCAATTCCTGATTCGCGAAGGCCTGTTGCTGCGGCCATTGGGCGGCGCGCTGTCGCAGTTCCGCGCCGGTCTCGACGGTGTTGCCAACAGCCGCGCCTGCGGCTGGAACCGGCCGCCGATCGACCGCATGGCCAACCTCAACATCGAGCCGGGCGATCAGTCGCTGACGCAACTGATCAGCGGCATCGAGCACGGCATTCTGATGAGCACCAACCGTTCGTGGTCGATTGACGATGCGCGCAACAAGTTCCAGTTCGGTTGCGAGTGGGGTCAGTTGATCGAAAACGGTGAACTCAAGGGTGTGGTGAAAAATCCGAACTACCGAGGCATTTCCGCGCAGTTCTGGAAAAGTCTGCGCGCAGTCGGCGATGCCGGTACCCGCAGAGTGCTGGGCACGCCAAACTGCGGCAAGGGCGAACCGAACCAGGTGATCCGCGTCGGCCACGCTTCGCCGGCCTGCGTATTCAGCAACGTTGATGTGTTTGGGGGAGACGCCTGATGAGCATTTCGAAGAGTCAGTCCGACGCCTTCAAGGTCATGGTCAATTGGCTGCGCGACAGCGTGCGCGAGCCGGAACAATTCACCCTCAGTTATGCCGCCGAATCCTCGGCATTCGTGCGGTTCAACCACGCCAAGGTGCGTCAGGCCGGCCAGGTGCAGCAGGTCGATGTCGGGCTGAAGCTGATCAACGACGGCCGCCACGCCGACCTGCACATCACCCTGTCCGGTGATCAGGAAGCCGATCTGCAGCGCCTCGCCGAAGGCCTGCAACAACTGCGCGAAACCCTGCCGCTGCTGCCGCAGGATCCGTACCTGCTGCTCAACCACAACGGCTGGCAGAGCAACAACGTGCAGGACCATCCGCTGCCGGACACGGAGCTGGTGGTCGAGGAGATCTGCGCCGCCGCTGAAGGTCTGGATCTGGTCGGCTTTTATGCCGCAGGTCCGATCAGCCGTGGTTTCGCCAGTTCCTCGGGGGCGTTTGGCTGGCATCAGGCCAACAGCTTCAACTTTGACTTCAGCCTGTTCCACGAGAATGGCGAAGCGGTGAAAGCCAGCTACGCCGGCCACGAATGGAGCAGCGAAGGCTTCGCCCGACGCTTCCAGCAGGCCCGCGAGCAACTGGCGTTTCTCGGTCGACCGTTGCGCACCCTCGCACCGGGGCAATACCGGGCGTATCTGGCGCCAGCCGCACTGGAAGAAATCATGGGCATGCTGAGCTGGGGCGGGTTCTCCGCGCAGTCGATTGCCAGCAAAAGCAGTCCGCTGCAGAAGCTGTATGTCGGCGATCAGGCGTTCAGTCCGCTGGTGTCGCTGGATGAAAAAGTCAGCGACTCGTTGAGCCCGGCGTTTTCCGGCGAAGGGTATCCGCGCAGCGATCTGCGGCTGGTCATCGAAGGCAAGGCCGGTGATCAACTGGTCGGTTCGCGCAGTGCCGCCGAATACGGCCTGACCGCCAACGGTGCCAGCGGCGGCGAATCGCCGAGCGCGCTGAACATGGCGGCCGGGGACCTGTCACAGGCCGAGATTCTCAAGCAACTGGGCACCGGCCTGTACATCAGTAACCTGTGGTACCTGAACTTCTCCGATCAGCCGGCCGCGCGCCTGACCGGGATGACCCGGTTTGCCACGTTCTGGGTCGAGAACGGCGAGATTCAGGCGCCGGTCAGCACCATGCGTTTCGACGACAGCGCCTACAGCCTGCTGGGTTCGCAGCTGGAAGCGCTGACCGCCGAGCGCGAGTTGCTGCTGTCGGCGAGTACGTATAGCCAGCGCAATACCTCGTCGGTGTTGCTGCCGGGGGCGCTGGTCAGCCGTCTCACGCTAACGCTGTAGATAAACCCGTGGCGAGGGGGCTTGCCCCCGTTCGGCGGCGAAGCCGTCGTAGTCCGACTGAGCGGTATTGCTGTCGAACGCACCGGCCGGTTTTGGGGCTGCTACGCAACCCAACGGGGGCAAGCCCCCTCGCCACACATGATCCTTCGCCCGAATCAGCGCCAAGACAAGAATCCAGATTAACCACCCACCAGAGGTTCCATGCCCAACCGCCCGCCTCTCGACGCCATCACCGCCCGCTGGTTGCCGTGGGTCGTCGCCATCGCGTTCTTCATGCAGTCCCTCGACGGGACCATCCTCAACACCGCCCTGCCGGCCATGGCCCGGGATCTGGCCGAAGACCCGTTGCGCATGCAAGGCGTGGTCATTGCCTACATGCTCACCGTGGCATTGCTGATTCCGGCTTCGGGTTGGATCGCCGACCGCTTCGGCACCAAGAAGATCTTCTTCGGCGCGATCCTGCTGTTCAGTTTCGGCTCACTGCTCTGCGCGTTGTCCAGCAGCCTGAGCATGCTGGTCGGCGCGCGGGTGATCCAAGGCCTGGGCGGCGCATTGATGCTACCGGTCGGACGCCTGGTAGTGCTGCGCGCCTACCCACGTTCGGAGCTGGTGCGGATCATGGGCTTCATCACCATTCCCGGCCTGCTCGGTCCGCTGATCGGCCCGACCATGGGCGGCTGGATGGTGCAATACCTGACGTGGCACTGGATCTTCCTGATCAACCTGCCGGTCGGCGTGCTCGGCTGCTACGCGGTATGGAAATTCATCCCCGACCTGCGCGGCACTGAACGCACGCGCTTCGACAGCCTCGGTTTCCTGCTGTTTGGCGCCGCAATGATCCTGATCACCATTGCCATGGAAGGCCTTGGCGAACTGCACCTGCCGCATCTGCGAGTGATGTTGCTGCTGTTCGGCGGTCTGGCCTGTCTGGCGGCGTACTGGTTGCGCGCCGGGCACGTCGAAAATCCGCTGTTCGCCCCTTCGCTGTTCAAGACCCGCACCTTTGCCGTCGGCATTCTCGGCAACCTGTTCGCCCGTCTGGGCAGCGGCGCCCTGCCGTTTCTGGTGCCGTTGCTACTGCAAGTGGCGCTGGGTTATTCGCCGTCACAGGCCGGGATGAGCATGCTGCCGCTGGCCGCCGCGGCCATGTTTGCCAAGTGGATGGCGCGCCCGCTGATCGAACGCCTTGGCTATCGCATCGTGCTCACCGGCAACACCCTCGCACTGGGGATCATGCTGGCGAGCATGGGCCTGGTCAGCGAACAGACGCCTTACTGGCTGCTGCTGTGTCTGCTGGCGATTCTCGGGGCGATCAACTCGCTGCAATTCACCGCGATGAACACCGTGACCCTGATCGACCTCGACGACGCCAGCGCCAGCAGCGGCAACAGCCTGCTGTCGGTGGTGGCGCAATTGTCGTTGAGCCTGGGGGTGGCCTGCGCCGGTGCGCTGCTCGGCGGCTTCACGGCCGAGATCGGCAATGATGGCGTCGAGACCGTGCTGGGCGCGTTCCAACTGACGTTTGTCACGGTCGGGATCATGGCGATGCTCGCCGCGACGATCTTCTCGCAACTGTCGAAAGAGGACGGCCGGCGGGCCAAGCGCCCGGAAGAACACATCGAACACTGATGTGTGATGAAGGGCTTTTGTGGCGAGGGAGTCGCTGTTCGTCCAGAACTTTCGAGGAAAGTGGCACGGGGCTGCTACACTGCGCGACATTTTGTTTTGCAGGCCAGTCCCGTGACCACCATCGCCACCGCTTTTAATACTCTGCCGCTGTCCGCCGCCATGCTGGCTAACCTCGAATCCCTCGGTTATGCCCAGATGACGCCGATCCAGGCGCAGAGCTTGCCGGTGATCCTCAAGGGGATGGACCTGATCGCCCAGGCCAAGACCGGCAGCGGCAAGACCGCCGCGTTCGGCATCGGCCTGCTGAACCCGATCAATCCGCGCTACTTCGGCTGCCAGGCGCTGGTGATCTGCCCGACCCGTGAGCTGGCCGACCAGGTCGCCAAGGAAGTCCGTCGTCTGGCCCGTGCCGAAGACAACATCAAGGTTCTGACCCTGTGCGGCGGCGTGTCGTTCGGCCCGCAGATCGCTTCGCTGGAGCACGGCGCGCACATCATCGTCGGCACCCCGGGGCGTATCCAGCAGCACCTGCGCAAAGGTTCGCTGGTGCTCGACGGCCTGAACACGCTGATCCTCGACGAAGCCGACCGCATGCTCGACATGGGTTTCTACGACGCCATCGAAGACATCATCGAGCAAACCCCGTCGCGCCGTCAGACCCTGCTGTTCTCCGCCACCTACCCGGTGGGCATCAAGCAACTGGCCTCGAAATTCATGCGTGATCCGCAGACGGTGAAAGCCGAAGCGTTCCACGACGACACGCAGATCGAACAGCGTTTCTACGAGATTTCCCCGGAAGAACGCATGAGCGCAGTGACCAAAGTCCTGCACCACTTCCGCCCGGCCTCCTGCGTGGCGTTCTGCTTCACCAAGCAGCAGGTGCAGGAAACCGTCGATCACCTGACCTCCAAAGGCATCTCCGCCGTCGGCCTGCACGGTGATCTGGAACAGCGTGACCGCGATCAGGTGCTGGCGATGTTCGCCAACCGCAGTACGTCGGTACTGGTCGCCACTGACGTGGCCGCCCGTGGCCTGGACATCGATGCGCTGGACATGGTGATCAACGTCGAGCTGGCCCGCGATTCGGAAATCCACATTCACCGCGTTGGCCGTACCGGTCGCGCTGGCGAGAAAGGCATCGCGGTCAGCCTCGTCGCACCGTCCGAAGCCCATCGCGCGCAAGCCATCGAACAGTTGCAGAAAGCCCCGCTGAACTGGGATCAGGTGGACAACCTCAAGTCCCAGGGCGGCGCCCCGTTGCAGCCACCGATGAGCACGCTGTGCATCGCTGGCGGGCGCAAGGACAAAGTGCGTCCGGGCGACATCCTCGGCGCACTGACCGGCGATGCCGGCATCCCGGGCGCCCAGGTCGGCAAGATCGCGATCTTCGACTTCCAGTCGTATGTGGCGGTTGAACGCACCGTGGTCATGCAGGCGCTGCAGCGTTTGAACAATGGCAAGATCAAGGGCCGTTCGCTGCGCGTGCGTGTTTTGTAAGCACAACGCATTTCCCCTGTAGGAGCTGCCGCAGGCTGCGATCTTTTGACTTTGTTTTTAAAGAGCAAGATCAAAGATCGCAGCCTGCGGCAGCTCCTACAGTTCGTTTTGTGGTGACATTTGTGAGGACACCGTTTTGCGCTCTACCGAAGTCGTGATCATTGGCGCTGGCGCCGCAGGGTTGATGTGTGCACTGACCGCCGCCGGGCGCGGGCGTGAAGTGTTGCTGCTCGATCATGCGAACAAGGCCGGCAAGAAAATCCTGATGTCCGGCGGTGGCCGCTGCAATTTCACCAACATGTACACCGAACCGAGCAATTTCCTCTCGCACAACCCGCATTTCTGCAAATCCGCACTGGCGCGTTACACCCAGTGGGATTTCATCGGCATGGTCGGCAAGCACGGCGTGCCGTACCACGAGAAGAAACTCGGCCAGCTGTTCTGCGATAACAAATCCAGCGACATCCTCGGCATGCTCCTCGACGAGTGCGATCAGGTCGGCGTCGAGCTGCACCTGGACACCTCGATCCAGACCATCGAGAAAGTCGAAAACGGCTACCTGCTCGACACCACCCTCGGCCAGCTCCAGTGCCAGTCGCTGGTGATCGCCACCGGCGGGCTATCAATCCCGACGCTGGGCGCCACCGGTTTCGGCTATCAGGTGGCCAAACAGTTCGGCCATGAGCTGCTGCCGACCCGCGCCGGCCTGGTGCCGTTCACCATCACCGATCAGCTCAAGGAACTGTGCACCGAGCTGTCCGGCACGTCGGTGGATTGCCTGGTCAGCTGCAACGACCAGAGCTTTCGCGAAAACATCCTGTTCACTCACCGTGGCCTCAGCGGCCCGGCGATTCTGCAGATCTCGTCGTTCTGGGAGCCGGGTGACACCGTGGAGATCAACCTGCTGCCGGACCACGACACCGCCGCATGGCTGCAACAGCAAGTGGCCGAACGCCCGAACAGCGAACTGAAAACCCTGCTCGGCGAGATCTTCACCAAGAAAATGGCCAACCTGTTGGCGGACAACTGGTTCGTCTCCAAACCGATGAAGCAGTACACCCACGCCGAACTGGCGCAGATCGCCGACAAGCTGGGCAGCTGGAAAGTCGTGCCGGCCGGCACCGAAGGCTATCGCACCGCCGAGGTCACGCTGGGTGGCGTCGACACCCGCGAAGTGTCGTCCAAGACCATGGAATCGCTGAAAAGCCCGGGGCTGTACTTTGTCGGCGAAGTGCTCGACGTGACCGGGCATCTGGGCGGCTTCAACTTCCAGTGGGCATGGGCTTCCGGCTACGCGGCCGCGCAGTACGTCTGATCGAAACAACACCCTCCCCTGTAGGAGCTTGCCGAAGGCTCCTACAGTTGTTATGCGTGATGCAGTAAGGAACACTTTTTGCTGTCAGATGTGATCGACGCCATTGCGTCGGCGTCATTACTGGCTCAATTTAGCGGCATCGCCTCGGAAGGCCTTCGCACTTCATGTCCTCGACCTCGTTTCGTCAGTCTTTGCGGCGCCTGTGGGCGCTGGATAAATTCAGCTACAGCGTACGGGTGTTCATCGCCCTGACCGGCAGCATGGCGCTGTGTTGGTATCAGGATGAAATGGGCCTGCTGATCCCGTTGTTCCTGGGGATTATCGCCAGTGCCCTGGCCGAGACCGACGACAGCTGGCAGGGCCGCCTCAACGCGCTGGCGGTAACACTGGTGTGTTTCAGTATCGCCGCGCTGTCGGTGGAACTGCTCTTCCCCTACCCCATCGTGTTTGCCATCGCCCTGGCCCTGGCCAGCTTCGGCCTGACCATGCTCGGCGCACTCGGCGAGCGTTACGGTGCGATTGCTTCGGCGACATTGATTCTGTCCGTGTACACCATGATCGGCGTCGATCAGCGCGGCGGTGCGGTCACCGATTTCTGGCACGAGCCGATGCTGCTGGTGGCCGGTGCCGCGTGGTACGGACTGCTGTCGGTGCTGTGGCAGGCGCTGTTTTCCAACCAGCCGGTGCAGCAGAGTCTGGCGCGGCTGTTCCGTGAACTGGGTTTCTATTTGAAGCTCAAAGCCTCGCTGTTCGAGCCGATCCGCCAACTGGATGTCGAAGCGCGGCGACTGGAACTGGCGCAGCAGAACGGTCGGGTGGTGGCAGCGCTGAACAGCGCCAAGGAAATCATTCTGCACCGAGTCGGCAACGGTCGCCCGGGGTCGAAAGTCAGCCGTTATCTGAAGCTGTATTTCCTCGCCCAGGACATACACGAACGCGCCAGCTCCTCGCACTATCCGTACAACGCGCTGGCCGATGCGTTCTTCCACAGCGACGTGCTGTTCCGCTGCCAGCGCTTGCTGCGCCAGCAGGGCAAGGCCTGTCGGGCACTGGCCGAATCGATCCAGATGCGCCAGCCGTTCATCTACGACGCCAGTTTTGCCGAAGCGCTGAGCGACCTCGACGCCTCTCTGGAACACCTGCGCATCCAGAGCAACCCGGCGTGGCGCGGTCTGCTGCGCTCGTTGCGCGCACTGGCAGCCAACCTTGGCACCCTCGACCGTTTGCTCAGCGATGCGAGTAACCCCGACGCCTTGGCGGACGCCACCGACAGCAGTCTGCTCGACCGTTCGCCGCGCAACCTCAAGGACGTGTGGGTGCGCCTGCGCACGCAACTGACGCCGACCTCGTTGCTGTTCCGTCATGCCCTGCGCCTGCCGCTGGCGCTGAGTATCGGCTACGGCATGGTGCATCTGATTCACCCGTCGCAGGGCTACTGGATCATTCTCACCACGCTGTTCGTCTGTCAGCCGAACTACGGCGCGACGCGGCGCAAACTCGGTCAGCGGATTCTCGGCACGGCCATCGGCCTGACCGTGGCGTGGGCGCTGTTCGATCTGTTCCCCAGTCCGTTGGTGCAGTCGTGCTTCGCCATCGCCGCCGGGGTGGTGTTCTTTACCAACCGCACCACACGCTACACCCTGGCGACGGCGGCCATCACGATCATGGTGCTGTTCTGCTTCAACCAGATCGGCGACGGCTATGGACTGTTCCTGCCGCGCCTGTTCGATACCCTGCTCGGCAGCCTGATCGCCGGCCTGACGGTATTCCTGTTCCTGCCAGACTGGCAGGGCCGGCGCCTGAACAAGGTGCTGGCCAACACCCTGACCTGCAACAGCATCTACCTGCGCCAGATCATGCAGCAATATGCCGCCGGCAAGAGCGACGACCTCGCCTATCGCCTGGCCCGCCGCAACGCGCACAACGCCGACGCGGCGCTGTCGACCACGCTGGCGAACATGCTGATGGAACCGGGGCATTTCCGTAAGGAAGCGGATGTCGGTTTCCGTTTTCTGGTGCTGTCGCACACCCTGCTCAGTTACTTGTCCGGGCTGGGTGCGCACCGCGAGACGCAGTTACCGGCGGACGTGCGCGAACACCTGATCGACGGCGCCGGGGTGAAGCTGGCCGCGAGCATCGACGACATCGCCCAGGGGCTTGCGAACAAGCAGCCAGTGGCGATTCAGAGCGACGAAGAAGAAGCGCTGGCCAATGAGCTGGAGCAGATGCCCGACGAGATCGATGAAGGACAGCGGTTGGTGCAGACGCAACTGGCGTTGATCTGTCGGCAGCTGGGGCCGTTGCGTACGTTGGCGGCGCACCTGATCAAGGACACCAGCGAGGCCAGCGGCGGCTGAGAAGACGCCATCGCGAGCAGGCTCACTCCTACAGGGGGAACGCATTTCAAACTGTAGGAGTGAGCCTGCTCGCGATAGGGCCATCAGCCACTCAACAAATTCCGGATCAGACGCTTACATCCCATGCTGGCGCATCAACTTGTCATAACTGCCATCCGCCTTCATCGCCGCGATCGCCTTATCAAACCCCGCCACAATCTGCTCATGCTGCGGATTCTTCAGGCTCACCAGAATATGCAGGCTGTTCTCGCTCAGCGGCTTGGGCAGGAACTCCACGGCATTGCGCACCTTGGGTGATTCGCGCGCCAGGTAATACCGCGCGACATATTCATCCTCCAGGGTCAGCTTGACCCGATCCGCCGCCAGCATGCGCACCGCCATGGCAAAGTTGTGCACAGGGACTTTCTCCAGCGCGGTATCGGCGTCGAACGCCTGCGAATAGGCATAACCGCGCACCACGGCAATCGGGTACGTGTGCAGTTGCTCCAGATTGTTGTATTCGAGCGGGGTGTCTTTGCGCTTGAGAAAACGAATGCGGTTGAGCAGGTATTCGTCGGAGAACTGACCGAGCCTGGTGCGCTCGTCGTTGTACCAGGCGTTGACCAGCACGTCGTAACGCCCTTCGCCAACCCCGAGCAGCGCCCGCGCCCACGGCACCTGTTCATAGTCGCTGGCGTAACCGGCCCGGGCCAGCGCGGTGCTGACGATGTCCGTGGCCAGGCCACCGTTGACCAGCGTGTCGTCGGTAAAGGGCGGCCAGATATCAAACACCAGTCGCAACTTTTCCGCAGCGGCGGGTGGGGCCAGCAAGAGCAATCCGATCAAAGCAAAGGCTCGATGCAGTCGCGGCATGCTTGAAAATCCTTAGCGGGCGAGCTGCCCAGCGTGTTTTCAGTCAAAACCCCAAGGCCCCTTACCGGCGAAACCCAGGCCCTAACATTAGCTCATTGAAGCCAGTGCACAGCGCTTTCCAGCAGATTACACAAAGCAGCTACCGATGCGAGAAAGGAATGATGGCATTTTGACCTTTATCACAGACTCTTACGCCATACAGACATCCGAAGGCTGTGCGCTTAGTATCGGGCGACAGCGTTCAAGGAGCCGGAAGATGACAATCGAGTGGATCTGCAAACATCACAGCGATCTGGGCAAAGAGCAGTTGTACGCATTGTTGAAGCTGCGCTCGGAGGTGTTCGTGGTCGAACAGAAATGCGCCTACCCGGACCTCGACGGTCAGGATCTGGACGGCGACACCCATCACTTGATGGGTTGGGAAGACGATCAGTTGATGGCCTATCTGCGCCTGCTCGATCCCGAGTCCCAGGGCGGTGACGTGGTGATCGGCCGCGTGATCATCGCACCGCAGGGCCGGGGCAAAGGACTGGGGCACACGATGATGGAACACGCACTGAAACAGGCCGAGAAGCATTGGCCGCAGGTGCCGATCTATCTGTCGGCCCAGGCGCATTTGCAAGGGTATTACGGCCGGTACGGGTTTGTCGTGGCGGGTGAGGAATACCTGGAGGATGACATTCCGCATATCGGGATGCGTCGTTCTTAACGCCCTATCGCGAGCAGGCTCACTCCTGCATTTGATCGCATTCCATCTGAAGGAACCCGATCTACTGTAGGAGTGAGCCTGCTCGCGATGGCGTAATCACCATCACCACAGACTCAGGGATACTCCAACACAGCCTTGATCTGCCGCAAATTGCGCTCGATCCACCCCCGGTCAATCGCCCCCCACTCACGAATCCGATAGCGCCCGGCATGGTTACGCGCGCCCTCTTCCTGCTCGAATTCACAGACGATATCCAGATCCGCCAACGCGGCAATCGTGTCCTGCGCCGTGCGCCGGGGCATGCCGGTGACGTCGGTCAGCGCCGGCACGCTGGCGGCCAGGCCGCTGTCGATCAGGTAGGCCACGTACAGGCGACGGTAGAAACTGCTTTTGGTCTTGCTGACGTCCATCCACCCGCTCCTTGTTGCGGCTATTGCAGATCCCGCCACGTCAGGTACACCCGCAGATCGAACTCGACCTGGTGATACCCCGGCAGCATGTGTTCACACAATTTGTAGAAAGCCTTGTTGTGATCCGACTCTTTGAAGTGCGCCAGCTCATGCACGACGATCATCTTCAGAAACTCGGGCGCCGCCTCCTTGAACAGCGAGGCAATGCGAATCTCTTTCTTGGCCTTGAGCTTGCCGCCCTGCACTCGCGATACCGTGGTGTGCAGGCCCAGCGCGCGGTGAGTCAGGTCGAGGCGGTTGTCGAACAGCACCTTGTCGATGGCCGGCGCGTTGCGCAGGTATTCCTGTTTCAGGTCCAGCGCGTAGCTGTACAGCGCCTTGTCGCTCTGCACATCGTGACGCGCGGGATAGCGTTGGCTCAGGTAGTCACCCAGACGCTGTTCGGCGATCAGTTGGCGCACCTGATCCTGCAATTGCGCGGGATAGGCCTGGAGGTATTTCAACGCAGTCATGGACACGGCAACACGGTTCGAAAAGAGCGCCAGTGTAGCGAATTCAACCGGGCAGCGCGCTCCAGTCAAACGGCTCGGCGAAGCTGGCGGCGTCGTCGGCCATCATCGGCCGCGCCACCAGGAAGCCCTGTACGTATTCGCAACCATGGGCTTGCAGCCATTGGTATTGCTCGATGGTTTCCACGCCCTCGGCAATCACCAGCAACCCGTATTGTTTGCACAGACTGATCACCGTACTGACCAATGAGGCGTCGCGTTTGGAGTCCGGCAATCGAGCAATGAGATGGCGATCCAGCTTTAGGGTATCCAGCTCCAGATCGCGCAGATGCGCCAGCGAACACGGCCCGGAACCGAAGTCATCCAGCGCCACGCGCACACCCAGATTGCGCAGCAAACGCAGCTGTTTGCGGGTTTCGTCGGGATTTTGCATCAGCGCTTCTTCCGTGACCTCGACCTCCAGTTGCCGAGGCTGCAAGGCGTGCCGCTCCATCACCTGACGCAACTCGGTGGCCAGATTCGGCAGGCTGAACTGGGTGTTGCTCAGGCTCACGCCGAGCACCAGGTCTTCGGCAAACAGGGTTTCCCAGGCTTTGCGCTGGCCGGCCCCGCGATGATAAATCCAGCTGCCGAGACGGCTGATCAGCCGCGCTTCTTCCAGCAATGGCAAAAACAGCCCCGGCGGCACATCGCCGACACTCGGATGCTGCCAGCGCAGCAAGGCTTCAAAACCGCGAATCTGGCCAGTGTCGATAGCTACTTGCGGCTGATAGACCAGATTGAAATCGCGGTTCTCGATGGCGGCACGCACGCTCTCTTCGAGCATCAACCGCGAGCGCGCCCGGCCATTCATTTCATGATCGTAGAAACGATATTGCTGACGTCCGGCGCGCTTGGCTTCGTACATGGCGATGTCGGAGGCACGCAGCAATCCGTCAAGGTTAGAACCGCAGTCCGGGTAAGTGGCGATGCCGATGCTGGCGCCGAGAGCGATGTCCAACCCCTCGATCTGCTGACAGATCGACACCCGCTCGATGAGTTTTTCGGCAATCTTCGCCGCTTGCTCAGGAAACTCCAGATCCAGCAGCGCGGTAAACTCATCGCCGCCCATGCGCGCGAGAATGTCGAACGGTCGCAGGCACGCCTTCAATTGCTCGGAGACCCAGCGCAACACCCGATCGCCGGCGTCGTGACCGAGGGAATCGTTGACCCGCTTGAAGCCGTCGAGGTCCAGGTACAGCAAGACCCAACTGCTGTCGCTGCGCTCGCCACGCAGGAGCAGATTTTCAACGGTCTGGTAAAACCCGCGACGGTTGAGCAAACCGGTCAGTGGATCGGTCACCGCTTGAAATTCCAATTGCTGATGCAAGTGACGCACCACCGACATGTCCAGCACGGTCACCACCATTGCGTGTTGCTCGCTGGGCAGCGCGGCGCAGGATAACGCAACCGGCACTTGCTGGCCGGGCGCGGTGCGCAGCAAGGCGTCGTGCAGTCTCAACGTCTCGCCACGCTTGTAACTGGCATAAAACTCGGAATCGGCCCACAGCGCAATGTGCGGTTTCTGCAGGTAATCGAGAAACTCCTTACCTTCCAGCTCCTTCACCGGCGCATTCAGCAAGCGTGAAATCGCCGGGTTGGCGAAGCGGATCAAACCATCCTCGCCCACCACCAATATCCCCTCGGCAGCGTTATCCAGCACCGAGGCATTGAAAGCGCGCGCCACTTCCAGGTCATGACTCAGGCGCTGCAAGGCGCGGCGATTGCGCTGGTGTTCCAGCAACGCCTGCACCTTGGGCTTGAGGATCTGCGGGTCGAACGGCTTGAACAGGTAATCCACCGCGCCACTGGCATAGCCCTTGATCACCGCATCCTGGGATTGCTCGTTGGCGGTCAGAAAGATAATCGGCGTCAGGCGCGTGCGCTGGCTACCGCGCATCAACCGCGCCACTTCAAAGCCGTCCATGCCCGGCATCTGCACATCCAGCAGCACCAGATCGACGTCGTGGGAAAGCAGAATATTGAGCGCTTCGAAACCGGAAGCCGCAGTGAGGACGTGCCAATCCTGGCGCTGCAGCAACGCGCGCATGCTGATCAGGTTTTCAGGGTAATCATCAACGATCAAAAGGACAGAGCTGCCTTCACCTGGCGGGGGTTGCGCGCATTCCATGCTGCTTCTCTTGTCGGGACTTCAGGGCGATTCCGGTAAAACCGTACACACATCGAGCCTTCACTCTAGTCGTGGATCCGAAAAAGCAGAAGCTGTCATCAGGCCATCATTTAACCAAAGCGTGAGTTTGCCGACTAACGGTCACCGCTGCAGCCCCCGGAAACCGGCAGAGATGGCATTTCGACAGGATGTTGACGTCAATCATCTGCCAAACGGGCATTAACAAAATATCCCTCTACGCTTATAAAGGCCGCCCCAAAAGGCGCGGGCTAGAGCTTCTGGCACCCGCGTTCAGGATGAACTGAGTGGAAGCACCGACATGATCGATCTCGCAACCTGGAACCTCAGCGTTCCCGTTGGCAGTCCGCCATACACCGTCGAAACCGAAAAACTGGTGAACGGCTTCAAAGATCAATACTTCCATTCCGACACCGGCACCCTGTTCTTCTGGTCGCCGGTCACCGGCTCCAAAACCGAAAACGCCATCTACCCGCGCACCGAACTGCGCGAAACCTACAGCAACGGCACCCTGCGCAACTGGTACTACCCGGACGCCGACAACCTGCTGCGTGCCACCCTTGCAGTGAACAAGGTGCCCAGCTCCGGCAAGATCGTCATCGGCCAGATCCACGCCTATGAAAGCCAGCGCCCGATGGTCAAGCTCGAATACCAATACAAGGAAGCAACCCAGACGGGCAACCTGGTAATCAAAGTCCGCATGCACCCCGATGACGCAGAAAGCCGCGTCATCACCCTCGCCACCGGGATCAAACTGAACAACGAATTCAACTACCTCATCCACTTGAGCCCCGGCGGTGCGTTGGGCGTGAGTGCGGCGGGTTATCAGTGGGATTCACAGATCAGCGCCACCTGGCGCGACAAGCCGTTGTACTTCAAGGCCGGGGTGTATGTGCAGGACAACACCGGGTACACCAGTGAGGGGGGGCAGGTGACCTTCTCCAAGCTCGACATCGATCACGACAAATAACCCGCATTCCCCTGTAGGAGCTGCCGAAGGCTCGGGCCGCGATCGGACGATCTTTTGATCTTGTTTTTGATTCTGAAAAGACAAAATCAAAAGATCGCAGCCTTCGGCAGCTCCTACTTTTAAACGGCGTTGTTTAGATCGATCGCCGGTTACTTCCGGATGCCTACAACAGCTTGCGTCGTTGCCTACCACTACGCCAGAATCCGCCGGCTTGTGCGCCTGGCGGGCCCTCGGCAACTTGATTCGCATCACTGATTTCCAGTGATCGGGTTTAAGCCACCCACAAAAAACCCGCCTCTCGGCGGGTTTCTTGAATCAGCGGTTAACGCTCAGGCTTAGTTAACCTTGGCGTTCAACTCACCCTTCAGATAACGCTGGAACATCGCTTCCAACGAGATCGGTTTGATCTTCGAAGCATTACCGGCAGTGCCGAACGCTTCATAACGAGCGATACACACGTCACGCATCGCGGTCACGGTGGCGCCGAAGAATTTACGTGGGTCGAATTCGCTCGGGTTGGTGGCCATCAGGCGACGCATCGCACCGGTGGATGCCAGGCGCAGGTCGGTGTCGATGTTGACCTTGCGCACGCCGTACTTGATGCCTTCGACGATTTCTTCAACCGGTACGCCGTAGGTTTCTTTGATGTCGCCGCCGTACTGGTTGATGATCGCCAGCCACTCTTGTGGCACGGACGAGGAACCGTGCATCACCAAGTGAGTGTTCGGGATGCGCTTGTGGATTTCCTTGATGCGGTCGATCGCCAGCACGTCGCCGGTAGGTGGCTTGGTGAATTTGTAGGCGCCGTGGCTGGTGCCGATGGCGATGGCCAGGGCATCAACTTGTGTCTTCTTGACGAAGTCTGCGGCTTCTTCCGGGTCGGTCAGCATCTGGCTGTGATCCAGAACGCCTTCAGCGCCGATGCCGTCTTCTTCACCGGCCATGCCGGTTTCCAGCGAACCCAGGCAGCCCAGCTCGCCTTCAACCGAAACGCCGCAGGCGTGAGCCATGGCGACGGTCTGCTGAGTCACACGGACGTTGTATTCGTAATCGGTCGGGGTTTTGCCGTCTTCGCCCAGGGAACCGTCCATCATCACCGAGCTGAAGCCCAGTTGGATGGAGCGCTGGCAGACGTCAGGGCTGGTGCCGTGGTCCTGGTGCATGCACACCGGGATGTGCGGGAATTCTTCGATCGCGGCCAGGATCAGGTGACGCAGGAACGGCGCACCAGCGTATTTACGGGCGCCGGCCGAAGCCTGGACGATCACCGGGGAGTCAGTCTTGTCAGCGGCTTCCATGATGGCGCGCATCTGCTCAAGGTTGTTGACGTTGAAGGCTGGAACGCCGTAGCCGAACTCGGCTGCGTGGTCCAACATCTGGCGCATGCTGATAAGTGCCATTGTGTGTGTCTCTCCCGGTTGAGGGTCGTTAATCGTGCCAGCCTGCCGGAGCGGCGGCGGCTATTCAAGTGATTGCAGATCGGGGGTCGAGGCCCGGTCTGGTGATTCGATAAAGCAGATTCTGTTTGTCACTGAAACTCTGTGGCGAGGGGGCTTGCCCCCGTTCGGCTGCGCAGCAGTCGTAAAAAAGCTTTGGGAGCGCTTCGCACTCCAACGGGGGCAAGCCCCCTCACCACAAAAAACCCACATCAGAGCTTTGGGTGTGTCAGTTACTGCGCCTTGCAGCCGCGGCCGATCAAATCATTGGTGGCGACCCAGTACACCAGGCCTTCCTCACCCTTGACGTGAAACGCCAGCATGCCGTCGCTGTACAGCGTGCCCGAAGCGCCCGGCTCTTCTTTCAGGCGATAGACCTGATCACCGCCGCCGAGTCGAACATCGACTTCCTTCTGGCCGGCATCGGTGTAGCGCCACAGCACTTTGGCCTGGCTGTCGCAGGTCCATGTCGTCCAGCTGTCCGCAGGGGCGGACGACTGAAACAGGTTCATCTGCGCGCAACCGCCCAACAATGCCAATGCCGCAATGGCGATCAAGCCTTTCATCCGTGTTCCTCGACTGACAGCCAACGCCGCCAGCCTTGAGTTAAAGAGTCAGACCGGTCAAGGACAACCATGTTCCTTGGCCGGGGTTTGCGTCTCGTATTTGTCCAGACCGTCCGGCCCCGAGCGCTTGTTCAGCACCGGGTTGGTTTCGGCCTGCCAGTCGGCCTGGTAGCAGCCTTTCTGCGCCGCATCCGGCGCAGGCGTCGCCTCGGCCTTCGGGTTACTCCCGCAGGCCGCCAGCGTACCGATCAGCAACAACAGCGCTAACGACTTGACCATGTGAACACTCCTTTGCCTGGCCAAACGGGCGGCCTCAGGCCTTGGCCCGGCTTTCCAGGACTTCAACGGCTGGCAGTACCTTGCCTTCGACGAATTCGAGGAACGCGCCACCACCGGTGGAAATGTAGGAGATTTGCTCGGCCACGCCATATTTATCGATGGCCGCCAGGGTGTCGCCACCGCCGGCGATGGAGAACGCGGCGCTGTCAGCGATGGCCTGGGCCAGCACTTTGGTGCCGTTGCCGAACTGGTCGAATTCGAACACGCCGACCGGACCGTTCCACAGAATGGTTTTCGACGATTTCAGCAGTTCGGCGAAGTTGGCAGCGGTTTGTGGGCCGATGTCCAGGATCATGTCGTCCGCTGCGACGTCAGCGATCAACTTGACGGTCGCTTCGGCGCTTTCGGCGAATTCCTTGGCTACCACGACGTCAACCGGCAGCGGCACGCTGACTTTGGCGGCGATGGCGCGCGCAGTATCCAGCAGGTCTGGCTCGTACAGCGACTTGCCGACCGGGTGACCGGCAGCCGCCAGGAAGGTGTTGGCGATGCCGCCGCCGACGATCAGTTGATCGCAGATCTGGCTCAGGCTGTTGAGTACGTCGAGTTTGGTCGAGACCTTGGAGCCGGCAACGATGGCCGCCATCGGCTTGGCCGGCGCACCCAGCGCCTTGCCCAGTGCGTCCAGTTCAGCGGCCAGCAGCGGGCCTGCAGCGGCGACTTTGGCGAACTTGGCCACGCCGTGGGTCGAACCTTCGGCGCGGTGAGCGGTGCCGAAAGCGTCCATCACGAACACGTCGCACAGGGCAGCGTATTGCTGGGCCAGTTCGTCGGCGTTCTTTTTCTCGCCCTTGTTGAAGCGCACGTTTTCGAACAGCACGATGTCGCCAGCCTTGACGTCAACGCCGCCCAGGTAATCGGCCACCAGCGGCACTTCACGGCCCAGGGCCTTGCTCAGGTAGTCAGCGACCGGCTTGAGGCTGTTCTCGGCGGAGAACTCGCCTTCGGTCGGACGGCCCAGGTGCGAGCAGACCATCACCGCCGCACCTTTTTCCAAGGCCAGCTTGATGGTCGGCAGCGAAGCCAGGATACGCGCATCGCTGGTGACAACACCGTCCTTGACTGGGACGTTGAGGTCTTCGCGGATCAATACGCGCTTACCTTGCAGATCGAGGTCGGACATCTTCAACACGGTCATGGGTCGCACTTCCTGAGTAACTGTTCTTAGAGAGCAGGTTTTTTTGAAATCGCTGTATGCAGATAGTGTTCTGCAACGTCCAGCATTCGGTTGGCAAAACCCCATTCGTTGTCGAACCAGGCCAGGATGTTCACCAGCTTGGGACCGGATACACGGGTCTGACTGGCATCGACGATGGCCGAATGTGGGTCATGGTTGAAATCACAGCTGGCGTGCGGCAACTCGGTGTAAGCCAGCAAGCCTTTGAGCGGGCCATTGGTGGCGGCCTCGCGCAGGATCCGGTTGACCTCGTTGGCGTCGGTCGCCGTGGCGGTCTGCATCGTGATGTCGAGGCAGGACACGTTGACCGTCGGCACGCGTACGGCTTTGGCCTGAATTCGCCCGGCAAGTTCCGGCAGCAGGCGCTCGATGCCTCGCGCCAGACCAGTGGACACCGGGATCACCGACTGGAACGCCGAACGGGTGCGGCGCAGGTCTTCGTGGTGATAGGCGTCGATCACCGGTTGATCGTTCATCGCCGAGTGAATCGTGGTGATCGACACGTAATCCAGGCCGATTGCCTTGTCCAGCAGGCGTAACAGCGGCACGCCGCAGTTGGTGGTGCAGGAGGCGTTGGACACCAGCAGCTCATCGCCGGTCAGGCAATCCTGATTGACGCCGTAGACGATGGTGGCGTCGACATCCGCCTCGCTGGCCATCGGCTGTGAAAACAGCACGCGTGGTGCGCCGGCGTCGAGGAAACGCTGGCCGTCTTCACGGGTGTTATAGGCACCGGAGCATTCGAGCACCAGATCGACGCCCAGCGACGCCCAATCGATGCCTTCGGGGGTGGCACTGCGCAGGACCTTCACGCAGTCGCCATTAATATGCAGACAATCGCCCTCGACCCGCACTTCGCCGGGAAAGCGGCCATGGGTGGAGTCAAAGCGTGTCAGGTATTCGATGCTGGCCATGTCCGCCAGATCGTTGATCGCGACAATTTCAAACCCGGCCTTCTCGCCACGCTCGAACAACGCACGCAAGACGCAACGACCAATCCGGCCGTAGCCGTTGAGTGCAACTTTGTAGGGACGCGGTTGAGGCATGGGGTTCTCGATAGTATTCGCTAACAACACAACCCCATGTAGGAGCGGCCCGAGCCTTCGGCAGCTCCTACAGGGGAACGCGGTAGCCGGGGCCACCGCATTCGTACTGCTTAGTCTTCCAGCAGCTCTTCAGCCTGACCCAGGATGTTTTCCAGGGTGAAGCCGAATTCTTCGAACAGTGCCGACGCCGGAGCCGATTCGCCGTAAGTGGTCATGCCGATCACGCGACCTTCCAGACCCACGTACTTGAACCAGAAGTCGGCGTGGGCCGCTTCGATCGCGATACGCGCGCTGACCTGCAACGGCAGAACCGATTGCTTGTAGCCAGCGTCCTGGGCATCGAACACGCTGGTGCAAGGCATGGAAACCACGCGCACCTTGCGGCCTTGTTCGGTCAGTTTGTCGTAGGCCTGAACGGCCAGACCGACTTCCGAACCGGTCGCGATCAGGATCAGCTCAGGCTCGCCTGCGCAGTCCTTCAACACGTAGCCACCGCGGCTGATATCGGCGATCTGGGCAGCGTCACGCTCTTGGTGCTGCAGGTTCTGACGCGAGAAGATCAGCGCCGACGGGCCGTCTTTACGCTCCAGCGCGTTTTTCCAGGCCACCGCCGATTCAACGGCATCGGCTGGACGCCAGGTGTCGAGGTTCGGCGTGGTACGCAGGCTGGTCAGTTGCTCGATTGGCTGGTGCGTCGGGCCGTCTTCACCCAGACCGATGGAGTCGTGGGTGTAGACGTGGATCACGCGCTGCTTCATCAGTGCGGACATGCGCACCGCGTTGCGAGCGTATTCCATGAACATCAGGAAGGTCGCGCCGTAAGGCACCAGGCCGCCGTGCAGGGTGACGCCGTTCATGATCGCGGTCATGCCGAATTCGCGCACACCGTAGTACATGTAGTTGCCGCTGGCGTCTTCAGCGTTGACGCCTTTGCAACCTTTCCACAGGGTCAGGTTGGAACCGGCCAGGTCAGCCGAACCGCCGAGCAGTTCCGGCAGCAGCGGGCCGAACGCGTTCAGGGTGTTCTGGCTGGCTTTACGGCTGGCGATGGTTTCGCCCTTGGCCGCCACTTCAGCGATGTAGGCCGAGGCTTTTTCCGCGAAGTCAGCCGGCAGCTCGCCGCTCAGACGACGGATCAGCTCGTTGGCTTCGGTCGGGAACGCGGCGGAGTAGGCAGCGAAACGCTGATCCCACTCGGCTTCGGCCGCGCGACCTTTTTCCTTGGCGTCCCACTCGGCATAAATGTCGGCCGGGATTTCGAACGGACCGTAGTTCCAGTTCAGCGCCTGACGGGTCAGGGCGATTTCCGCGTCACCCAGCGGGGCACCGTGGCAGTCTTCTTTGCCCTGCTTGTTCGGCGAACCGAAACCGATGGTGGTCTTGCAGCAGATCAGGGTCGGCAGCGGGCTCTTGCGCGCGGTTTCGATGGCGGTCTTGATCTCTTCCGGATCATGACCGTCGACGTTGCGAATCACCTGCCAGTTGTAGGCTTCGAAACGCTTCGGCGTGTCGTCGGTGAACCAGCCTTCGACTTCGCCATCGATGGAGATGCCGTTGTCATCGTAGAAGGCGATCAGCTTGCCCAGGCCCAGGGTACCGGCCAGGGAAGCGACTTCGTGGGAAATACCTTCCATCATGCAGCCATCACCCAGGAACACGTAGGTGTGGTGGTCGACGATGTTGTGGCCAGGACGGTTGAACTGCGCGCCCATGACTTTTTCTGCCAGCGCGAAACCCACGGCGTTGGCCAGACCCTGACCCAGTGGGCCGGTGGTGGTCTCGACGCCTGGGGTATAGCCGAATTCCGGGTGACCCGGGGTGCGGCTGTGCAGTTGACGGAACTGCTTGAGGTCTTCGATCGACAGGTCGTAACCGGTCAGGTGCAACAGCGAGTAGATCAACATCGAGCCATGGCCGTTGGACAGCACGAAGCGGTCACGGTCGGCGAACGATGGATTGCTCGGGTTGTGCTTGAGGTAGTCGCGCCAAAGCACTTCGGCGATATCTGCCATACCCATAGGGGCACCGGGATGGCCGCTGTTGGCTTTTTGCACGGCATCCATGCTGAGGGCACGAATGGCGTTGGCACGCTCACGACGGCTAGGCATCGCTGATCTCCTGGGTGTGAATAATTGAAACGGAAAAAAGGAGGGCATTTTCCCTCACCGGAGCGCCTCGGGGCAATGACAGATAGTCATACGGAGGCGTTTTTCCCATGGTTAACAGTGGATTCTATTGGTGAAACCTTTCCGCTGTTGGTTTGTAGAGTTAACCAGCCGGTGAGAAGTGCCATCTATCGAGCAATATCAAAACTTTTTGATATTGCCCTTGCAGCGATTTCCTACCGTCACTAGACTGCTGCCCCATGAACTTACGCGTGCCTTCCATTCGCCATGACGACTGCGACGAGCTGGCGGCCCTGTGCAAGGCCGGTGGCGACCCGCTGCGCCTGAATGTATTGCGCGCGCTGGCCAACGATTCGTTCGGTGTACTGGAACTGGCGCAGATTTTTGGCATCGGTCAGTCCGGCATGAGCCACCACCTCAAGGTGCTGGCCCAGGCCGATCTGGTGGCGACTCGGCGCGAAGGCAACGCGATTTTCTATCGCCGCGCCCTGCCCCACACCGAATTGCTGGGTGGCAAGTTGCACGCGGCACTGTTAGAAGAAGTCGACAATCTGGCGCTGCCGGACGACGTGCAGACCCGCATCGCCCAGGTACACGGACAACGTGAGGCGGCCAGCCAGGACTTTTTCGCCCGGGTTGCAGAGAAATTTCGCGCCCAGCAAGACTTGATCGCAGGCCTGCCGCAGTACCGTGACAGCGTGCTGGCCCTGCTCGATAAACTGAACTTCAATGGTGCTGCCACGGCCATTGAAGTCGGCCCCGGCGATGGTGCTTTTCTGCCGGAACTGGCCCGCCGCTTCGGCACCGTAACCGCGCTGGACAACAGCCCGGCGATGCTCGAACTGGCGCGGCAGGTATGTGAACGTGAACAGCTGGCTAACGTCAGCCTGCAATTGGCCGATGCATTGAATGGCACCAGCCTTCAGGCCGACTGCGTGGTACTGAACATGGTGTTGCACCATTTCGCCGCACCGGCCGAAGCGCTCAAGCACATGGCCGGCCTGCTGCAACCGGGCGGTAGCCTGCTCGTGACAGAGTTATGTAGCCACAACCAGAGTTGGGCCAGGGAGGCCTGCGGTGATCTGTGGTTGGGGTTTGAACAGGACGATTTGGCCCGTTGGGCCACCGCTGCGGGACTCGTTCCCGGGGACAGCCTCTATGTAGGCTTACGTAATGGTTTCCAGATCCAGGTTCGCCACTTTCAGCGACCGGCTGGCGACACTCACCATCGGTAAATTCAGGAAAACATCGAGATGAGCGAATACTCCCTCTTCACCTCCGAGTCCGTGTCTGAAGGACATCCGGACAAAATCGCCGACCAGATTTCCGATGCGGTGCTGGACGCCATTATTGCTGAAGACAAGTTCGCCCGTGTGGCGTGCGAGACTCTGGTAAAGACCGGCGTTGCAATCATTGCCGGTGAAGTGACCACGTCGGCCTGGGTCGATCTGGAAGAAATCGTGCGTAACGTCATTCTTGACATCGGCTACAACAGCTCCGATGTCGGCTTCGACGGCGCAACTTGCGGTGTGATGAACATCATCGGCAAGCAGTCCCCTGACATCAACCAGGGTGTTGACCGTGCCAAGCCTGAAGATCAGGGCGCCGGCGACCAGGGCCTGATGTTCGGCTACGCCAGCAACGAAACCGACGTTTTGATGCCAGCGCCAATTACCTTCTCGCACCAGCTGGTGCAGCGCCAGGCCGAAGCCCGTAAATCGGGTCTGCTGCCTTGGCTGCGCCCGGATGCCAAGTCGCAAGTGACTTGCCGCTACGAAGGCGGCAAGGTTGTCGGTATCGACGCTGTTGTTCTGTCGACCCAGCACAACCCTGAAGTGTCGTACAAAGACCTGCGCGAAGGCGTGATGGAGCTGATCGTCAAGCACGTACTGCCTGCCGAACTGCTGAGCAAGGACACCCAGTTCCACATCAACCCGACCGGCCAGTTCATCATTGGCGGCCCGGTAGGTGACTGCGGTCTGACCGGTCGCAAGATCATCGTCGACAGCTACGGCGGCATGGCCCGTCACGGCGGCGGCGCGTTCTCCGGCAAAGATCCATCGAAGGTTGACCGTTCGGCTGCCTACGCTGGCCGCTATGTTGCCAAGAACATCGTCGCCGCCGGCCTGGCCGAGCGTTGCGAGATCCAGGTGTCCTACGCGATCGGTGTCGCTCAGCCGACCTCGATCTCGCTGAACACCTTCGGCACTGGCAAGATCAGCGATGACAAGATCATCAAACTGGTGCGTGAAGTGTTCGACCTGCGTCCGTACGCAATCACCACCATGCTGGATCTGCTGCACCCGATGTACCAGGAAACTGCAGCCTACGGCCACTTCGGTCGTGCTCCGCAGACCAAGACTGTTGGCGAAGACACCTTCACCACCTTCACCTGGGAAAAAACCGACCGCGCCGACGCTCTGCGTTCCGCTGCTGGTCTGTAAGACGCCCTGGCGGTACAAAAAAGCCCCGCACGGTTCGCGCCGTGCGGGGCTTTTTCATGTTTGCAAAGATCAAAGGATCGCAGCCTTCGGCAGATCCTGCATGGGAATGCATTCTGTAGGAGCTGCCGAAGGCTGCGATCTTTTGACTTTAACGCTGCGCAACACCCCGCAAAACACCAAGGCTACCTGACCCGCCATCCTCACCTAGCCTTCAAGCATTCCCCCTGAGCAAGGACGCTCATCATGCTTGCCACGCTGCGCCTGTTTTCAGTTGTTCTGCTGAGTTTCATCCACCTGATCGCTTACGCCGCCTGCCCCGACTGGCCTGCCGCCACCGCGCAAAACGAAATCACCGCCCTGCAAAAACAGATCGACCAATGGGACGACGCCTATCACCGCGAAGGCCGCTCGCTGATTGCCGACGACCTCTATGATCAAGCCCGCTTGCGGCTCAACGAGTGGCGACAGTGTTTCCAGCAGCCAGCAGCGCCCCAACCTTTGCGCAGCGCATCGGGCCCCATCGCGCATCCAGTTGCACACACAGGTCTGGATAAACTTCATGAGGCAGCGGCGGTTCAAGCCTGGCTCCAGGACCGCCGGGACGTCTGGGTCCAACCCAAGGTCGATGGCGTGGCGGTGACGCTGATCTACCGTCGTGGCCTGTTGCAGCAAGCGATCAGTCGCGGTGACGGTATCAGCGGCCAGGACTGGACGGCGTCAGCGCAAAAGATCGCCGCCATTCCTCAACAACTGACGCAGCCCCTTGATCTGCTGGTGCAGGGCGAACTCTACTGGCGTCTGACTCAACATGTGCAGGCCCGCGCCGGCAGCGTCAATGCCCGCGCCACGGTTGCCGGACTGATGAGCCGGAAAACCCTGAGCGCCGAGCAGGCGGCCGGGATCGGTCTGTTCGTCTGGGATTGGCCACGGGGGCCGGCGAGTCTGCCCGAAAGAATAGCGACGCTGGCGACATTGGGTTTCGCCACGACAGCACCGTTCAGTCAGGCCATCGCCAACCTTGAGGACGCACAAAAGTGGCGTGAGCACTGGTATCGATCACCGCTGCCATTCGCCAGCGACGGCATTGTCCTGCGCCAAAGCCAGCGCCCACCGGCCGAGCGCTGGCAGGCGAGCGCGCCCTACTGGGCGGTGGCCTGGAAATACCCGTTTGCCCGGGCGCTGGCCGAGGTGCGCAAAGTGAATTTCAAGGTCGGCCGCACCGGCCGCATCACACCGGTGCTGGAGCTGACGCCGGTCATGCTCGATGACCGGGAGATCAAACGGGTCAGCGCCGGTTCGCTCAAGCGCTGGCAGACGCAGGACATCCGTCCCGGTGACCAGGTGGCAATCAGCCTGGCCGGGCTGACGATTCCACGGCTCGACAGCGTAGTACTGCGTACGACCGAGCGGGCCGCCATCGACATCCCCGACGCCAGTGATTTCCACGCCTTGAGTTGCTGGCAACCGACACCCGGCTGCGAAAGCCAGTTTCTCGCGCGCCTGACCTGGCTCAGCGGCAAACAAGGGCTGGCGATGCCCCATGTGGGCAAAGGCACTTGGGAGAAACTTCTGGAAACAGGCCGCCTGAACAACCTGCTGGATTGGTTGACCCTCGATGAGCCAGAGCTTGCTAACATTGCCGGCTTCGGCGAACGCAGCAGTGCGCGCCTGATACACAGTTTTCACAGCGCCCGCCAAAGACCGTTCACGCAGTGGCTCAAAGCGTTGGGCCTGCCGCCGACCGGTGCCGCCCAATTGGCTGATTCATGGCAGTCGCTGGCACAACGAAATACCGAACAATGGCAGGCTGAAGCCGGAATCGGCCCCGGACGCGCGGCGCAATTGAGTGCATTCTTTCGCGATCCGCAGGTGCTGGCCCTCAGCGAACAATTACACGCCGCCGGAATCGACGGTTTCTGAACATGCAATCCCGGTACGCCGGGGAACCCAACGGCCACCGAGGCGCTCCAACTGCGCAGCGCCCGACTGACCCGATTGCCTTTGCACTGGAGCTTTTATGAAACTTCTTTCACCGCTCGCCCTGCTGACACTTTGCGCCGTCATGGCCGCCCCCGTGATGGCCGACGAAGACGCCCCGGGCCTGACCGGTTGCGCCGCCAAGAAGCAGGGCATCATCAACCAGATCGAACAGGCCAGGTCCCGCGGCAACGCCGATCAACAAGCCGGTCTGCAAACGGCACTGGATGAAGTGACGAAAAACTGCACCGACGCCGGCCTGAAGAAAGAACGCGAGAACAAGGTGCTGGATGCCAAGCACGAAGTCAGCAAGCGTCAGGCCGATCTCGACAAGGCGATGAAAAAAGGCGATCCGGAGAAGATCAACAAACGCAAAGACAAACTGGCCGAGTCGCGCAAAGAGTTGCAGGACGCGCTGGACGAAATCGACAAGTAATCAGCAGAACCTTGTGGCGAGGGAGCTTACTCCCGCTCGACGGCGCAGCCGTTGCAACTCCGGCCGGTCGGTTCTTGCAGATACAACTCGGCTGAAGGGTTTCAGGGCTGCTGCGCAACCCAGCGGAAGCAAGCTCCCTCGCCACAGTTGCTCAGTTGCCCGGTAGCCTCAGACAATCAATGATCCCGAAATTCTTTATGGCAAGCGCTGCAGGCATCTTCAACCTTCTGCACCGCCGGCCCCAGGTTACTGGCCTTGTACGGCTGAACCTTGCTGGTGATCACCAGTTCACCGGTGGCCGCCTCAAGGTTGCGGGCCAGTTCCTGAAAGCGCGCCTGGCGCAGCCAGACATCATCTTTGGCACTGGTGTGATCTTCTTCGCGCACCTGCGGAAAATGCTTCCATGGCTCATGGGACAACGCATCGAGCTTCACCGCACCGTCGGCGAATTTCGGCCCGTCGAACGGAATGCGTCCACGCAACATACCGCCCAGGTCTTCGCCGGTCTTGAGCATCTGCTTGAAGATCGCCTTGCGTTGACCCAGCGGGGAATTCGGGTCGACACCGCCACAGGCGGACAAGGTCAGACAGGCCAGCAATACAACAGAAATTCTTTTAAGAGTCATGGTGGCTTCAGGTCACGGAATTCGGCGGCCAGTATCCTCGCGCCACCGACAAACACCAATAGCCCTATTAAAATTACGGGTTGCCGGAGCGCATGGAGCACTCAGGCAACCGGCACAGGAATCACTCCATGAACAGCCGTTTCAAGGCCTGGCGTCACCCACTGATCGCAACTCTGCCACTGCTGGCAATCCTTGCCGGCTGCACCGGCGGCGACACTGCCAAACCGAAAACCCACGCCTTGGCCACGTATTCCAGCGCCAACTGGGAAGCCTTGCCAGCCGTGTCCGACAGCGATCTGGTCGCCGGTTTCGGCTCGTGGCGCAGCGCCTGCACCCGGCTCAAGGCTGACCCGATCTGGGGCGGCACCTGCGCCGCGGCAGCCAACGTGCCGCAGAGCGCCAACGAGATCCGTGCATTCCTCAAGCAGAATCTCGATGTGTTCGGCCTGCGCGCCGAGCACGACAATCCGAACGGTCTGATCACCGGTTACTACGAACCGGTCTATCCCGGCAGCCTGACGCCCACCGACGCGGCCAACGTGCCGGTGTACGGCGTTCCTGAAGACATGATCATCGTGTCGCTGGACAGCATTTACCCGGAGCTCAAGGGCAAGCGCCTGCGTGGCCGCCTCGAAGGTCGGGTGCTCAAGCCTTACGACGACGCGGCGACCATCGAATCCAAAGGCGTAAAAGCGCCTGTGGTGGCGTACCTGACCGATCCGATGAACCTGCAGTTCCTGCAGATCCAGGGCTCCGGGCGGATTCAGACGGCAGACGGCAAACAATTGCGCATCGCCTACGCCGACCAGAACGGCCACCCGTACCGACCGATCGGTCGCTGGCTGGTGGAACAGGGCGAGCTGAAGAAAGAAGACGTGACCATGAGCGCGATCAGCAACTGGGCCAAGGCCAACCCGTCACGCATTCCGGAACTGCTGGGCAGTAACCCGAGCTATGTGTTTTTCACCCGCAATCCCGACAGCAACGAAGGCCCGCGTGGCTCGCTGAACGTACCGCTGACTGCTGGCTATAGCGCGGCGGTGGACCGCAAGGTGATTCCGCTGGGTAGCTTGCTGTGGCTGTCGACCACCCGCCCCGATGGCACGGCACTGGTACGTCCGGTTGCGGCGCAGGACACCGGTGGTGCGATTGCCGGCGAGGTTCGTGCGGATCTGTTCTGGGGCACTGGCGATGCGGCCGGACAACTGGCCGGGGACATGAAACAGCAGGGGCAGATCTGGATGCTCTGGCCCAAGGGAGCGGCGCTGCCGCAAGTGCCGCAGGTGGCTGACAAACCTTAAAAAGCAAAAAGATCGCAGCCTTCGGCAGCTCCTACAGGGGACATGTATCAACCCTGTAGGAGCTGCCGAAGGCTGCGATCTTTTGATCTTGCTTTATCTATACCGACACAAAGAAGAACGAAGCAATCAACCCCATCCCGACAAACCACACCAGCGACCGCAGAATCGCCCAGTCCGCCAGGTAGCAGATGATGTACAGCAGGCGACTGGTGATAAACAGCACCGCCAGCACATTCACCGTCACCAGCTCTGCCGTGCCCACCAGGTGAGCAACAATCACCGCGATAGCGAACGCCGGCATCACCTCGAAACTGTTCAACTGCGCGGCATGCGCGCGGCGGGCCACGCCGTTCAGGCTTTCCAGAAAGTCCCGGGGATCATGGTTGTCGCTCAGTCGGAAACCACCCACTGCCTTGGCCACGACTGTGCAGACATAGGGCAGGAAAATCGCGATCAACACGCACCACAGAGCTACCGTCATAAAGCCGTCCTTCTTCGAGTTATAGGAAATTGCGGGCGGTCAGAACTTCATCACCAGCATGCCGATCAGCACCAACCCACAGGCTAAGAGCCGCGGTCTGCCGAAAGGTTCTTTCAGGTAACGCATGCCGAACAGCACCACCAGGATCACGCTGATCTCACGCAATGCCGCCGCCTCGGCAATCGATCCCAGCTGCATCGCCCACAGCACCAGAGCGTAGCTGAACAACACGCAGAACCCGACCGCCAGCCCCAGCTTCCATTGCTCGCGCCAGAACACCAGGAACGCCGGGCGTTTGGCCACCCATGCCAGCAACGGAAACGGCCAGGCGCTGAGCAGCGTGACCCAGACCAGGTAATCCAGCGGATGTGACCAGCGCCGCAACGCCTGGCCGTCGATGTAGGTGTAACAACCGATGCACAGCCCGATCAGCGCCACCACCGGCAGCATCGACCACGGCAAATGCTTCCCGCCGCCGCCCTGCCAGAGCAGGCAGGCCATGCCCAGCGGAATCAGCATGATCCCGAAGATCTGCTGCGCCGTGAGCACCTCGCCCGCGAAGATCAGGGTCAGCGCCAGCACCACCAGCGGCGACAAGCCGCGCATCAGCGGATAGACCAGCCCAAGGTCGCCGACCCGATAGGCCTGAATCAGCAGATAGCGATACAGCAGCTCGAATGCCGCCGAAGCGAGAATCCACGGCCAGATGTCCAGCGGCGGCAAGCTGATGAAGGGCGACGCCAGCGCCACGAACAACAGCGCCACCGTGTCCATGCACGCCACCACCAGCAGCCGTTCGGCGCTGAATTTGATCAGGGTATTCCACGCTGCATGCAACAGCGCCGCCACCAACACCAGAACTGTCGCCAGCACGTTCCACTCCTTGGTTTTTATTGTTGACCCTACACCAATGTCTGCGGCCGACCAACCGAGTGGACATCATTGTGTCCCCGCCCCGGATCCGCCCATCCAACCTTTGCGCCGAAGAATCGGGGCGCTGTCTTTCCACCCCCATCCAAAGGAGCCCGGATGCTTGAACTCGTAGCCGCTTTTATCTGCCTCACCACCCTCCTCACCTTCGTCAATTACCGCTTCATCGGCCTGCCGCCGACCATCGGTGTGATGGTCACCGCGCTGATGTTTTCCCTGTTGCTGCAGGGCCTGAGCGTGCTCGGCTACCCCGGCCTTGAAGAACGCGTGCAGCAACTGATCGGCCAGATCGACTTCGGCGATCTGCTGATGAACTGGATGCTGTCGTTCCTGCTGTTCGCCGGCGCTTTGCACGTCAACCTGAACGACCTGCGCAGCTATCGCTGGCCCATCGGCCTGCTGGCGACCTTCGGCGTGCTGATCGCCACCGCCGTGATCGGCAGCCTCGCCTATTACATTTTTGCCCTGTTCGGCTGGCACGTGAGCTTTCTGTACTGCCTGCTGTTCGGCGCGCTGATTTCGCCGACCGACCCGATCGCGGTGCTCGGCGTATTGCGTACGGCCAATGCTTCGAAACCGTTGAAAACCACCATCGTCGGCGAGTCGCTGTTCAACGACGGTACTGCGGTGGTGGTGTTTACCGTGTTGCTGGGCATCGCCCAATTGGGTGAGACGCCGACGATCAGCGCCACGGCCATGCTGTTCGTTCACGAGGCCGTAGGCGGCGTGCTGTTCGGCGGGCTGATCGGTTATCTGGTGTACCGGATGATCAAGAGCGTTCAGCAGCATCAGATCACCGTAATGCTGACCCTGGCGCTGGTAATCGGCGGTTCGGCGATGGCCACCGAGCTGCACGTCTCGGCGCCGATTGCGATGGTGGTGGCCGGTCTGATCATCGGTAACCTGGGGCGCAACCTGGCGATGAACGACATGACCCGCAAGTACCTCGACGGCTTCTGGGAGCTGCTCGATGACATGCTCAACGCCCTGTTGTTCGCGCTGATCGGCTTGGAGCTGTTGCTGCTGCCGTTCAATTGGGCGCACGTAGCGGCGGCCAGCTTGCTGGCGCTGGCGATTCTGCTGTCGCGCCTGCTCACCGTGGCTCCGGCCATCGTCCTGCTGCGCCGCTGGCGCACGGTGCCGCGCGGCACCATCCGCATCCTGACCTGGGGCGGTTTGCGCGGCGGTGTGTCGGTGGCGCTGGCGCTGGCCCTGCCGTTGGGCCCGGAGCGCGATCTGCTGCTGAGCATCACCTACATCGTGGTGCTGTCGTCGATCCTGTTGCAGGGGCTGACCATCGGCAGACTGGTCAAGCACGCCACCCGTGACGAGCCGGCCACAGCTCCAGAGCCTGCGCACCACTGATCATTTCTTGATCTGCTGCGGATCGGGCTTTTCGGCCTGATCCGCAGATCCTTTCGATTTGCCTGACGCCTTTGGAGCACCGCTCTCACTGCGGATCTGCGCATGGCTGATCAGGGCGAAAATGAAACTGCCGCCGATGATGTTCCCCGCCAGCGTGGGCCCGGCAAACACCATCCAGAAATCACTCCACGGCAGCTCGCCGGCAAACACCAGATACGAGACTTCCGCCGAACCGACCACGATGTGGGTGAAGTCACCCAACGCCATCAGGTACGTGATGAGGATGATGATCCACATCTTGGCGCTCTCCATGGACGGAATCATCCAGACCATAGTGGCGATCATCCAGCCGGAGACGATGCCCTTGGCGAACATCTGACTGGCGTGGTTCTCCATGACCTTGCGGCCGATTTCGAGGAAGGCGTGATCGGTCTCGGTGTCGAAAATCGGCAATTCGAGCATCACGTACGCCACCAGAATCGTGCCGCACAAATTGCCGAACAGCACCACGCCCCACAAGCGGATCAGCCGGCCGAAATTCGCCAGAGTCGGTTTGGTCATCACCGGGAGGACGGCGGTCAGGGTGTTTTCCGTGAACAGTTGCTGGCGGGCGAGGATCACCGCGAGAAAACCTGCGCAGTAGCCAAAACTGGCAATCACCTTGAATTCATCGCCCTCGGGCAGGCGCGAATTGAGCAGGCCCATGCCCATCAGCGACAGGCCCATGGTCAGCCCGGCGGCGAGCGCCGACCACCACAATGCGGCGATGCTGCGCTCCAGTTCCTGATCGCCCTGGGTACGGATGATTTCATGCAGAACCGCCGCGCGGGGCGGCTGGCTTTTCTCGACTTCGTGTTGTTCATCGGTCGAGAGGTCGGGGGTCTTGCCGTCTGTTGGCGTGGTCATGGCGTGGGAACCGGTGGGGGCTTTTAGCTACGACCCCCGCCACTTGGCATACGTTCTATAGGATCCAGAGTGAACCCTGTGGGAGCTAACCTGCTAGCGATGGCCATACCACTGACGTCATTTGGTGACCAGTTCATCCTCCTTGAACTGGTCTTTGACGTACTTGATCTCGGTCCGACCGTGCGGTGCCGGCAGGCCGTCTTCGCCGAGGTTGACGAAGACCATCTTCTCGACGGTCAGGATGCTCTTGCGGGTGATCTTGTTGCGCACTTCGCAGGTCAGGGTGATCGAGGTGCGGCCGAACTCGGTAGCGGTGATACCCAGTTCGATGATGTCGCCCTGGCGCGAGGCGCTGACGAAGTTGATCTCGGAAATGTATTTGGTCACCACGCGCTGATTGCCCAGCTGGACGATGGCGTAAATCGCCGCTTCCTCGTCGATCCAGCGCAGCAGGCTGCCGCCGAACAGGGTGCCGTTGGGGTTCAGGTCTTCGGGTTTTACCCATTTGCGGGTGTGGAAATTCATGTTCACTCCTGAGCGTTTGCCGAAAGATGACGCCATCTTGGCAGACCGAGCGGTCAGGCTCCATGAGCCTTCTACTATGGTCGCTATTAGCGATCTTCATTTGGCCGACAGAAACCCTTTGGAAGATCAGTCCAGACGGCTATAATCGCCCCCGTTTCAAAACGGTAACGTTCACTTGCTACCGTTTTCCCGCCACCTGTCCGAGGGGCGCTGCAGCAGGTTCAACCTGTCAGGCTCGGATGGGGCGTTGACTGGCTCACGCCAGACACTAAACGCACAACGGCGCCCATTCGCATACATTACGAATGGAGGCTCTTCATGAGCGCTGTTATCACGCCTGCCGATTTTAACGATTACAAAGTTGCCGACATGTCCCTGGCTGCCTGGGGCCGTCGCGAAACCATCATCGCCGAATCGGAAATGCCTGCCCTGATGGGTCTGCGCCGCAAGTACGCTTCCGAGCAGCCGCTCAAGGGCGCGAAAATCCTCGGCTGCATCCACATGACCATTCAGACTGCCGTGCTGATCGAAACCCTGGTTGCCCTGGGTGCCGAAGTACGCTGGTCGTCCTGCAACATCTTCTCGACTCAGGATCAGGCCGCTGCGTCCATCGCCGCTGCCGGCATCCCGGTGTTCGCCTGGAAAGGCGAAACTGAAGAAGAGTACGAGTGGTGCCTGGAGCAGACCATCCTCAAGGATGGCCAGCCATGGGACGCCAACATGATCCTCGACGACGGCGGCGACCTGACCGAGCTGCTGCACAAGAAATACCCACAAGTGCTGGACCGCGTTCACGGCGTGACCGAAGAAACCACCACCGGCGTACACCGCCTGCTGGACATGCTGGCCAAGGGCGAGCTGAAGATCCCTGCGATCAACGTCAACGACTCGGTGACCAAGTCCAAGAACGACAACAAGTACGGCTGCCGTCACAGCCTGAACGATGCAATCAAGCGCGGTACCGACCACCTGCTGTCCGGCAAGCAAGCGCTGGTCATCGGTTACGGTGACGTGGGCAAGGGCTCGGCTCAGTCCCTGCGTCAGGAAGGCATGATCGTCAAAGTCTCCGAAGTTGACCCGATCTGCGCCATGCAAGCCTGCATGGACGGTTTCGAACTGGTTTCGCCGTTCATCGACGGCATCAACAACGGCACCGAAGCGAGCATCGACAAAGCGCTGCTGGGCAAGATCGACCTGATCGTGACCACCACCGGTAACGTCAACGTTTGCGACGCCAACATGCTCAAAGCGCTGAAGAAGCGTGCTGTTGTCTGCAACATCGGTCACTTCGACAACGAAATCGACACCGCTTTCATGCGCAAGAACTGGGCATGGGAAGAAGTGAAGCCACAGGTACACAAGATCCACCGTACCGGCCCGGGCGCTTTCGACGCACAGAACGACGACTACCTGATCCTGCTGGCCGAAGGCCGTCTGGTGAACCTGGGCAACGCCACCGGTCACCCGAGCCGCATCATGGACGGTTCGTTCGCCAACCAGGTGCTGGCGCAGATCTTCCTGTTCGGCCAGAAGTACGCCGACCTGTCGCCAGCCCAGAAAGCCGAGCGTCTGACCGTTGAAGTACTGCCGAAGAAACTCGACGAAGAAGTGGCCCTGGAAATGGTTCGCGGCTTCGGCGGCGTGGTCACTCAACTGACCAAGCAACAGGCTGACTACATCGGCGTGACCGTCGAAGGCCCGTTCAAGCCGCACGCTTACCGCTACTAAGTAACCGGCTGCTTTATTTGTCGGACTGGCTTGTTGTGGCGAGGGAGCTTGCTCCCGCTGGGCTGCGAAGCGGCCCCAAGATTTTGGGAGCGCTGCGCGCTCCAGCGGGAGCAAGCTCCCTCGCCACATAAGCACGCTCCGACAGATGAAACATACCGTAGGCTTTCGTGTTTCCAAGGGTATGACCATGTCCCAAGACCGTCGCTACAGCTTCGAGTTCTTCCCGACCAAGACCGATGCTGGGCAAGAAAAACTGCTCGCCACTGCCCGTCAGTTGGCCACTTACAACCCCGACTTCTTTTCCTGCACCTATGGCGCTGGTGGTTCGACCCGTGATCGCACCCTCAACACCGTTCTGCAACTGGAAAGCGAAGTCAAAGTACCGGCCGCACCGCACCTGTCGTGCGTCGGCGACAGCAAGGACGACCTGCGCGGCCTGCTGAACGAGTACAAGGCTGCCGGTATCAAGCGCATCGTTGCCCTGCGCGGTGACCTGCCGTCCGGCATGGGCATGACCAGCGGCGAGCTGCGTCACGCCAATGAACTGGTGGAATTCATTCGTGAAGAAACCGGTGATCATTTCCACATCGAAGTCGCCGCCTACCCGGAGATGCATCCGCAAGCGCGCAACTACGAAGACGATCTCGCCAACTTCGTGCGCAAGGCCCGCGCCGGCGCCGACAGCGCGATCACCCAGTACTTCTTCAACGCCGACAGCTACTTCTATTTCGTCGACCGTTTGCAGGCGCTGGGCGTGGACATTCCGGTCGTGCCGGGAATCATGCCGATCACCAACTACAGCAAGCTGGCGCGTTTTTCCGATGCCTGCGGTGCGGAAATCCCGCGCTGGATCCGCAAGCAACTGGAAGCCTACGGCGATGACAGCCAAAGCATTCAGCGCTTTGGCGAGCAGGTCGTCAGCGAAATGTGCGAACGCCTGCTGCAGGGTGGCGCACCGGGGCTGCACTTCTATTCCATGAACCAGGCCGAACCGAGTCTGGCGATCTGGAATAATTTGAAGCTGCCGCGTTGAAGCAGCTGCAAGCTTCAAGCTGAAAGCGACAAGCAACATCAAAAGATCGCAGCCTTCGGCAGCTCCTACAGGGGTGTCGCAGCTGCGATTTTTTGCTTTTGAACCCCCGAATTAGAGCTTGTGCCGCCACTTTCTGGCTCTTTCTCGCTTCTCGTCGTAATCTCAAGCCATGCCTTTGATCGCGCAACTATTCACGCTGCTGGTTTTTGCTTGCCTGAGCTTTGCCGCTCGGGGCGAGAAGTTGCGCATTGTCACCGAGCCGTGGGCGCCTTACGTCTACGAAGAGGGCGGCAAGAACCTCGGGCTGGACTACGAAACCACCGCCATCGTGTTCCAGCGCCTGGGCATCGAGGTCGAGTGGCAGTTTCTGCCGTGGAAGCGCTGCCTGTCGATGCTCGAGACCGGTCAGGCTGACGGCGCACTGGACATCTTTCACAGCGACGAACGCGACGCCACCCTGCTCTACCCCAGCGAACCGCTGTCGGAGGTCGAGTTCGTGATGTTCTACGCCAACGACCGTCCCCATCCGTTTCATAAGCTCGAAGACCTCAAAGGCCTGACCATCGGCACCTCGCCGGGGTATCTGTACAGCCCAGACTTCAGCGAATCGACGCTGTTCACCCGCGAACCGGCACCGACCCACGAGGCCAACTTCGGCAAACTGCTGCGCGGGCGTATCGACCTGCTGATCACCGATCGCCGCGTAGGTCAGCATTTGCTCGATCAGTTGAATATCCGCGATCAGATCACCGAAAACCCTGCCGTCATTAGTCGTCAGAGCCAATATCTGGCGGTTCGACGCAATGCCGGGATGGATCTGCTGGTGCAGCGTTTCGGCGCCGAACTCAAGCGTTTCAAACGCGAACCGGCCTATGCCGAGCTCAGCGCACGCTACGGCGCAGCCCCGATCGACGTCGCGCCGCTGGGTAACGTCTCGGCCCGCAGCAAAACCGTTGAGCAGCAGGAAAGCAGCGCGCACTGATTGCTCTGTTATACTCCGGCGTTCCCGCCAGGCTCACGCCCGGACGCCCGGAACCGTAACAGGCCTCTAGACCCGCTACAGCGCAGCTTTTCAGCCCGCGCGAGCGCTCCTGACGTGCCTTCGAGACCGCAGCAGGACCGGACGGGATCGCGTCCTCTTAAACGCGATTCGCGCCAGGCAAGACTCCCATTGGGCCAAGCCCTAACTAAAACAGGATTACTCATGTCCTTTGCTTCCCTCGGTCTCTCCGAGGCTTTAGTCCGCGCCATCGAAGATGCGGGCTATACCGAGCCTACTCCGGTGCAACAGCGGGCCATTCCCGCCGTGTTGCAAGGTCGCGACCTGATGGTTGCGGCACAGACAGGTACCGGTAAAACCGGCGGTTTCGCCCTTCCGATCCTGGAGCGGTTGTTCCCCAACGGTCACCCGGACAAATCCCAGCGTCATGGCCCGCGCCAACCGCGCGTACTGGTCCTGACCCCGACCCGCGAACTCGCGGCCCAGGTTCACGAGAGCTTCAAGATCTACGCCCGTGACCTGAAATTCGTCAGCGCCTGCATCTTCGGCGGCGTCGGCATGAACCCTCAAGTCCAGGCCATGTCCCGTGGTGTTGACGTACTCGTCGCCTGCCCGGGTCGCCTGCTCGACCTCGCCGGCCAGGGCAGCGTCGATCTGTCCCACGTCGAAATCCTCGTGCTCGACGAAGCCGACCGCATGCTCGACATGGGTTTTGTGCACGACGTGAAGAAAGTCCTCGCACGTCTGCCGGCCAAGCGTCAGAACCTGCTGTTCTCGGCGACTTTCTCCAAAGACATCACCGATCTCGCCGGCAAGCTGCTGCACAACCCGGAACGCATCGAAGTCACGCCGCCGAACACCACAGTCGAGCGCATCGAACAACGCGTCTTCCGTCTGCCGGCCAGCCACAAGCGTGCCCTGCTGGCGCACCTGATCACCGCCGGCGCCTGGGAACAGGTGCTGGTGTTCACCCGCACCAAGCACGGCGCCAACCGTCTGGCCGAGTACCTGGACAAACACGGCCTGCCAGCCGTCGCGATCCACGGCAACAAGAGCCAGAACGCCCGCACCAAAGCCCTGGCCGATTTCAAGGCCGGTGAAGTGCGCATCCTGGTGGCCACCGACATCGCCGCTCGCGGCCTGGACATCGACCAGTTGCCACACGTGGTCAACTTCGAACTGCCGAACGTCGATGAAGACTACGTGCACCGTATCGGCCGTACTGGCCGCGCCGGTCGTTCGGGCGAGGCCATCTCGCTGGTGGCTCCGGACGAAGAAAAACTGCTGAAAAGCATCGAACGCATGACCAAGCAGAAAATCGCCGACGGCGATCTGATGGGCTTCGATGCCAGCACCATCGAGGCCGAGAAGCCTGAAGTGCGTGAGCGTCCGGACATGCGCAACCCGCGCAATTCCCGTGGCCCGCGTGGTGATGGTCCGAATGGCGGCGGCGGTGGCGGCGGTCGCAAGGACAAAGGCAAGGACAAGGGCAAGGAAAAACCCGCCGGTGAACGCGGCGAGCGCCCTGCCCGTCAGCAGAAACCACGTGAAGGCACGCCGGCCCGCGAACAGCGTCCGAGCCAGCCGCCACGTGCCGCGGCGGATCGTGCACCGGACGAGTTCCTCGACGACGATATCGATAACTTCGGTAACCGCGTCGACTACGTGCCGGAAGCCGCTCCGGCCGGTGGCCGTGGTCGCCGTCCAGGCGCGCCAGGTCAAGGCGTCGGTTCGGGCGCACCCCGTGGAGGTCAACCGCAGGGTCGCCAGAACGGTCCGCGCAACAGCAACGGTTCGAGCACCGGCACTCCACCGGCCAAGCGCAACGGTCCACGTAATGGTGCCCCGCGTGACGGCCAGGGCCGTCGTGACGAGTCCTCGCGCAACCGCCGCCCGGCTCGCGACGATCAGCAACGCGCCGAACCGGCCGTGCAGAACCCGCGCAGCACCGGGCCGAAGATCATGCACAAGGAGTCCAAGGCCGACCGCTTTCCGACACCTGAGCAGCTCGATCAACTGCCGACCCGTCCGCGCGGCGAAAAACCAGCCTTGCTGACCCGCAATCGCTGAGTTATCGCTGCAATGAAAAATGCCCCGACTCGAAAGAGCCGGGGCATTTTTTATGGAAGCCCCCTGTAGGAGCTGCCGCAGGCTGCGATCTTTTGATCTTGATCTGCAAAAAACAACAGCAAAAGATCGCAGCCTGCGGCAGCTCCTACAGGGGATGTGTGTATAGCAGACAATAAAAAACGCCCCCGGCCTTGCGACCGGGGGCGTTTTGCATGGCGGCGAAAATTATTTCGCTTTCACACCTTCGAACGAGATGTACAGGTCGACGTTGTCGGACTGTGGACCCAGGTCCATCATCTTGCCGAAATCAGAGCGCTTGATGCTGGTGGTGCCTTCGAAGCCGGCACGGTAGCCGCCCCATGGATCCTTGCCTTCACCCAGGAACACAGCCTTGACCACGATCGGCTTGGTTACGCCGTGCAGGGTCAGGTCGCCGGTCACGTCAGCCGTGTCTTTGCCAGCAGCGTTCTTGCCAGTGGATTTGACGCTGGTGGAGACGAACTTGGCGTCAGCGTATTTGCCCACGTCCAGGAAGTCCTTGCTGGAGATGTGCTTGTCGCGCTCGGCGTGGTTGGTGAACACGCTGGCGGTTTTCACGTTGAATTCGATTTTGCTGTCTTCAGGCTTGGCAGCGTCAAAGCTGAACTTGCCGTCGATGTCCTTGAAGGTACCGGTGATGTAGCTGTAGCCCAGGTGGCTGATCTTGAAGTCGACGAAAGCGTGCTGGCCTTCCTTGTCGACGGTGTAATCAGCAGCCATCACGTTCGCGGACAGTACGGCCGAACCGATTGCCAGAGCGGCCAGAGTCTTTTTCAACATGCTTTCTTTTCCTTTGAGTCGAGGTTGAATTTCAGGCTTTGCGACCGAGCATTCGCGTCAGGGTCGCATCACGATCAATAAAGTGGTGCTTCAATGCTGCCAACGCATGGAGACCGGAAAAAATTACCAGCGCCCACGCCAGCCAGAGATGAATCACCCCAGCGGTATCTGCCTGATCCGGTAGCCCGGAGACCAGTGCAGGAACTTCAAACAGGCCAAACACCGGGATCCCGACACCGTCTGCGGTGGAAATCAGGTAACCGGCAATCATCACAGAGAAGAGCCCGAGATACAGAAACCCGTGGCCGAATTTGGCGCCGATGCGGGTCATCCGGCTGTAGCTTTGCAGTGTTGGCGGCGGTGGGCTGATAAAGCGCCAGAGCACCCGCAACACCATCACACCCAACAACACCAGACCGATGCTCTTGTGCAGATCCGGCGCGTCTTTGCGCCAGCTGCTGTAGTAATCCAGCCCCACCATCCACAGACCCAGCGCGAACAGCCCGAAGACCGCCAGCGCCACGCCCCAGTGCATGAAGATGCTGACCCAACCATAGCGTGAAGAAGAGTTACGTAGCTGCATTGCCCAAATCCTGTGAGAACTGCGAACCAAGACTAGCGAGTTATCTATCGAATTAAAGCGGAAAAATTTGCTTTGAAATATCGAGAAATACGATCAAGAGTCTTGAGCATGGTGGTTAAGGAAAGATTAAAGGGGGAAAGTGCGGGGCAGGATACTGGGTACAGATCCAGATTTTGTGCTGCCTGAACCGGCCTCTTCGCGAGCAGGCTCGCTCCCACAGGGGATTGCATTCCAGCTGAGGGACCATTGTCGAATAATGTGGGAACGAGCTTGCTCGCGAAGGCGGTTTGGCAGGCAAAAAAAAGCGCGGCCTGCAAGCCGCGCTTTTTCATTCACCGCAAAGCCTTACTGCGCTTTGCTGTCGGTGCTTGCTGCCGGAGCCGGAGCGGCCGCCGGTTTAGCCGCTGGCTTCTTCGCCGGTTCAGCCTTTTTCGCCGCTGGTTTGGCCGCAGTTTTTTTCGTTTCGGCTTTCGCAGCGGGCTTCTTCGCCGCAGGCTTGGCCGCCGCTTTCTTCGCCGGCTCGGCTTTCACCGGAGCGGCTGGCTTCGGCGCTTCCACCGGGGCTGGCGCAGGGGCTGGAGCCGGAGCAGGCGCTGGGGCCGCCGGAGCTGGAGCTGGCTCAGGTGCCTTCACAGGCTCTGGCTTCTTCTCGTCATCCGAGCCGCCGAACAGGTTGGTGAAGAAATTGCCCTTCTTCGCTGCCGCGGCACCCGCCGCGCCTGCCGCTGCTGCGGCCGGAACCACTTTGACCGGTTCAAACGACTTGCCGGCTGCCAGGTCTTCAACCTGACTGGCCGCACGCTGACCGGTGCGCAGCGCGCCTTCCAGAGTGCCCGGGTACAGGGTGTCGGTGTGTTCGCCGGCAAACGTTACGCGTTGCAGCGGGCGCTCCCACAGGCGCCAGAACTTGCTGATCTGGCCCGGGCCGTAAGCCAGGTAGGCGCCGCCCATCGACGGGTCGGTGCTGTAACGACGGATTTCATAACCGGTGAACGAGCCACGGGCCTGTGGATAAAACGCGTGCAGACGGATCAGCACCTGGTCGACCATCTGCTTGTCGCCAAACGCCTGCATCACGCGAGCGTTATCGCCGGACAGGTTGATCACCACGTTGGCGCCGCCCTTCAGTGCCGGTTCGATCCAGAGCATGCCGAGGCCGGCGTTGCTGTAGATCTCGCCGGACATGCGCGCCTTGCTTTCCCACACGGGCGTCTTGAACTTGAGCATGATCTGGTCGCGCCAGCCGTAGTTGGTGCCCTTGATCGCTGCCAGGTGCTGAGCATCCAGTGCCGGAGTCAGGGCAATCTTGTTCAGCGCGCGCAGTGGCACGGCCAGCACCACGTAGTCCGCCTGGTAGCCAACACTGCCGACCTTGACGGTCACGCCGTCCTTGTCCTGAATGATCGCGGAAACCGGCGAGTTGGTCTTGATCGTCTTGATCTGCTTGACGAAGGCCTGGGCCAGCACCTGGCTGCCGCCGACCAGACGCGAGGCGCGCAGGTCACGGTCGGAGACGCCGCGATACACGCGGTTCTGCTGGGCGAAATACAGCAGCGACAGACGCGACGGCTCGTCGTAGTGGGTGCGGATGTCCTGGTTGATCAACTGACGCGCCGTGGCGGGCAGGTTCTGCTTGTCGAGCCAGCTCGACACGTTGATCTGATCCAGTGCGTGCAGGGTGCTGGTCGCCGCCGGGTTCTGCGGGTCGTCGATCGAGCGCGCCAGATCGTCGAGGGTTTTCTGGTAGCGCTTCAAGGCGTCGGCGGTGGCTGGCTGCCTGGTCGCCAGATCGGCAGCGGAAAAATACTCGCCGTCGATCAGATAACCCGGTGTACGCACGAATTCAGGGGCTGGCGTGGTGCCCAGCTTGAAGGTCGAGACATACTTGTTCAGCACTGGCTGCGTCTTGTCGTTGCCGATCCACTCGCTGGTGGCCATGCCCGAGCGCCCACCCAGGCTCGGCTTGGCTTCCAGCAGGGTGACCTGCCAGCCTTTGTTTTGCAGTTCATAAGCGGCAGTCAGGCCCGACAGGCCGCCGCCGATCACGATTGCGGTTTTATCCTTGGCCAGCGCCGTAACGCTGAACAGCCCCAACATCACCAGCGCACAGGCGCGCAGCCAACCGACAGACATTCAGCGAACTCCGGAAATACACGTAGGAAAAAGCAGTTTTGCGGGTCAGACGACCCAAAGAACCGCGAAGAATACGTCAGCCATCAAAACGCCGCCAGCGACGTCTATCGGCCTATACAAAGTAGCTCAATCGACACAATGGGTTGTCCCGGCGCGATGCATCTCATAGGCTTGCGCGATTGTTTGCCCGCGCCTGACGCGAGCCGCCTCGAGGAGACTGTAAATGGGCCTGAATAACCAGTGGATGCAACGCGACCTCGCGGTGCTGTGGCATCCCTGCACCCAGATGAAAGACCACGAACAGCTGCCGCTGATCCCGATCAAACGCGGTGAAGGCGTCTGGCTCGAAGACTTCGAAGGCAAGCGCTACCTCGACGCGGTCAGCTCCTGGTGGGTCAACGTGTTCGGCCATGCCAACCCGCGCATCAACCAGCGCATCAAGGATCAGGTCGATCAGCTGGAACACGTGATCCTCGCCGGTTTCAGCCATCAACCGGTGATCGAGCTGTCCGAGCGTCTGGTGAAGATGACCCCGGAAGGCCTGAACCGGGTGTTCTACGCCGATAACGGTTCGTCCTGCATCGAAGTCGCGCTGAAAATGAGCTTTCACTACTGGCTCAATCGCGGTCAACCGAACAAGAAGCGCTTCGTCACCCTGACCAACAGCTACCACGGCGAAACCATGGCGGCGATGGCGGTCGGCGACGTGCCGCTGTTCACCGAAACCTATAAAGCCCTGCTGATGGACACCATCAAGGTGCCAAGCCCGGATTGCTACTTGCGCCCCGAAGGCATGAGCTGGGAGGAACATTCGCGCAACATGTTCGCGGCCATGGAACAGACCTTGGCCGAGAACCATGACAGCGTCGCGGCAGTGATCGTCGAACCGCTGATTCAGGGCGCCGGCGGCATGCGCATGTATCACCCGGTGTACCTCAAACTGCTGCGCGAGGCCTGCGACCGCTACGGCGTGCACCTGATCCACGACGAAATCGCCGTCGGCTTCGGTCGCACCGGGACCATGTTTGCCTGCGAGCAGGCCGGCATCCGCCCGGACTTCCTCTGCCTGTCCAAGGCCCTGACCGGCGGCTACCTGCCGCTGGCGGCGTGCCTGACCACCGACGAGGTCTACAGCGCGTTCTACGACGACTACCCGACCCTGCGCGCCTTCCTCCATTCGCACAGCTACACCGGCAACCCGCTGGCCTGTGCAGCGGCGCTGGCGACGCTGGATATCTTCGAACAGGACAACGTGATCGAGAACAACAAGGCCCTGGCCCAGCGCATGGCCTCGGCCACCGCGCACCTGGTCGATCACCCGAACGTGTCCGAGGTGCGCCAGACCGGCATGGTGCTGGCAATCGAGATGGTCAAGGATAAAGCCACGAAAGAGGCCTACCCTTGGCAGGAGCGACGCGGCCTGAAGGTGTTCCAGCATGCGCTGGAGCGCGGCGCCTTGCTGCGGCCGCTGGGCAGCGTGGTGTATTTCCTGCCGCCGTACGTGATCACTCCGGAGCAGATCGACTTCCTCGCCGAAGTCGCCAGCGAAGGCATCGACATCGCCACCCGTGACAGCGTCAGCGTGGCGGTGCCGAAGGATTTCCACCCGGGGTTCCGTGATCCGGGCTGACAGGTCACCATAGAACTATTGTGGCGAGGGGCTTGTGTGGCGAGGGGGCTTGCCCCCGTTGGGGCGCGCAGCGGCCCCCAAAAACCCGAATCGAAAAACATCTGTCAAAGCCAGTTCAGCGAATTTGCGACTGCTTCGCAGCCGAACGGGGGCAAGCCCCCTCGCCACAAAAAGCCTAGCCACAGCACTGCATGCACCCATTTTTTAGAGACCCGAAATGAGACTGTCCCGCTTCTTTATCGACGCCCCCCTGAGCACCGGTGAACACGAACTGCCGGAAGCCCAGGCGCATTACATCAGCCGCGTGCTGCGCATGGCCGAGGGCGATGCGGTGCAGTTGTTCGACGGCTCCGGCCATGAGTTCCGTGGCTCCCTGGTGGAAGTGGGCAAGAAACGCGTGGTGGTGCAGATCGACGAGCAACTGGCCGGCCAGGTCGAATCGCCGTTGCAGATCCACCTCGGCCAGGGCCTGTCCCGGGGCGAGCGCATGGACTGGGCGATCCAGAAAGCCACCGAGCTGGGCGTGACCGAAATCACCCCGATCTTCAGCGAGCGCTGCGAAGTCCGCCTCAAGGACGAACGCGCCGACAAACGCCTGCTGCACTGGCGTCAGGTGGCGATCAGCGCCTGTGAGCAGTGCGGTCGTTCGCGGGTGCCGGTGATTCATCCGCCGGTGCTGCTGGCTGACTGGCTGAAGCAGACGCAGGCCGAGCTGAAACTGGTGCTGCATCCAGTGGCGGAGCCGCTGGTGAGTCATGCCAAACCGGCGACCCTGGCGTTCCTGATCGGGCCGGAGGGTGGGTTATCGGATGCTGAGGTCGAGCAGGCCAAGGGCAATGGTTTCCACGCGGCTCGGCTTGGGCCGCGGGTGTTGCGTACCGAGACCGCTCCGGTCGTGGCGTTGGCGGTGGCTCAGCAACTTTGGGGCGACTTCTAAGCCCCTATCGCGAGCAGGCTCACTCCTACACATTGGAATGCGTTCCCCTGTAGGAGTGAGCCTGCTCGCGATCGCTTCACCTCGGTGTAACGGTCACTCCACCGGATCACTCACGGGCTTGGCAATAATCGCCTTCAGCTCGCTGGTCATCGGAAACTCCAGGTTCAAGCCCTTCGGCGGGATCGGCTGCTCAAACCAGCGCTTGTAAATCCCATTGATCTCCCCCGAGCGATACAGATCAGCCAACGCCCCGTTGACCAGCGCGAGGAACTGCGGATCGTCCTTGCGCACCATGCAGCTGTAAATCTCCCGCGACTGCTCCTTCCCGACCACCACCCAGTGATGCGGATCGCGCGCCTTGGCCCGTTCGCCGTACAGCAGCGCATCGTCCATGTAGAACGCCGCTGCACGCCCCGACTCCAGCATCTGGAATGCCTCGCCATGATCCTTGGCGCTGATCACGGACATATCGAGCTTGTGATCGTGGTTGTAGCTCTTGAGGTAGCGCTCGTTAGTGGTGCCGGCGGTGGTCACCACGTTTTTCCCGCGCAGGTCTTCGAAGCTGTTGATCCCGCTGTCCTTGGCCGTCAGCAACTGGCCTTTGACGTAGATGAAGCCGTAGGAGAACGCCACCTGCTTCTGCCGTTCGGCGGTGACACCGGTGGAGCCGCACTCCAGGTCCACGGTGCCGTTCTGCACCAACGGAATACGTGTCTGCGAGGTGACGAGGTTGTACTTCACCTTCAGCTCCGGCAGCGCCAGTTGCTGCTTGATCCGCTCGACAATCTTGCCCGCCAGATCTACTGAGTAGCCCATCGGCTGCCCCGTGTGATCGCCCACGTAGGAGAACGGTACCGAGGCATCGCGATAGCCCAGCGTGATGCTGCTGGCGCTGGCGATTTTTCCGAGAGTGCCGGTCAGCGGCGCCTCACTGGCCTGAGCCTGACTGCCGATCAGCAGCCCCAAAGTACAGGCAAGCAACGTGATTTTTTGCATTGTTATTCTCCGTTGTGGGCATTGTTGTTTGAGCGGTGAAGCATCAATCACGCTGCACGGGGGTTGAAGCCGTGCAGGTCGATGGAAGTGCGTTGCTGGCCGATCAGTTCGCTGAGCAACTGCCCGCTGCCACAGGCCAGGGTAAAACCCAGTGCGCCATGGCCGAGGTTGAGCCACAGATTGCGATACGCCGTGGCGCCCAACAGCGGCACGCCGGTGGGCGTCGCCGGGCGCATGCCGGCCCACTCCACGGCGGCGTCATAGTTGCCGGCATCGGGGAAAGTGTCACGGGCCTGACGCTTGATCAACGCCAGCCGCTGGGGATCGACCGCCGGATCGAAACCAACAATGTCGACCATCGCCGCTACCCGCAATTGCTCGCCGATGCGCGCGTAGACGATCTTGCGGTCATAGTCGGTGATGCTCACGTCCGGCGCCCGATGTTCAGCACCGATCGGCACCGTCAGGCTGTAGCCCTTGAGCGGATACAGCGGCAAATGCAGGCCGGGCAACGCCAGCAAAGGGCTGCGATGACCGGCGGCGATCACCAGTTGTTCGACCGGCAGCACGTCGCTGCCCAGTTCGACAGCGCTGACTGCGCCGTTGCTGTGGCGAATCCCGCTCACTGCCTGACCAAGGCGAAACTCGCAGCGCCCGGAGGCGCGCAAACGCGCGGCCAGTTGCTGGCAAAACCCGTGGCAGTCGCCCACTTCTTCGTCCGGCGTGTAGATCGCCCCGACAAACGCGGCGTCGGCCAGTGCGGGTTCCAGCTGCGCGCACTCAGCGGCGGACAAGACCTGCTGTTGCTGCGGGTCGGCCAGACCCTTGCGCGCATGTGCAAAACTGCCGGCGCTGCGGAAGGTCACCAGTTTGCCGTTGCGCCGCCAGTGGAATCCGCTCAGGCCATCGTCCTCGCGCCAGTGCTTCAACGTGCGCTGGCTGAGCAGTGCCAAACGCAACAGATGCGCCGCGTTCTCGCGGTTGACCGAGGTGCGGCAGGCGGCGAGGAACGCGGCCATCCAGCGCCACTGCGCCGGATCCAGACGCGGGCGCAGCTTGAGCGGTGAGTCGCCGCGCAGCATCCAGCCCAGCGCCTGCAACGGCACCCCGGCATCGGCCAGCGGCGCGACATAGCGATAGGACAACTGGCCGCCGTTGGCGAAACTGGTTTCGACGCCGAGCGAATCCCGCGCCTCGATCACCGTCACCTCAAAGCCGTCGCGCACCAGCGCATACGCCGTTGCCAGACCGATCACCCCACCACCGATGATGCATACACGCTGAGCCATGTCTGTCCCTGAAACCGTTGTGAAGACGAGGCCGAGGTTAGGGCCAGGTGACAGGCGCCGAACAATGAATAAAGATGTTCCCCCCATAAACAAAGGTTATGGACTCATCATGCGCTTGCGTCACATCGAGATTTTCCAGGCCATCCGCCAGACCGGTTCGATCAGCGCGGCCGCGCAGTTGCTGCACGTCTCGCAACCGGCGGTGACCAAGGTCTTGCAGCACGCCGAGCAGCAACTGGGCTTTCCGTTGTTTTTACGGGTGCGCGGCAAGTTGCAGGCCACCCCGGAAGCACTGGAGCTGGAGCGCGAAGTCGATAAAGTCACGGAGAGCCTGCAAGGGGTGCGACGTCTGGCCCAGAGCCTGCGCCGCGAGCCGGGGCACAGCCTGCGCATCGGCGCGACCCCGGCGCTGGCCTTGTCGTTGCTGCCGCCGGCGATTCATGAGTGGACCAGGCGCTATCCGGACAGCGCCTGCGAGCTGTCCAGCGCCCACAGCCGCGAGTTGATGCAGAACCTGCTGATGCGCGAAGTGGACGTGGCCCTGACCCTGCAACTGCCGGATCACCCGGGGCTGCAAGCGCAGCCGTTGGCGGCGGGTGTGCTGGTGGCGTTGGCGCCGAAGGATTTCTGGCCGCTGGCAGACGTCGGCAAACCGCTGCCCCTGATGGCGCTTGCGGGTGCGCCGCTGATTGGTTTGTCCAGTGCCGATCCATTGGCGGCAAGGCTGGACAGTTACCTGGAAGCGGTCGAACCGCCACCCCGGGTGCGGATTGCCGTGCAGACCTATTCGCTGGCGCGGGCGATGGTCGAGTCCGGCGCCGGCGTCGCGGTGATCGACCCGTTCACGGCGTTGGGTGCCTCATCGGCCACCACCACGATCCGCCCCCTCGCCCCGCCGCTGCCGATCACGCTTTACGCCGTGACCCGCGCCACTGAGCCACCGCCGCATACCTTGAATGACTTGCTGCAGATCTTCAGCCTGCGCGCTCAGGAACAACTCAATGCCCTCGTCCCTTTGTAGGCCTTCGCCTGCTCGCGATAGCGGTGTAGCTACAGGACATAAAACAGAATCGCCACAAAGTGCAGCAGGCTCCCGGCGATCACGAACAAATGCCAGATCCCATGCGCATGCCGCAACCGGTGGTCCAGCGCAAAAAAGATAATCCCCACCGTGTACAACACACCGCCCGAGGCCAACCAGGCAAACCCGGTCGTGCCCAGTGCCGCAATCAACGGTTTGACCGCCACCAGCACAATCCAGCCCATCACCGCGTAGATCACGATCGACAGAATCCGCGCCTCCGAGCGTGGTTTGATCTCCTGCAAAATGCCGATCAGCGCCAGCCCCCAGACAATCCCGAACAACGTCCAGCCCCACGGCCCCCGCAGCGTCACCAGGCAAAACGGCGTGTAACTGCCGGCGATCAGCAGGTAGATCGAAAAGTGATCGACCTTCTTCATGATCGCCTTCTTGCGCCCGCGCACGCTGTGGTACACGGTCGAGGCGCTGTAGAGCACCAGCAAGGTAAACGCGTAGATCGCCACGCTGACAATCTTCCACGGACTGCCGTCCATGCTGGCAATCACCAGCATCCACACACCACCGATAAACGCTGCCACTGCCCCGACCAGATGTGTCCAGGCGTTGAGTCTTTCCCCGTGATACATGTGTCGCTCACCTCAAGATTCGTTACTGCAGCGCGCAAGGCTCGGGCCTTGAGCGTAAAAGCGCAATGTTTCCATTCAACACGATCCCTGTAGGAGCTGCCGAAGGCTGCGATCTTTGCTTTTCAAGATCAAAAGATCGCAGCCTTCGGCAGCTCCTACAAAGAGCGGTGCACACCGTGCACAATCGGTCGATACCAAAAAGAGTCCGCGCCATGCTGATCGACGAAGAATTGACCCTGAAAAAACTCGAGGTGTTCCTCGCCTTCATGCGTACCGGCAATCTGGCGCGCGCTGCTGCCGAGCTGCAGACCAGCAATGTCAGCGTGCACCGGGCGATCCATTCGCTGGAAAGCGCCCTGCGCTGCCCGTTGTTCAAGCACGAAGGCCGCAACCTGACGCCGCTGGAAAGCGCCTATGTGCTCGAAGAGCGGGCGCAGAAGCTGATTCAGGACGTGGTCGAAAGCGTACGCCTGACCCGCGAAGCCGCCGGGTTCTCGGCTGAACGCTTCAAGCTCGGCTCGCTGTATTCGCTGACCGTGAAGACCGTGCCGCAGCTGATCATGGGCCTGAAGATTCGTCGCAGCGAGCTCAACATCGACCTGATCCTTGGCTCCAACATCGACCTGCTCTACAAGCTGAAGAACATGGAAGTCGACGCGATCCTGGTGTCGCTGGACGACAGCGTCAGCGACCCGGACTGCGAGCAGATTCCACTGTTCTCCGACGACATTTTCCTCGCCACGCCGGCGGATTCAAGATTCGCCCAGCGCCAGGAAGTCGATCTGGCCGAGGTCCGCGATGAAACGTTCATCACCCTGACCCAGGGCTTCGCCACCCATCAGGACGGCAACCGGGTGTTCAAGCAGGCAGGATTCGAGCCGAAGGTGGCGATGCAGGTCAACGACATCTTCACCCTGCTGAGCATGGTCAGCTCCGGGGTGGGTTATGCGTTGCTGCCGGGGCGGATTGCGGCGGTGTACGAGAATCGGGTGAAGCTGATTCCGTTGCAGGAGAAGTACCGCTTGCAGCAGCACATTGGCGTGGTGTTCTTGAAGGCCAAGGAGCGCGATCCGAACTTGTTGGCGTTGCTGGCGGAGTGTCGGATGTATGCCAATCGCCAAGCCTGAAACCGTGTGGCGAGGGAGCTTGCTCCCGCTCGGGTGCGCAGCGCCCGCAAATCAGGCCACCGGGTCTATCTGATACACCTCGGTGGTAGAGGTTGGGGATGCTGCGCAGTCCAGCGGGAGCAAGCTCCCTCGCCACAAAAGCACTCAGCGATCAGCCAACAATCCCGCGAACAATGAAGAACAGCAACGAAGGCCCAAGCAGGCACCCAAGCCCGGTGTGGAACGTCGCCGTCAACGCCCCATAAGGCACCAACCGCCGATCCGTCGCCGCCAGCCCGGCGGTCACCCCACTCACCGTCCCGGCCAGACCACCAAACACCATCGCCGAACGCGGGTTATCCAGGCCCATCCAGCGTGCTGCGACCGGCGTGCCGACCATCACCAGAATCGCCTTGATCAACCCGGTGGCAATCGACAGCGCCATTACATCCGAGGTCGCGCCAATCGCCGCACCGGTCACCGGGCCGACGATGTAAGTCACCGCGCCCGCGCCAATGGTGGTCATGCTCACTGCATCGCGATAGCCGAAGGCCCAGGCCATGCTCGCGCCGACAATGAACGGCAGGATCGTGCCCAGCAGCAGCGCGATTACGCCGATCAAACCGGCCTTCTTCGCTTCGGTCGCCTGCACTTCGAACGCGGTGGCGACGATCGCGAAATCACGCAGCATCGCCCCACCCATCAGGCCGATACCGGAGAACAACGACAGGTCCGCCAGGCCCTTCTGTCCGCCGGTCATGGTACCGCCGACCCAGGCCAGCACCAGGCCGATGACGATGGCAATCGCCGAGCCGTGAATGCGCCCGAACGTCAGGCGTTTGGAGAGAATCACCGAGACCCACATGATCACACCGACGAAAGCGAAGGCCGTGACCAGACCGTTATGTTCCAGACCGTTTTCAATGAGTGCCCACATGTCAGCGACCTCCTACTGGCGTGCCGACAGGAGTGACTTCCACCGGTTCATCGGGTAACGGTTCGCCCTTGTGGGTTCGGCTGATCAAGGCAATCGTGCAGCCACACACCACTACGGAGCCAATTGCCGCCAGTACCGCCACCGGGCCGCCGTGCAGGGCGGTGACGACGTTCTGTTGCGCGGCCATCGCCACCACCACCGGAATGTACATCGCGCCCCAGAAGCCGACGCCCATCTCGCAATCCTTGGTCATGCCACCGCGTTTCTGCATCCACAACCGCGCGCAGATCAACAGGATCATGGCGATGCCGACCCCGCCGACGTTGGATTTGACGCCCAGTAACACACCGAGCATGTCACCCATGATCACCCCTGCCAGCGTACAGATCGCCAACAGCGCCACACCGTAAATAATCATTGTTGTAGTCCTCAAAGTGCATCGTCGAATGTTGTTTTTGTTGTTCGAAGCCTGAGTCGCGGCGGTTTATGGTCGGCGGCCACCCTCCTCTCGCAACAGCGCCTGCAGAGTGTCGAGCCGCGCACTGTCGAAGGCAGTGACAGTGCCTGATTCGAACACCCGGCGCGCCAGCCCGGTCAGCACCGCACCGGGCGGCAGTTCGATCTGTAACCGTACGCCGCGCTCATAAGCGCTTTGCACGGTGCCACGCCAGTCCACCACGCGGCACATGTTGAAGGCGAGGTCGTCGCGCAGGGCCTCAGGCTTGATCACCGGACGCGCGCGACTGCCGCTCAGGTAAGCGATTTTCGGAGTCTTCAATTCAACCTTGGCGAAGACCTCGGCGAGGGTTTGCGCGGGCGCCTCCAGCAGCGGACAGTGCGACGGCACACTCACCGCCAGGCGTTTCGCCAGACCGGCGCCCCGACTGCGCGCCAGTTCGGCCACCGCTTGCATGGCCTTGTCGCTGCCGGCAATCACCACCTGGTTATCGGCGTTGATGTTGGCCAGATAAACCGGCGACTCCGCGCTGTGCACCTGCGCCAGCAGCGTTTCGACGGTGGATAATTGCAGACCGATGATTGCGGTCATGCCAAAGCCCTGTGGATAAGCCTGCTGCATCAACTCGCCGCGCAGGCTGACCAGATGCAGCGCATCGCTGAAGTTCAAGGCCCCGGCGACCACCGCGGCCGGGTAGGCACCGATGGACAGGCCGGCGACGTAATCCGCCATCAGACCGTCCTGCAGCAATTGTCGTGAGGCTGCGACCCCGGCGATCAACAGGCACAGCTGAACGGCTCGGGTGGTGCGCAACGCTTCGGACGAATCGAGCAGCGACACATCTTCACCGAGCACATCGCTGGCCTCGATCAACGTTTCCCGTGGCAAACGCTGAAGCATGCCCGCTTGCTGCGCGCCCTGGCCGGGGAACACCAACAGGCTGCTCACGCTGCCTGCTCCTGTGGGGTCCACGGATCAGCCACCAGACAGGCCTGATGCTGGTTTTTCAGCAGCACGCGTGCAGACCCGCTGGCCCATTCGCGCAATGCGACGGCACCGAATGGCGTCTGCAATTGCATGTCGACCCGGCACACGGCCTGATCGAACAGTGCGACCAGTTTGCGTGCCTGATGACGGGTGATCCGTTGCGGTGTACGCAGAATCAGGTCGAGATCGCTGGCCCCGTGCATCGCTTCAAAGCCACTGGCCAATTCAAATCCGACACTGCCGCTGACGCCCCAGATCCAACCGCAATCATCGAGCCCAGGTCGCAGTTGTTTAAGTGCCTGCATCACCGGTAAATCACGCTCGCAATCGACATGACACAGCGCCTCTGGACTGACCCGACAGGCAATCGAATCGACCGGCATAAACACCGCCAGCCGCTGCTCACGCAACACACCGCGCACGCCCACCGCCACCAAACCTTCAGCGCTCACCGCCCGCCGCATCACCACCGGCTGCCCGGCCGCCAGCGACTCAACCGCCCACTGCGGCGCATCCGCCGGCAGCTGCGCAGGCGTCATGCCCCACAGCAGGTCGTGGGCCAGTGGCATGTTCACCACTGCGCCCTCAGCAGTTCGCGCACGCGGCTGGACGCTTCGCGATTTTTCGCGCCGAGACGATTGCTCAAGTCAGTCGCGGTGATATCGCCGATGGCTTGCTTCAGGCATTCGCTGACCCGCGCCAGATCCTCCGCTGTTGGCTGCTCGATCTGCTGCACCGACAAGGTTTCCCATAGCAGCCCGAGACTCGCATAACTGTCGATGTCATAAGCCATCGGCGGCACGCTGGCGGCCAGTGCTTCCAGCTCTTCAACGCTGCGCAAGGTCACCCGCGCCGCCGAAGCCTTACCCATCGCATGCACCATCACGCCGGGGTCGCGCAGAGCGATCAAGCGATTGGCCTGGTAACCGTGAGCGAGAAACGCCCCGGACATCGCCTTACCCACCAGCAGCGCAATCACCGGATGCCCCGCCAGCCGGGCGCGGGCATAGCTGTCCGCCGCACCGGCCAAAGCCTGATGAATGCCGAGCGCTTCTTCGCGGCGGCCATAAGCCTGGCTCGGTACATCGACGATGGCGATGATCGGGCGCTTCTGTGCTTTGTCGCGGTCAGCGCTGATCGCGTCATCCACAGCCTTGGCCAGACCCCAACCTTCGAGCAGCCCGACTTCGCCGTTGCGAGCGCGTGGAAAACGGTTGTCCGGGTCAGCCACCACAGCGATAAACCGCCCGAGCTCGCCATCGGCCACCTGCAGCGACGGTGGCAGCCCTTCGACCGCTTGCGCACCCGCGCTCAAGGCGTTGAACCAGTTCAAACCGCGCACGGAATAACCGCTCATGAGCGCTCTCCTTGATACAGATCGCGAACCACCGAAGGCTCGATTTGCTTGTCAGTGTTCAGGCTCGCCAGACGTTGCAGGAACCATGCGGCACGCTGACTGCGCGGCTGTGCTGGCAAACCCTGTTGCAGCAACTCGCCCACCTGTTGACGAATCTGCGCCACATCATCGGCGACATAACGATCCACCAGACCACTGGCGAAACGTTGCTCGCCACCGGTCAGGCTCCAGATGAAGGGCCGATCTCGTGAGTCGTATTCTTCGATCCCGGCTTCTTGCTCGATCACCTGCGGGCCGTTCAAGCCGAGGCGCGCTTCCTGGGTCACCAGCAAATAGCTGCACAGCGCAGCGGCAATCGACATGCCGCCGAAACAGCCAACGCTGCCCGCCACCACACCGACCACCGGTTGGTACTGCTGCAAATCGACAATCGCCGCATGAATATCGGCAATCGCCGCCAGCCCGAGGTTGGCTTCCTGCAAGCGCACGCCACCGGTTTCCAGCAGCAACACGGCGCGGGTCGGGATGCCCTTGCGGTTGTCTTCAGCGGCCAGTTCCAGCGCGCCGGCAATCTTCGCCCCGCCGACTTCGCCGAGGCTGCCGCCCTGGAACGCGCCTTCAATCGCCGCGATCACCACCGGCACACCGTCGAGGCTGCCCTTGGCGATCACCACGCCGTCATCGGCTTGCGGCACCACACCCTGGCGTTCGAGCCACGGCGACATGACGCGCTGAAACGGGTCGAGCAGTTCACGAAAGGACCCGGCATCGAGCAAGGCTTTCGCCCGTTGCCGCGCACCGAGTTCGACGAAGCTGTGTTTGTTGAGCAGCGCTGCGCTGTCAGTCATGGCCGATCTCCTCGAAACCCTGTTCCAGACGTAAACGCACTACCCCCGGCGTCGCGCCGAAGTCGTGGATATCGATCGCCATCGCCGGCGGCGTGGTGCCGTCGAACATCCGCGCAAACAGATGCTGCCAGCGCTGCTGCGCACCGTTGACCGAGGTCTGCACATTGATCGTCAGCTTGCCGGCCAGCCCCGGTTCGATCAGCACTTCCAGATCACCCGAACCGACACAACCGACCAGTGCGCGACCGCGTGGCGGCTGCCCGGCGGGGAATTCAAACGATAGGGTTTCCATCAAAACGCTCCCTGAAGGATGCCGTCGCGCTCGATGCGATCGAGCAGCAGCGTGGCGGCGAACAAGTCGGCGGCGCCACCGGGCGAGGCATTCAATGCGATGAGTTGTTGATCCAGTTCGTGCAGGCGCCGACGCCCGCCGAGGCTGGCGCTGCCACCGGCGTCGAGCACGGCTTGCGCGCCGCTTTGCATGGCGTGCAGACCCTGTTCACCGGCGCGGTAGAGCACGCAGGTATCAGCGAGGTCAGTCATGATCGCCAGCAAGGCGTCGAGTCGGGCGTTCTGTTCGCCGTGGCTGTTGGCTCGGCTGCGTTTGAGCTGCGGCAAACCGCGTTGCAGCACGGACGGGAAGCCGAGTTGCGCTTGTTCGCGAGCACCGCGTGCGCCGTAACGCAAAGCGACCTGGGCGCCATGGCTGAGTGGGCGCGGTGCGTAGCGGTCGTCGAGCAATGCCAGACGCGCAGCACGCACAGAGACGGCGCTGGAGCCGCTGGATTGCGGTTCCAGTGCCGCGGCGGTGATCAAAAGCCCCAAGGCCCAGATCGCCCCGCGATGGGTGTTCACGCCGTTGGTGGTCGAGAGCATCGCTTGCTCGCCTTCACGGCCGATGCGGCCAATGGCTTCGCGCAGTGGTAAACCGGCCTCTCCGATTTCAACCGCCGCTTCAGCCATTTCCTTGAACGCCGGCCACAACGACAACGCCGACGCGTGCATCAGGCCCAGGTGCAAATCGGTGTGCGCGCCATTGCCACGCCGGTCGACCAGCGCCGGTTTCGGCGACAGATCGGCTTCGTCGATCAGCGCATCCACCGCCAGATCGGCCAGGCGTTCGCTCAGGCTGAGGGGTTTCGCTTGCAGGTTGAGTGCGTGCATTACCAGCTCCTGAACTTGGCGGGCGGGTTGTACAGGCCGCCGGACCACTCGACCAGATCAGCCACGCTTTTCGCCGCCAGCAGTTCGCGGGTGGCGTCGGTGCGGCGGATGCCGAGGTCTTCGGGCAAGGCGATCAGGCCTTCGCGGCGCATGCGTTCGGTGTCTTTCGGGTTGTGGCGCAGGCCGATGGCGGTGACACCCGCGACGGCAGCGATCATCGCCTGACGTTCTTCCAGCGAGCGCGCCTTGTACAGGTAGGCGATGCCCTCTTCGGTGAGCAGATGAGTGACGTCGTCGCCGTAGATCATGATTGGCGCCAGCGGCATGCCGCTTTTCTTCGCCACTTCCACCGCGTCGAGGGTTTCGACAAAGGTCGGTTTGCCGCCCTCCTGGAAGGTCTCGACCATTTGCACCACGAGTTTCTTGCCGCGTTCGAGCATCGGTTGCTGCGAGTCGTCGTGACGCATGTCGAGCCACGCCGGGGTGCCGTGACGCCGGCCACGCGGGTCGTGGCCCATGTTCGGCGCACCGCCGAACCCGGCGAGGCGACCACGGGTTACGGTGGAGGAATGGCCATCGCCATCGACCTGCAACGTCGCGCCGATAAACAGATCCACCGCGTACTGCCCCGCCAGTTGGCAGAACATCCGGTTGGAACGCAGCGAGCCGTCGCGCCCGGTAAAGAACACGTCGGGGCGTGCGGCGATGTAGTTTTCCATGCCCAGTTCGGTGCCGAAGCAATGCACGCTTTCAACCCAACCGCTCTCGATCGCCGGGATCAATGTTGGGTGCGGGTTGAGCGTCCAGTTGCGGCAAATCTTGCCTTTGAGGCCGAGGGACTCGCCGTAGGTCGGCAGGATCAGCTCGATGGCGGCGGTGTTGAAACCGATGCCGTGGTTGAGCGACTGCACATTGTGTTTTTCGTAGATGCCACGGATCGCCATCATCGCCATCAACACGTGCACAGGCTTGATGTGCCGTGGGTCGCGGGTGAACAGCGGTTCGATGTAGAACGGCTTGTCGGCCACTACGACAAAATCGACCCACGAGGCGGGAATGTCCACGCGGGGCAGTTCGCTGACGTCGTCGACCAACTGATTGACCTGGACGATGACGATGCCGTCGCTGAACGCCGCCGGTTCGATCAGCGCGGGAGTGTCTTCGGTGCTCGGACCGGTGTAGATATTGCCGGCGCGGTCAGCCATGAAACCGGCCGAGAGCACGACGTTGGGGATCAGATCCACCACCAGCCGTGCGTAGAGTTCGATGTAGGTGTGGATCGCGCCGACTTCCAGCAGGCCGTCTTCGAGCAACTGGCTGATGCGCAGGCTCTGGGTGCCGGCGAAAGAGAAATCGAGCTTGCGGGCGATGCCGCGCTCGAACAGGTCCAGATGCTCGGAGCGGCCGACACTGGGCATGATCATGTGCAGGTCGTGGAGCTTGGCCGGGTCAGCCTTGGCCAGCGAACGGGAAAGGAAATCCGCCTGCTTCTGGTTGTTGCCCTCCAACACCACGCGGTCGCCGGGATGGATCAGCGCTTCGAGCGCGGCGACGATCTTGTCGGTGGGCAACACCACACCGTCGGCCAGCCCGCGCACCTTGTCGAGGCGCCGCTGCTTCTCGTCACGCCGCCGCGTCCAGCGCGAGTCGGGGGAAATTGTTGTTGTCATGCTCACTCCACGGGGTTCGCTGTCGTGGAGCCAAGGTAGGCGTGTGGGTGAGGCGCATCAATCAAGCGCGGCGGTGAATCATTACGCTGAGCGTAACGGTTTAGATAGCTATCGCGAGCAGGCTCACTCCTACAAGGGAACGCATTCCAAATGTAGGAGTGAGCCTGCTCGCGATGGCGTCAGAGGCCTCACCGCAATTCTTCAGTCCGTGGGCACCAACTTGTCCAACACCCGGTTGACCGCCATCTCCGCCACCATCACCACCTGAGCAATGCCTTGCAGGGTCTTACGGTGCGTGCCTTGTACCAGCGCCGCATGGTTGTTGAGCATGACCGTGGCCGAGCCGAGTGATTCACTGGCGTCGGCCAGCAGGGATTCGCTGTCGGCTTCGGGGTTAACCATGTAGAGCGTGTTGGGGGTGTAGGGCGCGGCCATGAGGTCGGGTGACGGCGGGCCGAGGTAGTGGTCGAGGGCGCGTTCGGCGGCTTCGTGGAATTTCTTGGAGTCGGGGGCTTCGTAGGGGGAGGCCGCATCTGTTGGCGGCGGACTTGGTGTCGGTTTAATCATTTTCAGGTTCCGAAATAAAGCTGGAACCGCTTCTCTGCTAAAAGAAGGGGTGGCAGCTGAACGCAGGTTAGCAGACCGGGGAACCTAAGGAAGCCGGCGCGCCGAAGCGCCCTGCGCACAGCCGCCATCGAATGCAGGCACTGAGCCCGACGATGATGTATGTGCACCCTTAGATTATCCACGAGCTGCTAAACCCGATCACTGGGAATCAGTGACGGGATCAAGTTACGCAGCCTGCCGAGGGCGCACAAGCCGGCGGATTCTGGTGCATGCGTAGGCAGCGGCGCAAGGATTTGTAGGCTGGTGAGCCGTAACACTGAGTGTCTTTAAACGGGTGTACTGGAAGGTGTTTATTGCGCGACGGGAATTGAGGATTTGTCTGTCGGATTCTAGGTGATGCATAGGACGCTATCGCGAGCAGGCTCACTCCTACAGGGGGAACGCATTCCAATTGTAGGAGTGAGCCTGCTCGCGATGAGGCCAGTCAGGCCACTGAAGATTCCGGATCAGTGAATAAGGCCAGCCTCCACCAACAACTGCTCCAACCCCAACAAATCCGGCACCTTCGCCACCTGTTCCCCGACCTGCACCGCCGCCTGCTCCAGCGCACACAGCGGCACATCGACATAACTCAACTGACTGTCGAGCTTGTACGAACGCGGAATTCCCTGCACCAGCAGCGCAATGAATTTCAGCTGCGGCAACCCTCCGAGGGCGTTGAGGATGACGATCCGTGCACGCTCGCCGATGACGACTTTCTGCCCGCAGGCCGACTCGAAACTCAGCAGCGGAATCTGCCGCTCACGCCAGCTCACCCGCCCCAAATACCACGGCGGTGTGTCGAGGTCGAAGGCGCTGGCCTGGTAGTCGATCAGCTCGGCCACCGCGACGTTGGGCAGGATCAGGTTGCGGTCGGCCAGCGGCAGCAGCAGGCCGGTGAGTTGGCTGGTGCGCGCGTTGTGGCGGCGCTCATGCATGTTTCTTGCTCCAGTGGGCAATGCTTTCGAGCAGCACCGACTCCTGATACGGCTTGCCGAGGTAGTCGTTGACGCCGATGGCCATCGCGCGGTCGCGGTGTTTCTGCCCGGTGCGCGAGGTGATCATGATGATCGGCAGGTGTTGCAGGCGTTCGTCGTGGCGCACCTGAGTGGCGACTTCGAAGCCGTCCATGCGCGGCATTTCGATGTCGAGCAGCATCAGGTCGGGCATGTGTTCTTCGAGCAGCAACATCGCATCGACGCCGTCCTTGGCGGTCAGCACGTTCATGCCGTGGCGTTCGAGCAAACGGCTGGTGACCTTGCGCACGGTGACCGAGTCGTCGACCACCAGCACCAGCAGCGGCTTCTGTGGCTCGCTGTCGATTTCCGCATGGGCCGGACGCTGCGCGACCCGCGCCTGCATCGCGCGGATCGGCGCCAGCAGGTCGAGAATCAGCACCACCCGGCCATCGCCGAGAATCGTCGCCCCGGACACGCCCTGCACCGCCGCGAACTGCGGGCCGAGGCTCTTGACCACGATCTCGCGGGTGCCGGCCATCGCGTCGACCTGCACCGCGATGTGCCGGTCATTGCACTGCACCAGCAGCACCGGCAATGGCAGGCTCTGGCCGAGCAGTTTCGGCCGTGGCGCGGTTTTCAGCAGCTCACCCAGGTAGCACAACTCATAGCGTTGCCCGCCGTAGTGGTAGCTCGGCGGATCGTTGCGAAAGTGCCCTTCCAGATCATTCGGCAGGACGCGCACGATGCCTTCGATGGTGTTCAGCGGAATCGCGTATTGATCCTCGCCGCACTGCACCATCAACGCCCGATTGACCGACACGGTGAATGGCAAGCGAATGCGGAAATGCACGCCCTGCCCCGGCACCGAGTCGATGCTCATGGTGCCGCCGAGCTGGCGGACTTCTTCGTGGACCACGTCCATGCCGACGCCGCGCCCGGAAATCTGGGTGATTTTTTCAGCGGTGGAAAAGCCCGGCTGCAGGATGAACTGCAGCACATCGCGGTCACTGATCTCGGCGTCCGGCGCCAGCAAACCGCGCTTGATCGCCTTGCGCCGCACCGCATCCAGCGGCACCCCGGCGCCGTCGTCGCGGATATCGAAAACGATGTCGCCCCCCTCTCGCAAGAGGTCCAGGCTGATCGTGCCTTGCGCCGGTTTGCCCGCCGCCAGCCGCACCTCGGCGGACTCCAGGCCATGATCGACGGCGTTGCGCAGCATGTGTTCCAGCGGCGCGGCCATGCGCTCCAGCACGTTGCGATCCATCTCGCCTTCGGCGTTGTCGATGATGAACGCGACGTCCTTGTTCAGCTCTTCGGCGACCTGACGCACGATGCGTTTGAGCCGTGGCAGCATGCGATCGAACGGCACCATGCGCGTGCGCATCAGGCCTTCCTGCAACTCGGTGTTGATCCGCCCTTGTTGCTGCAACAGGTTCTCGGCGTCGTGGTTGCGGCGGTCGAGGGTTTCCTTGAGGTCGAGCAGGTCCGAGGCGGATTCGAACAGCGCCCGCGACAGTTGCTGCAACTGCGAATGGCGGTCCATTTCCAGCGGGTCGAATTCTTCGTAACCGAGGCGTTCGGCATCGACTTGCTGGCGGCTGAGAATCTGCCCCTGGGTTTCGGTGTCGAGCCGGCGCAATTGATCGCGCATGCGCTCGATGGTGGTTTCCATCTCGTTCAGCGCAACCTGCGCATCGTTGACCTGCTGTTCGATACGGCCACGGAAAATCGAGGTTTCCCCGGCCAGGTTGACCAGTTCATCGAGCAGTTCGGCTGAGACCTTGACCATGTCCGCGCCGGCATCGGCGGCCGGTGCGGCGGGTTCGGTCTTGACCGCCAGCGGCACCGGCGGCGGTGTGTCGGGGGTCGCCGGGTGACTGAAATTCTGGATCGCGCTGATCAGCCGATCCGCAGGCGGGCACGGCTGCCCGGCGCGCACGCCGTCGAGCATTTGCGCCAGGCGGTCATGCCCGCGTTGCACCAGCGCAAACAGTTCGGCGGACGGTTGCAGCACGCCGGTGGCGAGGCTTTCGTAAAGGTACTCCAGCTCATGGGCCAGGTCGCCGATCGGGCCGATCTCGACCATCCGCGCGCCGCCCTTGAGGGTGTGCAGGTCGCGCAGCAGGGTTTCCACTTCCTGCCGATTGCCCGGCTCGGCCTGCCAGCGCAGCAACGCCGCGCCAGAGTTTTCGATGATGTCGAAACCTTCTTCGAGGAAGATCTCCAGCAGCTCCGGGTCATGTGCGGCGCTGTCGTGTTCGGCGGTCGGCTGCGCCGTTTCGGCAGTGCCGGAGGCGCCCTGACGGAACTGGCGGATCGCCTCGATCAGATCCAGCGCCGGGGTCAGCGGTTGACGCGCCTGCAACTGCTCCAGCAACAACGCCAAGCGGTCATGGCTCTTGTGCAGTAAATGCCCCAGGGTCTCGCTGTGACTGTAGCGACGGTCCACCAGCCCTTCGTAAAGACCTTCCAGTTCATGCGCCAGATCGCCGATGGCATCGACCTCGGCCATCCGCGCGCCACCCTTGAGCGTGTGCAAGTCGCGCTGCAACGACGACAGTGGCGCGGCGTTGTCCGGGTCGCTCAACCAGCGCTGCAAGGCCTGGCCGGCACTGTCGAGAATGTCCACCGCCTCTTCGAGGAAGATCTCGACGATCTCGTCGTCCGGTGCGGTTGCGCTATTGGCTTGAGCGAGTTCGGCGGTCGCGGCGCCCAGTTCATGGATGCTCAAGGTGCGGCTGCCGTCGCTGCGGATCAGCCCCATGGACGTCGGGTCGAGGCTTTCGTCGAGCAGTTCGTGCAGGGCACGAATACGCTGCGGCTGCGGCGTGACTTCCTGGCCGGCAGCCAGTTCGTCGAGCATGTTGATCAGCGCTTCGTGGGCGTTCTGCGCCTCCTGGAAAAACCGCTCGCTGACCGCCAGGCTGCTTTCCTCCACCGCGCCGTAGAGGTCGAGCAAGGCTTCGCACAACACGTCCACCGGCAGCAGATCGGCCAGATGCGCGCCTTCGCCGAGGGTGGTCAGTTCATCCAGCAGCGCGCTGAGTTCCTGGCGCTCGCCGGGGTGCTGCTGCCAACGCTGCAGCAGGCTTTCGGCATCGAGCAGGATGTCCATGCCCTGGGCGAGGAAGTTGTTGATCAGTTGCGGATCGCGCTTGACCCGCAGGCCTGTATTCGGCGAATTGAGGATGGCTTCCAGACGTTCGGCGAGTAGCGCACCGGTGCGTTTGATCAGCGACTGCGCACCGACGATCGGCGCCAGCGGATCGTGCTTGAGCTGACGCAGGCCAACCCTGAACAGGCCCTCGGCTTCGAGCAGCAGTTCCACTTCGTCCAGGTCGAGCGGCAACTGATGCGCCTTGAACTCGCGGGCCAGTTGATCCAGCGGCGCCGCCAGTTCGGCAATCGGCAGCACACCGGCCATCGACGCACTGCCCTTGAGGGTGTGCAAGGCGCGCTGCAATTCGTCGCTGGCCTGCAGCGGTACATGCTCGGCGGCCTGATCGAGGAACCGGTTGAGGCTGGCGAGGTGGGTTTCGGCCTCGTTGCGGAAAATCTCCAGCAACAGCGGATCCAGCGCGGCAACGTCGGCGACGTCTTCATCGGCCAATGCCGCGTCACCTTTGGCCAGTGCGTGAGCGCGGGCCGCAAGTTGATCGACGTCACTGCGCTGACGCTGGCGCTGAGTGGCGAATTCGTTGATCAGCTCCGGCAGCAACAGCACGCTGTCCTGGAGCAACTGCTGTACCTGCGGGCCGGGTTCGACGCTGTGTTCCAGCACGCGGTTGAGCAGGTTTTCCACCGCCCACGCCAGCTCACCCAGGATCAAGGCACGAACCATACGCCCGCTGCCCTTCAGGGTGTGAAAGGCGCGACGCAGTTCGGTCAGTGCGGCGCGGTCATGGGTGTCGGCCGTCCAGCGCGGCAGGTATTCGTGCAGAACCTCGAGCACTTCGTCGGTCTCTTCGAGGAACACTTCGCGCAGTTCATCGTCCACCGGTTCTTCATCGGCGGGCGGCGGCATCAGGCTGCCGGGGGTGATCAGGGCCGGCGGGTTGACCGCCGAGACCGGGCTGGCCAGTACATCGGCCAGCGACTGCACGGTCTCGGGATCATCCAGCGCTTGCAGGTCCTGCATCACCCGCGCTTCGCTGGGGCTGAGCACGTCGTCGAGCAGCGGCACGTATGGTTCGTTGGGCTGTTCGTCTGGAAAGAACCCAAGGCTGGCGAGGCTCTTCTGCGCGACGTCCAGCAGTTGCTCATTCGGCGCTTGCGGGTCGTCGCCGAGGCGTTCGAGGTAATACTCAAGGCTGGTGATGACGTCGGCCAGATTATCCAGTTGCTGCCAGCCCGGCTCGTGGGGATCAAGCAGCAAATGCTCGCGGATGAAGCTGTTGCAGGCCTCGACCAGACTGGCCGCCCGGCTCAGCGGAATCATCGCCAGCGCGCCGCGCACCTGGGTCAGCAGCTCCGGCAACGGTTGCAGGTGCTGGCGATCCCAGTCGGCGTCGATGTAGTCGACGATCATGTCCTTGGCCTGTTGCAGGCAGATGCGCGCTTCCTTGATCACGATCTGGTGGATCTGCGTCAGGTCGGTAGTCGGCAAGCGCGAGTCTTCGGGGCTTTCCGGCTCCACCGTGCCGACCATCCCGGCCAGGTTCGCTTCGACGTAGAGCAAGGCGCCGGCGACGTCCATCAGCGTCGCGTCGTTCGGTTCGCGCTGGCCCTGGGCGAGGCTGAGGACCACCGCCAGTTGATCGATGATAACCTTGCGCGGCTGGCCGAAACCGAGCACCGCCAGGGTGTCGGCGATCTGCCGCAGCGGCGCCAGCAGGCTTTCCAGATCGGCGATGTGCTGACGGTCGCTGCGCACGAACAGGTCGAGGCGTTCCTTGACCCGCACCAGTTCTTCGCACAACGCCGCCAGCACCGAGCGCATCGCATCGCGGTCGGGGCCGGCCAGGCGCACGCGTTCTTCGTCGACCATCGCGCTGTCGGGCAACGCGTCGTCCAGGGAGTAGCGATCTTTCATGGTCAGCATCTGCCCGGTGGGATGTTCGGCTTTGGCAATATAGAACAGCAGGCTTTTCAGCAGCTCCGCAGGGGGCGGCTGATTGAGGCCGCGCATGCCCTGTTCGAGCAGGCGCTTGAGTTCCTTGTCGGCGTCCTTGAACAGGCTGCGCAGCGCCGGGCTGTGGGCGATGGCGCCTTCGCGCATGCCTTCGACCAGCGCCGATGCCACTTGCCACAACGGGCTCAACGGCGCGTCGCCGCTGAGCGCTTCGAGGCGAGTGAAGACTTTCGCCAGGTACTCCAGATGCGTCTGGTCATCCTGCTCGCGCAACAGCCCGACCAGCGCCATTTGCAGCATCTGGCGCAACTTGCGCAGCACGTTCGGCAGATCTGGCGGCTCCAGTGTCGCCAGCGCTTCATCGCTGAGCGGCGGCAGCTCGGGCAATTGCGGGCTGAACAAGCTGGTTTCCGAGAGCAGGCTTTCGCCCCGGGCGCTGCGCAGGTCGTTGATCAGCGGCAGCACCACCAGTGGCAGGTCGCGGCGGGCGTTCTGTACGCGGTCGAGGTAGATCGGCAATTGCCCGAGGGCTTGCAGCAGCAGGTGCAGGGCTTCGTCGCGATGGCTGACGCGTTCATGTTGCAAGGCCTCGACCAGATGCTCCATCTCTTCGGCGAGCAACGCTGCGCCGTAGAACTCGACCATCTGCAGACTGCCGTGGACCTGATGGATGTAATCCAGGCACTCGTCCAGCCCGGGAAAGGCCTGCGGATCATCGAGCACGGCTTCAATCGCCTGATGCGCCTGTTTCAGCGTTTCGGCAATTTCGCCCTTGACCCATTCGAGGGCCACGTAGTCGTGCCGGTCACCCATAACCACTCCACTCACGCCTTGTCCGTCGCGGATGCCGACGGCAAGGTGAAACCGGATACCGAACGGCGCAGCTGACTGGCCATCTTCGCCAGGTTGCCGATGCTTTCGGCGGTGGCGGTGGAGCCGGACGAGGTCTGCGTGGTGATCTGCTGGATCACGTTCATCGTCAGGGAAATCTGCCCGGCCGACGAGGTCTGTTGCTGCGCCGCGTTGGAAATGCTCTGGATCAGGGCCGCGAGGGTCTTCGATACGCCTTCGATTTCTTCCAGGGCCACACCGGCATCCTGCGCCAGCCGCGCGCCGCGTACCACCTCGGTGGTGGTCTGTTCCATGGAGATCACCGCTTCGTTGGTGTCGGTCTGGATCGCCCGCACCAGGGTTTCGATCTGCCGGGTGGCGGCGGACGAGCGTTCGGCCAGACGCTGCACTTCGTCGGCAACCACCGCGAAACCGCGCCCGGCATCCCCGGCCATCGAGGCCTGAATCGCTGCGTTGAGGGCGAGTATGTTGGTCTGGTCGGCAATGTCGTCGATCAGGCTGACGATGTCGCCAATCTCCTGAGAGGACTCGCCCAGACGCTTGATGCGCTTGGCGGTGTCCTGAATCTGTTCGCGGATGTTGTCCATGCCGTGGATGGTGTTGTGCACCACCTCGTTGCCCTTGTTGGCGATCTCCACCGAACGCTCGGCCACCGCCGAGGATTCAGCGGCGTTGGCCGACACCTGATCGATCGACTGGGCCATGTCGCTGATCGCCGTGGAGGCTTCGGAAATCTGCTGCGCCTGATGCTCCGAGGCCTGGGCCAGGTGCATCGCGGTGGCCTGGGTTTCCTGCACGGCGGCGGCGACCTGGCCGGCGGTGAGGTTGATGGTCGCCACCAGATCGCGCAGTTGGTCGACGGAATAGTTGATTGAGTCGGCGATGGTCCCGGTGAAGTCTTCGGTCACCGAGGCGGTCACGGTGAGGTCGCCATCAGCAAGGTCTTCGATCTCGTCGAGCAGACGCATGATCGCGTTCTGGTTGCGCTCGTTCTTCTCGGCGGTCTCGCGCAACTGGCGATTGGTTTCGCGAACCATGACCATGCCGATCAGGATGATCGAGGCCAGCGCCAGCAACCCGAGCACGTAGCCGCCGATGGTGTCGGTATTGCGCCCGCCAGCGAGGTTTTCGAAACCGGTGGCCAGGTGCGAGGCTTCGTCGAGCAGAGTTTGTGACAGGTTGAAGATGTTGCCGGCCGACTCACGAACCTTGAACAGTTCCGGCGAGGTTTCGAGGATTTCATCCACGGAGCCGGAGACGAACTGGAACAGCTCGGAAATTTCACTCAGGCGCGCACGGGCATCGCGGTCTTCGACCTGGCTGATTTTCAGCGTCGGGTTGCCCTGCAGCATGCCGTTGAGCACCTGGCCAAAACGCGTGGCATCGCGACCGAAGGCATCGGCGGCCTGCTGCGAATTCTCGTCACCGGCCAGCACAGTGTTGACCGCGCCGAGGATACGTTCGGCCAGCAACGATTGGCGCTGGGCCATCGCCACTTGCGCCGCCGGTGCGCCACGTTGCAGGAGAATCTCGACGACTTTTTCGTATTCGATCTGCAACTGCGGCACGGTTTCGGCCAGCGTCGCGGCGACCTGATGCAGCGACAGCACGGTCTGCTCGCTGGAGAGAATCGCGTCGGTGTTTTTCAGCAGGCGTTCCCAGTCCAACTGCACGGCGCGCATTTCCGGGCGCACGGTGGCCGGGGCAGGTGGCAGGCCGGTGGTCGGGTCGCCCTTCTTCAGGTAGCCCCAGCGCTGGGCAAAATCGTTGCGCGCATCGCTCAGCAGCTTGAACGCGGCAGCCTTGCCGGCGGCGGCTTCGGTGGCGTTCTTGGCGATGCGTTGCGACAGCACGCGCAGCTCACCGGCGTGGCCGATGTACTGTTTGTCGTAGTTGGCCTGGGTGTTGAGGTACGCGAAGTTGGCGAACAGCAGCATGATGAACACGATCAGTGCGATGAACAGCACGATGATCTGCGAGCGACTGCGCGACCCTTCTGCCGACTTGCCTGTTTTTGCTTTTGTCATCGGTCCTCGCCTGTTTGAAGCTCACCCGTAGAACCTGTAGGAGTGAGCCTGCTCGCGATTGAACGATAACGCGGTGTGTTTGATACACCGCGGTGCCTGAATCGCGAGCAGGCTCACTCCTACAAGGGATCTTTGTTGTTACGGTTATATCGCGACGCTCATGAACACCGGCGATTTGGCCAGTGCAAAAAGGCTGAACACCCGCCAGTTCTGCTCGCGCCGGAAATAGCCTTTGACGAACTCGGCCTTGGAGCCCTGGCGCTTGCTGATCGAGATCGGCTCGAAGCTGTCCTGCTCGAAGTGCTGCAAGCCGAACACCTCATCAACCAGCAGCCCGGCGAACACGTCCTGATGCTCCACCACCAACACCCGTCGGTGTTTGCGCAGCGGCGACAGTTCGTGACCGAAGAATCCGCACAGATCCATGATCGGCAGCAGGCGCCCACGCAGGTTAGCCACCCCTTTGACCCACGGTTTGACCCCGGGCAACTGAGTGAAGCGCGGCTCGTGCAGCACTTCGCTGACTTCGCCCATCGGCGTCACGTACCAGTGCTCGCCAAGGCGAAAACCGATGCCGCTCCAGCGATCCTGGCGACCGGGCTGCGACGGCAGGTCCGCCGCCAGCAGGCGACAGCGCTGGTCGATCTGCCACAGCAGTTCGAACGCGGTCAGCGATTCGCTCATGGCCGCACGATCAACCGGCCAGCACGTTGTTCAGGGTCTTGATCAGCATGTCTTCTTCGACCGGTTTGGTCAGGTAATCCTTCGCGCCCTGACGGGTGCCCCAGACCTTGTCGGTTTCCTGATCCTTGGTGGTGATGATGATCACCGGGATATGGCTGGTCTCGGCATCCTTGGTCAGTTGCCGGGTGGCCTGGAAGCCGTTGAGGCCGGGCATGACGATGTCCATCAGCACGGCGTCGGGTTTTTCCTGACGGGCCAGGGCCACGCCGTCGGCACCGTTTTCGGCCTTGAGCACTTCATGACCGTGCTTTTCCAGCATGCCGGTGAGTTTGTACATTTCAGTCGGCGAATCATCGACGATCAGGATACGTGCCATGGTCTTCCCCATTTTTCTTGTCGACATCCGGCCCGCTGGCCGAGCGTCACTGTACGTGTCTTACTGCGGCAAAACGGCAGCGAAGCCCGGAACGTGGGCCTGAATCGCGTTGAGCAGTTCTTCCTTGCTGAAAGGCTTGGTCAAAAATTGATCAGAACCGACAATCCGTCCCTTGGCCTTGTCGAACAGCCCGTCCCGCGACGACAGCATGATCACCGGCGTGGCCTTGAACGCACTGTTGTTTTTGATTAAAGCGCAGGTCTGATAACCATCCAGACGCGGCATCATGATGTCGACAAAAATGATTCCGGGGTGGTTGTCGGCGATCTTGGCCAGGGCGTCGAAACCGTCGATGGCCGTGATGACCTCGCAGCCCACATTCTTCAACAGCGTTTCGGCGGTGCGACGAATCGTTTTCGAGTCATCGATCACCATGACCTTCAAGGCGCTGGACTGCTGTTCCATAAGGGGCTCTACCGTCGCCTTTGCGAATCAAATTGTCCGTTTTGCGATGAGTAATGGCTGGAAACCCTTGATACTCAAGGGCCAGCACGCTATGCCAGCCTTTTTAGCACAGTCTCCAGATGCAATCTATCGACGGGTTTTTCCTTGACCGAAAACCCGCCCGGCGCCACTCTGGCGGCACTTTTTCAATACCGATCCGGTAGCCAATTTTCGAGGAAAATCCAATGAGCGTTCGCGTCGGGATTGTCATGGACCCTATCGCCAGCATTTCCTATAAAAAGGATAGCTCGCTGGCCATGCTGCTGGCCGCGCAGAAACGTGGCTGGGAACTGTTCTACATGGAACAGCGCGACCTGTATCAGGCCGAAGGTCAGGCCCGGGCGCGCATGAAGCCGCTGAAAGTCTTCGCCAACCCGGAAAAATGGTTCGAACTGGACGCCGAGCAGGACAACCTGCTGAGTGATCTGGACGTGATCCTGATGCGCAAGGATCCGCCGTTCGACATGGAGTTCGTCTACTCCACCTACCTGCTGGAACAGGCCGAAGCCGCTGGCGTGCTGGTGGTCAACAAGCCGCAGAGCCTGCGCGACTGCAACGAAAAGCTGTTCGCCACGCTGTTCCCGCAGTGCACGCCGCCGACCATCGTCAGCCGTCGCCCGGACGTGCTGCGCGAATTCGCCGATCACCACGGTGACGTGATCCTCAAGCCGCTGGACGGCATGGGCGGTTCGTCGATCTTCCGTCACACCGCCGGTCACCCGAACCTGTCGGTGATCCTCGAAACCCTGACGCTGCACGGCAAGCAGCAGATCATGATTCAGGGTTACCTGCCGGCCATCGTCGATGGTGACAAGCGCATCCTGATGATCGACGGCGAACCGGTGGATTACTGCCTGGCGCGGATTCCGGCCCAGGGCGAAACCCGTGGCAACCTCGCCGCCGGTGGTCGTGGTGAAGCGCGTCCGCTGACCGACAAGGATCGCTGGATCGCCGCGCAAGTCGGCCCGACCCTGCGCGAGAAAGGCCTGCTGTTCGTGGGTCTGGACGTGATTGGCGAGCACCTGACCGAAATCAACGTCACCAGCCCGACCTGCATCCGCGAAATCGACAACGCGTTCGGCACCGACATCGGCGGCATGCTGATGGACGCGATCGAAAAGAAGCTGCAAGCTTTAAGCTCCAAGCCGCAAGCTTGAAGCCGGCCCGCGTCAGCTTGAAGCTTGAAGCTTGCGGCTCGTCGCTTGTTTCTATGTAGCTTGCAGCTAAAAACCAACATTGCGTTATCATGCCGAGCCCGTAAAAACGCGATGTTGGTTTTTCTGTCATGACCCTCCCGTCCGATCTGCCCGTTGAACTCGCCCATCGTGGCGTGCGCCCGGCCGATCGCCTCGGATTTACCCTGTTTCTCGCGGCGCTGATTCATTTGGCGCTGCTGCTGGGCGTCGGCTTCACCATGGTCGAGCCCAAGCAGATCAGCAAAACCCTGGAAATCACCCTCGCCACCTTCAAGAGCGAAACCAAGCCGAAAAAGGCCGATTTCCTCGCTCAGGAAAACCAGGAAGGCAGCGGCACCCTGGACAAGAAGGCGATCCCCAAGACCACCGAGGTCGCGCCGTTCCAGGACAATCAGGTCAAGAAGGTCACCCCGCCTCCGGCCGCCAAGCCGGAAGTCCGCGAAGCGGCGCCCAAGGCTGCGGTGACCACGGTGGCGCCGAAACAGCAAAAGGCGCCGACCAAGAAAGAAGAAACCAAAACCGAGACCAAGCCAGCGGTCAACGCACCGACGTTCGACAGCTCGCAGCTGTCCAGCGACATCGCCAGCCTCGAAGCGGAACTGGCCAACGAACAACAGCTGTACGCCAAGCGCCCGCGCATTCACCGCCTGAGCGCCGCCTCGACCATGCGCGACAAGGGCGCCTGGTACAAGGATGAGTGGCGCAAGAAGGTCGAGCGCATCGGCAACCTCAACTACCCGGAAGAAGCCCGACGCAAGCAGATTTACGGCAACCTGCGCCTGATGGTTTCGATCAACCGCGACGGCTCGCTGTATGAAGTGCTGGTGCTCGAATCCTCCGGCCAGCCGCTGCTGGATCAGGCGGCGCAGCGCATCGTCCGGCTGGCGGCGCCATTTGCACCGTTTACCGGTGATCTGTCGGACATTGATCGACTGGAAATCATCCGCACCTGGAAATTCGCCCGGGGCGACAAACTGTCCAGCAATTAAAGGCAAGATCAAAAGATCGCAGCCTTCGGCAGCTCCTACAGGGGAATGCAGGTCAAGTGTAGGAGCTGCCGAAGGCTGCGATCTTTTGGCGGCTTCAGCTTGTCAGTTCGCCCCCTGAACGCCACACTATCGCTCATGAAAAACGTCAGCCCCAGCTACCTCAAGCATCACTTCCTGATCGCCATGCCGCACATGGCCGACCCGAACTTTGCCCACACCTTGACCTACATCGTCGAGCACACGGCCAGTGGCGCCATGGGGCTGGTGGTCAATCGACCGCAAGAGCTGAATCTGGCTGACATTCTCGAACAACTGCGCCCGGACATCGACCCGCCAGCACTGTGCCAGCATGTGCCGATCTTCATTGGCGGTCCGGTGCAGACCGATCGCGGTTTCGTCCTGCACCCGGCGGGCAAGACCTTTCAGGCCACCGTCGAGCTGGACGGTGATCTGGCGCTGTCCACCTCGCAGGACGTGCTGTTCGCCATCGCCGACGGCGTGGGCCCGGCGAAAAGCCTGATCACCCTCGGCTACGCCGGTTGGGAAGCCGGGCAACTGGAGGCTGAACTGGCCGACAACGCCTGGCTGACCTGCCCGTACGACGCCGATATCCTGTTCAACACCAGCAGCGAACTGCGTCTGGAAGCGGCGGCACGGCACCTGGGGATCAACCTCAGCCTGCTGACCAGCCAGGCGGGGCACGCCTGATGGCCCTGCGCCTGATTCTCGGCTTCGACTACGGCACCAAACAGATCGGCGTTGCGGTCGGCCAGGTGATTACCGGCCAGGCCCGCGAGCTGTGCACCCTGAAAGCGCAGAACGGGGTGCCGGACTGGAACCAGGTCGAAGCCCTGTTCAAGGAATGGAAACCCGATGCTGTGGTGGTCGGCCTGCCGCTGAATATGGACGGCACGCCCAGCGAAATGTGCCTGCGCGCCGAGAAATTCGCCCGGCGCCTCAACGGCCGCTTCAATGTGCCCTTCTATACCCACGACGAACGCCTGACCACCTTTGAAGCCAAGGGTGAACGCCTGGTGCGTGGCGGGCAGAAAGGCAGTTACCGCGATAACCCGGTGGACGCCATCGCCGCCGCCCTGCTGCTGCAGGGCTGGCTCGATGAAAACACTGCATTGTTTGAATCCTGACAAGCGCTTCGGCGCTTTTCTTTTGAGCTACGACCCGAGCCGCGTCCAAGGACCCGGCTCGACCCCAAGAAGGAGCAACCATGAGCCTGCCAAATCCCGCCGATCTGATCAGCCAGATGGCAATCCGCCTCAAGGCGCATCTGGCCCAGCGCGGCATCAGCGAACCGCGCTACATCGGCATCCGCACCGGCGGTATCTGGGTGGCGCAGGCCCTGCTCAAGGAGCTGGGCAGCGATGCGCCGCTGGGCACGCTGGATGTTTCCTTCTACCGCGACGACTTCAGCCAGAACGGCCTGCACCCGCAAGTGCGCCCCTCGGCCCTGCCCTTCGAGATCGAAGGCCAGCATCTGGTGCTGATCGACGACGTACTGATGAGCGGTCGCACCATCCGCGCCGCCATGAACGAACTGTTCGACTACGGCCGTCCGGCCAGCGTGACCCTGGTCTGCCTGCTGGACCTGGACGCTGGCGAACTGCCGATCCGCCCGAACGTGGTCGGTGCGACGCTGTCGCTGGCCGCCCACGAGCGGGTCAAGCTGTCCGGCCCTGAGCCGTTGGCGCTCGAACTGCAAGACCTGAACCCTTAATCCGCCCTATTGAGAGTCCCCCTCGCGATGACGCCTCTAGATACCAAGCGCCCGCTGCAGCTCAATGATCAGGGCCAGCTGCGCCACTTCCTCTCGCTCGACGGCCTGCGCCGCGAGTTGCTGACGGAAATCCTCGACACTGCCGACTCGTTCCTCGAAGTCGGTGCCCGGGCGGTGAAGAAGGTCCCGTTGCTGCGCGGCAAGACCGTGTGCAACGTGTTCTTCGAAAACTCCACGCGCACCCGCACCACCTTCGAACTGGCGGCCCAGCGGCTGTCGGCGGACGTGATCACCCTGAACGTGTCGACCTCCTCGGCCAGTAAGGGTGAAACCCTGCTCGACACCCTGCGCAACCTCGAAGCCATGGCCGCCGACATGTTCGTCGTGCGCCACGGCGATTCCGGCGCCGCGCACTTCATCGCCGAGCATGTCTGCCCGCAAGTGGCGATCATCAACGGCGGCGACGGCCGGCACGCGCACCCGACCCAGGGCATGCTCGACATGCTGACCATCCGTCGGCACAAGGGCGGTTTCGAAAACCTCTCGGTAGCGATTGTCGGCGACATCCTGCACTCGCGGGTGGCGCGCTCGAACATGCTCGCCCTGAAGACCCTCGGCTGCCAGGACATCCGCGTGATCGCGCCGAAGACCCTGCTGCCGATCGGCATCGAGCAGTACGGCGTCAAGGTCTACACCGACATGAACGAAGGCCTGAAAGACGTCGACGTGGTGATCATGCTGCGCCTGCAACGTGAGCGCATGACCGGCGGCCTGCTGCCCAGCGAAGGCGAGTTTTACCGCTTGTTCGGCCTGACCACCGCGCGTCTGGCCGGCGCCAAACCCGATTGCATCGTCATGCACCCGGGGCCGATCAACCGGGGTGTAGAGATCGAATCGGCAGTGGCCGACGGCCCGCATTCGGTGATCCTCAATCAAGTTACCTACGGCATCGCGATCCGTATGGCCGTGCTGTCGATGGCCATGAGCGGACAAACAGCCCAGCGCCAATTCGAGCAGGAGAACGCCCAGTGAAGCTCAGCATTCTCGGCGCCCGCGTCATCGATCCAAGCAGCGGCCTGGATCAAATCACCGATATCCACGTTGAAGCCTGCAAGATCGTCGCCCTCGGCGCCGCGCCGGCCGGTTTCACTGCCGTTGAAACCATCGACGCCCAAGGCCTGGTCGCTGCGCCAGGGCTGGTCGATCTGAACGTCGCCCTGCGCGAGCCGGGCTACAGCCGCAAAGGCAGCATTGCCAGCGAAACCCGCGCGGCGGCGGCCGGTGGCGTGACCAGCCTGTGCTGCCCGCCGAAGACCAAACCGGTGCTCGACACCTCTGCAGTGGCCGAACTGATCCTCGACCGTGCCCGCGAAGCCGGCAACACCAAGGTGTTCCCGATTGGCGCGCTGAGCAAAGGGCTGGACGGTGAACAGCTTGCAGAGCTCGTTGCTCTGCGTGACGCCGGGTGCGTGGCATTCGGCAATGGTCTGGAGAGTTTCCGCAACACCCGCACCCTGTGCCGGGCGCTGGACTACGCGGCCACCTTCGACCTGACAGTGATTTTCAATTCGCAGGATCACGATCTGGCCGATGGCGGCCTGGCCCACGAAGGCGCGGTCGCCAGCTTCCTCGGTCTGCCGGGCATTCCGGAAACCGCAGAGACCGTGGCCCTGGCCCGCGATCTGCTGCTGGTCGAGCAGACCGGCGTGCGTGCGCACTTCAGTCAACTGACCAGCGCTCGCGGTGTGGCCCTGATCGCCCAGGCCCAGGCCCGTGGCTTGAAGGTCACGGCGGATGTCGCGCTGTACCAGTTGATCCTCACCGATGAAGCGCTGATCGACTTCAGCAGCCTGTATCACGTGCAACCGCCGCTGCGCACCCGCGCCGACCGCGATGGCCTGCGCGAGGCGGTGAAGTCCGGCGTGGTGTCGGCGATCTCCAGCCATCACCAGCCGCACGAACGCGACGCCAAACTGGCGCCATTCGGCGCAACCGAGCCGGGCATCAGCAGTGTTGAACTGCTGCTGCCGCTGGCGATGACGCTGGTCGAGGATGGTCTCCTGGACCTGCCAACCCTGCTCGCGCGCCTGAGCGCCGGCCCTGCGGATGCGCTGCGTCTGCCGGCGGGCAAACTGGCGGTGGGCGGTGCGGCGGATATCGTGCTGTTCGATCCGAAAGCGTCCACCGTGGCCGGTGAAGGCTGGCTGTCGAAGGGCGAGAACTGCCCGTTCCTCGGTCACAGCCTGCCGGGCGTAGTGCGTTACACCCTGGTGGATGGGCGGATCAGCCACCAGGCCTGAAGATCAGAGATAGCAGGCTGTAGTGGCCTGCTATCTCTTGATAGTTTGTTCGATAGCGACAAACATCCTTACTGGGAAATTTCGCTTAAATTCATTGTTCGCAATATCCATCTCCCTCTAGCCACTTCAGCCGTTAAATCTACACCAAGCGGCGTAGGAAAGCGGCCGCCTGCCATAAAGAAATATCCGACGCTTTACACGCCCGTAAAAACAGCTTCGACACAATCAGAAATAGCCTACAAAGTTCTCGTAGGCGAAACTTTCGCACAGCCATTAATATAAAACTGCTAGAGGGATAACCAACACCCACAAGGATGAACATATGAAAAATGGACTTACGCTCCCCCCTATTATCACCAGAGGCACAACAGGAAACTCTGGCGGCTTTACAGTCGACTCCGGTTTCAGATGGGGGACCTACGCAACAGCAGATTGGCAGGGCGCAGGAGAGGCCATCGTAACCAATGACGGTCAAACCTATTCACTACCACTGAGCAATGGCCCAGCAATAACCTCAGCAGAAATGGATATGTTTCATGCCTGGCTTGAAATGAAATCCGGAATTAAAGCCTTCACCTATGAACTGCAAATGGTGAACAAAGCAATTAATAACGACGCCCTAGGTGGAATTCGTGACCTCTGGAGAATCACAGAAAGCGACAACTATTTACTAAGCAACTCCGCCACTATCAGCCATGGTTATTTCAAGAACAAAGTCATCAACTTCAGTTTGGCTGATTCATTTGCGGCGCAGCAAAAACTTAGCGCCATAGAAGCATTGATCAAAGTTTCCGCGACTGCTCCGTACAATCTGAATTACGAAACACTCACAACCGAGCTTTCTGGAGGTACTTTCAGCCCGATCAAAGCCTTTGCTCATTACCTCTGGGGAAATGGTGAGAGGATGAGGGTCAACATCAACAATATTGGCCTGAGTGTCAGGGCCAACAAACTGCCCTTACTTGCAAGCTCTATCGCGAGCACTCGAGAAGCCGGCACTTATTACTTATCTGACCCGAAGATCCCTTACGCCACCATTAATGACAGCAATGTCACCGGAGCTTATCTAGGAAGAATAACGTTAAAGATGGACGGAAACTTCACGCGGGACAAAACAGGATCCTGGGTTTTCGATGGCGTTATCAGAGCCTATACTGATACTTACGACTTCGACGCAAGCAACAGATCAACTGCCCTTGAGTTATTAACGACAGCAGGCAGAGTATTTTCCGGAACACATTATGAAATCGACATTTTCGGCGAGCATAAAATAAGGCTAAGCGGAACTGGATTTCACCCTACCCCGTGACCATCAATAACTCTACAGACATCTGCACAACGGAGAGCGAATGAGAAGAACTTACAGACTAATAAGTTATTTGTACCCGATCGTTCTCGCACTTACATCTGGCGCAGGAGTACTCATACTAATAAAAAATCTCAAAGCAGGAACATATGACGTAAGCCAGGATTCAATCGGCCTGCCCATTGGTGTAACGCTGATGGTTTTTCTGATACTGGCACTAACGCACCTACTGCAGATTCTCTTATTACGCTGGGCATGCGCCAACTCGTTTGCGGCTTTATTACTGAAAATATCAGCATACTTGATTGCAACAGTATCGCTACTGATTTTGGTGGACAGGATTGTGTATTGGTCCATACCCAATCACGCCGTCATCGCAATACTTTATGGCGTCACTGCCATTACATTTGTCGTTTTCCAAATGCAAACCATCGCACAATTGAAATAACATAAATGCAAGACAGGATGTCGAGGGGGTTGCCTGCCAGCGCGCGAAGTGCGTCGACGATCTGCCCCCTCGCCATCGCTTACTGAAAGGCGCCGCGCCCTTCGGCGTTACGCACCGAGACCTGATCGTTCAGCGTCCAGAAGTCATACAACACGCCGATAAAGAACAAGCCGCCGGTCAGCAGATACAGCAAACCGCTGATCCACTTGCCCTGGTACATCCGGTGCACACCGAACACCCCCAGAAACGTCAGCAGAATCCACGCCACGTTGTACTCGATCGGTCCTGCGGTGAAACGCAGATCCGCCTCGCGATCCATCGCCGGGATCAGAAACACGTCGATCAGCCAGCCAATGCCCAGCAAACCGAAGGTGAAAAACCAGATCGTCCCGGTCACCGGCTTGCCGTAATAAAAACGGTGAGCGCCGGTAAAGCCGAAAATCCACAGCAGATAACCGATCACTTTGCTGTGCGTATCCTGGGGTTGAGCAACCTGCTGATAGCGGTTCATGAATGGCCTCTTTAGCGTCGATAGATAAATTTTTTCTGCATCTGTGTGACTTTTTTGTGTCGAGCCGACAAGTGGTTCGCGGGCGTTACACCTTGCTCAAAGCCTTGTGGGGCCTGGGTTCTGTCCGACAATTGCACCTGATTGCTGCTTGTTGGGCGAAATTGACCCCCGGGTTGAATCGACAAACGGCCTCGGAAGGGACAAAAAAGCTGTTATAAAGTTGCGCGCTACCACCTAAGAGCCACGCCTAATGCGACCATTTTTCAAGACATGGCTAACTATTTGCCTATTAATGCCACTGGCCGCCCACGCCACCAATCGTGAGCAACGTCTTCCCAACGTTAACGGTTTTACCCCTAAATCCCATGCTTCGGCTCCTTCGAGCAAGAGCAGCAAACAAACGAAACACACCACGCTCGCCAGCAACAATCACGGCAAGCTGGTTCCGCCGATGGCGAACAAGGAAAGCAGCAACGTCCTGAGCCGTGCGGTGAACGTCCTCGGTACTCCTTATCGTTGGGGCGGCAGCAGCCCAAGTAAAGGCTTCGACTGCAGCGGCCTGGTGAAATATGCGTTCAACGACGCCACCTTCGACCTGCCGCGCACCTCCAACGCCATGGCCAGCGGTCATGGCGAGAAAGTCGAGCGCAAGGATCTGAAGCCGGGCGACCTGATTTTCTTCAACATCAAGAGCCGTCGGGTCAACCACGTTGCCATCTACCTGGGCAACGACCGCTTCATCCATGCACCGCGTCGTGGCAAAGCGGTGAGCATCGATACGCTGAACAAGCCGTATTGGGAGCAGCACTACGTGGTTGCCAAGCGTGTGTTGCCGAAAGAGCCTGGCGGCAAGCAGATGCGCGTGGTTCAACGTTAAGCTTTCGAAGCAAGATCAAAAGATCGCAGCGTTCGGCAGCTCCTACATTGGGATCAGCATTTCCCTGTAGGAGCTGCCGAAGGCTGCGATCTTTTGCTTTTGGCATTTAGAAATTATCCGGTGTACGCGCCTTCTCCCGCGCATGCTCGCGACTGATCAAGCCCTTGGTCACCAGCTCCTTCAGGCACATGTCGAGTGTCTGCATCCCCAACGACCCACCGGTCTGAATCGCCGAATACATCTGCGCCACCTTGTCCTCGCGGATCAGGTTACGGATCGCCGACGTTCCCAGCATGATCTCGTGCGCCGCCACCCGCCCACCGCCGATCTTCTTGATCAGGGTCTGCGAGACCACCGCCAGCAACGATTCCGACAGCATCGAACGCACCATCGACTTCTCGTCCCCCGGGAACACATCCACCACCCGGTCGATGGTTTTCGCCGCCGAGGTGGTGTGCAGGGTGCCGAACACCAGGTGCCCCGTCTCGGCGGCGGTCAGGGCCAGGCGAATGGTTTCCAGGTCGCGCATCTCGCCCACCAGAATCACGTCCGGGTCTTCGCGCAGCGCCGAACGCAACGCAGTGGCGAAGCTGCGGGTGTCGCGGTGCACCTCGCGCTGGTTGATCAGGCATTTGCGCGATTCGTGAACGAACTCGATCGGGTCTTCGATGGTGAGGATATGGTGATGCCGATGGGTGTTGAGGTAATCGATCATCGCCGCCAGCGTGGTCGACTTGCCGGAACCGGTCGGCCCGGTCACCAGCACCAGCCCGCGCGGCGCGTCGGTGATCTTGCGAAAGACATCGCCCATGGCGAGGTCTTCCATGCTCAGCACTTTCGAGGGAATGGTGCGGAACACCGCGCCGGCGCCGCGGTTCTGGTTGAACGCATTGACCCGAAAGCGCGCCACACCGGGGACTTCGAACGAGAAATCCGTTTCCAGGTGTTTCTCGAAGTCGACCCGCTGGATGTCGTTCATGATGTCGTAGATCAATTCATGCACTTGCTTGTGATCCAGCGCCGGCAGATTGATCCGCCGCACATCACCGTCGACGCGGATCATCGGCGGCAGGCCGGCCGACAGGTGCAGGTCGGAAGCGCCCTGTTTGGCGCTGAACGCCAGCAGTTCAGTGATATCCATTGCGTCCCTCAATTCCAGTAGAATGCCGCGAACCTTCAGACCGCCGGCGCCTCTTGATGTCCACGATAGCAGACAACATCCTTCAGGTTAGTTCGCGTATCCAGGCAGCGGCCAAAGCTGCAAACCGCGATCAACACAGCATCCAGTTGCTGGCCGTCAGCAAGACCAAACCGGCGCAGGCCCTGCGTGAAGCCTACGCCGCCGGCCTGCGTGATTTCGGCGAGAACTATCTGCAGGAAGCCCTGGGCAAACAGCTCGAACTGGCCGACCTGCCCTTGATCTGGCACTTCATCGGCCCCATTCAATCGAACAAGACTCGCGCCATTGCCGAGCATTTCGACTGGGTGCACTCCGTGGATCGCCTGAAAATTGCCCAACGCCTGTCCGAACAGCGCCCGGCCGAGCTGCCGCCGTTGAACATCTGCATTCAGGTCAACGTCAGCGGTGAAGCCAGCAAGTCCGGCTGCACCCCGGCCGACCTGCCGGCGCTGGCCGAGGCCATCAGCGCCCTGCCCCGACTGAAATTGCGCGGGCTGATGGCGATTCCCGAGCCGACCGAAGATCGCGCCGAACAGGACGCCGCTTTCGCTGCCGTGCAACGTTTGCAGGCCAGCCTGAATCTGCCGCTCGACACACTTTCCATGGGCATGAGCCACGACCTCGAGTCGGCCATCGCCCAAGGCGCCACCTGGGTGCGGATCGGTACCGCCCTGTTTGGTGCTCGCGACTACGGCCAGCCATGACATGGCTGACATATCTCTGAATAAGGACCTGACATGAGCAACACACGTATTGCCTTTATCGGTGCCGGCAACATGGCCGCCAGCCTGATCGGCGGCCTGCGCGCCAAGGGTCTGCAAGCCAGCCACATCCGCGCCAGCGATCCGGGCGAAGAGACCCGCAAACGCGTCAGCGCCGAACACGGCATCGAAACCTTCGCCGACAATGCTCAGGCCATCGATGGCGTCGACGTGATCGTGCTGGCGGTCAAGCCACAGGCCATGAAAGCCGTGTGCGAAGCCATCCGCCCAAGCCTGAAACCGCATCAGTTGGTGGTCTCGATCGCTGCCGGCATCACCTGCGCGAGCATGACCGCCTGGCTCGGCGAGCAGCCGATCGTGCGCTGCATGCCGAACACCCCGGCGCTGCTGCGTCAGGGCGTCAGTGGCCTGTACGCCACCAGCGAAGTGACCGCCGAGCAGCGTCAGCAGGCCGAAGAGCTGCTGTCCGCCGTGGGCATCGCGCTGTGGCTGAACGAAGAACAGCAACTCGATGCGGTCACCGCCGTCTCCGGTTCCGGCCCGGCGTATTTCTTCCTGCTGATCGAAGCGATGACCGCCGCTGGCGTCAAACTCGGCCTGCCGAAGGAAATCGCTGAGCAACTGACCCTGCAAACGGCTCTGGGCGCCGCGCACATGGCGGTCTCCAGCGATGTAGACGCTGCCGAGCTGCGCCGCCGCGTGACTTCGCCAAATGGCACCACAGAGGCCGCAATCAAATCGTTCCAGGCCGGCGGCTTCGAAGCCCTGGTCGAAACAGCACTCGGCGCCGCCGCGCACCGCTCGGCCGAAATGGCCGAACAACTGGGCAAATAAGGAGCCTTACATGATTGGATTGAACACCGCAGCGGTTTACGTGCTGCAAACCCTCGGCAGCCTGTACCTGCTGATCGTGCTGCTGCGCTTCGTCCTGCAACTGGTGCGGGCGAACTTCTACAACCCGCTGTGCCAGTTCGTGGTCAAGGCCACCCAGCCGCTGCTCAAGCCACTGCGCCGGATCATCCCGAGCCTGTTCGGCCTGGACATGTCGTCGCTGGTCCTGGCGATTCTGGTGCAACTGGCACTGATGGCCCTGACCCTGCTGCTGACCTACGGCACCACCGGCAACCCGCTGCAGCTGTTTATCTGGGCGATCATCGGCGTGACCGCGCTGTTCCTGAAGATCTTCTTCTTCGCCCTGATCATCAGCGTGATCCTGTCGTGGGTCGCCCCGGGCAGCCACAATCCGGGCGCAGAACTGGTGAACCAGATCTGCGAGCCGGCGCTGGCACCGTTCCGCAAGATTCTGCCTAACCTCGGCGGTCTGGACCTGTCGCCGATCTTCGCGTTTCTGGCGCTGAAGCTGATCGACATGCTGGTGATCAATAACCTCGCGGCGATGACGATGATGCCGGAAATCCTGCGCCTGCTGATGTGAGCTGGTTTCGCTGGGACGGGGACGACCTGATCCTCGAATGTCATCTGCAACCGGCAGCCCGCAGCGATGATTTCGCCGGGCTGCACGGTGATCGCCTGAAGATCCGCCTCACCGCGCCGCCGGTCGAGGGCAAGGCCAATGCTTATCTGATGGGCTTTCTGGCCAAGGCGTTTGGGGTGTCCAAGAGCCAGGTCAGTTTGCTCAGCGGCGAGCTGAACCGGCAGAAACGGGTGAAGATCTGCTCGCCGAAGAAGCTGCCGGATTTGCCGGGGCTGGCGCGTCCGGTCTGATCCACCCAGTCGCCCCATTCGCGAGCAAGCTCGCTCCCACAGGGGATCGCATTCCAATGGGGGAGCGAGCTTGCTCGCGAAGGCTTCACCTCGGTCTCGCTGAATGAAATCAGGCCCGATCGTTGCTTGCCGCTAACCCCACCGGTCTTTAGACTTACGCCTCATTTCAACGAGAGCAGGGTCGATGCCAGCTGCCTTTCCCCCCGATTCTGTTGGTCTGGTGACGCCGCAAACGGCGCACTTCAGTGAACCCCTGGCCTTGGCCTGTGGCCGTTCGCTGCCCGCCTACGACCTGATCTACGAAACCTACGGCACGCTGAACGCACAGGCGAGCAACGCCGTGCTGATCTGCCACGCCTTGTCCGGGCATCACCATGCCGCCGGCTATCACAGCCCCGACGACCGCAAGCCCGGTTGGTGGGACAGCTGCATCGGCCCGGGCAAACCGATCGACACCCACAAATTCTTTGTGGTCAGCCTGAACAATCTGGGCGGCTGCAACGGCTCTACCGGCCCAAGCAGCATCAACCCGGACACCGGCAAGCCGTTCGGTGCCGACTTCCCGGTGCTCACCGTGGAAGACTGGGTGCACAGCCAGGCACGTCTGGCTGACCTGCTCGGCATCCGCCAGTTCGCCGCGGTGATCGGCGGCAGCCTCGGTGGCATGCAGGCCCTGCAGTGGACCATCACCTACCCGGATCGCGTGCGGCACTGCCTGGCCATCGCCTCGGCGCCAAAACTGTCGGCGCAGAACATCGCCTTCAACGAGGTGGCGCGCCAGGCCATCCTCACCGACCCGGAATTCCATGGCGGCTCGTTCCAGGAACACGGTGTGATCCCCAAGCGCGGGCTGATGCTGGCGCGGATGGTCGGGCACATCACCTACCTGTCCGACGACTCCATGGGCGAGAAATTCGGTCGCGGCCTGAAGAGCGAAAAGCTCAACTACGATTTCCACAGCGTCGAGTTCCAGGTCGAAAGCTACCTGCGTTATCAGGGCGAAGAGTTCTCCGGCCGTTTCGACGCCAACACCTATCTGTTGATGACCAAGGCGCTGGATTACTTCGATCCGGCGGCGAACTTCGACGATAACCTGGCGAAAACCTTCGAGAACGCCACGGCCAGGTTCTGCGTGATGTCGTTCACCACCGACTGGCGCTTCTCCCCGGCCCGCTCGCGGGAGCTGGTGGACGCGTTGATGGCGGCACGCAAAGACGTCAGCTATCTGGAAATCGACGCCCCGCAGGGCCACGACGCCTTCCTGATTCCGATCCCGCGCTATTTGCAGGCGTTCGGCAATTACATGAACCGAATTACGGTGTGAACAAGCCATGAGAGCTGATCTGGAAATCATCCAGGAATGGATCCCCGCCGGCAGCCGCGTGCTCGACCTCGGTTGCGGCGACGGCGAACTGTTGACCTGGCTGCGCGACCACAAGCAGGTCACCGGTTATGGCCTGGAAAACGACGCGGACAACATCGCCGAGTGCGTGGCCAAAGGCGTCAATGTCATCGAGCAGGACCTGGACAAGGGCCTTGGCAACTTCGCCAGCAACAGCTTCGACATCGTGGTGATGACCCAGGCGCTGCAGGCCGTGCATTACCCGGACAAGATCCTCGACGAAATGCTGCGGGTCGGTCGCCAGTGCATCATCACCTTCCCCAACTTCGGTCACTGGCGCTGCCGCTGGTACCTGGCGAGCAAGGGCCGCATGCCGGTGTCGGAGTTTCTGCCGTACACCTGGTACAACACGCCGAATATCCACTTCTGCACCTTCGAAGACTTTGAAGAACTTTGTCGCGAACGTGATGCGAAGGTCATTGATCGGCTTGCCGTGGATCAACAGCACCGGCACGGGTGGGCCAGTAAGCTATGGCCTAATCTGTTAGGTGAGATTGGTATCTACCGCGTCAGCAGCCCGGTGCTTGCAGATCATCGGGTCGCGGTCTGAACCACGACAATTCGAGGAGAACGATCATGGGTCGCTTGATTACTGTGCTATTGGCCGCCTGCCTGAGTCTGTCGGCGGTGGCCGCCGATGCCATCAAGGGCGAACGCAAGGAAGTGTTCGGTGACGTTACCGTGCACTACAACACCTTCAATTCCACCTTCCTGACGCCCGACATCGCCAAGGCGGCGGAACTTGTCCGCAGCAAGAACCAGGGCGTGATCAACGTCTCGGTGATCAAGGACGGCAAACCGTTGAGCGCCACCGTTACCGGCACGGTCAAAGACCTGACCAGCCAGAGCGTGCCGCTGAACTTCCGCCAGGTCACCGAACAGGGCGCGATCTACTACATCGCCCAGTACCCGGTGGAGCAGCAGGAAACCCGCACCTTTGAAATCAAGGTGCAGAACGGCGACAAGATCAACACCATCAATTTCAACCAAGAGCTTTTCCCCGGCGAATGATGAACCTCAAGCAACTCGTACTGGCCAGCCATAACGCCGGCAAACTCAAGGAACTCCAGGCCATGCTCGGCGATTCGGTGCAACTGCGCTCGATCGGCGAATGGAGCAAGGTCGAGCCGGAAGAAACCGGCCTGTCGTTCGTCGAGAACGCGATCCTCAAGGCCCGCAATGCCTCGCGCATCTCCGGGTTGCCGGCGCTGGCCGACGATTCCGGTCTGGCGGTGGATTTCCTTGGCGGTGCACCGGGCATCTATTCGGCGCGCTACGCCGACGGCAAGGGCGATGCGGCGAACAACGCCAAACTGCTCGACGCCCTCAAAGACGTGCCGCAAGCCGAGCGCGGCGCGCAGTTTGTCTGCGTGCTGGCACTGGTGCGGCATGCCGACGATCCGCTGCCGATCCTTTGCGAAGGCCTGTGGCACGGGCGCATCCTGACCGCGGCCAGCGGCGAGCACGGTTTCGGCTATGACCCGTTGTTCTGGGTGCCGGAGCGTGAGGTGTCCAGCGCCGAACTGAGCCCGGTCGACAAGAACCAGATCAGCCACCGCGCCCGTGCAATGGATCTGCTGCGCCAGCGTCTGGGCCTGAAATGACCGACAGCCCCTCTGCGTCGTCGCTGATCATCGGCGGCGCCGCCTCTTCGCCTCGGGCGCCGCTGCCAACGTTGCCGCCCCTGGCGCTGTATATCCACATCCCGTGGTGTGTGCGCAAATGCCCGTATTGCGATTTCAACTCGCACACCGCCAGCCCCGTACTGCCGGAACAGGAATACGTCGACGCGTTGCTGGCCGATCTCGATCAGGACCTGCACGCCGTTTACGGCCGTGAAATCAGCTCGATTTTCTTCGGGGGCGGCACGCCGAGCCTGTTCAGTGCCGAGGCGCTTGGGCGTTTGCTCAAAGGCGTCGAGCAACGCATTCCGTTCGCCCACGACATCGAGATCACCCTGGAAGCCAACCCCGGCACCTTCGAACAAGAGAAGTTCGTCGCGTATCGCAAACTGGGGATCAATCGCCTGTCGATCGGCATCCAGAGTTTTCAGCAGCAGAAACTTGAAGCCCTTGGGCGCATTCACAACGGTGACGAAGCCGTGCGCGCGGCCGGCATGGCGCGACAGGCCGGGTTCGATAACTTCAACCTCGACTTGATGCATGGCTTGCCCGATCAGTCGCTGGAAGACGCCTTGAGCGACCTGCGCCAGGCCATCGAGCTGAAACCGACGCACATTTCCTGGTATCAGCTGACACTGGAGCCGAACACGGTGTTCTGGAACCAGCCGCCGGTACTGCCGGAAGACGACACGCTGTGGGACATTCAGGAAGCCGGGCAGGCGTTGTTAGCCGAGCACGGTTACGCGCAATACGAAGTATCCGCCTACGCCCAGCCCGGACGCCCGGCGCGGCATAACCTCAATTACTGGAGTTTCGGCGACTTCATCGGCATCGGTGCCGGCGCTCACGGCAAGCTCAGCCACCCGGACGGGCGCATTGTGCGCACCTGGAAGACGCGCCTGCCGAAGGACTATCTCAACCCGGCCAAGAGCTTCCAGGCCGGCGAAAAAGCCCTGAACAATGACGAGATGCCGTTCGAGTTCCTGATGAATGCCCTGCGCCTGACCGCCGGGGTGGAATCGCACCTGTATCCGGAGCGCACCGGCCTGCCACTGGAAAGTCTCGCTGAACACCGCCGCGAGGCCGAACAAAGCGGCCTGATGCAGGTCGAACCGTCACGTCTGGCGGCCACCGAGCGCGGACAACTGTTCCTCAACGACTTGCTGCAGAAATTTCTGAGCTGAGCCCACCTCAACGGCTGCCCTAAGGAAAAACGCATGGATTTGATACTCGACCTGCTCGCCACCGTGTCCCGCTGGAGCCGCAGCAACCTCTCGGAAATCGCCCTGGCCCTGGTGGGCTGCCTGCTGGTGCTGTTCGGCGCCGACTTCAAAGGCTGGGTCGAGCAACGCCTGGGCAGCATCGCCGGCGCCCTGCGCGTACCGCTGATGGCGCTGCTGTGCGTGATCGGCAGCGGCGCAGCGCTGATTTACGCCACGCCGTGGGTTATCAAGGGTTTGAGCCAGTTCAACAACTACAGCCTGGCGCCGGTGTTGTTGGTGGTGCTCGTCCTGATCGGCGTCGTAGCCGACCGCCGCTGATCTTTCGGCCTACCCAAAACAACTGTAGGAGCTGCGGCACGCTGCGATCTTTTGATCTTAACAATCAAGATCAAAAGATCGCAGCGTGCCGCAGCTCCTACATTGGAAAGTCCGCGGGACTCAGGACAGTTTTTCGAACTTCAGATCCCACACGCCATGCCCAAGACGTTCGCCGCGGCGTTCGAACTTGGTGATCGGGCGTTCGGCCGGGCGTGGCACGCACTTGCCGTCTTCGGCGAGGTTGCGGTAGCCCGGGGCGACGTTCATCACTTCCAGCATGTATTCGGCGTACGGTTCCCAGTCGGTGGCCATGTGCAGGATGCCGCCAACCTTCAGTTTGCTGCGCACCAGTTCGGCGAAGGACGCCTGAACGATACGCCGCTTGTGGTGACGACTCTTGTGCCACGGGTCCGGGAAGAACAGCATCAGGCGATCGAGGCTGTTGTCGGCGATGCAACGGTTTAGCACTTCGATCGCGTCGCAATCGTAGACCCGCAGGTTGGTCAGGCCTTGGGTCAGCACGCCATTGAGCAGCGCGCCGACACCCGGACGGTGAACCTCAACGCCGATGAAATCCTGCTCTGGCGCGGCCGCAGCCATTTCCAGCAGCGAGTGGCCCATGCCGAAACCGATCTCCAGCGAGCGCGGCGCCGAACGGCCGAACACTTGATCGTAATCCACCGGCGCGTCGGCCAGCGGCAGCACGTACAGCGGCGCGCCTTGGTCCAGACCACGCTGCTGGCCTTCGGTCATGCGCCCGGCGCGCATCACGAAACTCTTGATGCGGCGGTGTTGGCGCTCGTCGCCTTCTTCCGTCTGGATAGGCGTGTCGTTCGATTCAGTCATCAATGGCTCTTACTTGATCAGACCATCCAGCGGCGAAGAGGCGCTGGCATAGAGTTTTTTCGGCATGCGCCCGGCGAGGTAGGCCAGACGGCCCGCGACGATCGCGTGTTGCATGGCTTGGGCCATCATCACCGGCTGCTGAGCGTGGGCGATGGCCGAGTTCATCAGCACCGCATCACAGCCCAGTTCCATGGCGATGGTGGCGTCGGAAGCCGTCCCGACACCGGCATCCACCAGCACCGGGATCTTGGCTTCTTCAAGGATGATCTGCAGGTTGTACGGGTTGCAGATCCCCAGGCCGGAACCGATCAGACCGGCCAGCGGCATGACCGCGATGCAGCCGATTTCCGCCAGTTGACGGGCAATGATCGGGTCATCGCTGGTGTAAACCATCACGTCGAAGCCTTCCTTGACCAGTGTTTCCGCGGCCTTGAGGGTTTCGATCACGTTGGGGAACAGGGTTTTCTGGTCGGCCAGCACTTCCAGCTTCACCAGGTTGTGGCCGTCGAGCAGCTCACGGGCCAGGCGGCAGGTGCGCACGGCTTCGATGGCGTCGTAGCAACCGGCGGTGTTCGGCAGGAAGGTGTAGCGCTCCGGCGACAGTACTTCGAGCAGGTTCGGCTCGCCTTCGATCTGGCCCAGGTTGGTGCGGCGCACAGCGAAGGTAACGATCTCGGCACCCGAGGCTTCGATGGCCTGGCGGGTTTCTTCCATGTCACGGTACTTGCCGGTACCGACCAGCAAACGCGACTGGTAAGTACGACCGGCCAGGACGAAAGGCTTGTCGCTACGAACGATGCTCATGGGGAATCCTCTTTAGGGGTGAGGGTCTTGCAGAATTCTGTGCCCTTGCGAACCGGGCGACTAGCCGCCGCCGATGGCGTGCACCACTTCGACGTTATCGCCGTCGTTGAGAACGGTGTCGGCATGCTGGCTGCGCGGGACGATATCCAGATTGAGTTCGACTGCCACCCGGCGACCGGTCAGGTCCATACGGGCGATCAGGGCCGCAACGGTTTCACCGTCGGGCAGTTCAAGGGATTCGCCGTTCAACTGAATGCGCATGCGCTAGGCCGCCATCATTTTTAGGGGGTGGCATTCTAGCCCGATCAGTCAGGCTGACCCAAGCCATTCGTCTTGAAACCGGTCCCCGTAGGAGCTGCCGAAGGCTGCGATCTTTTGATCTTGAAAGACAACGGCAAAAGATCGCAGCCTGCGGCAGCTCCTACAAGTTGGTGCCAGGCTCAGGTCAGGCGCCAGGCGGCCAGCCCCAGGCACAGCCAACCGATCAAGAACGCCAGACCGCCGAACGGCGTGATGATACCGAGCTTGCTGATACCGGTCATGGTCAGCACGTACAGGCTGCCGGAGAACAGCAGAATGCCCACTGCGAAGGAAAAGCCGGCCCACGCGACCAGTCGCCCCTGAATTTGCGTGGCCAGCAGCGCCACACCGAACAAGGCCAAGGTGTGCACCAGTTGATAGGTCACGCCGGTGTGGAAGATCGCCAGGTACTCGGGGGTCAGGCGGTTTTTCAGGCCGTGGGCGGCGAATGCGCCAAGCGCAACACCGGTAAAACCAAAGAAAGCGGCCAGCATCAGAAAGCCACGCAGCATGTGGAACTCCAGTCAGACTCGTTCGGCAGGGTCTGTATAATGGCCCGCTCTATCGGTTCGGCCAAGCCATCTCTATGCTGCGTTCACTTTTGCGTCGTCTCACGAAGGCCCTGCTCTGGTTCGCGGGCGGCAGCGTATTGCTGGTCTTGCTGTTTCGTTTTGTGCCGCCACCGGGGACGGCGCTGATGGTCGAGCGCAAGATCGAGTCCTGGGTCGACGGCGAACCGATCGACCTGCAGCGCACCTGGAAACCATGGGACGAGATTTCCGACGACCTCAAGGTCGCGGTCATGGCCGGTGAAGATCAGAAGTTTCCCGAACACTGGGGCTTTGACTTCGGTGCGATCCAGGCTGCGCTGGCTCACAACGAACTCGGCGGCTCGATTCGCGGCGCCAGCACTTTGAGTCAGCAAGTGTCGAAAAACCTGTTCCTGTGGTCGGGCCGCAGCTATCTGCGCAAAGGCCTGGAAGCCTGGTTTACCGCACTGATCGAGGTGCTCTGGCCCAAGCAGCGGATTCTTGAGGTGTACCTGAACAGCGTCGAGTGGGACGACGGTGTGTTTGGCGCCGAAGCGGCCGCGCGCCATCACTTCGGCGTGAGCGCCAAATCGCTGTCGCGTCAGCAGGCGAGTTATCTGGCGGCAGTCTTGCCTAATCCTCGGGTATGGAGCGCCAGCCATCCGACGGCGTATGTGTCGCGTCGGGCCGGGTGGATTCGGCAGCAGATGAGCCAGCTGGGTGGGACCAGTTATTTGCTGGGGCTGGATGATTCGCGTCGGGCGCCTTGGGCGCAGTGATTAAAAGCAAAAGATCGCAGCCTTCGGCAGCTCCTACAGGTGAAATGCAATCCCATGTAGGAGCTGCCGAAGGCTGCGATCTTTTGATCTTCTAAATGAAAACGCCCCGATCATCGCTGATCGGGGCGTTTTTTGTTGCCTGAGCGCCGGTTATGCGGCGATCGACAACTTGAGCTTGTTCATCGCGCTCTTCTCGAGCTGACGGATCCGCTCGGCCGACACGTTGTACTTCTGCGCCAGGTCGTGCAGCGTGGCTTTCTCTTCTGCCAGCCAGCGCTGGTAGAGGATGTCGCGGCTACGTTCGTCCAGCACTTCCAGCGCTTCGTGCAGGTTGTGGTTGGAGTTGTCGCTCCAGTCGGCATCTTCCAGTTGACGCGCCGGGTCGTACCGGTGGTCTTCCAGGTAGTTGGCCGGCGACTGGAAAGCACTGTCGTCGTCCGCTTCCGCGGCCGGGTCGAAGGCCATGTCATGGCCGGTCAGGCGACTTTCCATCTCGCGCACTTCCCGCGGCTCGACGCCGAGGCTTTCCGCCACACGGTGGACTTCCTCGTTGTTCAACCATGCCAGACGTTTTTTCTGGCTGCGCAGGTTGAAGAACAGCTTGCGCTGGGCCTTGGTGGTCGCGACTTTCACAATGCGCCAGTTGCGCAGGATGAACTCGTGGATTTCCGCCTTGATCCAGTGCACGGCGAACGACACCAGACGCACACCCATTTCCGGGTTGAAGCGCTTCACGGCCTTCATCAGGCCGACGTTACCTTCCTGGATCAGGTCAGCCTGAGCCAGGCCGTAGCCGGAATAGCTACGGGCAATGTGAACAACAAATCGCAGGTGGGCGAGCACCATCTGCCGAGCCGCCCCCAAATCCTGCTCATAGTAGAGACTCTCGGCCAGTTCACGCTCCTGCTCCGGCGTCAGCAATGGAATGCTGTTGACGGTGTGCACATAGGCTTCCAGGTTCGCACCCGGAACCAACGCGTACGCAGGTTGCAAAGAATTGGTCATGCGAAAAAACCTCCCACTTACATACTCGTGCCTCTCGGCACTGCGAAAAATTGACCGGGAATTCAAGTACAAGTTCCCAAAAAAACCGCAAGGTCAATCACGCGCAAAAAAGATTCTACTTCGGCGCCAGCTCCCTGAGATGACGTGCGACTGCAATCCATGCACCGATATAACCCAACAGCACCGCGCCAAGCAAGAGCGACAGACCGTCGGCAACTGGCACTCCGGCCAGCGCGAAATCACTGCCGTACAAGCCGGCCAGTCCAACCACCGCATCGTTCAGCCAGTTCAGGCCGAACGCCAGCACACCCCAGGACAGAACCCCCGCACCGAAACCATACAACGCGCCCATATAAAGGAAGGGACGACGCACATAACTGTCGGTGCCGCCGACGAGTTTAATCACTTCTATCTCTGTGCGGCGGTTTTCAATATGAAGACGAATGGTATTGCCTATCACCAAAAGTAATGCAGAAACCAAAAGCACCGTCAGACCGAAGACAAACCGGTCACCGAGCTTGAGGATGGCAGCCAGACGCTCGACCCAGACTAGATCAAGTTGCGCCTGTTGTACCTTGGGCAGCTCGGAAAGTTTTTGTCTTAATGCTTCCAGGGTCGGCTTGTCGACTTCGTTAGGAGTCACCAGCACCACACCCGGCAGCGGGTTCTCCGGCAGTTCGCGCAGGGCTTCGCCCAGACCCGACTGCTGCTGGAACTCTTCCAGCGCCTGATCGCGACCGACATATTCAGCCTCAGCCACGCCGGGCATGCCTTTGATCTGCTCGCGCAACGACTCGCCCTGCTCCGGCGTGGCGTCCAGTTGCAGATACAGCGAAATCTGCGCCGCACGCTGCCACGAACCGCCGAGACGCTCGACGTTGTTGATCAGCAGCGACAGCCCCATTGGCAGGCTCAACGCCACGGCCATCACCATGCAGGTGAAGAAGCTGCCGATCGGCTGCTTGCCGAGGCGACGCAGGCTGTCGAGCAAGCTGGCGCGGTGACTTTCGATCCACGAATGCAACAGCGTGGAAAAGTCCGGGCCGTCGTCATCGTCGTGTTTTTTCTTCTTCGGCGGTTGCGGGTCGGCGGCCTTCGGGGCCACGCGCTCGGAAACCTTCGGACTGCGTGTCGCACTCATACGCCGGCCTCCCCGTCGCCGATCAAGCGGCCGCGTTGCAGGGTCAGCATGCGGTGACGCATGCGCGCAATCAGGGCCAGGTCGTGACTGGCGATCAGCACGCTGGTGCCCAGCCGGTTGATATCTTCGAACACGCCCATGATCTCGGCCGCCAGACGCGGGTCGAGGTTACCGGTCGGTTCGTCCGCCAGCAGCAGGGCCGGACGGTGAACGATGGCGCGGGCAATGCCGACGCGCTGTTGCTGACCGGTGGACAGGTCGCCCGGGTACAAATCGGTTTTATCCGACAGCGCCACGCGCTCCAGCGCCGAATCGACGCGCTTGGCGATCTCGGCCTTGGACAGCCCGAGAATCTGCAGCGGCAGCGCGACGTTGTTGAACACCGTGCGATCGAACAGCAACTGGTGGTTCTGGAACACCACGCCGATCTGCCGGCGCAGGAACGGGATCTGGGCGTTGCTGATGGTGCTCAGATCCTGTCCGGCCAGCAGCAATTTGCCGCTGGTCGGACGCTCCATCGCCAGCAACAGGCGCAATAGCGTGGATTTACCGGCACCGGAGTGACCGGTGACAAACAGAAACTCGCCACGACGGACTCGAAAGCTCAGCTCATGCAAGCCGACGTGACCGTTCGGGTAGCGTTTACCGACCTGTTCGAAACGAATCATGAACGCTCCCGCTCGGCAAACAGTGCCTGGACAAAGGGTTCGGCTTCAAAGGTACGCAGATCGTCGATGCCCTCACCGACGCCGATGTAGCGGATCGGCAGGCCAAACTGCTTGGCCAGGGCGAAAATCACCCCGCCCTTGGCGGTGCCGTCGAGCTTGGTCAGCGCCAGGCCGGTCAGTTCGACGGTCTGGTTGAATTGCTTGGCCTGGTTGATGGCGTTCTGACCGGTGCCAGCGTCGAGCACCAGCAGCACTTCGTGCGGCGCGTCGGCGTCGAGCTTGCCGATTACCCGGCGAACCTTCTTCAGTTCTTCCATCAGGTTGTCTTTGGTGTGCAGACGACCGGCGGTGTCGGCGATCAGCACGTCGATGCCACGGGCCTTGGCGGCCTGCACGGCGTCGAAGATCACCGAAGCGGAGTCGGCACCGGTGTGCTGGGCGATCACCGGGATCTTGTTGCGCTCGCCCCAGACCTGCAGCTGCTCGACGGCAGCGGCGCGGAAGGTGTCACCGGCAGCCAGCATGACTTTCTTGCCTTCCAGTTGCAGCTTCTTCGCCAGTTTGCCGATGGTGGTGGTCTTGCCGGCGCCGTTGACGCCCACCACCAGAATCACGAACGGCTTGTTCTGCGAGGCGATTTTCAGCGGTTGTTCGACCGGTTTGAGCATCGCGGCCAGCTCGGCCTGCAACGATTTGTACAGCGCGTCAGAGTCCGCCAGCTCCTTGCGCGCAACCTTCTGGGTCAGGCGCTGGATGATTTGCGTAGTGGCTTCGACGCCAACGTCAGCGGTCAGCAGACGGGTTTCCAGATCATCGAGCAGCTCGTCATCGATGGCTTTCTTGCCGAGGAACAGGCTGGCCATGCCCTCGCCAATGCTGGCGCTGGTTTTCGACAAGCCTTGCTTGAGGCGGGCAAAGAAGCCGGCCTTGGTTTCTTCGGTGCGCGGGGCCTCGACCGGGGTTTCAGCGACCACGGCAACCGGCGCGACTGGAGCAGCGACAACCGGTGCTGGGGCAGGCTGCGGAGCAACCGGAGCAACGAATACCGGCGCAGCGGGTTCAGGGATAACCGGCGCTGGCTCGACAACCGGTTCCACCAACGGCGCCGGAGCGACTTCAGGGACGAACGCAGCAGGCGCTGGAATCGGCGGCGTCACGTGCGGCGCGGCCTCTTCGACCAATGCCACCGGCTCTTCCGCCACTGGCAAAGTCAGCCACGGCTGGGCAGCCGGGGTCAGTGGCAACTCGGCAGCCAACGGGATTTCAGGCTCAGGCTCGACCGCCGGTTGCAGCACGGGCTCGGCAATCGGCAGAACGATCGGCGCCGGCTCTTCTTCCAGGGCTGGCGCCGGCGCAGGGGCTGGCTCAGGCATCGCGAGCGGCTGTTCGACGACGGGTTCCTGCGGTTTCTTACGCAGCCATCCGAACAGGCTTTTCTTCTCGCCAGCCGCAGCTGGGGTCTTCTTGTCGTCGTTGGAACCAAACATGGAGGACGGCTATCTCACGGTAGCGAAGCGCCATAAGGGCGCCCCGGCAAATAAATATTCGATGCAGAACAGACTGTGTTTCATCCAGCTTGTTCACGCGCAACATTTTGTCGAGGCGCCAGCGGCACCTCAAAGATTCGTAGTAACGAAGGACTAAACCGGAAAAATCGGCGAAAAAGCGAAGTCTAGTCGATAAACCGCAGCTTTCTGCCGCCAACCTATACAGCCGTATCGGGCCTGAAAACCTGATAGGCGTGGTCGCCGGTAAAACGGATCAGTATCCTAGCACCTCCTCGCCCGCCTAGGCTAAGACCAAGCGGGCAGCCCAACAGGTTAAAAAACGAATGAATGCTCTAGCCCGCCGCGCTGCAGGCCTGCTGCTCAGCACAGTCTGCCTGCCCCTTTCGGCCCTGGCGGCCGACCCGCAACCGACCCACGAATTCACCCTCGACAACGGCCTCAAGGTCGTCGTGCGCGAAGATCATCGCGCGCCAGTGGTGGTGTCGCAGGTCTGGTACAAGGTCGGTTCCAGTTACGAAACCCCGGGCCAGACCGGTCTGTCCCACGCGCTTGAGCACATGATGTTCAAGGGCAGTGAGAAAGTCGGCCCCGGCGAAGCCTCGTTGATCCTGCGTGACCTGGGCGCCGAAGAGAACGCTTTCACCAGCGACGATTACACCGCTTATTACCAGGTGCTGGCCCGCGATCGTCTGGGCGTAGCGTTTGAACTGGAAGCCGACCGCATGGCCAATCTGCGCCTGCCGGCCGACGAGTTCGCCAAGGAAATCGAAGTCATCAAGGAAGAGCGCCGCCTGCGCACCGACGACAAGCCGATGTCCAAGGCCTACGAGCGCTACAAGGCAATGGCTTACCCGGCCAGCGGCTACCACACGCCGACCATCGGCTGGATGGCGGACCTGGACCGGATGAAGGTCGAGGAGCTGCGGCATTGGTATCAGTCCTGGTATGTGCCGAACAATGCCACATTGGTGGTGGTCGGCGACGTCACCCCGGACGAAGTGAAGGCCCTCGCCCAGCGCTATTTCGGGCCGATTGCCAAACGCGACGTACCTGCGGCGAAGAAGCCGCTGGAACTGGCCGAACCCGGCGAACGCCAGATCACTCTGCATGTGCAGACCCAACTGCCCAGCTTGATGCTCGGTTTCAACGTGCCAAGCATCGCCACCGCTGAAGACAAGCGCTCGGTCAACGCCCTGCGTCTGATCTCGGCGTTGCTCGACGGCGGCTACAGCGGGCGCATCCCGACGCAACTGGAGCGCGGCGAAGAGCTGGTGTCCGGCGGCTCGTCGAGCTACGACGCCTACACCCGTGGCGACAGCCTGTTCACCCTGTCGGCGACGCCGAATACCCAGAAGAAAAAGACCATGGCGCAAGCTGAAGCCGGTCTGTGGAAACTGCTGGAACAGCTGAAAACCACCGCACCGTCCGCCGAAGAGCTGGAGCGCGTGCGGGCACAGGTCATCGCCGGCCTGGTGTTCGAGCGTGACTCGATCACCAGCCAGGCCACCGCCATCGGCCAGTTGGAGACCGTCGGTCTGTCGTGGAAATTGATGGACACCGAACTGGCCGATCTGGAAAGCGTGACCCCGCAAGACATCCAGAACGCCGCCAAGCTGTATTTCACCCGCGAACGTCTCAGCGTCGCCCACGTCCTGCCACTGGAGACGACTCATGAGTGAGCGCAAATCCCCACGCCTGCTGCTCGGCCTGATCGCCGTGGCGGTGATCGGCTCCGCCGCGTTTTATCTGATGCCCGGCGCCAAAACCGGCGCCAGCGAAGCGCTGGATAACGCCAAGACCACCCAAAAGCTGCAATCGCTGGCCGAACTCGACGGCAAGGCCCCGGCCAGCCGCAAGCTCGACGTGCAGACCTGGAACACCGCCGAAGGCGCCAAGGTGCTGTTCGTCGAAGCCCATGAGCTGCCGATGTTCGACATGCGCCTGATCTTCGCCGCCGGCAGCAGCCAGGACGGCAACGCGCCGGGCCTGGCGATCCTGACCAATGCCATGCTCAACGAAGGCGTGGCCGGCAAGGACGTCGGCGCCATCGCCCAAGGCTTCGAAAGCCTCGGTGCGGACTTCGGCAACGGCGCCTACAAGGACATGGCGCTGGCTTCGCTGCGCAGCCTGAGTGCCGCCGAGCAACGTGAGCCGGCGCTCAAGCTGTTCTGCGAAGTGGTGGGCAAACCGACGTTCCCGGCCGATTCCTTTGCGCGCATCAAAAACCAGATACTCGCCGGTTTCGAATACCAGAAACAGAACCCCGGCAAACTCGCCAGCCTCGAGCTGATGAAGCGTTTGTACGGCGACCACCCGTATGCGCACTCCAGCGACGGCAATGCGCAAAGCGTGCCGAAGATCACCCTGGCGCAACTGCGTGAGTTCCACACCAAGGCTTATGCAGCCGGCAACGTGGTGATCGCGCTGGTCGGCGACCTGTCTCGCGCCGAGGCCGAGGCGATTGCCAATCAGGTCTCCGGCGCCCTGCCCAAAGGCCCCGCGCTGGCGAAGATCGCCCAGCCGCAGGAACCCAAGGCGAGCATCGGCCACATCGAGTTCCCGTCCAAGCAGACCAACCTGTTGCTCGCGCAATTGGGTATCGACCGGGACGACCCCGATTACGCAGCGCTGTCGATGGGCAACCAGATCCTCGGTGGCGGTGGCTTCGGCACCCGTCTGATGAGCGAAGTGCGCGAGAAGCGCGGCCTGACCTATGGCGTGTACTCCGGGTTCAGCCCGATGCAGGCCCGTGGCCCGTTCATGATCAACCTGCAGACCCGCGCAGAAATGAGCGAAGGCACCCTGAAACTGGTGCAGGACGTGCTCGCCGACTACCTCAAGACCGGCCCGACCCAGAAAGAACTCGACGACGCCAAACGCGAACTGGCCGGCAGCTTCCCGCTGTCCACCGCGAGTAACGCCGATATCGTCGGCCAACTGGGCGCCATGGGCTTCTATAATCTGCCGCTGAGCTATCTGGATGACTTCATGCGTCAGTCCCAGAGCCTGACCGTCGAGCAGGTCAAGGACGCGATGAACAAACACCTGAGCACGGACAAAATGGTCATCGTCAGCGCTGGCCCGACCGTGCCGCAAAAGCCGTTACCGGCCCCATCTGATAAACCTGCCGAGCAACCGCTCGGGGTACCGGAGCATTAATGGCTACTCGTCCTAAAAAAACTGCGCAGAACGTCCACAACGGTGTGAACCAGCTGCGCATCATCGGCGGCGAATGGCGCAGCCGCAAACTGAGCTTCCCCGATGCGCCGGGCCTGCGCCCGACGCCGGACCGCGTGCGTGAAACCCTGTTCAACTGGCTCGCACCCTATGTGGCCGGGGCCAAGGTACTCGACCCGTTCGCCGGCAGCGGCGCGCTGTTTCTGGAGGCATTGTCCCGTGGCGCGGCCATGGGTCAGGCGCTGGATGCCAGCCACGTCGCCGTGTCGAGCCTGAAGGAACACCTCGGCACCCTGCGCTGCACCAACGGTCAGGTGCAAACCGCTGACGCGCTGCGTTATCTGGAAACCCAGGTCGCCACGCCGTTCGATCTGGTGTTTCTCGATCCACCGTTCAACCAGAACCTGCTGCCGGCCGTCTGCACCTTGCTGGAAGAACGCCAATGGCTCGCACCCGATTCGTGGATCTACACTGAAAGCGAGACCGCGCCTTCGACGCTGGGCTTGCCGGGCAACTGGCGCCTGCACCGTGAGCAGAAATCCGGGCGGGTGTACTACGCGCTATGGCAACGTATGGCAGAGATCGCCGGTTAACTGAAAGTTTGCGCTAAATCTGTGGCGAGGGAGCTTGCTCCCGCTGGGTCGCGAAGCGGCCCCTTTTGCAGAAGCGAGGCCTGCTGCGCAGTCCAGCGGGAGCAAGCTCCCTCGCCACAAAAGCGTGCGTACTCTGCCCCCAAAGCTGCATCGAGAACCATCGTGCCCGCTTCTTCAGAACGCTTCACCCCCGCCTTCGGCCTGGGCAATCCGCACCTGCAAACCTTGTGGGGGCCGCTGTGGCGCAAAACCGTACACCTTGATCGCCAACGCGAGCGCCTGTGGCTGGACGACGGTGACTTCCTCGATCTCGACTGGCATGGCCCGCACAGCGCCGAGGCACCTTTGGTGCTGGTGCTGCATGGGCTGACCGGTTCATCCAATTCGCCCTACGTCGCCGGGATCCAGGCCGCGCTCGCCGCACAGGGCTGGGCCAGTGTCGCGCTGAACTGGCGCGGCTGCTCCGGTGAACCGAATCTGCTGCCGCGCAGTTACCACTCCGGTGCCAGCGAAGACCTCGCCGAAGCCATCAGACACCTGCGCGCCAAGCGACCACTGGCGCCGCTGTATGCGGTCGGTTATTCCCTCGGTGGCAACGTGTTGCTCAAGCATCTGGGGGAAACCGGCAGCGACAGCGGCGTGCTCGGCGCGGTGGCGGTCTCGGTGCCGTTTCGCCTTGATCAATGCGCCGACCGGATCGGCCAGGGGTTCTCCAAGGTCTATCAGGCGCACTTCATGCGCGAGATGGTCGCCTACATCAAGAACAAGCAACGTCAGTTCCAGCATGACGGGCGCGAAGATGGCCTGGCGGCACTGGCAGCGCTCGGTTCGCTGGAGAACATGCGCACCTTCTGGGACTTCGATGGCCGGATCACCGCGCCGTTGCATGGTTTCACCGATGCCGAGGATTACTATCGGCGGGCGTCGAGTCGCTATTTTCTCGGCGAAATCCGTACGCCGACCCTGATCATTCAAGCCGCTGACGATCCGTTCGTATTCCCCCACAGTCTGCCGACGGCCGAAGAACTGTCCGCTACCACACAGTTCGAGCTGCAGGCCAAGGGTGGGCATGTCGGTTTTGTCGATGGCACGTTTCACCAGCCCGGTTATTACCTGGAACGACGTATCCCGCACTGGCTGGCCGGCGTGAAGTCATGAGTGATCAGGGCGAGTCGATCCGCTTCTGGCAAACCGCGCCACTGGCCGGAATCGAGTTGCTGTCGGCGCGCTACATCGACCATTGCTTCGCCCCGCATGTCCACGACGGGTATGTGATCGGTATGATCATGGCCGGCGCCCAGCGTTACCGTTATCGCGGCGTCGAACACCTGGCGGGCAGCGGCACCCTGGTGCTGATCAACCCGGACGAATTGCACAACGGCCACAAAGGCACTGAGGACGGCTGGCGGTACCGGGCGTTTTACCCCGATACCGCGCAAATCGTTTCGCTGCTGGATGAACTGGAACTGTCCACCACGAACCTGCCGGCGTTCGGCGCCACGCTGTATCGCGATGCGGATCTGGTCAACGGGTTTTCCCAGTTGCACCGTTTGCTCGAAAGCCCGGCTACCGCGCTGCAACAGCAGACGGTGTGGCGCGAGATGATGTTGCGGCTGTTGCAGCGCCACGCGGCAGTGCCGGTGCCCGGACGAGCCGGCAAGGAACACCGCGCGGTGCTGTTGGGCAAAGAACTGTTGCACGCACAACTGGCAGCGCCACCGTCACTGGAAGAACTGGCGGCGGCGGTCAATCTGTCGCCGTTCCATTTCGCCCGGGTGTTTCGCCGCGCTACTGGTATGCCGCCGCACACCTGGCTGATGCAACAGCGCATCGCCCAGGCTCGCGCACTCCTGCAGCACGGCGGCTTGCCGGTGGAAGTCGCCACGCAACTGGGGTTCGCCGATCAGAGCCATTTGAGCCGGCAGTTCAAGCAGGCTTATGGTGTCGGACCCGCCGCCTACCGTAGCGCCCGGATGGAAAGCTAAAAGATCGCAGCCTTCGGTAGCTCCGACAGGGAAATGCATTCCAATGCAGGAGCTGCCGAAGGCTGCGATCTTTTGATCTTATTCGCCGGTGGCGATACCGCGCGAAGGCTCGTTGATCCACTCACTCCACGACCCGGCATACAGCGACCCCAGCGGATACCCCGCCAGACACAGCGCAAACAGGTTGTGACACGCCGTCACCCCGGAACCGCAATACGCGACCAGGTCCGCTGGCGCACGATCACCGAGCTTCGCGGCAAAACGCTGTTTGAGCTGATCGGCCGGCAGGAAGCGTCCGTCGCTGCCGAGGTTCTCGGTAAACGCCGCGCATTGCGCGCCGGGAATGTGCCCGGCAATCGGGTCGATCGGCTCCACCTCCCCCTTGAAGCGCGGCAAGGCCCGGGCGTCGAGCAATGTCAGCGATGGCTGAGCGAGGCGTTTCTGCAGTTGTTCGGCGCTCAGCAGCAGTTTCATGTCCGGTTGCCCGCTGAAGTTGCCCCGGCTGACCGATGGCGCATCCAGGCTCAGCGGGAGGCCGGCCGCGTGCCAGGCCTTGAGCCCGCCGTCGAGAATGAACACACCGTCGCGCTTGCCCAGCCACGCCAGCAGCCACCAGGCGCGGGCCGCATAGGCACCGGGGCCATCGTCGTAGAGAACCACATCGCTGTCGGCATTGATGCCCCACGCTTGCAGGCGTTCGATCAACGCCGCCGGCTCCGGCAGCGGATGACGCCCGGTCACGCCTTTGATCACCTTGCCACTGAGGTCACGCTCAAGGTCGGCGAAACGGGCACCGGCAATGTGCCCTTCGGCGTAGCTGCGCTGCCCGTAGTCCGGGTCTTCGAGGGCAAAACGACAATCGAGAATCACCAGCCCCGGTTGCTCCTTGCGGGCATCCAGTGCGTTCGGGCTGATCAGTTGCGCAATCGGCATAACGGACTCCTGTGAGCGACTTCGAAAATGATTAATGCCCTTCCTCCAGGGCCTGGGCCAGCGGCACGTAGAATTCGTCGAACAAGGCATTCACCTCTTCGCGGGCCTGATCGGTGACGAACCCGGCTTCCAGCACCAGCACCTGATACACGCCACGCTTGATGGCCTGCTCGCTGAGGTGGTTGGAGTTTTCCCGGGTGGTGCACAGAAAGCGCACCCAGGAAGTGAGGATGATCCAGGCATTGATCGTCAGGGATTCGATTTGCACCCGATCCATCTTGAGAATGCCGGCCGCGACGAACCCCTCGTAGATCGCCATGCCCTGGATCACGCAGCGCTGGGAGAAACGCCGGTAGCGCGCGGCGAGGTCCGGGTCGCTGTCGAGCAGATGTTCCAGATCGCGATGCAAAAAGCGGTAGCCCCACATCGCCGACAGCAGTTCCTTGAGGTAATAGCGCTTGTCTTCAACCGTGGCGGCACGACCCTGCGGCGGGCGCAGAAAGCTGTCCACAAGGCTTTCGTACTCACTGAACAGCACGGCGATGATCGCCTGCTTGTTGGGGAAGTGGTAGTACAGGTTGCCCGGAGAAATCTCCATGTGCGCGGCAATGTGGTTGGTGCTGATGCTGCGCTCGCCCTGCTGATTGAACAGTTCGAGGCTGTTCTGCACGATGCGCTCGCTGGTTTTTATTCGTGGGGCCATGGCTTGAGCTTTAATTCAGAGTGCGGTGAGGGGCATCTTACGACCTAACCGGAAATGGATAAAACAAAGCTGTGTCGGGAAGTCATTTGACTTTCTAGAGCATAGACTCTAAAAAGTCCTCACTATAATAAATCCGGAGCAGACGATGACTGCCGACATTGCTTACCTGCAAACGCTGCAACAGCCACTGGATGAGCTTGATCGGTTGTTCGCGGCACAGCGCGCCGCCTATGCCGCCAACCCGATGCCACCGGCGGCGCAGCGTCAGCAATGGCTCAAGGCGTTGCGCAACTTGCTCAGCGATGAGCGTCAGGCCTTGATCGACGCTATCAGTGCGGATTTCAGTCATCGCAGCGCCGATGAAACCCTGCTCGCCGAACTGATGCCCAGCCTGCACGGCATTCATTACGCCAGCCGGCATCTCAAGGGCTGGATGAAGTCCTCGCGGCGCAAAGTCGGCATGGCCTTTCAGCCGGCGTCGGCGAAAGTGGTGTATCAGCCGCTCGGCGTGGTCGGCATCATCGTCCCGTGGAACTACCCGTTGTATCTGGCCATCGGCCCGCTGGTCGGCGCACTGGCGGCAGGCAACCGGGTAATGCTCAAGCTCAGTGAATCGACCCCCGCCACCGGGCTGCTGCTCAAAGCCTTGCTGGCGCGAATTTTCCCCGAAGACCTGGTGTGCGTAGTGCTCGGCGAGTCGGACGTCGGCGTGGCGTTTTCCCGTCTGCGCTTTGATCACCTGCTGTTCACCGGCGCCACCAGCATCGGCAAACATGTGATGCGCGCCGCCGCGGAAAACCTGACCCCGGTGACCCTCGAACTGGGCGGAAAATCCCCGGCCATCGTCTCCCGCGACGTGCCGCTCAAGGACGCCGCCGAGCGTATCGCTTTCGGTAAAACCCTGAATGCCGGGCAGACCTGCGTCGCACCCGACTATGTGCTGGTGCCGCAAGACCGCGTCGGCGCGTTCGTCGAAGCCTATCGTCAGGTGGTCAACAGTTTCTATCCGACCCTCGCCGACAACCCGGACTACACCGCGATCATCAACGAGCGCCAACTGGCCCGGCTCAACAGTTATGTCAGCGACGCCACCAGCAAGGGCGCGCTGCTGATCCCGCTGTTCGAACAGGGTCAGGGCCGGCGCATGCCACACAGCCTGCTACTGAACGTCAGTGACGAGATGATCGTGATGCAGGACGAAATCTTCGGCCCGCTGCTGCCGATCGTGCCGTATCAGGACCTCGATCAGGCGTTTGCCTACATCAATCAGCGGCCTCGTCCTCTGGCCCTTTACTACTTCGGCTACGACAAGCGCGAACAGAACCGCGTGCTGCACGAAACCCACTCCGGCGGTGTGTGCCTGAACGACACCCTGCTGCATGTGGCGCAGGACGACATGCCGTTCGGCGGCATCGGCCCGTCGGGCATGGGCCACTATCACGGCCACGAAGGCTTCCTGACCTTCAGCAAGGCCAAAGGCGTGCTGATCAAGCAACGCTTCAACGCGGCGAAGCTGATCTACCCGCCGTACGGCAAATCGATTCAGAAACTGATCCAGAAGCTGTTCATCCGCTAATCGTTGTCACCGCCGGGTAATAACAACAATGCACCCAAGCCTGACCGAAACACCTGCCCTGTCGCGCCGTGGCCTGCTGAAATTCAGCCTCGGCGCCACCGCGTTCCTCGCCACTGCCGGCCTTGGCGCCAGCCTCAGTGGCTGTTCATCGAGTGTCGCGGCCAACGGCTTCGTCACCTTGCGCGACGGCGACCTGTTATTCCTGCGCGCGTTGATTCCGATCATGCTCGACGGCGCCGTGGCAGCTGAAAAAATGCCTGGTGCCGTCGATGGCACGCTCAAGTCGCTGGACTACAGCCTCGATCACTTGTCGCCGGAGATGCTCAAACTCACCCGGCAACTGTTCGACGTGCTCGGCATGGCCGTCACGCGCGGGCCGCTCACCGGCATCTGGGGCAGTTGGGAAAACGCCAGTCCCGAGGCCATGCGCCACTTCCTCGAACGCTGGCAGAACAGCTCATTGAGCCTGTTGCGCATGGGCCACAGCTCCCTGCAGCAAATGGTGATGATGGCCTGGTACACCCGGGCCGAGTCCTGGGCGCACTGCGGCTACCCCGGCCCGCCTACCGTTTGAAACCGAGGCTCGCTCCCACAAGGGAATGCATTTCAATGTGGAAGCGAGCTTGCTCGCGAAGGCGCCATCCGCCTCACCACCACACCCAGAATAATAAAGAGAACCTGATCGATGCCCGTACCCGACCCGTTCCGCGAAGGCCTCGCCCGTGGCTGGAAAACCTATAACGGCGCACAACTGACCGACGACCTGACGCTGCAAGCCGACGTCGCCATCATCGGCAGCGGCGCCGGTGGCGGCACCACGGCGGAAATCCTCAGCGCCGCCGGCTACAAAGTGCTGCTGATCGAAGAAGGCCCGCTCAAGACCAGTTCCGACTTCAAGATGCTCGAAGACCAGGCCTACAGCAGCCTCTATCAGGAAGGCATCGGCCGCATGAGCAAGGACGGCGCGATCACCATCCTGCAGGGCCGTGCAGTGGGCGGCACCACCCTGATCAACTGGACATCGAGCTTCCGCACCCCGGAGCCGACCCTTGAACACTGGGCCAAAGAACACAACGTCAAAGGTCACAGCCCGGCCGAGATGGCGCCATGGTTCGAGAAAATGGAGCAGCGCCTGGGCGTCGCGCCATGGATGGTCCCGCCCAATGCCAACAATGACGTAATCCGCAAGGGCTGCGAGCGGCTCGGCTACAGCTGGCACGTGATCCCGCGCAACGTGCGCGGCTGCTGGAACCTCGGTTACTGCGGCATGGGCTGCCCGACCAACGCCAAACAGTCGATGATGGTCACCACCATCCCGGCAACCCTGGAAAAGGGCGGCGAACTGCTCTATCTGGCCCGCGCGGAAAAACTGCTGATCAACGGCGACAAGATCTCCGGCCTGCAGTGCGTGGCGATGGATCAGCGCTGCGTCGCACCGACCGGGCGCACGATTACGGTCAAGGCGCGGCATTACGTGCTGGCCGGCGGCGGCATCAACAGCCCGGCCCTGCTCTTGCGGTCGGACGCGCCAGACCCGCATCAGCGTCTTGGCAAACGTACGTTCCTGCACCTGGTGAACATGTCCGCCGGGCGCTTCGACGAAGTGATCAACCCGTTCTACGGCGCACCGCAGTCCATCTACTCGGATTATTTCCAGTGGAAGGACGGCACCAGCGGACCGATGGGCTACAAACTCGAAGTGCCACCGCTGCACCCGGCGCTGGCGGCAACGCTGCTGGGCGGCTTCGGCACGCAGAACGCCGAACATATGGCTGATCTGCCGCACACCCACGCGATGCTGGCGCTGCTGCGCGACGGTTTCCACCCGGACAGCCCCGGCGGCAGTGTCGAGTTGCGCGGCGATGGCTCGCCGGTGCTCGACTACCAGGTCTCGCCTTACGCCTGGGAAGGCTTGCGCCGAGCCTTTCACAGCATGGCCGAGATCCAGTTTGCCGGCGGCGCGAAATCGGTGATGCCGATGCACGCCGATGCGCGTTACGTGAAAACCCTGACCGAAGCCCGCACGCTGATCGACGATCTGAGCCTTGAGCTGTATCGCACGCGCCTGGGCAGTGCCCACGTGATGGGCGGTTGTGCGATGGGCGAAGACCCGAAAAACGCGGTCACCGACAGCCTCGGCCGGCACCATCAACTGAGCAATCTGTCGATTCACGACGGCTCGCTGTTCCCCACCAGCATTGGCGCCAACCCGCAATTGTCGGTGTACGGGCTGACCGCACAGTTGGCAACTGCCCTCGCCGATCGGCTGAGAAATCCGTGAAAAAAACGATTAATCGCGTCGTCTATAGTGCTTTCTTACCCAACAGGCGACTTGGCCGACCGGGACGGCTGCGATACCATCCGACTCCCCAACGGACTCCCGCCAGGACGACGCGATGAACCGAGTGTTGTACCCAGGTACCTTCGACCCTATTACCAAGGGCCATGGCGATCTGGTCGAACGCGCCTCGCGCCTGTTCGATCACGTGATCATTGCGGTCGCCGCCAGCCCGAAGAAAAACCCGCTGTTCCCGCTGGAACAACGGGTCGAACTGGCTCGCGAGGTCACCAAACACCTGCCGAACGTGGAAGTGGTCGGCTTCTCGACGCTGCTGGCGCATTTCGCCAAAGAGCAGAACGCCAATGTGTTCCTGCGTGGTCTGCGTGCGGTGTCGGACTTCGAATACGAATTCCAGCTGGCCAACATGAACCGCCAGTTGGCCCCGGACGTAGAGAGCCTGTTTCTCACCCCGTCCGAGCGTTATTCGTTCATTTCCTCGACCCTGGTGCGGGAAATCGCGGCACTGGGCGGCGATATCAGCAAGTTCGTGCACCCAGCCGTGGCCGATGCCCTGACCCTGCGCTTCAAAAAGTAGGAGCTGCCGCAGGCTGCGATCTTTTGCTTTTAAAGATTGCAGTCTCGTGCCCTTGATCGCAGCCGCGTGCACTGCGCTCGCCAATGCGGCACAATTGCGCGCATTGATTTATTGCGCCCGGGCCTGCCGCCCCGGCTGGAGTTAGCATGTCCCTGATCATCACCGACGATTGCATCAACTGCGACGTCTGCGAACCCGAGTGCCCGAACGCCGCGATTTCCCAAGGCGAAGAGATCTACGTGATCGACCCGAACCTGTGCACCCAGTGCGTCGGCCACTACGACGAGCCGCAGTGCCAGCAGGTCTGCCCGGTGGATTGCATTCCACTGGACGAAGCCCATCCGGAGACTGAAGAACAGTTGATGGAGAAATACCGCAAGATTACCGGCAAGGCCTGACTCGCTAAAAAAGATCGCAGCCTTCGGCAGCTCTACATGGATCGCATTCCTCTGTAGGAGCTGCCGAAGGCTGCGATCTTTTGATCTTGCCCTTCACTCGCGCTGCTCAAACCCTTCCCCCGTACACCCCAGACAGCGCACGAACGCCGCTTTCGCCGGGTCGACCACCAACGCCTGCCCCGCATCGCCCACCCCGCCACCCAGCGCGGTAAACGGCAACGACACCATAAACACCCCGGCACCCAACACCGTCGCCACCACCAGCAACGGGCGGGCGATCAGCAAGTCACCGATCATGGCGTAGGCGGGTGGATTCTGGATGGTGTAGCGCGGATCGCCGCTGCCGCTTTCCGTGGCCTGAACCGCCAGACTGGAACACAGCAACAGCGCGAAAACGAGGACTTGCAGGGATTTCATGGCACGATCCTTCGGGCTGAACAGTGAGACAACTCACTATAGACCGTAGGACTTTTTCAGCCTTTTGCTTCAGGTCTGGCAGCGCGGGCAGAACACACTGGCCCGCTGACCGAGCTTCACTTCGCGCAGACCGGTGCCGCAGACCTTGCAGTGTTCACCGCCACGGCCATAGACAAACAGTTCCTGCTGGAAATATCCCGGCTGCCCGTCACCGCCGATGAAATCGCGCAACGTGGTGCCGCCACGTTCGATGGCGGCGGCGAGGATGCGTTTGATCTCGATCGCCAGCTTCAGATAACGCGCCCGGGAAATGCTCTTGGCCTCGCGGCGCGGATCGATTCCGGCGGCGAACAGCGCTTCGGTCGCATAAATGTTACCGACGCCGACCACCACCGCGTTGTCCATGATGAACGGCTTGACCGCCATCGAGCGCCCGCGCGACAGCTGGAACAGGCGCTCGCCGTCGAACAGATCGGTCAACGGTTCCGGCCCGAGACGAATCAACAGTTCGTGATTGAGCGGATCGGTGCTCCACAACATCGCGCCAAAGCGACGCGGATCGGTGTAGCGCAGGGCCAGCCCGGATTCCAGCTCGATATCGACGTGCTCGTGCTTCAACGCCGGCAGCCCGACCTCCACCAGACGCAGGTTGCCCGACATCCCCAGGTGACTGATCAGCGTGCCGACCTCGGCGTTGATCAACAGGTACTTGGCCCGCCGTTCGACCAGCACGATGCGCTGCCCGGACAGACGCACATCAAGGTCTTCGGGGATCGGCCAGCGCAGCCGGCGATCACGCACGATTACCCGGCTGACGCGCTGGCCTTCCAGGTGTGGGGCAATGCCCCGGCGGGTGGTTTCGACTTCCGGCAGTTCAGGCATGGCGTCCTCGAATCAATGCGCGCCGAGGTCGCGGATCGTTTGTTTGAGGGTTTCGAAATCGTAGTCCGACAGGCCCACGTAATCGAGAATCAGCGCCCCGATGCTGTTCCACTCATGGTCTTCGGTCTGATTGCCCAAGACCCGATAAGACGCACAGATGTGTTCGGACATCTTGAGAATCGCCAGCAGATTCTTCATCTGGCTGTTACGCGAGGACTCGTCGCTGAAAATCGCCAGCGCGTTGTGGTGATTGGCGATGGCGGCGCTGACGTGTTCCGGCAGGCGCCACGACTTGGCGGTGTAGTAACCGACCACCGAGTGGTTGGTGTTGAACTCGGCGTTCTCGGTGTCCACCACCCGGCACTCGGCGCTGGCATTGGCGTAAGCCGTTTCCAGCACCGACATGTAGTTGGGGAACCGTTGCAGCATCAACGGCACGCCACAATCGTGGAACAGGCCCAGTGCATAAGCTTCGTCGCCAGCCTGGGTGCCGATGCGCTTGGCCAGGGTCAGACAGGTCATCGCCACGTCCTGGGCGGTGTCCCAGAAACGGTTGAGGGTGACGATGGTGTCGTCGTTCATCTCGCCCTTGATCGACTGCGCATTGATCAGGTTGATGATCGAACGGCTGCCCAACAGATTCACCGCACGCTGGATCGAAGTGATCTTGTTGCTCAGGCCGTAATAAGGCGAATTGACGATTTTCAGCAGAGAACCGGACAGGCCGGGATCCTGGGAGATCAGCTTGGCGATCACCTCCAGGTCCGGGTCGGGCATGTACTGCTCCATTTGCAGATCCACCATGATCTGCGGCTGCGCGGGCACGCTGATGCCCTGCAGGGATTGTTGAATCTGTTCGGTGGTCAGCTCTTGGGACATAAGTACACACTCTGGGACAGGCGGCGATTCTAACCTCTAAAAACCGCACGACGACACACCAGTGGGCAATTGTCAGGAACTTTCATTCACGCCCTGGCTTCGGATTTTGTAATGCCGATCGGACAATCGAGCACCGGCTCGGCGGCAAATTCCCACAGACTCAGGAGCTTATCGATGGCCACTCCCCTCAACGGCAAACGCGTCGCCATTTTGGTAACAGACGGTTTCGAACAGGTCGAATTGACCGGTCCCAAGCAAGCACTGGAGCAGGCCGGCGCCCAGGTCGACATTCTTTCCGCCGAGGCCGGTAAGGTCAAAGGCTGGAACCACGACAAACCGGCGGACGACTTCAAGGTCGACCAGACCTTTCAAGGCGCCAGCAGCGAGCAGTACGACGCGATCGTCCTGCCGGGCGGCGTGCAGAACTCCGACACCATCCGCATCGACCAGGACGCCCAGCATCTGGTCAAGACCGGCGCCTCTGCCGGCAAACCGATTGCGGTGATCTGCCACGGCGGCTGGTTGCTGATTTCCGCCGGGCTGGTCAACGGCAAGACCATCACCAGTTACAAGACGCTCAAGGATGACCTGGTGAATGCCGGGGCCAACTGGGTCGATAAAGAAGTGGTCAAGGACGGTATCCTGATCAGCAGCCGTCAGCCGGATGATATACCGGCATTCAACAAGGAGTTGATCGACGCGCTGTCTGCGTAGTTCTCAGGACTGCCTTCGCGAGCAAGCTCGCTCCCACACTGGTCTGTGCCGGTCACAAATCCCCTGTGGGAGCGAGCTTGCACGCGAAGAGGCCATCTGCGTTTCATCGCACTCCAATCCCGGCACCAGCCCCAACACGGTATACTCCCGCTCTTTTTTCCGGAGCGACGTCATGTCCCTGCCTAGCCTGCGCCTCAAAGCCAATGCCGACCGTCGCCTGCGCAACGGCCACTTGTGGGTCTACAGCAACGAAATCGATGTGGCCGCCACGCCACTGCACGGCTTCAAGGCCGGCGATCAGGCGATCCTCGAAGCTGCTGGCGGCAAGCCGCTGGGCATCGTCGCCATGAGCCCGAACAACCTGATCTGCGCTCGCCTGCTGTCACGCGACATCAAACTGCCGCTGGACAAATCGCTGCTGGTGCATCGCCTGAACGTCGCCCTGTCGCTGCGCGAACGCCTGTTCGACAAGCCGTTCTACCGCCTGGTCTACGGCGACTCCGACCTGCTGCCGGGTCTGGTGGTCGACCGTTTCGGCGACATCCTCGTGGTCCAGATCGCCTCGGCGACCATGGAAGCGCATAAAGATGACGTGATCGCCGCTCTGACCCAAGTGCTCAAGCCAAGCGGCATTCTGTTCAAGAACGATTCCGCTGCCCGTGATGCCGAAGGCCTCAACCGCTACGTCGAAACCGTGTTCGGCCTGGTGCCGGAGTGGGTCGCCCTGGAAGAAAACGGCGTGAAGTTCGAAGCGCCAGTGATCGAAGGCCAGAAAACCGGCTGGTTCTACGACCACCGCATGAACCGCGCCCGCCTGGCTCCGTACGCCAAAGGCAAACGCGTCCTTGACCTCTATAGCTACATCGGTGGCTGGGGCGTGCAGGCGGCGGCGTTCGGCGCCAGTGAAGTGTTCTGCGTCGACGCGTCGGGCTTCGCCCTCGACGGCGTTGAGCGCAACGCTGCGCTGAACGGCTTCGCCGACAAGATGACCTGCATCGAAGGCGACGTGTTCGAAGCCCTGAAAGAGCTCAAGGCCAGCGAAGAACGTTTCGACGTGATCGTCGCCGACCCACCGGCGTTCATCAAGCGCAAGAAAGACATGAAAAACGGTGAAGGCGCCTACCGTCGTCTGAACGAGCAAGCCATGCGCCTGCTCACCAAGGACGGCATCCTGGTCAGTGCTTCGTGCTCGATGCACCTGCCGGAAGACGATCTGCAGAACATCCTGCTGACCAGCGCCCGCCACCTGGACCGCAACATCCAGATGCTCGAGCGCGGCGGTCAGGGCCCGGACCACCCGGTCCACCCGGCCATCGCCGAAACCCGCTACATCAAGAGCATCACCTGCCGCCTGCTGCCTAACAGCTGATTGGCAAACAAAACGGGGAGCCCAAGGGCTCCCCGCTTGCTGTCTGGCGATGCAACGTCGCCGAATATCTGCTCTCTCTATGCCGTCCTACCTATAACTTCCCAAACAAGTGAAGGAAATTTCCCTGCGCACTTGATTTACCACCCTATAACTTACAAATATTCTTTAGTCGTGCGACCACTCCGACAAAATTACTGGAATTTTCCTACTTAATAATCACTTGCCAATAACTCATTACAAACTATGATTAAGTTGTCACCACGAGGTGGCACTCACTATCACTGAACATGGAGTTCACACTATGAAAGCAATTACTCTGGAAGCTAACAAAATCGCAAACCTGGCTTTTCTGGTTGCCCCTAAAACCCGCTAAGTAAGGTGGACGCTGGGGAGTGCCGGCACCCCAGCGTCCTTTCGACTTTGTCCAGAGCGAAGAGCTAACATGCACATCAATCCTTATTTATTCATACTGCCGCGCACGCCCGGACTTATTGTCTGGAACTACAAAGAACACATTCAATATGAGCTCGATATCGACTACTCATCGAGACTCGCCAAACTTATTCACGACCCGAACCAGTTTGACAGCCGGAACACCATAGACATACAACTATTAAACACCAACATACTGACCATTACTAAAATAGACAGTCCCGAATGGGGCTGGGATGAACTATCGAAGATTTATCATATCGGCACACAGAACATTCCCTGTGAACAAGTGCCGCAGAATATCCATGAGTGGTCCCGACAATACCTGGATCACTGCAACGAAGTACTGGCCGCAGAAGCGCCTGACACGGAGCGCCCGGCTCAGAGCGTCGAACGGCGCATCATGCTGCCTGCCCCCATCACATTGACCGAAAGCAGCCTGGGCAATGCACTGCTGCAGCGAAAGACCTGCCGCTCCTTTACCGGTGAAGCCATCACCCTCGAAACCGTTGCCACGTTGCTGTACCTCTCGCTCGGTTATCTCGACGAACGGGAAAATGATCGCGATGCGAGCATCGTCCCAGGCCTCGGCGCCCGGCGTAGCAGCCCCTCGGGTGGCGGGTTGAACGCCTGCGAAGGTTTTGTTCTGGCGCAGAACGTCAGCGGCCTGGAACCCGGCATTTACGCCTATCACCCGGCCGAGCATGCCTTGACGCCGGTCGGCCCTCTGCCCGAGCCGGCGCTGGGTCATCTGCTGGCCGGGCAACACTTCATCAACAACTTGCCGTTGGGGCTGTTCATCACAGCGCGCTTCGACAAGCTCTGGTGGAAGTACCAACACTCGCGGGCCTACCGCATGGCCTTCGTCGAAGCCGGCCACCTTTCACAGTCATTCCAGCTGGTGGCCACGGCCCTGGGCCTCAACACCTGGCTGACAGGGGCATTCGGTGATCATCAGGTCGAAACCCTGCTGGGTATCGAAGGCAGCGCCGAACAACCGCTGTTCTTTGTCGGCTGTGGCGCGAGCGAAGGCCAGGCGATGTGTCAGGAAATGCAGGATCTGCTCCGGGAGACGCAAGCATGACGGCACCACTGGCAGATCCATCTCCGGCACCCGTTTCCTGGGCGCACCGATTTACCCTCGGCGACTGGAACAGCCACGCCTCGGTACGCGCCAGCCACCACGACTACCTGTTGCCACCCGACGTGCAGCAACAGCTGCAAACCCGTTTCTGGTTCCCGCCGGCCTTTCTGCCGTACTTGGCGCACCCTGCCATCCAGGCCGCAGGTGCAACTGTCATGCACCGCCTGACCGCTAATCATCTGGTGCATTTTCTCGACTACACCACCCTGCTCGAACACCGCATCGTCAACCGGGCGGTGGAAACCATCGTCCACGGCGAATTGCCTGTCTACGTCCCGCCACGGATGAAAACTGCAGCGCTGCAGCTCTATACGGATGAGGGCTACCACGCACTGTTTTCTGATCGACTCGCCAGCCAGATCGCTGACTTGCACGGTTTCAGCGCACGTCCGGTGATGCCTTTGCGAATCACCCGAATGAACGCCCTGATTGCCCGCACTGCCGAAAACAACCGCCCGCTGGCATGGTTTCTGCTCGGCTTCGTCTCGGAAACCATCATCGCCCGGGAGCTGCTGGAGGTCTGCCGCGAAACGCTGGTCACCAGCGTGAACGACATGCTGCGCGATCACCTGAGTGATGAGGCCCGCCACAGTCGCTACTTTTGCGAGGTGTTCCATTATCTGTGGCTGACCCTGAACAGCCGCCAGCGCACCTTCACCGCCCGAACCCTGGTGGATGTCATCGGGATTTTCTTCGAAGTCGATGAACGCTGGCTGCGGCAGAGCCTGCGGGACGCCGGCATTGCCGACGTCGACGTGGCGCAGATCGTCGGCGGTCTGGCGACCGCGCAGGCCAACCGGCAACGAGCACGATCAGGTGCCGGCGCCACGCTGCAGGCACTGGAGAAGGCAGGTTTCTTTGCGCTGCCACATAACCGCAAACTTTTTGCCAAGGCAGGACTGATCGATGAATAACCGAGCGCACACAGGCAATGCCCGACAACGCCGCGGCGCCGTCAGTCTGCTGCTGGCCATGGTCCTGCTTGGGGTGTTCCCGCTGGACGTGCTGCTGCCCTCGTTCCCTGCATTGGCCGAACACTTTCGCAGCACCCCGTCGGACATTGCGCTGTCGATCAGCCTGTTCGCCGTGGGGATTGCGTTTGCACAGCTGTTGATCGGGCCACTCTCCGATGTGATCGGGCGCAAAGGCCTGCTGCTCGCAGGCATGGGGGTGTCGATGCTGGGAGCACTCGGCTGCACCATGACCCGCGACTACACCCTGTTCCTGGCCTTCAGGTTGTTGCAGGCACTGGGTTGCGGCTGCTTCGTGCTGTCTCAGGCGCTGGTCCAGGACCTGTTCGACGGCGAGGAGCGCGATCGCTTGCGCATCCTGATGGTGACCGCGACGGGGATCTTCATTTCAGTGTCGCCGCTGGCCGGCACCTTTCTGCAGGCCACTCTCGGCTGGCGTGGCAGTTTCTGGGTGTTCACCGCACTGGCAGCGGCGGTGCTGATCAAGGCCTGGTTTTTTCTGGATGACAGTCATCGCGTCGTCCGCAACACGCCCCTGAACTTCCTCAATGCGTATCGCCGGGTGCTGGGCGATTTCGAGTTCGTCGGTTACTGGCTCATTTCCGCGTTTGCGTTTGCCTGCCACTTCTCCTTCATCGTCATCTCACCGCTGATTTTCATGGATCAACTGCAGCTGTCGGCCTATGAGTTCTCGCTGATTCTGCTGGTCTATGGTGCGGCCTATATCGTTGGCGGTATTGCCGCTGCGCTGTTGAGCCGACGTATCAGCTCCGTGCAACAGATCGTCGCGGGGTTGAGCCTGATCCTGCTGGCGGGGCTGGTGATGCTGTTCATGACACAGCACTTCGCGCTCTCGCCAGCCACGGTGCTGATTCCGATGCTGATCTGTACCGCCGGCACCACTATTGCGCGGCCGGCCGCCACCTCTCGAGCCATGGGCCTGTTCCCGGAAAACGCCGGTACTTGCGCCTCGGCCGGCAGCACGATCATTTTCATCTGCGGCGGATTGATCAGCGCGCTGATCAGCCTGAGCCCGAGCAACCTGCAAGCGACCCTCGGGTACTGCTTTGTCCTGCTCAGTTGCATCGCACTGGCCTTGAACAAGCGAATCAGCCAGCGCGCCAGAGTCCTCGAAAGCAGCGCCAACGCCACCACGACCGGCGATTGAGCCTGCCGGTCGTCATGCCACACGCACCGTCGGCACTGGAACAATGCTTTGCGCCATTCCCTCCAGACGCCAGCGGTGTAGAATCGGCTGATTCATCGCCATTCATCCCCCGGCGGGTTTATGAGCTCAGGCTGAGGCAAGCGGCGATCCCGCAAAGTCATCGGCCACTTCCGGACACACGGCCATTTCTGAGTGTTCCAGACGTCAATAGAAGCTCACTTCCCTTTTGATACCTGATTAGCCGCCCGGAGTGCTCCATGCCAGATTACCGTTCGAAAACATCCACCCACGGCCGCAACATGGCCGGCGCCCGCGCACTGTGGCGCGCCACCGGGATGAAAGATGACGACTTCAAGAAGCCGATCATCGCCATTGCCAACTCCTTCACCCAGTTCGTTCCGGGCCACGTGCACCTCAAAGACCTCGGTCAACTGGTGGCCCGTGAAATCGAACGCGCCGGTGGCGTCGCGAAAGAATTCAACACCATTGCCGTGGACGACGGCATCGCCATGGGCCACGACGGCATGCTCTATTCGCTGCCGAGCCGCGAGATCATCGCCGACTCCGTCGAGTACATGGTCAACGCCCACTGCGCCGACGCCATCGTCTGCATTTCCAACTGCGACAAGATCACCCCGGGCATGCTGATGGCGGCTCTGCGCCTGAATATTCCGGTGATCTTCGTGTCCGGCGGTCCGATGGAAGCCGGCAAGACCAAACTCGCTTCCCACGGCCTCGACCTCGTCGACGCCATGGTGATCGCCGCCGACTCCAGCGCTTCTGACGAGAAAGTCGCCGAGTACGAGCGCAGCGCCTGCCCGACCTGCGGTTCGTGCTCCGGCATGTTCACCGCCAACTCGATGAACTGCCTGACCGAAGCCCTGGGCCTCGCCCTGCCAGGCAACGGTTCGACCCTGGCCACCCACAGCGACCGCGAACAGCTGTTCCTGCAGGCCGGCCGCACCATCGTCGAGCTGTGCAAGCGTTACTACGGCGAGAACGACGAATCGGTGCTGCCACGCAACATCGCCAACTTCAAGGCGTTCGAAAACGCGATGATGCTCGACATCGCCATGGGCGGTTCGACCAACACCATCCTGCACTTGCTGGCTGCCGCCCAGGAAGCCGAGATCGATTTCGACCTGCGCGACATCGACCGTCTTTCGCGCAGCGTGCCGCAACTGTGCAAGGTCGCGCCGAACATCCAGAAGTACCACATGGAAGACGTGCACCGCGCCGGCGGCATCTTCAGCATTCTCGGTTCGCTGGCCCGTGGCGGCCTGCTGCACACCGACCTGCCGACCGTGCACAGCCGCAGCATGGAAGAAGCCATCGCCAAGTGGGACATCACCCAGACTACCGATGAAGCGGTGCACCACTTCTTCAAGGCAGGCCCTGCCGGCATCCCGACCCAGACGGCGTTCAGCCAGTCGACCCGTTGGGAAACCCTGGACGATGACCGTGAAAACGGCTGCATCCGCAGCTTCGAACACGCTTACTCGAAAGAAGGTGGCCTGGCCGTGCTGTACGGCAACATCGCCCTCGACGGCTGCGTGGTGAAAACCGCCGGCGTCGACGAGTCGATCCACGTCTTCGAAGGCAACGCGAAGATCTTCGAAAGCCAGGACAGCGCCGTGCGCGGCATCCTCGCCGACGAAGTGAAGGAAGGCGACATCGTCATCATTCGCTACGAGGGTCCGAAAGGCGGCCCGGGCATGCAGGAAATGCTCTACCCGACGTCGTACCTGAAATCCAAAGGTCTGGGCAAAGCTTGCGCACTGCTCACCGACGGTCGTTTCTCCGGCGGTACTTCGGGCCTGTCCATCGGTCACGCTTCGCCAGAGGCTGCGGCCGGCGGCGCAATCGGTCTGGTGCAGGACGGCGACAAAGTGCTGATCGACATTCCGAACCGCTCGATCAACCTGTTGGTCAGCGATGAAGAACTGGCTGCACGCCGGGTCGAGCAGGACAAGAAAGGCTGGAAACCGGTCGAGCAGCGTCCACGCAAAGTGACCACCGCCCTCAAGGCCTACGCCCTGCTGGCGACCAGCGCCGACAAGGGTGCCGTGCGTAACAAGGCGATGCTCGACGGGCTGTAAGCCTTAAGCGTCGAACACAAAAATGCCCCGCCAATGTGCGGGGCATTTTTTTGCCTGATGATTGAAACTCAATCCCCTGTAGGAGCTGCCGAAGGCTGCGATCTTTTGATCTTGATCTGTAAAGGCAAAAGATCGCAGCCTTCGGCAGCTCCTACAGGGATGGGGGTGTTACTGAATCTCTTCAGGCTTGACGATCACCCAGTTCTTGTCCGCCGTCACCGGCAAACCTTCCTTGGCCTGCGCCGCCGCGTGCTTGGCCATCATGCCGTTGAGCTGAGTCATGTATTTGTCCTTGCGGTTGACCCACAAGTGAATACCGCCCTTGGCCACATCCACATCGTGGAACAGCATGTAACCGTCGCTGCTCGGGGTGTCGCCGCCCACCAGTACCGGTTTTTTCCACTCGTCGATGTAGGTCAGGATCGCCGCGTGCTTGCCAGCCATCCAGGTCGCCGGGGTCCACAGGTACGGGGTCAGTTCGAGGCCGAGGTTGGCCTTCTCGTCATACTTGCCCGCCGTGATCTGCTTGCGCGCAGTGGTCAGCTCGCCGGTTTCGCGGTTCTTCAGCAACGTGGTCACGCCGATCACGTTTTGCGGTTTGACGTTGTAGCCGTACTTCGGATCAGCCGCGACCATGCGCACCAGCTCTTCGGAGGCGGCGGTCATCACGTAGACCTCGATGCCGTTCTCCATCAGCTTGTTGTACAGCTCGGCCTGGCCGGTGAAGACTTTCGGTGGCTGCACGTCGAGATTCTTCACCACATCGCCATCGTAATAAGTCGCCGGCACCGGTTTACCCGACGCCATCAACTCATCGACGTAGCCTTTGAGTTCCTTGAGGGTGAAGCCGGAGAACACCTGCGCCACCCACGGGTAGCAGACCATGTCGTCGACTTCACACAGGCGATAGTAGTAGCTGAACAGGCTTTCCTTGTGGTCGGCGGTGTCCTTGAATGGCATCAGTTTCAGGGAGGGATCGAGCTTGTCGCGGGTGATCAGACCCTTGTTTTCCATGAACGGCAGCAACGACTCTTCGAGGTCGTAGCGGTAACTGGTGTTGTCCATGTCGAACACCGCGTAGTTACCCTTGTTGGCGTTGGCCGCGATCATCGCGTCCAGTGCCTTGGCCTGATCCGCCGGCCAGTGTTTCAGGTCGGTGGCGAACGCCTGACCCGCCAGACCCAACCCTAACGTCAGTGCGACAGCGAGAAACTTCGGTGCAAACTTCATTGGCGCTTTCTCCCCTGATGTAAAGACATCGACGCTAACAAATAAGTGTGACAGTCCTCGTCTGTCAGCGACCGCTCGCGTCCCTATCGCGCCATTTGCATTCCTGAGAACGACTCGCGCTTATTCCAAAAGCGACTATCACCATGCGTTTTCGGTATTAATTCATTGGAAATCAAGCTGTTAGGCTTACCGGTTCGCAGTTGCCCCAGAAGGCGACTGGCACAAGTCTTATCGGAGTGTTCATGAATCTGCCGCTGATCCTCAATCTGCTGGTGTTCCTTGCCCTGCTCTTCGGTCTGGCGCAAACCCGCCACACCACCTGGAGCCTGGCGAAAAAAGTCCTGCTCGCGCTGGGTCTGGGCGTGGCGTTCGGTGTGGCCCTGCACAGCATCTATGGTGCCGGCAATCCGGTACTGAAAGCCTCGATCGGCTGGTTCGATCTGGTCGGCAACGGCTACGTGCAATTACTGCAAATGATCGTCATCCCGCTGGTGTTCGCCTCGATCCTCAGCGCGGTCGCGCGCCTGCACAATGCCTCGTCGCTGGGCAAGATCAGCTTCCTGACCATCGGCACCCTGCTGTTCACCACTGCGATTGCGGCGCTGATCGGCATCGGCCTGACCAACCTGTTCGGCCTGACCGCCGAAGGCCTGGTCGCCGGCACTCAGGAAATGGCCCGCCTGCAAACCATTCAGACCGACTACGCCGGCAAGGTCGCCGACCTGAATGTGCCGCAGCTGCTGCTGTCGTTCATCCCGCAGAACCCGTTTGCTGACCTGGCCCGGGCCAAACCGACCTCGATCATCAGCGTGGTGATTTTCGCCGCGTTCCTGGGGGTTGCTGCGCTGCAGCTGCTCAAGGATGACGTCGAAAAAGGTCAGAAAGTGATCAACGCCATCGACACCCTGCAAGCCTGGGTGATGCGTCTGGTGCGTCTGGTGATGAAGCTGACCCCGTACGGCGTGCTGGCACTGATGACCAAAGTGGTCGCCGGTTCCAACCTGCAGGACATCATCAAGCTTGGCAGTTTCGTCGTGGTCTCGTACCTCGGCCTGGGCCTGATGTTCGTGGTGCATGGCCTGCTGGTGTCGGTGGCCGGGATCAACCCGCTGCGTTTCTTCCGCAAGATCTGGCCGGTGCTGACCTTCGCGTTCACCAGCCGCTCCAGCGCGGCGAGCATTCCGCTGAGCATCGAAGCGCAGACCCGTCGGCTGGGGATTCCGCAGTCGGTGGCGAGTTTCGCCGCTTCGTTCGGCGCGACTATCGGACAAAACGGCTGCGCCGGCCTGTACCCGGCGATGTTGGCGGTGATGGTTGCGCCAACGGTGGGCATCAACCCGCTGGATCCGCTGTGGATCGCGACGCTGGTGGCGATTGTGACCTTGAGTTCGGCCGGTGTGGCCGGTGTCGGTGGCGGCGCGACGTTTGCCGCACTGATCGTACTGCCGGCGATGGGTTTGCCGGTGTCACTGGTGGCGTTGCTGATTTCGGTGGAGCCGCTGATCGACATGGGTCGTACGGCGTTGAACGTGAGTGGTTCGATCACGGCGGGCGCGATTACCAGTCAAGTGATGCAGCAGACGGATAAAGAACTGCTGGATGCGGATGAGCATGCGGAGCTTGCTCAGGCTTGATGTAAAGCAAGATCAAAAGATCGCAGGCTTCGCCAGCTCCTACAGGGGAAATGCGTAAACCTTGTAGGAGCTGCCGCAGGCTGCGATCTTTTAAGCTTTTTCCCAGACTTCGAAGTTGTACGCAGGCTTGTCGCCCTCAGCCGGATTCGGCACGTTCGACACCAGTTTCCACTGGTTCAGATCAAACTCCGGAAACCACGCATCGCCCTCCGGGCTCAGCGCCACACGAGTCAGGTACAGACGATCGGCCTGCGCCAGCCCTTGCGCATACAACTGCGCGCCACCAATCAGCATCAGCTCATCGACACCCTGCGCTTTCGCCCATTCCTCGGCGCGAATCACGGCGGCTTCCAGTGACGGATACACCTGCGCCCCTTCCAGCACCAGGTCTGGCTGACGGCTGACCACGATGTTCAAACGGCCCGGCAACGGACGACCGAGGGAATCCCAGGTCTTGCGGCCCATGATGATCGGCTTGCCGAGGGTCGTGGCCTTGAAGTATTTGAAGTCCCCCGGCAGGTGCCAGGGCATGCTGTTGTCGACGCCGATCACCCGGTTTTCACCGAGGGCTGCGATCAGGCTGAGGGGGAGTGATTTAGTCATGCCGGCGAGGATACCAGAGCCTCGCTTGACCCGATAAGCGCCACAGCGGTTATGCTCACGGCTCAATTGAGCAACGGAATAGCGCGTGACTGAACTGACTCCACTGCAAAACCTCTGGCTGACCGAAACCATTCGCCTGCGCGAAGAACACGCCGGGCCGCTGGAGGACCTGGAAGCCAATCGTCTGGCCCGCGCGGCCGGCGGCGATCTGCCGAGCCGCATTCAACGCCGGGCGACATGGCTGGCCGAGCGCGACGGACTGAGCGCTGCGCTGACTCACTGGCTCCAAGGCGCACGTCTGGCGCTGGTGCTGCTGATGGCCTTCGCGGTACTGAGCGGCGCCGGACTGGCCTTCGCCGCACTGAGTCAGACACCGGTCAATGTGTTCTGGGCCTTGGGCAGCCTGCTCGGGCTGAATCTGATTCTGCTGCTGAGCTGGGCGCTGGGACTGATCTTCGCCGGCGAACACGGCGCCACTCTTGGCCGCTTGTGGCTGTGGCTCAGCGAAAAATTCGCCCGTGACACCAAAGCCGCACAACTGGCACCGACCCTGCTGTTGATGCTGCAACGCAAAAAACTCAACCGCTGGGCGCTCGGCACACTGGTCAACGGTTTGTGGCTGCTGGCGATGCTCAGCGCGCTGGTGTTGCTGCTGACGCTGATGGCGACCCGGCGCTACGGCTTCGTCTGGGAAACCACCATTCTCAGCGCCGACACCTTCATCAACATGACCCAGGCCCTCGGCACGTTGCCGACGCTGCTCGGGTTCAACGTGCCGACTGTGGAGATGATCCGCGCCAGTGGCGACGCCGCGCTGGGCATCGAAAGTGCGCGTCAGGCCTGGGCGACCTGGCTGGTCGGCGTGCTGGTGGTCTACGGCGTATTGCCGCGCCTGCTGCTGGCCGTGTTGTGTTTCTGGCGCTGGCGTCGCGGCAAAGCCGCGCTGAGCCTGGACCTGAACCTGCCCGGCTACGCCCAGTTGCGCGAACGACTGATGCCGACCAGCGAACGCCTCGGCATCAACGACGCGGCGCCGGAACAGTTGCATCGAGTCGAAAGCCACGTCAGCGAACATGCGAGCGACGGCGCCCTGCTGGTGGCCATCGAACTCGACGACCAGCGCCCATGGCCACCGGCCCTGCCGAAAACCGTGAGCAACGCCGGGATTCTCGACAGCCGCGAATCGCGCAACAAACTGCTCGAACAACTCAGCCGCTTCCCTGCGGCGCGCCTGTTGATCGCCTGCGATCCTCGGCGCTCGCCGGATCGCGGCAGCCTCGCGCTGATCGCCGAACTGGCGCGCAACGCCAGCGCCACCCGTGTCTGGCTGCTGCAAGCGCCGCCCGGTGAAGCGCTGGACAGCGCCCGCCTCGGCGACTGGCATGTGGCGCTGCAACAGCTTGAGCTGGAGTTTGCCGATTGCGCGCCGTTGAACTGGCTGGAGAGCGGTCATGACTGATGCCCGTAAAGCGCCGCTGAAACTTGCGGTGGTCGGCCACACCAACGTCGGCAAGACCTCGCTGCTGCGCACCCTGACCCGCGATGTCGGTTTCGGCGAAGTCTCGCATCGCCCGAGCACCACCCGGCATGTCGAGGGTGCGCGATTGTCGGTGGACGGCGAGCCGTTGCTCGATCTCTACGACACGCCCGGGCTGGAAGACGCCATCGCTCTGCTGGATTTCCTGGAGCGTCTGGAGCGCCCCGGCGAACGCCTCGACGGCCCGGCGCGACTGGCACGGTTTCTCGACGGCAGCGAGGCGCGCCAGCGTTTCGAACAGGAAGCGAAAGTGCTGCGGCAACTGCTCGCCTCTGACGCCGGACTCTATGTGATCGACGCCCGCGAACCGGTGCTGGCCAAGTACCGCGACGAACTCGAAGTGCTCGCCAGTTGCGGTAAACCACTGCTGCCGGTGCTCAATTTTGTCAGCAGCGCCAGCCATCGCGAACCGGATTGGCGCGAAGCGTTGGCGCGGCTCGGCCTGCATGCGCTGGTGCGCTTCGACAGCGTTGCACCGCCGGAGGACGGCGAGCGGCGCCTGTACGAAAGCCTCGCGTTGCTGCTGGAAAACGCCCGGCCGCAACTGGAGCGGCTGATCGCCGATCAACAGGCCCAGCGTCTGGCGCGCCAGCAAAGTGCGGCACGCTTGATCGCCGAACTGCTGATCGATTGCGCCGCGTGCCGGCGCAGTGTGGTCAGCGACGCCGAACAGGAACAGCAAGCAATCAGCGAACTGCGCAAAGCCGTGCGTCAACGTGAACAGAAATGCGTCGAGGCATTGCTCAAGCTCTATGCGTTTCGCCCGCAAGATGCGGCAGCCAGTGATCTGCCGTTGCTCGACGGGCGTTGGGGCGATGATTTGTTCAACCCGGAGACCTTGAAGCAACTGGGAGTGCGCGTCGGCGGCGGGATTGCGGCAGGCGCCGCCGCCGGGGCTGGCGTGGATTTGCTGGTGGGCGGCATTACCCTCGGCGCTGCGGCTTTGGCCGGTGCAATCGCTGGCGGCGCGCTGCAGACCGCGCGCAGTTATGGCAGCCGCTTGCTGGGCAAGATCAAGGGCCAGCGGGAATTGACCGTAGATGACGGCGTGTTGCGGTTGTTGGCATTGCGTCAGCGGCAGCTGTTACTGGCGCTCGATCAGCGCGGGCATGCGGCGATGGACGCGGTTCAGGTGGCAACACCGCAGGACAAGACCTGGCGCGAGGGCAAGTTGCCGGATGCGCTGAGCAAGGCGCGGGCGCATCCGCAGTGGTCTTCGCTCAATCCGCATGCGAAGTTGAATCAGGCGGAGCGGCAGGAGCAGATTGATTTGCTGGCAGCAGATTTGTAGCGTCTGATCTGGCGCCATCGCGAGCAGGCTCACTCCTACAATGGATCGCGTTCACCTTGTAGGAGTGAGCCTGCTCGCGATAGCCGTAACTCGGTCCAGAGACTCAAACTACCAGCAGCCGCGCCGCTTTCTCCTTCAATACCCCAAGATCCATCACCGGCACCCCCATCTCCTTGGCCAACTCATCCCACTGCCGCATACGCAAACTCACGGCACAAAGCGGATCACGCTCAAACGCATCCGCCTCGGCCTCAGTCATCACCCCGCCCTGATACTCCAGCGTGCGACGACTGGCTTCACTCAACCGCTCAAAGTACCCAGGCTCGCGCAAGGTCAGATAGCGCTTGGCCTGCACGTGATATTCCACCAGCCGCGCCAGGCGCTCGCTGAAACCCGCCTCACGCAAATAATCCGCCCCCAGCCGCTCATGGCTGACCACGCCATAACCGCCCATGTTCTGCGCGCCCTCGGCACACAAATGGCCGATGTCATGGAAGAACGCCGCCAGTACCACTTCGTCGTCGAAGCCTTCGGCGATCGCCAGTTCGGCGGCCTGGGACATGTGTTCGATCTGCGACACCGGTTCGCCGATGTAATCGCGGGTGCCGAAGCGCTCATACAACCCGAATACCCAGGCGACGACTTGTTGGTGATCTGCCATCAGATTTCCTCCAGCAGCTGCGCGATGTTGCGCTCGGCCAGCGCCGGGCCGACGCTCATGCCGACGCCGGTGTGCATCAACGCCACACTCAGCCCCGGCGCCGGGCGTAGGAACGAAAACGGCCCCGGCCCCCGTGCACCATAGACGCCCTGCCAGCGCTCGAGCACTTGCACCTTGCAGCCCAATGTCTGCTCGGCCAGTTCCAGCATCCAGTTGTCGACCTGCTCTGCATTGAACGGTGACGGATCGCTGCCGTAATGGTGCGAGTCGCCGATGATCAGTTCGCCATAAGGCGTCGGGCTGATCAGCAAGTGAATGCCATTGTCATGCAGGTGCGGTTGCTCGCGCAGGATCTGCGCCTGCACCGCCGCCGCTTCCGGCAAATCGGCAAAGGCGCCGTAGTGCACGCAGCTCAAACCGGTGAGCAAGGCGTGTTGCAGATTCAGCTCGACTTGCGGTTTGGCGCGGAGCATTTGCAGGCGGCAGATCTGCGGGTCGAGCGCGGCAATCGGCTCGGCCAGCAGGGTCTGATAATCGTGGCCCGAGCAGACGATGATCTGCTGAGCCGTGAAGCTGCCGGCGGTACTGTGCAGACGCCCCGGTTCAACGTCGCGCACCAGCGTCGAGAAGTGAAATTCGACGCCGAGGTCGCGGCGCAGATAGTCGATCAGCGCCGGGATGGCTTCGCGCGAGTACAGCTGTTGATCGTCCATACCGTGCAACGCAGCGCGGTGGTGGCCGAACTGGCCGTGGTACAGATCACACAGGGCAGCGCCGCGCAGCAGCTGGATGTTGTAACCGTGTTCCACGGCGCGACCATTGCAGAAGGCTTCCAGCAGATGCTCTTCAGCTTCGGTGCGGGCGAACAGGTAGGAACCGTTGCGCTTGATCTGCAAACCGGCGAGTTGCGCCCAGTCGCCCCAGATGTCGCGGCTGGCCTTCGCCAGTTCGAGCATCGGGCCGGGTGGCTGACCGGTGACCAGCGCCTGACCGAAGTTACGCACCGAGGCGCCGAGGGGCGTGGCGGTGCGTTCGAATACGCTGACCGTGAGGCCGCGCCTGGCGGCGGCGTAAGCGTGGGACAGGCCGAGGATGCCGGCGCCGACGATGAGCAGGTCTTTGTGTTGGGTCATCTGGATTTTTCCTGAATTCAGAACCGCCATCGCGAGCAGGCTCACTCCTACAGGGGAACGCATTCCAATTGTAGGAGTGAGCCTGCTCGCGATGAGGCCCTGTCAGTCGATAGAGATCTTACTTGGCGGCGACCTTCTCGGACTTGCCGTCATAACGCTTGCGCCACTCGGTCAGGATCTCGTCGCGGTTCTTCGAGGCCCAGGCAAAGTCGTTCTTGATCAGGCGCTGCTCGTAGTCGGCCGGCAGTTCGGTCTGCGGCTTGGCGATGCCCGGCTGGGCGAGGACGGCGAAGTTTTCCTTGTACAGGTCCATCGCCTCGGCGCTGGCAGAGAAGTCCGCGAGTTTCTTCGCCGCTTCTTCATGCGGCGTGCCTTTGATCACGGCAGTGGCTTCGATCTCCCAGCCCAGGCCTTCCTTCGGCAGGATGATGTCCAGCGGCGCGCCCTGGCGTTTGAGCTGTACAGCCGGGTATTCGAAGGAAATGCCAATCGGGAACTCGCCCGCAGCGGCCAGTTTGCAAGGCTTGGAACCGGAGTGAACGTACTGGCCGATGTTCTGATGCAAGCCATCCATGTAGGCCCAGCCCTGCTTCTCGCCAAAGGTTTGCAGCCAGGCGCTGACGTCGAGGAAACCGGTGCCGGACGACGCCGGGTTGGGCATGACGATCTTGCCTTTGTACTCAGGCTTGGTCAGGTCCTGCCAGCTCACGGGTTTGCTCAGGCCCTGCTTCTCGGCCTCGACGGTGTTGAAGCAAATGGTCGCGGCCCACACGTCCATGCCGACCCAGGCTGGCGGGTTGGCGGCGTCGCGGTAGTTCGCGCCGATCTTGCCCAGATCCTTCGGCGCGTAGCTTTGCAGCATGCCCTGCTGATCGAGGATCGCCAGGCTCGATGCGGCCAGGCCCCACACCGCGTCAGCCTGCGGACGCGCCTTCTCGGCCAGCAGTTTGGCGGTGATGATCCCGGTGGAATCGCGCACCCACTTGATCTCGACATCCGGGTTGGCCTTCTCGAAAGCGGCCTTGTAAGCGGTCAGTTGCTCGGCTTCGAGGGCGGTGTACACCGTCAACTCGGTTTTTGCCGCAAAGGCATTCAGGCTGAAAGTAGCGAGCACAGCAGCGGCCAGGGCCATAGGCTTGAACATGATCGTTTTCCTGTAGGTGAGTTGAGGCTGTGGGGATAAGTCGTCAATCAGTGACCGGGCGCGGTTTGCCGCCAGGCCTGGGAACGGCGCAGCAAGCCGCGCGAAGCCCACGCCAGCAGCAAGGACACGCCTGCCGAGGTGAACAGAATCAGGGTCGACATCGCTGCCGCGCCGCCGACGTTGCCGGCGTCATCCATGTTCAGCACCGCCACCGCCGCGAGGATGGTGTCGGGGCTGTAGAGGAAAATCGCCGCCGACACCGTGGTCATCGCCGAGACGAACAGGTAGCGCACGATGTCCAGCAGCGCCGGCAGGCAGATCGGCACGGTGACGCGCAGGTAGTGCCGGTACAGCGGCGCCTTGAGCGACAGCGCGGCGGCTTCGAACTCGGCGTCGAGCTGGCGCAGCGCGGTGGTCGCGGTCATTTGCGCAGTAGTCAGGTAGTGCGCAATGGTGCAGACAATCAGCAGGGTCATCGTGCCGTAGAGCACGTGCAGCGGGTTGCCGGTGAGGTTGAAGAAGAAGACGTAACCCAAGCCGAGCACCAGCCCCGGCACCGCCATCGGGATGAAACTGAGCATGCGCAATGTCAGATTGAGGCCGCGTTGCGTGCGGGTCTTTTCCATCAGATACGCGCCAGTGAAGATCAGCACACTGCCGATCAGCGCCGTGCCCAGCGCCATCTTCAAGCTGTTGCCGTAGGCCAGCCAGCCGCCGCCGGCGGTTTCGTTGAACTGGTAATGGTTGAGCGACAGCGCCAGGTTGTACGGCCAGAACTTCACCAGCGAGGAGAACACCGCCATGCCGAACACCAGAATCAACGCGGCGCTGATCAGCAGGACAATTGCCAGATAGCAGGCATCACGCCGCTTCGACGGCGTCGGTTTGAACACCTGGGCGCGACCACTCATGGAGTCGCCGTGACGCCGACGCAACCAGGCATCGACAGCGAAGCTGAACAGCGCCGGCAGCAACAGCACCATGCCGATCAGCGCCCCACGACCGAATTGCTGCTGGCCGACCACGGCTTTGTAGGCCTCCAGCGCCAGCACCTGATAGTCGCCACCGACCACCACTGGCACGCCAAAATCGGTGATGGTCAGGGTGAACACCAGACAGAACGCGGCGAACACCGCCTGCCGGGTCGCCGGCCAGGTGATGCTGCGAAAGGCTTTCGCCGGACTCGCGCCCATGCTCGACGCGGCATCAAACAGGCGCGCATCCGCCAGCGACAGCGCCGACAGCAGAATCATCAACGCATGCGGAAAGGTGTAGATCACCTCACCGAGCACAATCCCCCAAAACCCGTAGATGTTGTCCGACAGCAGCCCACGCAACATGCCCTGGTTGCCGAACAGATAGACCAGCGCAATCCCCGGCAGCATCGATGGCGCCATCAATGGCAGCAGGGAAATCCCGCGCCAGATGCCCTTGGCCGGGATCAGTGTGCGTTGCAGGGCGTAGGCAAACAGGTAGGCCAGCGGTACGACGATGGCCGCGACGCTGAGGGAAACTTTCAGGCTGTTGCCGAGCAGCCAGTGGAAATTGTCACTGGTCACCAGCTCTTTCGCCGCTAGCCAGCCACCGCCCTGCCCGGCCTCGCTGCTGAAGCCGCGCCAGAAGATCGCCAGCAAGGGCAACAGCACCGCGACACCGAGCAGCAATAGCAGCAGGAGTTTGCCGCCGAGGACGAAGATCCGGTCACCGACCTCGGCACCGGACACCTGCCGCGCCTGCTTGTGCGGTAGCGGCAGTGCGATGTTCGCGCTCATCAGGCGAATACCTGCAGGCTGCGCGGTGGCAAGGCGACCATGATCTGCTGGGCGCCAAGGCGCGGCATGGCTTCCGGCGCCAGTTCGGCGAGCAGTGCGTGGCCCGGCAGTTGATCGAGTTCGAAGCTCATGCGGCAGCGGTTGCCGAGGAAGGTGATCTCGCGAACCTTGGCCGGGAACAGGTTCTCTTCGTGCACCACGGGATTGACGTTGATCGCTTCCGGGCGGCAGAACAAACGGCCCGAGGCGCTGTGTACGCTGCCATCGGCCAGGCGCAGGTTCATCCCGCCGACCTGTGCATGGCTGGCGCTGCTGCGCTGGAACGGCAGCCAGTTGCCCTGACCGACGAACTCGGCCACGAACGGCGTGGCCGGGCGGTTGTAGATTTCCTGCGGGGTGGCGTACTGCTCGACCCGGCCGTTGTTCATCACGGCGATGCGGTCGGCCATCAGCATGGCTTCGTCCTGATTGTGGGTGACCATCAGGGTGGTGATGCCGAGGTTGCGCTGCAGTTGGCGCAGCTCGGTGCACAGATGCTCCCGCACCCGGGCATCGAGGGCCGACATCGGCTCATCGAGCAACAACAGCGACGGCGCCGGGGCCAGGGCGCGAGCCAGTGCGACTCGCTGCTGCTGGCCGCCGGACAACTGGCCCGGGTACTTTTTCTCACTGCCGGTGAGGCCGACCAGCTCCAGCATCTGACCGACACGACGGCGCACTTCGTCGCGACCACTGCCGGCGAGTCCGTAGGCGATGTTCGCCTCGACCGTCAGATTGGGGAACAGCGCGTAGGACTGAAACAGAATGCCGTAGTCCCGGGCCTGCGGCGCCAGGTGCGAAACGTCGCGATCACCGAGGTACAACTCGCCACTGTCCTGCTTCTCCAGCCCGGCGATGCAACGCAGCAGCGTGGTCTTGCCGCAGCCCGACGGGCCGAGCAGGCACACCAGCTCACCGGCCGCGACATCGAGGGAGACGTTATCCAGCGCGGTGAACGCGCCGAAGCGCTTCTGCACGCCGCGCACTTTCATCGGCGCACCGGGGTTGGTCAGGGCAGTTGCGATGGCAGGATTCATGGACAGACCTCATCAAGCAGATGGGGCCAATCCTAGAGTTGTAATGCGTCCGTCATGTGGCAGTGAGGCAAAAACGGCCGATAGTGGTATTCGGGGATTTTGGTTGGAGATCAAAAGATCGCAGCCTTCGGCAGCTCCGACATTGGAATGCGTCCCCCTGTAGGAGCTGCCGAAGGCTGCGATCTTTTGGTCTTCAAGCCGGAGACATTTCCTGGGCCAACCCCAGAAACGCCGCCGGCAACCGCGCGCCCTTGCGCTCCTTGAGGCAATACAGATACTCGGGAATCTGCGGCGCGTTCTCGATGGTCAGCACCCGCAATTGCGGATCGTGCGGCACTTCCTGACGGGCAATGATGCTGATGCCGATGTTGCGCAGCACTGCCTCACGGATCGACTCGCGGCTGCCGATCTCCAGCAATGGGCCGAAACTGACCCCGGCGCTGGCCAGCAACGCCTCGGTCAGACGCCGGGTGGTCGAGCCGGTTTCACGCATCAGCAAGGTATGCCCGGCCAATGCGCTCAACGCCACATGCTCCTGGGCCGCCAGCGGGTGGTTGCGATGCACCGCCAGCACCAGCGGGTCCGTGCCCAGCACCCGGCGAATCAGCCGCGCATCCTCAAGCAACTGCGACGACGCCGCAACGTCCACCCGGTAATCTTCCAGCGCTTCGAGTACCTGTTGCGAGTTGCCGATTTCCACCGACACTTCCACCTGCGGCAGGCGCTCGCGGAAGGTCTTCACCAGATCGAGAATGTAATACGGCGCAGTGGCGGCGATGCGCAACGTGCCCTGCACCTGCCCGCTGTTGCGCAGGAAGAACTCGATGTCCGCCTCCTGCTGCAACAGCGCCTTGACCATCGGCAGCAACCGCGCGCCTTCGTCGCTGACACTCAGACGCCGACCGCCACGGTAGAACAGTTCCACCGAATACTGGCTTTCCAGATTGCGGATCTGCGTGGTCACGGTCGGTTGGCTGAGGCCGAGCTTTTTCGCCGCCAGCGTAATGCTGCCCAGACGGGCGACCATATAAAACGCTTTCAGCTCGGCACTCAGCACAACCACCCCTCATCGTTTACTTGCGCAACAGGCGCAAGCCGTTGAACACCACCAACAGGCTCACGCCCATGTCGGCGAACACCGCCATCCACATGGTGGCGAGCCCGGCGAAGGTTACCCCAAGAAAGATAGCCTTGATCACCAGGGCCAACGCGATGTTCTGTTTCAGGATGCTGGCGGTGTTGCGCGACAGGCTGATGAACGCAGGAATCTTGCGCAGATCGTCGTCCATCAGGGCGACATCGGCGGTTTCAATCGCGGTGTCGGTGCCGGCCGCCGCCATGGCGAAACCGATCTCGGCGCGGGCCAGTGCCGGGGCGTCATTGATGCCGTCGCCGACCATGCCCACGCGATGCCCCTGTGCATAAAGCTCTTCGATGGCTTGCAGTTTGTCGGTAGGGAGCAAGTCGCCCTTGGCCTGGTCGATACCGACCTGCGCGGCAATCGCCTGCGCGGTGTGTACGTTGTCGCCGGTGAGCATCAGGGTTTTCACGCCCAAGGCATGCAACTGGCGGATCGCTTCGCGGCTGGTTTCCTTGACCGTGTCGGCCACAGCAAACAGCGCCAACGGGCCAGAGCTGTCGAGCAGCAGCACCACGGACTTGCCCTGCTTCTCCAGGGCGAACAGTTTTTCTTCCAGTTGCGCCGAGCACAGACCCAGCTCTTCAACCAGACGGTGATTACCCAAGTGATAGGTCTGGCCGTTGACTTGCCCCTTCACGCCACGCCCGGCCAGTGCTTCGAAGTTATCCACACTCAGCACGGCGAGGTTTTTATCCACAGCCGCATTGGCGATCGCCAGCGACACCGGGTGATCGGAACGCCCGGCCAGCGCGGCGGCAATCGCCGGAGCCATGGCATCGGCGGTCGGGTCCAGCGACAGGTAATCGGTCTGCACCGGTTTGCCGTGGGTGATGGTCCCGGTCTTGTCCAGCGCCAGATAGTCGAGCTTGAAACCGCCCTCCAGGTACACGCCGCCCTTGACCAGAATGCCTTTGCGCGCCGCTGCCGCGAGGCCGCTGACGATGGTCACCGGGGTGGAAATCACCAGTGCACACGGGCACGCGACCACCAGCAGCACCAGCGCACGGTAGATCCAGTCGAACCACACCGCGCCCATGAACAGCGGCGGGATGATCGCCACGGCCAGCGCCAGGACAAACACCACCGGGGTGTAGATTTTCGAGAACTGATCGACGAAGCGTTGGGTCGGAGCGCGAGCACCCTGAGCCTGCTCGACGGCGTGGATAATCCGCGCCAGGGTCGAGTTGTTCGCTGCGGCGGTCACAGTGTATTCCAGCGAACCTGCCTGGTTGATGGTGCCGGCGAAGACTTTGTCACCGACGGTCTTCTCCACCGGTAGACTTTCGCCAGTGATCGGTGCCTGGTCGATGGTCGAACTGCCGCTGACCACTTCGCCGTCCAGCGCGATACGCTCGCCGGGTTTTACCCGCACGCGGGCGCCGAGTTCAACGCTTTTAACCTCTTGTTCGATCCAGTTGCCGTCGGCTTGCTGCACGGTGGCCTGTTCCGGGGTCATCTGCATCAGGCCGCTGATCGCGTTACGGGCGCGATCCAGCGAGCGCGCCTCGATCAGCTCGGCCACGGTGAACAGGAACATCACCATCGCCGCTTCCGGCCACTGTCCGATCAACACCGCACCGGTTACAGCGATGCTCATCAGCGCGTTGATGTTGAGGTTGCGGTTCTTCAGGGCGATCCAGCCCTTTTTATAGGTGGTCAGGCCACCGCTGAGGATCGAGATCAGCGCAATGATCGCCACCACCCAGGTTGGCGCGGCGTTAGTGAAGTGGATCACTTCGGCGGCGAGCGCACCGACACCGGACAGCGCCAGCGGCCACCAGTGTTTTTTCACTGGCGCCGGGGCTGGCGCTTCGACGCCCGCCTCCAGCGGTTCGGCGTGCATGCCCAGGGACGTGATCGCTTCGGTGATCGGCGCGGTGTCCGGCAGATTGTGGGTGACGCCGAGCACGCGGTTGATCAGGTTGAATTCCAGTTGCTGCACGCCGGCCAGTTTGCCGAGCTTGTTCTGGATCAGCGTCTGCTCGGTCGGGCAGTCCATCGCTTCGATGCGGAAGCTGCTCAACCGGGCGTCAGCGCTGGTCTTTTCGCTCAGTTGCACCAACGCAGGCGCAGCGGCTTTAGACGAGCAGCAGGAGTCGCCGCCATGTGAATGCTTATGCACAGGCTGCAATTTGTGGCTGTGATCGTGCCCGTCGCCCGGCTTGTGGGAGTGGGGGTGGTTGTGCTGGGAATCGCTCATTGGTCGCGTCCATGAAGGTGCCTGTTGCCAAGTAAAGACCCTGTAGCCACTATAGGGTCAAGCACCCTTTTGGAGATTGCCGTCATGAAGATCGGAGAACTGGCCAAGCTGACCGATTGCGCCGTGGAAACCATCCGCTACTACGAGCGCGAGAACCTGCTGCCGGAACCGGCGCGCAGCGACGGCAACTACCGCGTCTACACCCAGGCCCACGCCGAACGCCTGACCTTTATCCGCAACTGCCGCACCCTCGACATGACCCTCGAAGAGATCCGCAGCCTGCTGACCTTGCGCGACAGCCCGCAGGATCAATGCGAAAGCGTCAATGCGCTGATCGACGAACACATCCAGCATGTGAAGGCGCGAATCGACGGGTTACTGGCCTTGCAGACACAACTGCTCGACCTGCGCCAACGTTGTAGCGAAGGGCCGGGGGCGGATCAGTGCGGGATCTTGCAGCGGCTGGAGGTGAGTGGCGGGGTTGTGGCGACGGAGGTGGAACATTCACATGTGGGCCGTAGCCACGGCCATTGAGAACACCCCAAACCTAATGTAGGAGCTGCCGAAGGCTGCGATCTTTTGATCTTGCTGTTTATAAGATCAAAAGATCGCAGCCTTCGGCAGCTCATACATAGGGGTACTGCGTATTGCTTGTCAGACCGCCATCGGCGCGGTCATTGGCGCATGGTGCTCGTAACCTTCCAGCGAGAAATCGCTTGGCTCCACCAGCTCCAGCCATTCCGGCTGATACACACCCGTCTTGGCAAACTCCGGCACGCGGTCGGAGATTTTCAGCTTCGGCATGGCGAACGGCTCGCGCTTGAGCTGTTCGTTGAGCATGTCCAGGTGGTTCTCGTAGACGTGCGCATCACCGATGAAATAGGTGAACCAGCGCGGCGTGTAGCCGGTCAGGCGACCGATCAGGCTCAGCAGCGCAGCGCCTTCGGTGAGGTTGAACGGCGTACCCAGACCCAGATCGTTGGAACGGATGTAGAGGGTCAGGGAGATCTCTTTGGTCTCGACATTCGGGTGGAACTGGTACAGCAGGTGGCACGGCGGCAACGCCATTTCATCGAGCTGGGCGACGTTCCAGCCGTGGAACAGAATACGGCGGCTGCCCGGGTCCTTGATGATCGTGTCGACGCACTGGCGCACCTGATCGATGGCTTTGTACAGCACCACGTAGGCCTGGCCATCTTCTTCGCCCTGGGCGATCTGCTTGTAGCCGTTGCTCAAGGTTTGTTCGATGGCCGCCAGGTTGCTCAGCGGGATCTGCTTGTACGCCGGCCACTTGCGCCATTGCACGCCGTAGATTTCGCCGAGGTCGTCCTCGCCCTGACGGAACGGGTTGGCCAGCCACTGCGCGTTTTCGTTGGCGTTCTGGTCCCAGACCTTGCAGCCCAGCGCACGGAATTCAGCGGCGTTGTTCACGCCCCGCAGAAACCCGCACATCTCACCGATGGCTGATTTGAAGGCCATTTTGCGGGTGGTGATCGCCGGGAAACCTTCCTGCAGATCGAAACGCAGCATCGCCCCCGGGAAACTGATGGTGTTGATGCCGGTACGGTTGGCCTGTTTGGTGCCGTTCTGGATGACGTGCGAGACCAGTTCGAGATATTGCTTCATGAGTTACCTGTGTCCTTTGAGCCCCGGCGTCGCGCGCCGGGGTTCGTAGTTTAAGCGGTCGGCGCAACCGGCGCTGCCGGCGCACGACGATAGGCCAGCCAGATCAGGAACAGTCCGCCGACGATCATCGGCACGCACAGCACTTGCCCCATGGTCAGCCAGTTCCAGGCCAGATAGCCCAGTTGCGCGTCCGGTACACGGACGAACTCGACGATGAAACGGAAGATGCCGTAGAACAGCGCGAACATGCCCGATACCGCCATGGTCGGACGCGGCTTGCGCGAGAACAACCACAGGATCAGGAACAGCGCGACGCCTTCGAGCGCGAACTGATACAGCTGCGAGGGGTGACGCGGCAGCTGCGCCGGATCGCTGAACGGCGGGAAGACCATGGCCCACGGCACGTCGGTGGCTTTACCCCACAACTCGGCGTTGATGAAGTTACCGATGCGCCCGGCGCCCAGGCCAATCGGCACCATCGGCGCAACGAAGTCCATCAGTTGGAAGAACGACTTGCCGTTACGCTTGCCGAACCACAACGCGGCCAGCATCACGCCGATGAATCCGCCGTGGAACGACATGCCGCCCTTCCACACCTCGAAAATCAGCGTCGGGTTGGCGATGTAGGCGCTCAGGTCATAGAACAGCACGTAACCCAGACGTCCACCGACAATCACCCCCATCGACAGCCAGAACACCAGGTCGGAGAGTTTCTCCCTGGTCCAGGTCGGGTCGAAACGGTTGAGCCGGCTCGACGCCAGCAGCCATGCGCCGCCGATGCCGACGAGGTACATCAGGCCGTACCAGTGGATTTTCAGCGGACCGATGGCCAGAGCCACCGGGTCGATCTGCGGGTAAGGCAGCATTGCGACTCCTCGTTAGAGTTGAAACCAAAATTCCCGGGCGACGCTGCCACCTCAGGATTAAGCCAGGATTGCGGCCCGTTCCGACCCAGAAAATCAGAGCAGGAAATTCAGGCCCACGCAGAACAGCAAAGCGGCGAACAGCCGTTTCAGCAAGCGCGGTGACAACTTGTGCGCCAGACGCGCGCCGAGGCGGGCGAAGACCATGCTGGTCAGGGCGATGCCCAGCAGCGCCGGTAAATAGACAAAACCGAGACTATGCGGTGGCAACAACGGATCATGCCAGCCCAGAATCATGAAACTTGATGCACTGGCCACGGCAATCGGCAAGCCGCAGGCCGACGAGGTCGCCACTGCTTGCTGCATCGGCACGCTGCGCCAGGTCAGGAACGGCACGGTCAGCGAACCGCCGCCAATCCCGAAAATCGCCGAGGCCCAGCCAATCACACTGCCGGCCACGGTCAGACCGAGTTTACCCGGCACCGTTCGACTGGCCTTGGGTTTGACCTCCAGCGCCAGCTGCACGGCGATCACCAGGGCGAACACACCGATGATCTTCTGCAGGTGGGGCCCGGAGATCGCCTCAGCCGTCAGCGCACCGAAACCGGCGCCGAGCAGAATGCCCACGGTCATCCACATGAAAATCGGCCAGCGCACCGCACCGCGTCGATGGTGCTCGCGCACGGCATTGACCGAAGTGAAGATGATGGTGGCCAGCGATGTCCCTACCGCCAGGTGCGTGAGGATCGACTGATCGAATCCCTGCAAGGTAAAACTGAACACCAGCACCGGGACAATGATGATCCCGCCGCCAACCCCGAACAGCCCGGCCAGCACGCCCGCACAGGCGCCCAACGCCAGATAGAGCAGAAATTCCATGACCGTCTCCCAGACGCATCCCCAAAACCGGAGCGGCATGGTAACGGATGCATGCCCTCCGGCGGAACTGGCGATGGATGCACGGGCGACGACTGCGTAGAGTGAGCAGAAAACACACAAGGATCACCTTATGTGCCTGATTGTTTTTGCCTGGCGCCCGGGCCATGCCCAGCCGCTGATCGTCGCGGCCAACCGTGACGAGTTCTATGCCCGGCCCAGCCTGCCGCTGGCGCAATGGCCGCAAGCGCCGCACGTGCACGCCGGTCGCGATCTGGAAGCGGGCGGCACGTGGCTGGGGATCGGCGCCAACGGGCGTTTTGCCGCGCTGACCAATATCCGCGATCCGCACCAGCCGCCGGCGCGCAAGTCGCGGGGAGAATTGGTGGCGCGGTTTCTCGCGGGCAATGCGTCACTGGATGATTATTTGCGCGATGTGGTCGATCGATCACCGGAGTACGCCGGGTTCAACCTGCTGCTGGGCAATGCCCACGAGCTGTGGCACTTCAATGCGCGCACGTCCGAGCCGGTAATGCTGGCGTCCGGGGTCTACGGGCTATCGAATGCCGGGCTGGACACACCGTGGCCGAAACTGCTCAAGGCGAAGGCGGCGCTAAGCGCGGTGCTGGATGATCCGCAGCCGGCGCGACTGCTGGAGTTACTGGGCGATGCGCAGACCGCGCCGTTTGCCGAGCTGCCGGACACCGGGGTCGGGCTGGCGACTGAATCACTGTTGTCGAGTGTGTTTATTGCCAGCCAGAGTTACGGGACGCGGGCGAGTACGGCGTTGATCGTACAGGCGGACGGGACGCGGCGGATGGTTGAGCGCAGCTTTGGGCCGTATGGCGGGCATTTGGGGGAAGTTGAGATCAATACCTGAAGCGACAACCCATGTGGCGAGGGTGCGAAGCAGCCGCATCCAGCCAATGCGATTTCTCTGAAGAACCTCATTGACCGAATTGGGAGCGCTCCGCGCCCAGCGGGAGCAAGCTCCCTCGCCACAGGGCCTGCAGCCTTTTAGAGAGCCTTGTTGACCGCTGGCGGATTCATCTTCGTCAACCCGAGATTCTTCAGCGCCAGTTGCAGCGAGCTGTGGATAACTTGCGGGTTATCGATGGTCATCAGTTCCGCCAGCAGATCCTTGGCCTTGCTCAGGTTGATCTGACGCAACATCCACTTGACCTTCGGCAAGTTGGTGGCGTTCATCGACAGGCTGTCGAAGCCCATTGCCATCAACAGCACCGCCGCCGCAGGATCACCGGCCATTTCACCGCAGATGCTCACCGGTTTGCCTTCGGCATGCGCATCGCGCACCACGGTTTGCAGGGCTTGCAGCACCGCCGGGTGCAAGTAGTCGTAGAGATCGGCTACCCGCGGGTTGTTGCGGTCTACCGCCAGCAGGTACTGGGTCAGGTCGTTGGAGCCGACCGACAGGAAGTCCACCTGCCGCGCCAGTTCCTTGGTCTGGTACACCGCTGCCGGAATCTCGATCATCACGCCGATGGGCGGCATCGGAACGTCGGTGCCCTCGTCGCGCACTTCGCCCCAGGCCCGGTGGATCAGGTGCAGGGCTTCTTCGAGTTCGTGGGTGCCGGAGATCATCGGCAGCAGGATCCGCAGGTTGTTCAAGCCTTCACTGGCCTTGAGCATGGCGCGGGTCTGCACCAGGAAGATTTCCGGGTGGTCGAGGGTCACGCGAATCCCGCGCCAGCCGAGGAACGGGTTGTCTTCCTTGATCGGGAAGTACGACAGCGACTTGTCACCGCCGATGTCCAGGCTGCGCATGGTTACCGGTTGCGGGTGGAAAGCGGCGAGCTGCTCGCGGTAGATCGCCAGTTGTTCCTTTTCGCTCGGGAAGCGCTGGTTGATCATGAACGGCACTTCGGTGCGGTACAGGCCGACACCTTCGGCGCCGCGCTTCTGTGCGCGCGCCACATCGGCCAGCAGGCCGGTGTTGACCCACAGCGGCATGCGGTGACCGTCGAGGGTCACGCACGGCAGATCGCGCAGGGAGTCGAGACCCAGCGCCAGTTGTTTCTCTTCTTCCACCACCTCGGCGAACTGCTTGCGCAGCACGTCGCTGGGGTTGGTGTAGACCTCGCCGCGATGCCCGTCGACGATCATCTCGATGCCGTCGACCTTGGCGTACGGCAGGTCGACCAGGCCCATCACCGTCGGGATGCCCATGGCCCGGGCCAGGATCGCGACGTGGGAGTTACCCGAACCGAGTACCGAAACCAGACCGACCAGCGTGCCTTCCGGCACCTCGCCGAGCATCGCCGGCGTCAGCTCTTCGCTGACCAGAATGGTTTTTTCCGGGTAGACCAGGTTCTGCTGCCGCTCTTCCTGCAGGTACGCCAAGAGGCGGCGGCCGAGGTCTTTGACGTCTGACGCACGTTCGCGCAGGTAGGCGTCGTCCATCAGTTCGAAACGATTGACGTGATCGGTAACCACTTGGCGCAGCGCGCCCTGGGCCCATTGGCCGGTCTTGATCACGGTGGTGACTTCGCTGCCCAGCGAGGCATCGTCGAGCATCATCAGGTAAACGTCGAACAGCGCGCGCTCTTCCGGGCGCAGCTGGGTCGCCAGTTTGGCCGACAACGCGCGCATATCGGCACGCACGCCTTCGATGGCAGTCTTGAACAGCGCCAGTTCGGCGTCGATGTCGGTGATGTGCTTGTCCGGGACGACGTCCAGGTCCGCCGGCGGCAACATCACCACCGCCGTACCGACGGCGGCACCCGGCGAACCCGGCACACCGACGAACTTGGCCTCCTGAATGCCCTTGCCCTGACGGCCCAGGCCACGGATCGAACCGGTGGCCTCGGCATGGGCGATAACCCCGGCAAGCTGCGCACTCATGGTCACGAGGAAGGCTTCTTCACCTTCATCGAACTGGCGGCGTTCTTTCTGCTGGATGACCAACACGCCGACGACGCGGCGATGGTGAATGATCGGCGCCCCGAGGAAGGAGGCGTAGCGCTCCTCACCGGTCTCGGCGAAGTAGCGGTAGCGCGGGTGATCCGCGGCGTTTTCGAGGTTCAGGGGTTCTTCACGCGTGCCGACCAGACCCACCAGACCTTCGTTGGGTGCCATGCTGACCTTGCCGATCGAGCGCTTGTTCAAGCCCTCGGTGGCCATCAGGACGAAGCGGTTGGTCTCGGGATCAAGCAGGTAGACCGAGCAGACCTGGCTGCCCATGGCCTCTTTGACGCGCAACACAATAATCCCCAACGCCGCCTTGAGATCCTTGGCGGAGTTAACTTCCTGGACGATCTTGCGCAGCGTATTGAGCATGGCTCGGGGTCGAACTCCGTCGTCAGTCGCGCGCTAAAAGGCGCGGGGCAAGCTCTTTGAGGGCGCGTCGATACACCTCGCGCTTGAATGTCACCACCTGGCCCAACGGATACCAATAACTGACCCAGCGCCAGCCATCGAACTCCGGTTTACCGGTCAAATCCATCCGCACCCGCTGCTCGTTGGAGATCAGGCGCAGGAGAAACCATTTCTGCTTCTGGCCGATGCACAGCGGTTGGCTGTGAGTACGCACCAGACGTTGCGGCAAACGATAGCGCAACCAGCCCCGGGTACAGGCCAGTATTTCAACATCTTCACGTTCCAGGCCAACTTCTTCGTTCAGCTCGCGGTACAAGGCGTCTTCCGGCGTCTCCTCGGGATTGATTCCCCCCTGCGGAAACTGCCAGGCATCTTGATTGATACGGCGAGCCCATAGCACCTGGCCGGCGTCATTCGTCAGAATGATCCCGACATTGGGGCGGAAACCATCGGGGTCGATCACGGCAACAACCTCGCAAACGCATGTCGCCGCATTGTTCCACAAAGGTTGATAAGGCGGCAACGAAGGTTCCTACCTTATGTGCACTCTTGTGAAAAGACCGTATTCTTGTCGCCTTTTTACTGACTTTTCAGCGGGTAACTGCAATGCGCCTGGCTCTATTCGATTTGGACAACACCCTTCTGGGCGGCGACAGTGATCACGCCTGGGGCGATTATCTGTGCGAACGCGGCTTCCTCGATCCGGTGGCGTACAAGGCGCGCAACGACGAGTTCTACCAGGATTACCTGGCCGGCAAGCTGGATAACGCCGCGTACCTGAACTTCTGCCTGGAAATCCTCGGCCGCACCGAAATGGCCGTGCTCGATCAGTGGCACAACGATTACATGCGCGACTGCATCGAGCCGATCGTGCTGCCCAAGGCCCTGGACCTGCTGAAACAGCACCGTGACGCCGGCGACAAACTGGTGATCATCACCGCCACCAACCGCTTCGTGACGGGACCGATTGCCATGCGTCTGGGCGTCGAAACCCTGATCGCCACCGAATGCGAAATGATCGACGGCCGCTACAGTGGGCGCAGCACCGACATTCCGTGCTTCCGCGAAGGCAAGGTGACACGCCTCAATCGCTGGCTGGATGAGACCGGGCATTCGCTGGATGACAGCTATTTCTACAGCGATTCGATGAATGACCTGCCGCTGCTGGAGCAGGTGGCGAACCCGGTCGCTGTCGATCCGGACCCGAATCTGCGCGCTGAAGCCGAGAAGCGTGGCTGGCCGGTTATCTCGCTGCGGAGCTGATATCGCTATCGCGAGCAGGCTCACTCCGACAATTGACCGAGTTCCAACTCTGGAATGCGGTCACTGCAGGAGTGAGCCTGCTCGCGAATGGGGTCAACGCGGTCTCCAGCCTTAAACAGGCTTGGCCCCCATCAACCCGGCAATGGCGATAAAGCAGACAAAACTGAACAACGCCAAGGCAAAGCTGAACCGCCCCACCCCACCCGGCGCCTTGCGCAGGCGATTCAAACGCACCAGCAGCCAGAACCACGCCAGCGCCGCCACGGTGTACAGCACGCTGGAGGCCAGCAGCCAGGTCTGCCCCAGCGGCCAGCCCACCAGATGCACCATCCCCCAGCCGGTGAACGGCATGCTCAACAGCGCCAGCCCCATCAACAGCCAGATGAACACCCGGGGCCGTTGCAAGGTACGGCTTCCCGCTGTTGCATCACCTTTGCGCTTCGCCAGAAAAACCCAGATCCCCAGACCCAGTGCACTGGCCAGCAACACCACCGTCGCCACCATGTGCGCCACTTTCAGGGCGGTTAACGTTTCCATTGTTCGATTTCCTTATGGCCTGCCCATCAGCGTAGCCGCTCAGCCAAGAAACAGCTGATAGGCCGGGTTCTCGCTTTCATCCCAGTACGGGTAGCCGATTTCTTCAAGCGCCGCCGGTACCAGATGACGCTCGTCGTGCGGTACTTGCAGACCGGCAACCACCCGGCCATCCGCCGCGCCGTGGTTACGGTAATGGAACATCGAAATGTTCCAGCGCCCGCCGAGTTTGTTGAGGAAGTTGAACAGCGCACCCGGGCGCTCCGGGAACTCGAAACGGAACACCACTTCATCGATGACATGCGCCGCATGCCCGCCGACCATGTGCCGAATGTGCAATTTGGCCAACTCGTTGTCGGTCAGATCGAGCACCGGGAAACCTTGCTCGGTCAGGCTTGCCAGCAACGCGCTGCGCGGGTCGTTTTCCGGGTGAGTCTGCACACCGACGAAGATGTGCGCTTCGCTGCCGGTGTTGTAGCGGTAGTTGAATTCGGTGATCTGGCGTTTGCCAATGGCTTCGCAGAACGCCTTGAAGCTGCCGGCCTGCTCAGGAATGGTCACAGCGATGATCGCTTCGCGGCCCTCGCCCAGCTCGGCGCGTTCGGCGACGTGGCGCAAACGGTCAAAATTGACGTTGGCCCCGGAGTCGATGGCCACGAAAGTCTGGCCGCTGACACCGCGCAACTCGACGTACTTCTTGATCCCGGCTACGCCCAAGGCGCCGGCAGGTTCGGTGATCGAGCGGGTATCGTCGTAGATATCCTTGATTGCCGCGCAGATCTCGTCAGTGCTGACGGTGATCACTTCGTCGACGTAGTCCTTACAGATGTCGAAGGTGTGCTGGCCGATCTGCGCCACTGCCACGCCGTCGGCAAAGATGCCCACGGTTGGCAGCACCACGCGCTCACCGGCAGCCATGGCCGCTTGCAGGCAGTTGGAGTCGTCCGGCTCGACGCCGATGACCTTGATGTCCGGGCGCAGGTATTTCACATACGCCGCGATACCGGCAATCAGACCGCCGCCACCGACCGGCACGAAGATCGCGTCCAGCGGTTGCGGGTGCTGACGCAGAATTTCCATCGCCACGGTGCCCTGCCCGGCAATGGTGTGCGGATCATCGTACGGGTGGATGTAGACGTAGCCCTTTTCATCGACCAGTTTCAGCGAGTAGGCCAGCGCTTCCGGGAACGAATCGCCGTGCAGTACCACTTTGCCGCCGCGCGAACGCACGCCCTCGACCTTGATCTCCGGGGTGGTCTTGGGCATCACGATGGTCGCTTTCACGCCCAGCACTTTCGCCGCCAGCGCCAGCCCCTGCGCATGGTTGCCCGCCGACGCGGTGACCACGCCACGGGCGCGCTCTTCGTCGGTCAGTTGGGTCAACTTGTTGTAGGCGCCACGAATCTTGAACGAGAACACCGGCTGCAAGTCTTCACGCTTGAGCCAGATGTCATTGCCCAGCCGCTCGGAGAGCTGGCGAGCGTTCTGCAGCGGGGTTTCTACGGCAACGTCATAAACGCGCGAGGTGAGGATCTTTTTGACGTACTGTTCGAGCATCGGAAAGCATCACTGAGCGGTTGGGCAGGGCCAAGGAGTCTAACCCGGCTTTCAGCCGGACGACCACACTAAACAGGTGGTTTTAGCCCGTGGAACGCCATTGTGGCGAGGGAGCTTGCTCCCGCTCGGCTGCGCAGCAGTCGTAAACCTGAGCATGGGATGTGCCTGGAAGAATGCAAAGGACCGCTTCGCGCTCCAACGGGGGCAAGCCCCCTCACCACAGGGTGTTTCCCCCTGCACTGCTGCGCGGCCTATAATGCCGGCCTTTCGTTCCCCCCTCTTCGGCACCTCGGAGCCCGCATGACCCAGGATCAACTCAAACAGGCAGTGGCTCAGGCCGCCGTCGACTTCATCCTTCCGAAACTCGACGACAAGAGCATCGTCGGGGTCGGCACCGGCTCCACCGCCAACTGCTTCATCGATGCACTGGCCCAGCACAAGGGCGCGTTCGATGGCGCGGTCGCCAGCTCCGAAGCCACCGCTGCGCGCCTCAAGGGCCACGGCATTCCGGTGTATGAACTGAACACCGTCAGCGACCTGGAGTTCTACGTCGACGGCGCCGATGAAAGCGATGAGCACCTGAACCTGATCAAGGGCGGCGGCGCGGCCCTGACCCGCGAGAAGATCGTCGCGGCGGTGGCCAAGACCTTCATCTGCATCGCCGACGCCAGCAAACTGGTACCGGTGTTGGGCGAATTCCCCCTGCCGGTCGAAGTGATCCCGATGGCCCGCAGCCACGTGGCCCGTCAGCTGGTGAAACTGGGCGGCGACCCGGTGTACCGCGAAGGCGTGCTGACCGACAACGGCAACATCATCCTCGACGTGCACAACCTGCAGATCACCAACCCGGTGGAACTGGAAGCGCAGATCAACGCGATCGTCGGCGTGGTCACCAACGGCCTGTTCGCGGCGCGTCCGGCGGATCTGCTGTTGCTGGGCACCAGCGAAGGCGTGAAAACCCTTAAGGCTGAGTAAGCCAAGACTGCCCCCACCTTATGGGCAGATGAAATCCCCCCTGTAGGCGTGAGCCTGCTCGCGATAGCGGCCTGTCAGTTGATATTGATGTCGACTGACACACCGCTATCGCGAGCAGGCACACGCCTACATTGGTTTTTGGGTGCTGGTTAGTTTTGCGCAGGCTTCTTGAAGACGTAAAACAGGTTCGGCTCACTCACCAGATACAGCGTCCCGTCATCATCCATTGCAATGCCCTCAGCCTGCGGCACGCGTTTCTGCAAGCCCTGCCGACCCTTGTTCAGGGACAAGGTACTCAGCGGGCGCCCGTCCACGTCCAGTTCCAGAATCAGCCCCGACTCGTCAGACAGCGCCAGCAAATGACCGCTGCGCTCGTCGTATTGCAGGCTCGACAGATCGCGCACGAACATCCCGGCATCGCGCTTGGGGTTGTTGATCACGTGTACCGCGTAGGACTTTTCCGGATTGAAGTGCGGGAAACCGTGCACTTCATAAATCAGCATCGGGTCACGCTCCTTGGCCACGAACAGACGCTTGCCCACCGAATCATACGCCAGGCCTTCGAAGCCCTTGTTGCCGCTCATGTGCACGCCGAGGGTCATTTGCTCAGCGTCCGCCGCATCGAGGAAAGCGGTGTCCTGCTCCAGATGGACCTTGATCAGACGTTGCTGGCGCTCGTCGGTGATCACGTATGTGTCGGCGCTGATGAACTCCACCGCTTCCGGATCGCCGAAACCGATCAGCGCGATACGCCGCAGGATCTTGCCTTCGAGCGACAGTTCGACCAGTTCGGCATTCTTGTTGGTCACGGTGAACAAGCTGTGGCGCACCGGGTCGTAGGTCAGCGCCGAGACATCGTCGTTCAGACCATCGATGACCCTGGCTTCGACCTCAACCCGGTACTGATCCAGGCCGATGGCCTGGCTGCTCAACGGCTGCCACAGGGTGTGCAAATTGAACCAGGCGCGCTCGAACAGGCGCAGGCATTGGCCGATCGCGATCAACGCGATCAGGGCCATCACTGACAGGATGACAAACAGGGGCTTGGGACGGGCAAGTCGACGCATTCGGGCAGGCTCGGGATCAAAACAGGCGGATGAAATATCACGCCTGTCTGAACTGAAGCTTAATGGCCACTTGCCCTTCGCCACAACAGAACCGTGTAGGAGCTGCCGAAGGCTGCGATCTTTTGACGTTGATTCTAAAAACAAAATCAAAAGATCGCAGCCTGCGGCAGCTCCTACATGAGGACCGGTGAAAGGCTTTTATTTCTGCTTTTCGAAGCGGTAGAACAGGTTCGGCTCGCTGACCATGTACAGCGTACCTGCGTCGTCCATGGTCACGCCTTCGGCGCGGGGAATGGTGCTCTTCAAACCATTGAAGCCGCCGAGCAGGGTCATGAAGCTGACCTGATCGCCCTTCTCGTCCAGCTCCAGCAGCAGGTGCGAGTCGGCGGACAGCACCAGGGTGTGGCCCGTACGCGGGTCGATTGCCAGCGCCGAGAGGTTGCGGATATCCAGTTCATCACTGGCCAGCTTCTGCTTGTCGCCCTTGAGCGTCTGGCTGCCGTCGCTTTTCCAGGTGAACAGTGCCGGGGGCCGCTCTTCGCCCAGCAGCAACTGCTGGTTAAGCGGATCCCAAGTGATCGCTTCGAACGCCTTGTTCTGGTTCTTCGACGGGCCGAGGTCGTATTTGGGGAAGTCGGCGATATTCAGTTCACGGGTGTTGGCATCGACCTTGACGATGGTCAGCAGGTGTTCGCGCTCATCGACGATCGCCAGCAGGCCATTTTCCATCACGGTCACGCCTTCCGGGTTGCTCCAGCCCACCAGCGGCATCTTGCGCAGCACATCACCCTGGAGGGTCAGCTCGACCAGGAACGGATTCTTGCCCATCACTGAAAACAGGGTTTTGGTCTGCGGGTTGTAGGACAGGTCCGAAGCCTCGTCCTTTTCCATGCCCGGCAGCAATTTGCCGTCGATGACCGCCCGATAATCCGGCAACCAGATGCTCGCCTTCTGCTCGGTCTGGCTCTCGAAACGCTCACGCACCCAGAGCAGGCCACGGTCATCCCAATGCATGGCAAACGCCAGGCCATAAGCGGCGGCGAGCACCAGCAACAGCCAGACATACCAGCGCAGGGCAAAACGTGAGCGACGAGGAGGATTGAGCTGAGTTTGAGCTGACATCAGGGACGCGTTCCGAAAATTCAGGCTATGGGTAATAGCACAAAGAGGCCGGCTCAGACGCCAGAATGAGAGGAATTATCCGGACAGGATGTGAAAAAAACGGCAAATGGCGGGATTGTCGTGCGGCTTTGCGAGCCGCGACACAGAACAACTGCAGGAGTGAGCCTGCTCGCGATGGCGTCGGGTCAGTCGACATTTTCGTTGACTGACAGACCGCTATCGCGAGCAGGCTCACTCCTACAGGGGTATTACGTGAATCAGCGTACGCTGCTGGTGAAGCTGCTCGCGCCAACCAGTTCGAGGACGATGTCATCGCCCACGTTCAGCGGCCCGACGCCCACCGGCGTACCGGTGAGGATCACGTCGCCGGCCTGCAGCGAGAAGCAGCCGGCCATGTGCTGGATCATCGGCACGATCGGGTTGAGCATCGCGCTGCTGTTGCCGTCCTGACGCACTTCGCCGTTGATGGTCAGGCGGATACCAATGTCGGCCAGGTCGGCGAAGGTGCTGCCGACCACGAACGGTGCAATCACCGCCGCGCCGTCGAACGATTTGGCGATTTCCCACGGCAGGCCCTTGGACTTGAGCTCGGCCTGTTTGTCGCGCAGGGTCAGGTCCAGCGCCGGGGCAAAACCGGAGATCGCGTCCAGCACTTCTTCGCGGCTCGGCTTGGTCGACAGTGGCTTGCCGATCAATACGGCGATTTCCGCCTCGTAATGCACCGAACCGCGCGCGGTCGGAATGCTGAAACCACCTTCCAGCGGCACCACACAACTGCCCGGTTTGATGAACAGCAACGGCTCGGTAGGCACCGGATTGTCCAGTTCCTTGGCGTGTTCGGCGTAATTACGGCCAATGCACACCACTTTCCCGATCGGGAAGTGAATGCGCGTGCCGTCGACATACTGGTGCTGATAGCTCATTTACCGACTCCTGCCTTCATTGATTCAAGTGATTGCCAATCAAACCGCGAAAATCTTGCCCGGGTTCATGATGCCGTTCGGGTCGAACACCGCTTTGACGGCTTTCATGTATTCGATCTCGACCGGCGAGCGGCTGTAGGTCAAGTAATCGCGCTTGGTCATGCCCACGCCATGCTCGGCGGAGATCGAACCGTTGTACTTCTCGACGGTTTCGAACACCCACTTGTTGACGGTCGCGCACTTGGCGAAGAACTCGTCCTTGCTCAGGTTATCCGGCTTGAGGATGTTCAAGTGCAGGTTGCCGTCGCCAATGTGGCCGAACCAGACAATTTCGAAGTCTGGATAGTATTCGCCGACGATCGCGTCGATTTCCTGCAGGAATGCTGGCACTTTCGACACGGTGACCGAGATGTCGTTCTTGTACGGTGTCCAGTGCGAGATGGTTTCGGAGATGTACTCGCGCAGCTTCCACAGGTTCTGCAGCTGGGTTTCGCTCTGGCTCATCACACCGTCCAGCACCCAGCCCTGCTCGACGCAGTGCTCGAAGGTTTCCAAGGCGCTGTTGGCCACTTCTTCGGTGGTCGCTTCGAACTCCAGCAGCGCGTAGAACGGGCAGTCGGTTTCGAACGGCGCCGGCACATCGCCACGGCCCAGCACTTTGGCCAGGGCCTTGTCGGAGAAGAATTCGAACGCGGTCAGGTCGAGCTTGCCCTGGAACGCATGCAGCACCGGCATGATCGAGTCGAAATCGGTGGTGCCGAGGACCATCGCAGTGAGGTTTTTCGGTGCGCGATCAAGACGCATGGTCGCTTCAACCACGAAACCGAGGGTGCCTTCGGCGCCGATGAACAACTGGCGCAAGTCGTAACCGGTGGCGTTCTTGATCAGGTCCTTGTTCAATTCCAGCACATCGCCCTTGCCGGTGACCACTTTCATGCCGGCCACCCAGTTACGGGTCATGCCGTAGCGAATCACCTTGATTCCGCCGGCATTGGTGCCGATATTGCCGCCAATCTGGCTGGAACCGGCCGAAGCGAAATCCACCGGGTAGTACAGGCCGTTTTCCTCGGCGACGTTCTGCAAGTGCTCGGTGACCACACCCGGCTGACAAACGGCGGTGCGGTCGGTGAGGTTAACGTCGAGAATCTGGTTCATGTAGTCGAACGACACCACCACTTCGCCATTGGCGGCCACGGCGGCGGCAGAAAGCCCGGTTCGCCCGCCGGATGGCACCAGCGCCACCTTGTGGGTGTTGGCCCAACGGACGATGGCCTGCACCTGTTCGATGGTCTTGGGAAACACGATGGCGCTCGGCGCGGGGGCGAAGTGCTTGGTCCAATCCTTGCCGTACGCATTCAGGGAGTCGGCGTCGGTCAGGACCTTGCCAGGCTCGACCAGGGTCTTCAGTTCATCAATCAGGACAGGATTGGTCATCGACAGAACTCTCGAACTATTCATGGTCATCCTGAAGACGCTTCACGTCGCAGGAATGAGTGTTTCGCGGGGTGGCTATGCTAGCATACCGACCCCGCAGGCCAGTGCCCAAGGCCAGTTCTGCGGTGACGACATTCTTGTCGTCCGGGTCAGCTCCAGGCTGCTCCCCTCCCTGCCATTTTTCTCCGGGATACAGGTTTACGCAGATGAGCAAGACTTCTCTCGATAAGAGCAAGATCAAGTTCCTTCTTCTCGAAGGCGTCCACCAATCGGCTGTCGACGTCCTCAAGGCGGCGGGCTACACCAGCATCGAATACCTGACAGGCTCCCTGCCGGAAGCCCAGCTCAAGGAAAAGATCGCTGACGCTCACTTCATCGGCATTCGATCGCGCACCCAACTGACCGAAGAGATCTTCGATCACGCGAAGAAGCTGGTAGCGGTCGGTTGTTTCTGCATCGGCACCAACCAGGTTGACCTGAGTGCTGCCCGCGAGCGCGGTATCGCCGTGTTCAACGCGCCGTACTCCAACACCCGTTCCGTAGCGGAACTGGTGCTGGCCGAAGCCATCCTGCTGCTGCGCGGCATCCCTGAGAAAAACGCTTCCTGCCACCGTGGCGGCTGGATCAAGTCCGCAGCCAACTCCTTCGAGATCCGTGGCAAGAAACTGGGCATCGTCGGCTACGGCTCGATCGGTACGCAGCTGTCGGTTCTGGCTGAAGGCCTGGGCATGCAGGTGTTCTTCTATGACACCGTGACCAAGCTGCCGCTGGGCAACGCCACTCAGGTCGGCAACCTGCACGAGCTGCTGGCCATGTCCGACATCGTTACCCTGCACGTTCCGGAAACCGCTGCCACTCAGTGGATGATCGGCGAGAAGGAAATCCGCGCCATCAAGAAGGGCGGCATCCTGATCAACGCCGCGCGCGGTACCGTGGTCGAGCTGGACGCCCTGGCGGACGCGATCAAGGACAAGCACCTGATCGGCGCGGCCATCGACGTGTTCCCGGTGGAGCCACGCTCCAACGACGAAGAGTTCGAAAGCCCGCTGCGTGGCCTGGACAACGTGATCCTGACCCCGCACATCGGTGGCTCGACCGCCGAAGCGCAAGCCAACATCGGTCTGGAAGTGGCGGAAAAACTGGTCAAGTACAGCGACAACGGTACCTCCGTTTCGTCGGTGAACTTCCCGGAAGTGGCCCTGCCGGCTCACCCTGGCAAGCACCGCCTGCTGCACATCCACGAGAACATCCCGGGTGTGATGAGCGAGATCAACAAGGTCTTCGCCGAAAACGGAATCAACATCTCCGGTCAGTTCCTGCAGACCAACGAGAAAGTCGGTTACGTGGTGATCGACGTCGACGCCGAGTACTCGGAGCTGGCGCAAGAGAAGCTGCAACACGTCAACGGTACTATCCGTAGCCGTGTACTCTTCTAAGAGCAGCTACAAGCCTCAAGTTACTAGCGGCAAGTGTTTAACTTGAGGCTGGCAGCTTGAAGCTTGCAGCGATAAAAAAGGGAGCCCCGAAAGGGCTCCCTTTTTTTATTCGACGTTGACGGTGACTTTCTTCGAGACGATTGGCGGATCGAACGGCATGTGACCACTGTCGCCCAGCTCCAGCTGCAGGGTGTGCTTGCCCGGTGCCAGTTTGATCGTGGCCTCGGTCTGCGCCTTGCCGAAGTGCATGTGGTTCGCGTCATTCGGGATCGGCGCACTCGCCGCCGGCAGCTTGTCGACGTCGATCAGCAAGTGGTGGTGGCCGGTGTTTTTGGTGACATCACCGGCCGGTGCCAGCGCGATGTCCTTGACGCCGAACTTGACCTTGAACTCCTGAGACACCGTGGCCCCATCCTCGGGAGAAACGATGAACACTTCGGCGCCTTTCGGGGCCGGTGTGGCGGCACTGGCCAACACCGAAACACCCATCAGCACACCCGCCAACGCTGCACGTGACATAAAGCTTTTCATTTTCTTCTCCAGTTTTTCCGTAAAATCCGCGTGGTCATGACAACTTCATGACCATTCGTTGTCGAAGGCACTCGTCAACCATAGCAAAGCGCGCCAGAAAAACCGGCCGCCATAATGATTTCAAAGGAGTGACCATGCGTTTTCTGCCTGGCCTGATCTGCCTGCTACCCCTTTTGAGCCCTTTGGCTCACGCCGAACTGATTGATGACGTCAACGACCGTGGCGAGTTGCGCATTGCCCTTGAGGCTAATACACCGCCCTTCAATTTCAAGGATGGCGACACACTCACGGGGTTCGAGGTCGAGCTGGGGCAACAATTGGCCAACGAACTGGATGTGCGTGCCGACTTCATCGTCACTGACGAAGCAGACTTGCTCCAGGGCGTTGAAAGCGGCAAGTACGACGTTGCGCTCAATCACATAGCACTGACACCTGAACTCAAGGATCGTTTCGATTTCAGCGAGGCGTACGGCAAGGTCGACTCACAGCTGCTGGCGAAAAAGGACGAGCAGCCACGACCTATGGTGCTGGTGCAGGCGTTGACGCAAGAGAAGCCGAAAGAGAGTACGCCAGTGGAGTTGGCGATTCCGTTTCAGAAGGGTAATCCGGCGTTTCAGGCCAGCCTTGCGGGTGCGTTGCAGCGGATCAAGGCCGACGGACGCCTGGCGGCGTTGTCGGAGAAGTGGCTCACCAAACCCGAGTGAACTCAACACCTGTAGGAGTGAGCCTGCTCGCGATGGCGTCAGGTCAGTCGACATAATCGTTAACTGACACACCGCCATCGCGAGCAGGCTCACTCCTACATGAGATTTGCGGTGGGCTTTTAGTCGAGTTGCGTCAGGGCCCGTGCGGCTTGCAGTAACTCCAGTTCGCTGAAGACTTGCACCCCATGGCGTTTGAGCAGCGCCGCCGTCACGCCCTCACCGGAGACCTTCACCCCACTGAACGTCCCGTCATAGGTCAACAAATTCCCGCAAGAGGGACTGTTGGCCTTGAGCACCGCAACCCGAATGCCGTGCTTCTGCACCAACGCCAGCGCCTGCCGCGCGCCATCGAGAAACTGTGCGCTGACGTCTTCACCCTCGGTGGTGATCACCGCTGCCTTGCCATCAAGCACTTCAGCGCCCTGCCCGCCCGGGATTTCCGCCGCTGCACGTGGGGTTGGCAGACCACCGGCGACTTCCGGGCACAGCGGCACCACGCGCCCTTCGCCGATCCACTGTTCGAGCAGATCGAACGGCCCGCTGGCCCCGCCGTCGTAACGCACGCGGTGGCCCAGCAGGCAGCGGCTGACCAGAATCTTCTGCATCTCAGAACGGCTCGTTGCCACGGCGACGGAACCAGCCGGTCAGCGACAGGCGTTCGCGGTTCGCCGGCAGCACTTCATGCGGCACTTCGCCAGAGAGGAACACCACCAGACAGCCGCCGGTGGGTTGCACGTCATGGACCCGGTCTTCGCCCAGATACATGCGCAACTGGCCACCGTCTTCCGGCAGCCAGCCGTCATTGAGGTAGATCACCGCCGAGACCATGCGCCGATCGTCGTCGCGGAAGCGGTCGACGTGTTTGCGGTAAAACGCGCCCGGCGGATAGAGGGCGAAATGGCACTCGAAATCCTCAAGCCCCAGGAACAACCCGCGATTGAGCGCCTCGCGCAGGCTGTCCATGAGGTTCAGATAACGGTCGCTGGCTTCGGCCTGCCCCGGGTCGATCCACTGGATGTGGTCGCCACGAATCCCCTCGCGAATCTCCGAAAACGGCCCACGGCCCACCGCCGCCGGTGCCAGCTCACCCTCGGCCTCACGTTTGCGGCACTCGGCCGCCAGCTCACGGGTCAAACCCGCGGGCAGGAAAATGTTCTGCTGCGACCAGCCATGTTCGGCCAGGTCGTCGACGATGCGTAACAGCAGCGGGTGTTCAGAGGATATTTGCATGGCGCGCATAGTATGCCCGCGGCAAGAAATCCGACAGAGCCACGCAGCGGCTTGCTACGAATTCTCGACAAGTACCGGCACCGCACGGAGAATAGTCCGCTGCTGACAGGAGTCCCTATGCGCCGTTTGCTTTTTTCACTGTTGATGTTCTGCGTTTTGCCCGCCTGGGCGGACGGCCACGATCAGCTGTACAAGATCGCCGGCTGGCCAGATCAACGTGCGCATTTCAATGATGCCCTGAGCGCCGCGCAACAGCGCTACCAGAACAACCTGCCGCCTGCGGTGTTTCAAGCCCTGGTCAACAACAGCAACCAGCGCTTCGCCCCCCAGGCCATGGATCAGCGTGCCGAAGCGCAGCTGCGCCAGCACCTTGCCGATCCACAACCGGCGCTGACCTTCTTCCAGTCACCGCTGGGCCGCAAGATCGTCGCTGCCGAGCTGCTGGCAACCCGGCGCGATCAGTTGGCGAAAAACGCCAAAGGCCTGCCGAAGATGCAAGCCAGCGACAGCCGCCTGCTGATCATCGGCCATCTGGCGCAAGCGCTGCCGGCGCGCGAGGCCGGCGCCGAAGTCAGCCTGGCGATTGCCGGCGTGGCGGCGGACAGTTTGAGTTCGATGATTCCCGGCCTGCTCGGCGGTGGTCAGGCGCAAGGCATGCTGAACGGTCAGCGTCAGCGCCTGATGGATCAGATCGGCGCTGACATGAACAACACTTTGCTCTACGTTTATCGTGATCTGTCGGATGACGAACTCGAGCAGTTCGCGACATTTGCCGAGTCCACCGAGGGCAAGGCTTATTATCAGGCGGCGCTGGCGGCGATTCGGGCGGGACTGGCGGTGGGGCAAAGCTCTTCGAGCCTGGGTCAGTGATCTTTATCGCCTGACAGGGCCCTATCGCGAGCAGGCTCACTCCTACATTTGATCGCGGTCTCCTGTGGGCGCGAGCTTGCTCGCGAAGAGGCCCTCGGAATCACTGAAGATTCCGCCCTCTGATCCGCTTGTTCAGAAACTCGAAATACTCTTCACGCATCTCCAGCGTCTCGTTCGCCAGATGATGTCGCGCCTGCGGCAGCAACAGAATCTGTGGCCGGTCGAACTTCCATTTCATCACCTGCAAATTGTGCTGCCAGTCCACGGTCATGTCCGCCTGCCCCTGAATGATCAGTGGCCGTCGCGGACTTTTTTTCGCGTGTTCCACACGGATGATCCACCGCGACAGTGCGCCGACCCACGCCGTCGGCAAGCGTTTGGGCTGCAACGGATCGGCCTGCAGGAACGGCAGGAAGGCCGGGTCGTTGGAGTTTTCGCTGAAGCGCCGGGTGACGCCCCGCACGAAAGGTCTCAGCAGGTAATAACTGAGCTGCGACCAACCCCACGCACGCGGACGCACCAGCGGCGCCAACAGAATCAAATGACCTTGCGCCGGACTGTGCTCGCCATGGTTGAGCACATGGTCGACAACGATCGCACCACCGGTGCTTTGCCCGCACAGGTGCCAGGGTTGCGGCAGGGCAATCGAGTTGGCCTCGGCGAACAACGCCTGCAGCGCGTCCTGATATTCGGAGAAATCGCGAATGCTCGCCCGCGCTCCGCTCGACAGGCCATGCCCCGGCAAATCGCAGGCGATCACGGCAAAATCCTGATCCAGCGCCCACTCGATCACATGCCGATAGAGCCCGGTATGGTCGTAAAAACCGTGCAGCAGAAACAGTGTGCCCTTGACCTTTTCCGGCCACCAGCAATGGCTGACCAGTTCATAACCGTCCACCTCGAAACGGCCCATGCCGCGCCAGACATCACGCTCGGGGAAGTCGGTCTGGTAGAACCGCTGATACGCCTTCGCCTCGTCCGACAACGGCTGCCACTGGGCCAAAGGCTTGAGGCTGGCGCGTAAATGATCGGCATCGAAAGTGTCAGGCATGCGGGTATTCCAGAGCGGTAAACAGACTTTATCGGTCTGCGATATTCATCTGTTGCGGCAAGCATGGCAAGCTAGCCCACCTCTTCGGGATCGAAAACCATGCGCTCGCCCTACCGCACCGCACTGTTTGCCAGCCTGCTCGCGCTTGTGTGTGCCGGGGTGCTGTGGGCGGCGTACGACTGGTTTCAAGGGCGTTATCTGCGCGCGTTCAGTCAGCACACGGCGGTGTTTTCCGGTGATCCGTTGCGCCTGCCCGATGAACTGGCCGGCCCTGGCAAAATCCGTCTCGTGCACTTCTGGGACCCGGCCTGCCCGTGCAACGTCGGCAATCAACAGCACCTGACGGAAATGGTCGAGCAGTTCGGCCCGCGCGGCGTGGAATTCTTCGCGGTGCAAAGGGCTGGCAGCCACGGCCAGTTGCCCGCCCCCCTGAGCAACCTGAAAACCATCGCCGTGCTGCCTGGCGCCGAGCAAGTGCCGGCGAGCCCCGCCGTGGCGATCTGGGACCGCAGCGGCAAACTGGCGTACTTCGGCCCCTACAGCGAAGGCCTGACCTGTAACTCCAGCAACAGTTTTATCGAACCGATCCTCAACGCGCTGATGGATGATCGCCCGGTCAACGCCACGCACACCCTGGCGGTCGGTTGCTATTGTCCGTGGCCGGTGGTGGTGCAGTAAGGCATTCCAGACTTTTCAAGGACAGCGATGCACGGCACGCAAAGTCTGTGCTAATTGTTTGCAGCCCGACGGGCGGCAATCCCGCATGCACAAGGAGTCACCATGAAACGCGTCTTCACCGTTCTTGCCTTGCTCATCGTTGTCCTGCTCGCTGGCGTCGGCTGGTACGTCTACAGCAAACAGCCAACGCGTCAGGGCCAGGTGGAGCTGCGCAACCTGCAAGGTTCGGTGACCGTGCGTTACGACGAGCGTGGCGTACCGCACATTCGCGCCGAAAACGAAACCGACCTCTATCGCGCCCTGGGCTACGTGCATGCCCAGGACCGCCTGTTCCAGATGGAAGCCATGCGCCGTCTCGCGCGCGGCGAACTGGCCGAAGTGCTCGGGCCGAAGCTGCTCGACACCGACAAACTGTTCCGCAGCCTGCGCATCCGCGAACGCGCCGTCAGTTATGTCGCCAGTCTCGATAAGCAGTCACCGGCGTGGAAGGCCCTGCAAGCCTATCTGGACGGCATCAACCAATATCAGGACAGCCACGCTGCACCGGTCGAGTTCGACGTGCTGGGCATCCCCAAGCGGCCGTTCACGGCTGAGGACAGCATCAGCGTCGCCGGTTACATGGCCTACAGCTTTGCCGCCGCGTTTCGCACCGAACCGCTGCTGACCTACGTGCGTGATCAACTCGGTGCCGATTACCTCAACGTCTTCGACCTCGACTGGCAGCCCAAGGGCGTGCTCGCCAAAGGTCGCGCCAACCCGACACCAGCCCTCGCCGCCGGCGACTGGAAAGACCTCAACGCCCTCGCCCGCCTCAGCGAGCAGGCGCTGATCGAAAACGGCCTGCCGCAATTCGAAGGCAGCAACGCCTGGGTGATCGCCGGCAGCCGCAGCCAGAGCGGCAAACCGTTGCTGGCCGGCGACCCGCACATTCGCTTCTCGGTGCCTTCGGTGTGGTACGAGGCGCAACTGTCGGCGCCGGGCTTTGAACTGTACGGCCACCATCAGGCGCTGGTGCCATTCGCATTTCTCGGGCACAACCTGGATTTCGGCTGGAGCCTGACCATGTTCCAGAACGACGATCTGGATCTGATCGCCGAGAAGGTCAACCCGGACAACCCCAATCAGGTCTGGTACCACGGCCAGTGGACCGATCTGGTCAGCACCGAGCAGCAGATCGCGGTGAAGGGCCAGGCACCGGTGACACTCACCCTGCGCCAGTCGCCCCACGGCCCGATCGTCAACGACGCGCTGGGCACCGCTGCCGGCAAAACACCGATCGCGATGTGGTGGGCGTTCCTCGAAACGCCGAACCCGATCCTCGAAGGTTTCTATCAGCTCAACCGCGCCGACACGCTGGCCAAGGCCCGCGCGGCAGCGGCCAAGGTGCAGGCACCGGGGCTGAACATCGTCTACGCCAATGCCAAGGGCGACATCGCCTGGTGGGCCTCGGCGTTGCTGCCCAAACGCCCTGCCGGGGTGAAGCCGGCCTTCATTCTCGACGGCAGCAGCAATCAGGCGGACAAGGACGGCTACTACCCGTTCAGCGCCAACCCGCAGGAAGAAAACCCGGCGCGCGGCTACATCGTCTCAGCCAACTTCCAGCCGCTGTCGCCGACCGGGATGGAGATTCCCGGTTACTACAACCTGGCCGATCGCGGTCAGCAGCTCAACCGCCAGCTCAGCGACAAGAATGTGAAGTGGAGCAACGAGGCCAACCAGAAGCTGCAACTGGGCACCACCACCGCTTACGGCCCGCGCACGCTGGCGCCGTTGCTGCCGGTGCTACGGGAAGTGGTGAGCGATCCGGCACAACTGAAACTGGTCGAGCAACTGGCACAGTGGCAAGGCGACTATCCGCTGGATTCGGTCAGCGCCACAGTGTTCAACCAGTTCCTCTACGACCTCGCCGATGCGGCCATGCGCGATGAGCTGGGCAACGACTTCTTCGAAACGCTACTGCCGACCCGGGTGATCGATGCCGCCCTGCCGCGCCTGGCAGCGAACGCCGATTCGCCGTGGTGGGACAACCGCGACACACCGAACAAGGAGACCCGTGCCGACATCGTCAAAGCGGCGTGGCAGGCAAGCATGACGCACCTGAAACAGACCCTCGGTGACACCCCGTCCGCCTGGCAATGGGGCACGGCGCACACCCTGACCCACGGTCATCCACTGGGGCAACAGAAGCCACTGGACCGCATCGTCAACGTCGGGCCATTCGCCGCGCCAGGCAGCCATGAAGTACCGAACAACCTCTCGGCCAAGCTCGGCCCGGCGCCATGGCCGGTGACTTACGGACCTTCGACGCGGCGCCTGGTGGACTTCGCCGACCCGGCGCACAGCCTGACCATCAACCCGGTCGGCCAGAGCGGCGTGCCGTTCGACAGCCACTATGACGATCAGGCCGAGGCGTACGTCGAGGGGATGTATGTGCAGGCGCACTTCAGCGAGGAAGAAGTGACGGCCAACACCCGCAGTACCTTGAAGCTGTTGCCGGCAAGGGCTGCCCAGTAGTTTTGTGCTGGCCGGTCTGGCCCTATCGCGAGCAGGCTCGCTCCTACAGTTGATCGCATTTTTTCAGAGGGAACGCGGTTAATTGTAGGAGTGAGCCTGCTCGCGATGAGGCCCTTCAACCCAATACATCTCTCAGAGCACCAGCGCAAAATTCAGCCGAAACTGCTGCGGTGTCACGCCCAGCCGGCGGTTGAACACACTGCGCATGTGCTGCGCATCACGAAACCCGCACTGATACGCCACGGTCTTCAACGGCGCCGTGGTGCTTTCAAGCATCACCCGCGCCGCATCCACCCGCGCCTGTTCGACGAACTCCGCCGGAGTGACCCGGGCTTCGCGGGCAAACACCCGGGAGAAGTTACGCGCGCTCATGTTCGCCGCATTCGCCAGATCGGCAATCGCCAGATCGCCGGTGAGATTGGCCAACACGTACAACTGCACCATCGCCACCGCCGACGTCGGCTCCGCATGCGGCGTGAGGAACGGGCTGAACTGCGACTGCCCGCCCGAGCGCTGAGTGAACACCACCAGGCGCCTGGCCACGCTCAGCGCCACCTCGGCGCCGTGATCACAGGCCAGCAGGTACAGCGACAGATCGATCCCCGCCGTGACCCCGGCCGAGGTGTAGAGCGCGCCGTCCTCGACATACAAGCGATCGACCTCGACCCGGGTTGATGGACACAACTGCGCCAAGGCTTCGGCATCATTCCAGTGGGTGGTGACGGTGCGCCCTTCCAGCAGCCCCGCCCGCGCCAGCATGAACGCACCGTTGCAGATCGAACCGAAACGCCGCGCACGGGCGCTGGCTTCGCGCAGCCAGGCATCGAACACGCGGCCAAAATCCATGAACGGCAACTGCGACCCACCGGCCACCAACAGCAAGTCCCAGGCGTCGAGCGCCTCGCTGAAATGCCGATGGGCACTGAGGTTCAAACCGTTGGAACAGGCCATCGGGCCCTGCTCGACACCAATCACCTCCAGCCGATAGTGATCCTCGGGCGGCAGAAACCGATTGGCCTCGGCGAACACATCCATCGGCCCACTGACATCCAGCGCCTGCACGCCGGGGAACACCACGATGGCGACGGTTTTGTTCATGACTGTGGATTCCCTTTCAAGAGCAAAAGATCGCAGCCTGCGGCTCCTACAGGGGAATGTGGACAACTGTAGGAGCTGTCGAAGGCTGCGATCTTTTTAGCTTGGCACGATTTGCAGGTCGATTGGCAAGGATCGCAGCCATGCGTTGATTGTCCGCTTACGGCCTCGGGGAACAGACTTTGTCCATCGGCGCCACAACGGCGTTTTCGACGAGGACTCTCAGATGAGCACGACCATTGCCGGCATCAAAATTCCTGACAGCGCGTTGGCCCGGGCTACCACCGAGTACATTCGCGACATCGAATCCGACCTGCTCTACCACCACTCGCGCCGGGTGTTTCTGTTCGGTGCGTTGAGCGGCGAGCGCCAGCAACTGGCCTACAACCCGGAGTTGCTGTACGTCGGCGCGATGTTCCACGACCTCGGGCTGGTCGAAGGCTATCGCAGCGCTGACGAGCGTTTTGAAGTGGATGGCGCCAATGCGGCAGCGGCGTTCCTCAAGCCGTACGGTTTGAGCGATGACGATATCGAACAGGTCTGGCTGTCGATTGCCCTGCACACTACGCCGGGGGTGCCCAAGCATCTGCGGCCGACCGTAGCGCTGGTGACTGCCGGGGTCGAGATGGACGTGCTGGGCATGGACTACGCGGCGTTCAGCAGCACCCAGCGCGAGGCGGTGGTGCATGCACATCCACGCGGGGAAGGTTTCAAGGAATGCATCATCTGCGCGTTTGCCGACGGCTTGCGCCATCGCCCGCACACGACGTTCGGCAATGTGAAGGCCGATGTGCTGGTGGATCAGGAGCCGGGGTTCAAGCCGATGAACTTCGTTGAGGTCATCCGTAAATCTCCGTGGATTTCCTGAGCCCAAAAGCAAAAGATCGCAGCCTGCGGCAGCTCCTACATTGGAATGCAATCCCTGTAGGAGCTGCCGCAGGCTGCGATCTTTTTGCCTGTTAAGCCGCTTCCGGCGCAGGCGCGCGGCGCACGTCCGGTTGCTTCCACGAATCGGCAGCGCCTTCTTCGATGGCTTGCTGGATGGCTTTCTTGCGCGCTTCTTCGGCACGGCGGCTGAAGAACCACACCAGGAACGTCACCAGCGATACCGCCAGCAAAATCAGACTGGCCACGGCGTTGATCTCCGGCTTCACGCCCAGACGCACCGCCGAGAACACCTCCATCGGCAGGGTGGTAGAACCCGGGCCGGAGACGAAGCTCGCCAGCACCAGGTCGTCCAGCGACAGGGCGAACGACATCATGCCGCCCGCTGCCAGCGATGGCGCGATCATCGGGATGGTGATCAGGAAGAACACCTTCCACGGCCGTGCACCGAGGTCCATGGCTGCCTCTTCGATCGACAGGTCCAGCTCACGCAGACGCGCCGACACCACCACGGCCACATACGCGGCACAGAACGTCGTGTGGGCGATCCAGATGGTGACGATGCCACGTTCCTGCGGCCAGCCGATCATCTGCGCCATCGCCACGAACAGCAGCAACAGCGACAGACCGGTGATCACCTCAGGCATGACCAGCGGCGCGGTGACCAGACCACCGAATAGCGTGCGGCCCTTGAAGTGGGTGATGCGGGTCAGCACGAAGGCTGCCAGCGTACCCAGCGCCACCGCCGCGACAGCGGTGTAGCAGGCGATTTCCAGCGAGCGCAGCACCGAGCCCATCAGTTGCGTGTTGTCGAGCAGGCCGACGTACCACTTGATCGACCAGCCGCCCCACACCGTCACCAGTTTCGAGGCGTTGAACGAGTAGATCACCAGGATCAGCATCGGCGCGTAGATGAACAACAGACCCAGTACCAGCATCAGGCTGGAGAAACGGAAGTTCTTCATTCTTTGCCCTCCATTTCCTTGGCCTGACTGCGGTTGAACAGAATGATCGGCACAATCAGGATCGCCAGCATCACCACCGCCAGGGCGGACGCTACCGGCCAGTCGCGGTTGTTGAAGAACTCTTGCCAGAGCACTTTACCGATCATCAGGGTTTCCGGACCGCCGAGCAGTTCCGGGATCACGAACTCGCCCACCACCGGGATGAACACCAGCATGCAGCCGGCAATGATCCCGTTCTTGGACAGCGGAATGGTGATTTTCCAGAAGCTGTTGAAGGTGCTCGACCCGAGGTCGGAAGCGGCTTCCAGCAGGCTGTGGTCGTGCTTCACCAGGTTGGCGTACAACGGCAGGATCATGAACGGCAGGTACGAATAGACCACGCCGATATAGACCGCCAGGTTGGTGTTGAGGATCTGCAGCGGCTCATCGATAAAGCCCATGCTCATCAGGAAACCATTGAGCAGGCCGTTGTTGCTGAGGATGCCCATCCACGCATACACGCGGATCAGGATTGCAGTCCAGGTCGGCATCATGATCAGCAGCACCAGCACCGTCTGCAGCTCTTTGCGGGCGCTGGCGATGGCGTAGGCCATCGGGTAGCCGATCAGCAGGCACAACAGCGTGCTGAAAAAGGCCATCTTCAGCGAGCCGAGGTACGCGGCGATGTACAACTCGTCGTCGCCCAGCATCGCGTAGTTGCCGAGGTTCAGCAGCAGTTGCAGCTTCTGCTCGGCAAAGGTGTAGATCTCGGTGTACGGCGGGATGGCCACGTCGGCTTCGGCAAAGCTGATCTTCAGGACGATGAAGAACGGCAGCATGAAGAACAGGAACAGCCAGATGAAGGGAACACCGATGACCATCTGGCGGCCACCGGGAATTATTCGATTGAGGCGGCGTTTGAATTTGCGCATGTTCATGAGCGAAGTACCACGCCGCTGTCGTCTTCCCACCACACGTAAACCTGGTCGCCCCAGGTCGGACGCTGGCCGCGACGCTCGGCGTTGGCGACGAACGACTGCACCAGCTTGCCGCTCGGCAGTTCAACGTAGAACACCGAGTGACCGCCGAGGTAGGCGATGTCATGCACCTTGCCGCTCGACCAGTTGTACTCGCAGGTCGGCATTTCGGCGGTGACCAGCAGCTTCTCCGGGCGAATCGCGTAGGTGACCGACTTGTCCTGCACCGAGGTGCTGATGCCGTGGCCGACGTAGATCTGCCGGTCGAGGTCTTTGCAGGTGATGGTCGCGTGACCTTCGGCATCGTCGATCACTTCGCCTTCGAAGATGTTCACGTTACCGATGAATTCGCAGACCAGACGACTGGTCGGGGTTTCGTAGATGTCGATCGGGCTGCCGATCTGGGCGATCCAGCCCAGGTGCATGATCGCGATGCGCTCGGCCATGGTCATGGCCTCTTCCTGGTCGTGGGTCACCATCACGCAGGTCACGCCGACGCGCTCGATGATCTCTACCAGCTCAAGTTGCATCTGCGAACGCAGTTTCTTGTCCAGTGCGCCCATCGGTTCGTCGAGCAGCAGCAGTTTCGGCCGCTTGGCCAGCGAACGCGCCAGTGCCACACGCTGACGCTGACCGCCCGACAGTTGATGCGGCTTGCGCTTGGCGTACTGGCTCATCTGTACCAGTTTGAGCATCTCGGCCACGCGGGCGTCGATCTCGGCGTTGGGGATCTTGTCCTGTTTGAGGCCGAAGGCGATGTTCTGCGCCACGGTCATGTGCGGGAACAAGGCGTACGACTGGAACATCATGTTGATCGGTCGCTCGTACGGCGGCATGTCGGTGATGTCGACGCCGTCGAGGAAAATGCGCCCCTCCGTGGGCCGTTCGAACCCTGCCAGCATCCGCAGCAGCGTGGATTTGCCCGATCCCGAACCGCCGAGCAGGGCGAAGATCTCGCCTTTCTTGATTTCCAGGGACACATCGTCCACGGCAATCGTCTCGTCGAACTTCTTCGTGACCCGGTCGATTTTGACCAACACCTGTTTAGGTGTCTGGTCGCCCTCGAGGGCTTTCTTATAGGCGCCGGAGGCAACTGCCATTTACGAAACTCCCAGAAAAAAAGAGTGCAGTTCGCCCAACGCGGACGAACCCAGGATAGTTTGTGCCTTACTTGCCCGACTTGACCTTGGTCCAGCTACGGGTCATCAAACGCTGAATATTGGCTGGCAACTCGACCGACACGTATGTCTTGTCGAGGACTGCCTGCGGCGGATAAACCGCTTCATCGGTGCGGATGGACTGTTCCATCAGCTTGTCCGAACCCGGGTTGGGGTTGGCGTAACCGACGTAATCACTGACCTGGGCGATCACCTCAGGTTTCAGCAAATAGTTGATAAAGGCGTGGGCTTCCTTGACGTTGGACGAGTCTTTCGGAATCGCCAGCATGTCGAACCACAGCGCGCCGCCCTCTTTCGGAATCGAGTAGGCGATGTTCACGCCTTTCTTGGCTTCTTCGGCACGGTGCTTGGCCTGGAAGATGTCACCGGAGAAACCGATGGCCACGCAGATGTCGCCGTTGGCCAGATCGCCGATGTATTTCGAGGAGTGGAAGTAGGTCACGTAAGGGCGCACGGCAAGCAGTTTGTCGGTGGCCTTGGCGTAGTCCTTGGGATTGGTGCTGTTGGCGTTCAGGCCCATGTAGTTGAGCACGGTCGGCATCATTTCATCCGCCGAGTCGAGGAACGCTACGCCGCAGCTGTGCAGCTTCTTGATGTTTTCAGGCTCGAACAACACGCTCCAGGAATCGATCTTGTCGATACCGAGCACGGCTTTGACCTTGTCGACGTTGTAGCCGATGCCGTTGGTGCCCCACAGGTACGGCACGGCGTAGAGGTTGCCCGGGTCGTTCTGCTCCAGGCGCTTGAGCAGCACCGGATCGAGATTCGAATAGTTCGGCAACTGCGCCTTGTCGAGCTTCTGGAACGCGCCCGCCTTGATCTGCTTGCCGAGGAAGTGGTTCGACGGCACGACCACGTCGTAACCGGTACGCCCGGCCAGCAGCTTGCCTTCCAGGGTTTCGTTGGAATCGAACACGTCGTAAACCGGTTTGATCCCGGTTTCTTTCTGGAAGTCGGCCAGGGTGGTCTCGCCGATGTAATCCGACCAGTTATAAATATGCACCGTACCGGCGGCCTGGGCTCCGACAGCGATCGTCAGGCCGGCAGTGGCCAGCAGGGCTTTGCGCAAAGAAGAAAAAATAGGCAAGTGGAGGTCCTCTAAATTAGTTGGGCCCAAGTTGCCCCGCGTTACATGACAGCCATGGCTGCCCGGCAACAAAACCGGCGCGCAACTTACCCTCGAAAAACCGTTCCTGCAAAACTTCCTGACATTTAATTGATCCGCTGGCCGCCTTCGCGGGGACGACGGCCAGCGGTTGCTGCTTCAAACCGGCTTATTTACCGGATTTGATCTTGGTCCAGCTGCGGGTCATTTCACGCTGGGTAGCCGCTGGCAGATCGGCGATGGCATACAGCTTGGCCTGCACGTCGGCTGGCGGGTAGATGCCTGGATCGCTGGTGATGTCTTTCTCTACCAGAGGTGTTGCAGCGGCGTTACCGTTCGGGAAGCGTACGGCGTTGGTGATGCCGGCCATGACTTCAGGCTTCTGCAGGAAGGTCATGAACTTGTAGGCGCCTTCAACGTTTTCGGCATCTTTAGGGATGGCGACCATGTCGAAGAAGCTGCCAGCGCCTTCTTTCGGAATGGCGTAGCTGACTTTGACCTTGTCACCAGCCTCGGCGGCACGGGACTTGGCCTGCTGCACGTCACCCGAGTAGCCGACCGCTACGCAGATGTTGCCGTTGGCCAGGTCCGAGATGTACTTGGAGGAGTGGAAGTAGGTGATCGAAGGACGAATCTTGAGGAACAGCTCCTCGGCTTTCTTGATGTCTTCTTTCTTCTGGCTGTCGGTAGGCAGGCCCAGGTAATGCAGCGCGACCGGGAGCATTTCGGTCGGCGAATCGAGGAAGCTCACGCCGCAGCCCTTGAGCTTGGCGATGTTTTCCGGCTTGAGCAGCACGTCCCACGAGTCGATGGTGTCGACGCCCAGCGCAGCCTTGACCTTCTCCGGGTTGTAACCGATGCCGATCGAGCCCCACATGTACGGGAAGGCGTGCTTGTTGCCCGGGTCGCTGACCGACACGGCCTTGAGCAGGTCCTGGTTCAGGTTCTTCCAGTTAGGCAGCTTGGACTGGTCCAGCTCCTGGTAAACGCCAGCCTTGATCTGCTTGGCCAGGAAGTTGTTCGACGGCACAACGACGTCGTAACCGGACTTGCCCGCCAGCAGTTTGGCTTCCAGGGTTTCGTTGCTGTCGAATACGTCGTAGACGACTTTGATCCCGGACTCTTTCTCGAAGTTGGCGATGGTGTCCGGCGCGATGTAGTCGGACCAGTTGTAAACGTGCAGCACTTTGTCATCCGCGTGAACCGCACCCGCCATCATGCCCGCTACGGACAGCGCGAGAAGAGTCTTGCCAGCAAGCTTTTTACCTAATGCCTTCATGCGTCATGCTCCAAATTTTTCTTTTTTGAACCACTTTGTTCAGCGGCCGAACCCCGACAACTGGAACCGCGGCTAGTCTGGCAAGATCGGAGGCGGTCTTTCAAGAAAAGGCCCACCTTTCTGACACCTTCGAGCGAGAGCGCCGCAGCTTCCCCGCTCGAAGCCTAGCACTTAGGCCTGCAACGCACTGAGAGTCAGATCCAGACACTTGCGTGCCTTTGTAACCAGCTCATCAATCTCCGCCTTGCTGATCACCAGCGGCGGCGCAATGATCATGGTGTCGCCCACGGCGCGCATGATCAGGCCGTTATCGAAGCAGAACTGCCGGCAGATCATGCCCACACCCCGGCCTTCGTAACGCTTGCGAGTGGCCTTGTCCTGCACCAGCTCGATCGCCCCCAGCAGACCGACTCCGCGTACTTCACCCACCAACGGGTGATCGTTGAGTTCGCGCAGACGTTTCTGCAAATACGGTGCCGTTTCGTTGCGTACGTTCTCGATAATTTTCTCGTCGCGCAGAATCCGGATGTTTTCCAGACCCACCGCCGCCGCCACCGGGTGCCCCGAGTAGGTGAAGCCGTGGTTGAAGTCGCCGCCTTCATTGAGCACTTTCACCACTTCGTCGCGCACGATCAGGCCACCCATCGGGATGTAGCCGGACGTCAGGCCTTTGGCGATGGTCATCATGTCTGGCTTCAGATCGTAGAAATCCGAACCGAACCATTGACCGGTACGGCCGAAACCACAGATCACTTCGTCCGCCACGAACAGGATGTCGTACTTGGCGAGGATTTCCTTGATGCGCGGCCAGTAGGTGTCTGGCGGAATGATCACGCCGCCGGCGCCCTGGATCGGCTCGGCAATGAAGGCGCCGACGTTATCCACGCCGACTTCGAGAATCTTCTCTTCCAGCTGATTGGCCGCCCAGATGCCGAACTCTTCCGGCGACATGTCGCCGCCCTCGGCGAACCAGTACGGCTGCGCGATGTGAACGATGCCCGGAATCGGCAAATCGCCCTGTTCGTGCATATAAGTCATGCCGCCCAGGCTCGCGCCGGCCACGGTGGAACCGTGATAACCGTTCTTGCGGCTGATGATGACTTTCTTGTTCGGCTGGCCCTTGATCGCCCAGTAGTGACGAACCATGCGCAGCATGGTGTCGTTGCCTTCGGAGCCGGAGCCGGTGAAGAACACGTGGTTCATGCCTTGCGGCGCTACGTCGGCGATGGCCTTGGCCAGTTCCAGTGCCGGCGGGTGCGCGGTCTGGAAGAACAGGTTGTAGTAAGGCAGTTCGCGCATTTGCTTCGCGGCTGCGTCAGCCAGTTCATCGCGGCCATAACCGATCGCCACGCACCACAGACCCGCCATGCCATCGAGGATCTTGTTGCCTTCGCTGTCCCACAGGTACACGCCCTTGGCGTTGGTGATGATCCGTGGGCCCTTCTCTTTCAGCTGCTTGAAGTCGCTGAACGGGGCCAGGTGGTGATCGCTGCTCAGGGCTTGCCACTCACGGGTTTGCGGGTTGTTGCTGGTCATGCCAATTCTCCTTGTTATCGGTGAAGGCACGGCTGCTGCCAGCCGCGCCCGGCGTATCAGACGGCGAAGAGCAGGTACTCACGCTCCCAGGAACTGATCACGCGCTTGAAGTTTTCATGCTCGGCCCGTTTTACCGCGACGTAGCCGGTGATGAAGGTCTTGCCCAGGTATTTCTCGATGGTCGCGCTGTTTTCCATGCGCTCCAGTGCGTCCTCGATGGTCAGCGGCAGGCGCAGATTGCGACGTTCATAGCCACGGCCAACGACCGGCGCGCTCGGGTTGAGGCCCTCGACCATGCCGATGTAGCCGCAGAGCAGGCTCGCGGCAATCGCCAGGTACGGGTTGGCGTCGGCGCCCGGCAGGCGGTTTTCCACGCGACGGTTCTGCGGGCCGGCATCCGGTACACGCAGGCCCACGGTGCGGTTCTCTTCGCCCCACTCCACGTTCACCGGCGCCGAGGTGTCCGGCAGGAAGCGGCGGAACGAGTTGACGTTCGGCGCGAACAGCGGCAGCAGTTCGGGGATCAGTTTCTGCAGGCCACCAATGTGGTGCAGGAACAGCTGGCTCATGGTCCCGTCTTCATTGGAGAACACGTTCTTGCCGGTCTCGATGTCGATGATGCTCTGGTGCAGGTGCATGGCGCTGCCCGGCTCACCGGTCATCGGCTTGGCCATGAAGGTCGCAGCCACGTCGTGCTTGAGCGCCGCCTCACGCATGGTGCGCTTGAACACCAGGATCTGGTCGGCCAGCGACAGTGCGTCGCCGTGACGGAAGTTGATCTCCATCTGCGCCGTGCCGTCTTCGTGGATCAGCGTGTCGAGGTCCAGTTCCTGCAGTTCGCACCAGTCGTAGACGTCTTCGAACAACGGGTCGAATTCGTTCGCCGCTTCGATGGAGAACGACTGACGACCGATTTCCGGACGGCCCGAGCGACCAATCGGCGGCTGCAACGGATAGTCAGGGTCGTCACTGCGCTTGGTCAGGTAGAACTCCATTTCCGGCGCCACGATCGGCTGCCAGCCCTTGTCGGCATAGAGTTTCAGGACTTTCTTGAGCACGTTGCGTGGCGACAGCTCGATCGGGTTGCCTTGCTTGTCGTAGGTGTCGTGAATCACCTGGGCGGTCGGCTCGATGGCCCACGGCACCAGATACACGGCGTTCTGGTCGGGGCGGCAGATCATGTCGATGTCGGCCGGGTCGAGCAGTTCGTAATAGATGTCGTCTTCGACGTAATCGCCAGTCACGGTCTGCAGCAGCACACTCTCTGGCAGGCGCATGCCCTTTTCGGCGATGAACTTGTTGGTCGGCGAGATCTTGCCCCGGGTGATACCGGTCAAGTCGCCGATCATGCATTCGACTTCTGTGATCTTGTGGTCTTTCAACCAATCGGTGAGCTGGTCGAGGTTGTTACTCATAAATGCCTCTGGGCTGAGTCTCCTGACATCGTGTCAGGCAAAGTTTGACGCCGTGGCGTCGCGTTAAAGGGGGCTTGCTTGCGCGCAGTGCCGGCTTACGCCCGGCACCGCGCATCGACAATGAAAGAGGAGCTTACCTGCCCTTTACGCTGGCGTTGCATTTCCTGTGCACATTCAAGGCGTGCAGAATCATGAGCACGGCTTGGGAAGCGGCACAGGCTTTGAGACTCAAAGAGATCTATATTGGAAGGAGACGCCATAAACAGGATGCTTGGCCGTACGTCCAGAATAACGGACGCTGCCGTTCTGGCTGCTGCCGACGAGAACCTTGTCGACAGACCGCGAGCCTTGTTGGCTGCGCTACGGACGGATTTGTCGCCACTGATGTGTTGAGCATGCAGACCGGACTGTTGCGAGCAGTCGGTGATGCCGATTAACGGCAGGCGAGACATGAAGCACCCCGGTATTATTGCTGTTATGGGTTTGATCCGAGCTTAGCCTTGTTCATTTTTTTACACAACACCCCCGTAAAAAATACAACACGGCCTGCTCAAGCCCGCGGGTGCCAAGCGTCCCAAGGACAAAAAATCGCCCCAAAGTGCCCCATAAATGCCCTCGTAGCGCTTTTTTAGGGCAAAAAAGGCCTCGCTTGACTTCGGCATGCCGTTCGGGTTGACTGAAACCAGAAAAGATCAATGATTGATATTTTTAACAACAAAGGTGTTGCATCATGTCGGTACCCCCGCGTGCCGTTCAGCTTAACGAAGCGAACGCGTTCCTTAAGGAACATCCTGAGGTTCTGTACGTTGACCTTCTGATTGCGGATATGAATGGTGTGGTGCGCGGCAAGCGCATCGAACGCACCAGCCTCCACAAGGTTTACGAGAAAGGCATCAACCTGCCGGCCTCTCTATTTGCTCTGGATATCAATGGCTCTACGGTGGAAAGCACCGGCCTGGGTCTGGACATCGGCGACGCCGACCGGATCTGCTATCCAATCCCCGATACCCTGTGCAACGAGCCATGGCAGAAGCGCCCGACCGCGCAACTGTTGATGACCATGCACGAACTCGAAGGTGACCCGTTTTTCGCCGATCCACGCGAAGTGCTCCGTCAAGTTGTTGCAAAGTTTGACGAGCTGGGCTTGACCATCTGCGCAGCCTTCGAGCTGGAGTTCTACCTGATCGACCAGGAGAACGTGAACGGCCGTCCACAGCCGCCACGCTCGCCGATCTCCGGCAAACGCCCGCACTCGACTCAGGTCTACCTGATCGACGACCTCGACGAATACGTCGACTGCCTCCAGGACATTCTGGAAGGCGCCAAAGAGCAAGGCATCCCGGCCGACGCCATCGTCAAGGAAAGTGCCCCGGCGCAGTTCGAAGTGAACCTGCACCACGTCGCCGACCCGATCAAGGCGTGCGACTACGCGGTCCTGCTCAAGCGTCTGATCAAGAACATCGCCTACGACCATGAAATGGACACCACCTTCATGGCCAAGCCTTATCCAGGCCAGGCAGGCAACGGTTTGCACGTACACATTTCGATCCTGGACAAGGCCGGCAAGAATATCTTTGCCAGCGAGGATCCCGAGCAGAACGCCGCATTGCGTCACGCGATCGGCGGTGTGCTCGAGACCCTGCCCGCCCAAATGGCGTTCCTGTGCCCTAACGTCAACTCGTACCGTCGTTTCGGCGCACAGTTCTACGTGCCGAACTCGCCATGCTGGGGCCTGGACAACCGCACCGTGGCGATCCGCGTACCGACCGGCTCTGCCGATGCCGTGCGTATCGAACACCGCGTGGCCGGCGCCGACGCCAACCCGTACCTGCTGATGGCTTCGGTTCTGGCGGGCGTGCATCACGGCCTGACCAACAAGATCGAGCCGGGCGCTCCGGTCGAAGGCAACAGCTACGAGCAGAACGAACAAAGCCTGCCGAACAACTTGCGCGATGCCCTGCGCGAGCTGGACGACAGCGAGGTGATGGCCAAGTACATCGATCCGAAATACATCGATATCTTCGTCGCCTGTAAAGAGAGCGAGCTGGAGGAGTTCGAACACTCCATCTCCGACCTCGAGTACAACTGGTACCTGCATACCGTTTAAGCGGTTGCAGCGCCAAAAGGAACGCCGTTGGCTCTCGCAGCCAGCGGCGTTTTTTTATGGCCGAACATAATCCCCTTGTGGCGAGGGAGCTTGCTCCCGCTGGGTTGCGCAGCAGCCCCAAGCCCCTGCGACTCGGTATGTCAGGAAAAACAGGTCGTCTGGTTTTACGACTGCTGCGCAGCCGAGCGGGAGCAAGCTCCCTCGCCACAAGGACTGTGTTGCACTCGGGGCAGGCGCTCCGCGTACAATGCCCGCTGCCCCGCAGGAGACTTCCATGACGCGTCCCGCCCCCGTCCGCAAACCCCGTGCCCGCAGCCAGGCGCGAATCGATTCGATACTCGATGCCGCACGCACGCTGCTGGCCGCCGAGGGTGTGGCCAGCCTGTCGATTTACAGTGTGGCCGAACGCGCGCAGATTCCGCCCTCCTCCGTGTACCACTTCTTCGCCAGCGTGCCGGCGCTGCTCGAAGCGCTGACCGCCGATGTGCACGCGGCCTTTCGCGCCTGCCTGCAAGCACCGATCGACCACGATGCCCTGCGCGACTGGCGCGACCTGTCACGACTGGTCGAGGAGCGGATGCTGGAGATCTACGACGAAGACGCCGCCGCCCGCCAGTTGATTCTCGCTCAGCACGGCCTGACCGAAGTGACCCAGGCCGACCGTCAGCACGACATCGAACTGGGCGACCTGATGCACAAGCTGTTCGACCACCACTTCGAATTGCCGCGACTGCCGAGCGATGTCGACGTGTTTGCCCTGGCGATGGAACTGGGCGACCGCGTGTATGCGCGCTCGGTGCAGCAGCATGGGCAGATTACGCCGCGCATGGCCGAGGAAGGAATGCGGGTGTTTGATGCCTATATCGGCCTGTATCTGCCGCCTTATCTGCCTAAACGCTAAAAGATCGCAGCCTCCGGCAGTTCCTACAGGAGCACGCACTCCCTTGTAGGAGCTACACCGAAGGCTGCGATCTTTTGATCTTCAAAAAGAAAAACCCCGAAGGGCTCACGCCTTTCGGGGTTGTTTTTTACTCACTGACTTACAACTTGGCGATCGACACCTCGGTGGATTTCACGAAGGCGATCACCTCGCTGCCCACCGCCAGTTCCAGCTCCTTGACCGAACGGGTGGTGATCACTGAAGTGACAATGCCGGAGGCGGTCTGCACGTCGATTTCCGACAGCACGTCGCCGAGAACGATCTCCTTGATCGAGCCTTTGAACTGGTTGCGCACGTTGATGGCTTTGATAGTCATGATATTTCTCCTGGGGTCGAAATAAGCTGCAAGTTGCGAGTTTCAAGCGGCAAGCAAAAGCACAGCGCTTTTACTTGAGGCTTGTAGCTTGCCGCTTGAAGCTGCTTCATTGCGCCCAACGCAATTGCGTAGGCAGGGGTGAAACGGGTTCCGGCTCCGGCGGTTCGCCGGGCAGGGAGAGAACACGGTTGAGCACTTCGGTTTCCAGCGTCGCCAGTCGATGCGAACCACGCACCCGAGGTCGCGGCAACTCCACTTGCAGATCGAGACCGACTTCGCCGTCCTCGATCAGAATCACTCGGTCGGCAATCGCTACCGCCTCGCTGACGTCGTGGGTCACCAGCAGCACCGTGAAGCCGTGCTGCTGCCACAGGCGTTCGATCAGTTGCTGCATCTCGATCCGGGTCAGGGCGTCCAGCGCACCGAGCGGCTCGTCGAGCAGCAGCAGGCGCGGTTGGTGGATCAGCGCCCGGGCCAGAGCTACACGCTGCTTCTGGCCGCCGGACAAGGCGGCCGGCCACTCGTTGGCGCGATCGGCCAGACCGACCGCTTCCAGCGCTGCCAGTGCCTGTGGGCGCCAGTTGCCCTTGAGGCCAAGACCGACGTTGTCGATGATCTTTTTCCACGGCAGCAGCCGTGCTTCCTGAAACATCAGCCGGGTGTCTTCGCGCGCATCGCTCAGCGGTGCGGCGCCGGCCAGCAGCTCGCCGCCAGTCGGTTGATCGAGGCCGGCGAGCAAGCGCAGCAAGGTGCTCTTGCCGCAACCGCTGCGCCCGACCACGGCGACGAATTGCCCCGCCGGAATGTGCAGGTCGATGTCGCGCAGCACCTGCCGCGCACCGAAGGTTTTCTGCAGGTTGCGCACCACCAGCGGAATCCCGCGCAGCAGGCGTGGAGGCTGTTGAGCGGTCATGCCGCACCTCCCTTGGCAACCTGATAGGCCGGATGCCAGCGCAGCCACACGCGCTCAAGTCCACGGGCAGCGAGGTCGGCCAGTTTGCCGAGCACCGCGTAAAGCAGGATCGCCAGCACCACCACGTCGGTCTGCAAAAACTCGCGGGCATTCATCGCCAGATAGCCGATGCCGGAGCTGGCGGAAATGGTTTCCGCCACGATCAGCGTCAGCCACATGAAGCCCAGCGCGAAGCGCACACCGACCAGAATCGACGGCAGCGCCCCCGGCAGAATTACCTGCCAGAACAGGCTGAAACCGCTCAAACCATAACTGCGCGCCATCTCCACCAGCGCCGGATCGACGTTGCGGATGCCGTGGTAGGTGTTGAGGTAAATCGGGAACAACGTGCCCAACGCCACCAGGAAAATCTTCGCCGACTCGTCGATGCCGAACCACAGGATCACCAGCGGAATCAGCGCCAGGTGCGGCACGTTGCGGATCATCTGTACCGAACTATCGAGCAGGCGTTCGCCCCACTGCGACAGGCCGGTGATAAAGCCCAGTACCAGACCGATGCTGCCGCCGATGGTGAAGCCCAGCGCCGCACGCCAGCCGCTGATTGCCAGGTGGGTCCAGATCTCGCCGCTGCGTACCAGACTGACGCCGGCCTCGATCACCGCCACCGGCGCCGGCAGGATCCGCGTCGACAACCAACCGGCCGACACCGACAACTGCCACACCGCCAGCAAGAGCACCGGCAACGCCCAGGGTGCGAGGCTGTGGATGAGTTTCTTCATGGCGCGCCTCAGCTCTGCGACGCGGCTTTGGGAAGAATGTCGTTGGCGACCATCTCGCCAAACGGGCTGACGTACCCGGCGCTTTTCGGCAGTTCCGGGCGCTCGACGTCGAGGTGCGGGAACAGCAGTTCGGCGACACGGTACGACTCTTCGAGATGTGGATAACCAGAGAAGATAAAGGTGTCGATACCCAGATCCGCGTACTCCTTCACCCGCGCCGCCACGGTCGGGCCGTCGCCGACCAGCGCAGTACCGGCCCCACCGCGCACCAGTCCGACGCCGGCCCACAGATTCGGGCTGACTTCGAGGTTGTCGCGACTGCCACCGTGCAGCGCGGCCATGCGTTGCTGACCAACCGAATCGAAACGCGCCAGCGAGGCCTGCGCACGTTTGATGGTGTCGTCGTCCAGATGGGAGATCAGGCGGTCTGCCGCTTGCCAGGCTTCAGCGTTGGTTTCCCGCACGATCACGTGCAGACGAATGCCGAAGCGCACGGTGCGTCCGAGCTTGGCGGCTTTGGCGCGCACTTGTTCGATCTTCTCGGCCACCGCTGCTGGTGGCTCGCCCCAGGTCAGGACCATCTCGACCTGTTCGGCGGCCAGGTCCTGCGCCGCTTCCGACGAACCACCAAAGTACAGCGGCGGGCGCGGTTGCTGGATCGGCGGATAGAGCAATTTCGCGCCTTTCACGCTGATGTGTTCGCCGTCGTAATCGACGGTTTCACCTTCCAGCACCCGACGCCAGATGCGGGTGAACTCCACCGAGGCCTGATAGCGCGCCTCGTGATCGAGGAACAGCCCGTCGCCGGCCAACTCTTCCGGGTCACCACCGGTCACCAGGTTGAACAGCGCACGACCGCCAGACAAGCGATCCAGCGTGGCTGCCTGCCGCGCCGCGACCGTCGGGGAAATGATCCCGGGGCGCAGGGCGACCAGGAACTTCAGGCGCTGAGTCACCGGGATCAGCGACGCGGCCACCAGCCACGAGTCTTCGCAGGAGCGGCCGGTGGGAATCAGCACGCCGCCAAAACCCAGGCGATCCGCCGCTTGCGCAACCTGTTGCAAATAACCGTGATCAACGGCGCGGGCGCCTTCGGCGGTGCCAAGGTAATGGCCGTCGCCGTGAGTAGGCAGGAACCAGAAGATGTTGAGGCTCATGGAGTGGTCTCCTTGGGGATTCGAATTACCGGGCTTGGGAGCTTTGGGCCACAGCGGCCGGTGGTGTCCAGATCACATTCTGGATGCTCAACGGCTTGGGAATCAGCTTGAGCTGGTAGAAGGTGTCGGCGATTTTCTGCTGCGCGGCGACCACTTCCGGGGTCAGGAACAGCGCACCGTAGCCCTGGCGTTTCACCGAGGTCAGGGTGATGTCCGCCGGCAGACCGAGCAGCGGCGCGACTTGTTGAGTCACGTCTTCAGGGTTGGCTTTGGACCACTCGCCGACAGCGCGCACTTCTTCAACGAGGGTCTTGATCACCTCGGGATTTTTCTGGGCGTAAGGCTTGGTCGCGAGATAGAACTGGTGGTTGTCGACAATGCCTTTGCCGTCACGCAGGGTGTGCGCTTGCAACTGCTTCTCGGCAGCGGCCTGGTACGGATCCCAGATGACCCAGGCGTCGACGCTGCCACGTTCGAACGCAGCGCGGGCATCGGCCGGCGGCAGAAATACGGTCTGAATGTCGGAGTATCTGAGGCCGGCGTCTTCCAGCGCGCGCACCAACAGGTAGTGCACGTTGGAACCTTTGTTCAGCACGACTTTCTTGCCCTTGAGATCGGCCACCGATTTGATCGGCGAGTCCTTCGGCACGAGGATCGCTTCGCTGTTCGGCGCCGGTGGCTCGTAGGCCACGTAGAGCAAATCAGCACCAGCCGCCTGGGCGAACACCGGTGGGGTTTCGCCGGTCACGCCGAAGTCGATCGAGCCGACGTTCAGGCCTTCGAGCAGTTGCGGGCCACCGGGGAACTCAGTCCATTGCACGTCCACGCCTTGAGCGGCCAGACGCTTTTCCAGCGTGCCTTTGGCTTTGAGCAGCACCAGCGTGCCGTACTTCTGATAACCGATCCGAAGCACGCCTTCATGGGTAGAAAGCGCCTGAGCTTGAGTGATAGCGCCGAAGGACACAGCCGCAGCAAACAGAGCGACCAGACCACGACGCAAAAATACAGTGCGCATCGCGCTCTCCTTTTTGCTGTTGGGTGTTGGCTGCACCTGCTTGGCCGTTGACGGCTGAGTAAGGTGAGTACTTCAAATTCCGATGTGCCTGGAGCGCAGGCTTAAATGCTCCAGCGAGCACTCAACAAACGTTCATTCAACAAGCCTGGCTCCAGCGGTTTCGGCCGGCGGGCCATGGCACTGACAAACTGATCCAGCGCTTCATGCAGACGCTGCTCCAGCGCCGGCGCCAGTTGCGCCTGGGCACTGCCTTCGCCGTAAGCGATCTGGCTGTCCTCGGCGAAAATCCCTTGCAGCATTTCCTGGGCCTTCAACGCCGACAGCACTGGCTTGAGTGCGTAATCGACCACCAGCATGTGGGCGATGCTGCCGCCGGTGGCCATCGGCAGAACAATCTTGTGATTCAGGGCGCGCTCCGGCAGCAGATCCAGCACGGTCTTCAGGGCGCCGGAAAACGACGCTTTGTAGACCGGCGTGGCGATGAGCAGGCCGTCGGCGTTTTCAATCTGCGCCAGCAGGTCGAGCACCTTCGGGCTGTCGAAGCGGGCGTGGAGCAGGTCTTCGGCCGGGAAGTCCCGCACCTGATAACTCACCACTTCCACCCCTTGCTCCTGCAACCAGCGTTGCGAGCGCTCCAGCAACACCCCGGAGCGGGAGCGTTGGCTGGGACTGCCACCGAGTGAGACGACCAGCATTCAGACGATTCCTTGCGCGTTACAGGCGATTCGCGGGTTGCGATCTCGCGTCGATGGAGTGACCTTACCAGCTGATTTATATATCCATAAATCATATTTATTCATTTGGTTATGCGTTTAAGAGATATACGTTTCGGCGAACTGCGGACGAAAAAAAGGCCGTCGAAACGGCCTGAAATCCCCTGCTTTGTGGTTCCATGGTGACTGGACTAACGCCATCGCGAGCAGGCTCACTCCTACAGGGGGAATGCATTCCAAATGTAGGAGTGAGCCTGCTCGCGATGGCGGTGGCGGCCACACCGCAAATCTCACTGACTCACTTGTTCGGCTGCGGCGTCAGGCGCAGGTACGGCTTCACCGTGCGATAGCCTTTCGGGAAGCGCCGCTTGATCTCGTCTTCATCCTTGAGCGACGGCACGATCACCACATCTTCACCGTCCTGCCAGTTGGCCGGGGTGGCCACCTTGTAGTTATCGGTGAGTTGCAGCGAATCGATCACCCGCAGGATCTCGTGGAAGTTGCGCCCGGTGCTCGCCGGGTAGGTGATGGTCAGACGAATCTTTTTGTTCGGATCGATCACGAACAGCGAACGCACGGTCAGCGTGTCGCTGGCGTTCGGGTGGATCAGATCATAGAGATCGGAGACCTTGCGATCGGCATCGGCCAGGATCGGGAAATTGACGATCGTGTTCTGGGTTTCGTTGATGTCTTCGATCCACTTGTGGTGCGAGTCCACCGGGTCGACCGACAGCGCGATGGCTTTGACACCGCGCTTGCTGAACTCATCCTTGAGCTTGGCGGTGAAGCCCAGCTCGGTGGTGCACACCGGGGTGAAGTCGGCCGGGTGGGAGAACAGCACGCCCCAGCTATCGCCCAGCCACTCGTGAAAACGAATCTTGCCGGCGCTGGAGTCCTGTTCGAAATCGGGGGCGATGTCGCCGAGTCTGAGGCTCATGGTGCTGCTCCTGATGAGTTGTTCGAGACCTCAACTGTAGCTCGGGATTCGCAATCATGAAAAAGAATAAATAACTAGATATCTAGAATCTAAAGGAATATTAAACATCGTTCACTGGACGCTCGCCGACAACGCGACGAACATCGCCCTCAAGGTTCGAGAAGGCCTTGAGTAGCTGCAAAAGAGGGGAATTTCGGGAAGGGCTTACGGGGGTGAGTCTGACTCGAAATGCAAAAGCCCCGTCCGGCACGGTGCCGGACGGGGCTTTTTTTACATCAGCCGCTTGAGCGCGCTATTACAGCAGCGGGATCGAGTAGCTGACGATCAGGCGGTTTTCGTCCTGGGAACGGGTGTTCGCCAGGTCGGTACGCCACATCGCGTTTTTCCAGGCAACGCCGAGGTTTTTCAGCGGGCCTTCCGGAATCACATAACCGATGGTCAGGTCACGTTCCCACTCGGTTTTTTCGCCCAGTGGAGTGTCGATGTTGTTACCACGCAGGTAGATCAGGTTGGCGGTCAGGCCAGGAACGCCGATCTTGGCGAAATCGTAGCCGTAGCGAGCCTGCCAGGTACGCTCGCCAGCACGGGCGAACTTCTGGATCTGCATGTCGGTGATGGTGCTGTTGGACGAGCCGTCACCCTGGTTCAGCCAAGGGAAGTCGCTGTCGCCTTTGGTGTACTGGTAGCCGGCACCGAAGGTGTGACCTTCAACCGAGTACAGCGCCAGGTAGCTGTACAGATCGTTGTCGACCTTGCCCTTGACGGTTTTGCCACCGTAGTAACCGCTGGTGTAGTAGGCAGCGGTATCGCCGTTGGCACCGTTGTCACGGCTGCGGTAGTAACGCAGGTCGCTTTTCAGTACGCCCGGGCCGATGCCCCAGTTGTGTACCAGACCCAGGAAGTTCTGCGAGTAGAAGTCTTTCAGCTCGCCGTAGTAGTACGAAGCGGTCAGGTCTTTAGTGACCTTGTAGTCTGCACCACCGTAGTAGAACTTGTTGCTGAACACGCCCTTGTCGTAGTTCGAACCGGCGTTCGCACCGGCAATCGACATGTTCTCGTTGTTGCTGGAGTTACGACCCTTGACGGCCTCAACCTGACCGGCAGTCAGCGTCAGATCCTTGAACTCGTTCGAGGTGATCGCTTCGCCCTGGAAGGTTTGTGGCAGCAGGCGACCGTCGTTGTACTTGATGACCGGGTTGTTCGGCATCAGGGTACCGACCTTCAGTTCGGTCTGGGAGATCTTGACCTTGCCGGTCACGCCCAGGCTGGCGAAGTCATGCACGGCACGGTTGCCATCGCTTGGGAACACGGTGCCGCCGGAAGCGGTACCGGAGGAGTTGCCGCTGGTGGCCGGGCTGGAGTCCAGACGCACGCCGTACAGGCCGATCGCGTCAACACCGAACTGCACGGTGCCTTGGGTGTAGCCGGAGATGAAACGCAGATCGAAGCCTTGGCCCCACTCTTCGTTCTTGTTCGCGCCAGCGCCATCACGGTTGTCGGTGTTGATGTAGAAGTTGCGCAGACCCAGAGTGGCCTTGCTGTCTTCGATGAAACCGGCGGCGCCTGCCTGCTGCGCCAAAACCCCTACGGCCACAGCCAGGGCCAAGGTGGACTTGTTCATGTAAAGCTCCTCTCGTTTCTAATTCTTGTGTTCCTGGTCCTGGTCGAATGCCCGGATCCGTAGGTTCGCGATTAGCGCCAGAGCGTGACTGACAAGTCAATCGTAACCTTGTGTGTCTACGACCAAGGTCTAATCGCAGTATTTGGGTCCCTGCACAGTACTGACTTTCCTGATAACCCCAAAAAGAATTATTTCATTCTTTTTTATACCATTCAGGCATATGGCTAATTAATGGCCGCCTGCAGCGCAACACAGGGTATCGGCTACTAAGCTAATTACTAAATGGTATTTGTTTGCCTTTTTTTAGATCGATTAGCGTTGACGCATCTAAAACACGTCAAACCCTATCCAAAAGGCGACGCCATCATGGTCAAACGTGCACTATCTAGTCAAATTGTTACAGTTTGTGTGTCAGCAATAATTTCTTTCTCCGCCCACGCCGCCAACCTCACCATCGGCTACCAAACCGGTATCGACCCGAGCAAAGTCCCCCAGGCCGATGGCACCTACGAGAGCACCATCGGCCAGCCCATCGACTGGCGCCGCTTCAACAGTGGTCCGGAAGTTGTGACAGCCATCGCATCAGGCGATGTGCAGATCGGCAACCTTGGCTCCAGCCCTTTGGCAGCAGCCGCCTCGCGCAATCTGCCGATCGTCGCATTCATCGTTTCAGCGCAGATCAATGCCGCCGAGGCGCTGGTCGTGCGCAACGGTAGCGGGATCAACACTCCGCAGGACCTGGTCGGCAAGACCATCGCCACGCCCTTCGTTTCCACCTCCCACTACAGCCTGCTCGGCGCACTCAAGCACTGGGGCCTGGACACCAGCAAAGTCAAAGTGGTGAACCTGCAGCCAGCGGAAATCGCTGCCGCGTGGAAGCGCGGAGACATCGACGGTGCGTTTGTCTGGTCGCCGGCGCTGGGAGAAATCCGCAAGACCGGCAAAACCCTGACCGATGCCGCACAAGTCGGCCAATGGGGCGCGCCGACCTTCGAAGTCTGGGTCGCCCGCAAGGACTACGCCGAGAAGCACCCTGAAGTGGTGGCCAAGTTTGCCAAGGTCACTCTAGACGCGTTTGCCGATTACGCCAGCCATAAAGACAGCTGGACGGCCGACTCGGTGCCGGTACAGAAAATCGCCAAATTGACCGGTGCCAATGCGGCCGACGTTCCGGAGCTGCTCGCAGGTTCAGCCTTCCCGGATGCCAAGGCACAGCAAACCACCGCGCTGCTGGACGGCGGCACGGCCAAGGCGATTGGTGAGACGGCGAAGTTTTTGAAGGAACAGGGCAAGGTTGAAACGGTGCTGCCGGACTATTCGCCTTACGTCAGCGCGAAGTACATCACTGAGTAATCACAAAACCCTGTAAGAGCTGCCGCGGGCTGCGATCTTTTGATTCACTGAAAACAAGATCAAAGGATCGCAGCCTGCGGCAGCTCCTACAGGGAGCTCATGCAGCCCCAGAGTTACAGGGTTTTTTCGAAGATCTTCGAGTTGCGCTGATAGTTGTACAGCGACGCCCGTGCCGCCGGCAGGCGCTCGACGCTGCTGGGCTCGAAACCGCGTTCGCGGAACCAGTGCGCGGTACGGGTGGTGAGGACGAACAGGGTTTTCAGGCCTTGTTCCCGGGCGCGGGTCTCGATGCGCTCCAGCAGCTCATCACCGCGACCGCCGTGACGGTACTCGGGGTTCACCGCCAGGCACGCCAGCTCACCGGCATCCGAATCGGCGATCTGATACAGCGCCGCGCAGGCGATGATCATGCCTTCACGCTCGACCACGCTGAACTGTTCGATCTCGCGCTCCAGCACTTCACGCGAGCGACGCACCAGAATCCCCTGCTCTTCCAGCGGACTGATCAGGTCGAGCAAACCGCCGACGTCTTCAATCGCCGCCTCGCGCACCAGTTCGAATTGCTCCTGGGCCACCAGCGTACCGCCACCGTCACGGGTGAACAGCTCGGTCAGCAGCGCGCCGTCTTCGGCGTAACTGACGATATGACTGCGCGCGACACCGCCACGGCAGGCTTCGGCAGCGGCATCCAGCAGTTCGGCCTGATAGTTGTTGCCCAGACGCGCCAGATGCGCCGGCACCTGCTGCGGACGCAGTTCGCGCACCAGTTTGCCGCTTTCGTCGATCAGACCCAGGTCAGCGCCGAACAGCAGCAGTTTGTCTGCGCCCAGGTCGATGGCGGCGCGAGTGGCGACGTCTTCGCAAGCCAGGTTGAAGATTTCACCGGTCGGCGAGTAGCCCAGCGGCGACAGCAGCACGATGGAGCGCTCGTCGAGCAGACGATTGATGCCCTTGCGGTCGACCCGGCGCACTTCACCAGTGTGGTGATAATCAACGCCTTCGAGCACGCCGATCGGCCGCGCGGTAACAAGGTTGCCGCTGGCCACCCGCAGACGCGAGCCCTGCATCGGCGACGAAGCCATGTCCATCGACAGCCGCGCTTCGATGGCGATGCGTAACTGACCGACCGCGTCGATCACGCACTCCAGCGTTGCCGCATCGGTGATGCGCATGCCGTGGTGGTAGTGCGGGGTCAGGCCGCGGGCGGCGAGACGGGTTTCAATTTGCGGGCGCGAACCGTGGACCAGCACCAGACGTACGCCGAGGCTGTGCAGCAGCACGAGGTCGTGAACGATGTTGCCGAAGTTCGGATGCTCCACGCCGTCGCCGGGCAGCATGACGACGAAGGTGCAATCGCGGTGGGCATTGATGTAAGGGGACGCGTGGCGAAGCCAATTGACGTATTCGGGCATGAACCTGGGCCTGTAATAAATAGCAGCCAGAAAAAAGGGCGAAACGAAAAACGCACAGCGGGCTGATGGTTATCGTCGGAACAGGCTTGGCGACACGCGCGCTCTCCTCATGAATACGGGGTGGATTACCACTAATTTAACGGCTCACCCCTGTAGGAGCTGCCGCAGGCTGCGATCTTTTGATCTTCAAAACAAAATCAAAAGATCGTCCGATCGCGGCCCGAGCCTTCGGCAGCTCCTACAAGGGATGCGTTCAACTCTTCAGGCAGTAATGTTCAATCAACTGCCGTAATAGATGCACGGTAGGCTGCAAACGTGACATTTCAAGGTACTCGCCGGGCTGGTGCGCACAGGCGATGTCGCCGGGGCCGAGCACGATGGTTTCGCAGCCAAGGCGCTGAAGATAAGGCGCTTCGGTGCCGAACGCTACTGCTTCGGCACTGTGACCGGTGAGCTTCTCGGCGATGCGCACCAGTTCGGCGTCTTCGGCCTGCTCGAACGGCGGCACTTCCGGGAACAGCGGCTTGTAGTCGATCTTAACCTGATGCCGCTCGGCCACCGGATTGAGCTTGCGCAGAATCTCCGCACGCAGGACTTTCGGGTCCATGCCCGGCAGCGGGCGCAGGTCGAACTCCAGCGAACACTGGCCGCAAATGCGGTTGGGGTTGTCACCACCATGGATGCAGCCGAAGTTCATGGTCGGTTGCGGCACGCTGAACTGCGGGTTACTGAATTCGCGCTGCCACAACAGGCGCAAGCCGCGTAGCTCGCCGATGGCGTCGTGCATCGCTTCGAGGGCGCTGTGGCCCAGACGCGGATCCGACGAGTGGCCGCTCTGCCCGAGGATGTCGATGCGCTCCATCATGATGCCTTTGTGCATGCGGATCGGTTTGAGCCCGGTCGGCTCGCCGATCACCGCCGCGCGCCCGATGGGACGCCCGGCCTCGGCCAGCGCCCGGGCGCCGGACATCGAGCTTTCTTCATCACAAGTGGCGAGAATCAGCAGCGGTTGCTTGAACGGTTGATCGAGCAGCGGTTGCACGGCTTCTATGATCAGGGCGAAAAAGCCCTTCATGTCACAGCTGCCAAGCCCGACCCAGCGGCCGTCGACTTCGGTGAGTTTCAGCGGATCGGTCTGCCACAACGCCTCGTCGTAAGGCACCGTGTCGCTGTGCCCGGCCAGGACCAGGCCACCGGGGCCGCTGCCGAAACTGGCGAGCAGGTTGAATTTACCAGGGCTGACCTGTTGGATATCGCAACTGAAGCCCAGATCACCCAGCCATCCGGCGAGCAAGTCGATCACCGCCCGGTTGGACTGATCCAGGCTCGGTTGGGTGCAACTGACCGATGGTGCGGCGATCAGTGCAGCGAACTGGTCTTGCATGGACGGCAAAGGCATCGCTGACTCCAACTCCCGGTTTGAAGTCCATCATAGAGCCATCCGGCGCCAGGAATAAACCGCCGCAGGGCGTAGGACGTATCAGTCCTGTACACTGCACGGCCTTGGCAGCCACACATTCCCCCGGCTGCGCTCCCGATCCTGGATTTTCCGGCCATGCAGAAAGAAACCGAAATCAAACTCCGCGTCAGCCGCGAAACCCTCGCCGCCCTGCGCGAGCACCCGCTACTGAAAAAACGCAACAAAAATGGCTGGGAACGCCGTGAGTTGATGAACCAGTACTTCGACACCCCCGAGCGCGATCTGGCCCAGGCCAAAGTCGCCCTGCGCCTGCGCAAGGACGGTGACGAAGTGATTCAGACCCTCAAGACCCGCGGCCAGAGCGTTGCCGGTCTGTCCGAGCGTAACGAGTACGACTGGAAGTTGCCCAAAGCCAAGCTCGACGTGAAGAAACTCGACGGCGAATGCTGGCCCGAGTCGCTGGCCGAGCTGGACAAGAAAACCCTGAAGCCGATCTTCACCACCGATTTCGTCCGCGAGCGCGCAGAAATCGCCTGGGGCCGCGGCAAGGCCAAAGTGGTCATCGAAGCCGCACTGGACCTCGGTCACGTGGTGGTCGGCAAGCAGAAAGAAGAGATCTGCGAGCTGGAACTGGAACTGCGCGAAGGCGAGCCGGCCGCGCTGCTGGAACTGGCTGCCGAACTGGCCGAGACCCTGGCCCTGATGCCGTGCGACATCAGCAAGGCTGAACGCGGCTACCGTCTGTACGACGCCAACAGCTACTCGCTGAGCCTGCCGGCGCCACAACTGACCCCGGAAACTCAACTGGACGATGCTTTCGCCGCCCTTGGCTGGCACTTGCTCGGCAGCAGTCAGCGTCTGGCTGAACAGTACCGTTTCAACGGTCACTGGCGCCTGCTGCAGGACTGGGTCGAAAACCTCGCGGAAATGCGCGCCCTGCTCAGCAGCCTCGGCCAGGCCGCACCGCGTCCGGCGACTCACGACTTGCGCGTGGCACTCGATGCATTGCTCGAAGACTGGCGCCCGCTGGTTCAGGTCGGCATCGAGGACGAAGACGTGCGCAAAGCTGCGCCGGAGCAATTCCTCGAAGAGCTGGAAGATCCACGCTGGGGCCTGTTCTCGCTGACCGCGTCGCGCTGGCTGCTGGCCCGCACCTGGACCGCCGAGCGCAACACCCGCGGCAATCGCCAGGGCGCCGCGCAGCTGCACAGCTGGTTGCCGCGGCTGTTGGGCGAAGAAGCCACGTCCCTGCAATTGCAGCGCTATCAGCAGCAACCGGAAGATCTGGCCGAGCAACTGCCACGCATCGAACGCATCCAGGTCTGGCTGCACCACGCGCGCAACGTGCTGGAGATCCCGGAAATGGACCGCCTGTACGGCGAGCTGAACAAACTGGCGCAACTGGCCAACGAACCGACGATCACTGACGAACTGCTCGATGCACGCAAGCAGCAGGCGATTGCGGTTTACCAGAACCGTGCCTGGAAAATGCTCCTGCGTATGTAATACCGCTAAAAGATCGCAGCCTTCGGCAGCTCCTGCAGGGTGTACGCCTGTCTCATGTAGGCGCTGCCGAAGGCTGCGATCTTTTGCTTTAGCGCATGACCGGCAAACTGGTCGTGGATTTGATCTCCGACAACGCCACAATCGAGTTCACTTCCTGAATCCCCGGCACCAGCGACAGCTTCTCGAAGAAGAATCGCTCATACGCCTCGATGTCCGCCGCGACAATGCGCAACAGAAAGTCCACCGCGCCCATCAGCACATAACACTCCAGCACCTCCGGAAAGCCGCGAATCGCCTCGGTGAATTCGGTGAAATTCGAACGCCCGTGGGCGTTGAGTTTGATTTCGGCGAAGATCTGCGTGTTCAGGCCGATCTTCTTGCGATCGAGCAAGGTCACCTGACCACGAATGATCCCCTCCTCCTTCATCCGCTGAATTCGCCGCCAGCACGGCGATTGCGACAAACCCACCTGCTCGGCGATCTGTGCGCTGGACAGCGATGCGTCCTCTTGCAGCAGGGCGAGTATCCTGCGGTCGTAGGCGTCCAGTTCGCTATGCATAGAAAAACCTCAAATATAAGATCCTGCGAATTGTTCCAGTCGATCAACCGCCAATAACACCGATCTTAGCCAAGAAATGCCCGACACCGAATGTAAAAATTTCTCCAGTGATTTTGGAGACTTGCCATGCCGCACCTTGAAGCCGTGAACAGCGCCCCGACCCGCGCCGATGTCTGGAACGTCAGCAACGCCCATTGCCTGGCGCAGTATCAGATTCTTGCCGAAGCTGAACCGGATCTGTTGGTGCGGGTGTTGAACCTGTTCGCCTTGCAGTTCCTCACACCGGAGCAGGTCAATGCGCAACGGCTCGACGATCTGCTGTCGATCGACATTGTCATGGGTGGCCTGAGCTGGCATCGCGCCCAGGTGATCGCGGAAAAACTTCGTAACCTGATCAGCGTCTGCTCGGTAACTCTGCAAAACGCCGACGCGGCGTGGGATGCGCCCGCGCAAGCGGCTGGCTGACAAATCCGGCAACGGCTTCGTCGGGTAGTGGCCCAACGGTCTGCGGGGCCACGACTATCCTTTGCGAACTGTCGTTCAAAAGGAGCCCGCATGTCCGTTCAACTCGCCACTCAGGACCGCTGGCTGGATCTCAACGATGTGTTGCGTGAACTGGTCGCCCAGGGCTTCATCAGCCAGGACTCGGCGGAGCAGGCGCTCAACGCCCGCCGCCGCCACGCGACCCACGGCCAGCAGCATCCGCTGGAGTTCATCGCCAGCCAGCAACTGGACGACCTCAGCCGTCCGGGCAAACACCTGGACCTGGAAAGCCTGACCCTGTGGCTGGCCCAGCAGGCCGGCCAGCCGTACCTGCGCATCGACCCGTTGAAGATCAACGTCGCCGCGATCACTCCGCTGATGTCTTACGCCTTTGCCCAGCGGCACAAGATTCTCGCAGTGGCGGTCGACCGCGACGCCGTGGTCGTGGCCAGCGCCCAGCCCTACGTCACCGGTTGGGAGGCTGACCTGACCCATGTGCTCAAGCTGCCGATCAAACGAGTCGTCGCCAACCCGGTGGACATCCAGCGTTTCAGCGTCGAATTCTTCCGTCTCGCCAAATCGGTCAGCGGTGCCAACAATGCCGATCAGCAAAGCGGCAACCTCGGCAACTTCGAACAACTGCTCAACCTCGGCGCCAGCGATCAGGAGCCGGATGCCAACGATGCGCACATCGTCAACATCGTCGATTGGCTGTTCCAGTACGCCTTCCAGCAGCGCGCCAGCGATATCCACATCGAACCGCGCCGCGAACAGGGCACGGTGCGCTTTCGCATCGACGGCGTGCTGCACAACGTCTATCAATTTCCGCCGCAGGTGACCATGGCGATCGTCAGCCGCCTGAAAAGCCTCGGGCGGATGAACGTCGCCGAAAAGCGCAAACCCCAGGACGGCCGGGTCAAGACCAAGACCCCCGACGGCGGCGAGGTGGAGCTGCGGCTATCTACGCTGCCCACCGCGTTTGGCGAAAAAATGGTCATGCGTATTTTTGACCCGGAAGTGCTGCTCAAGGACTTCGATCAGTTAGGCTTCTCCGCCGACGACCTGCGCCGCTGGCAGGACATGACCCGCCAGCCCAACGGCATCATTCTGGTCACCGGACCGACCGGTTCGGGCAAGACCACCACGCTCTACACCACCCTGAAGAAGCTGGCGACGCCGGAGATCAACCTCTGCACCATCGAAGATCCGATCGAAATGGTCGAGCCGGCGTTCAACCAGATGCAGGTCCAGCACAACATCGACCTGAGCTTCGCCGCCGGGGTGCGCGCGCTGATGCGACAGGACCCTGACATCATCATGATCGGCGAGATCCGCGATCTGGAGACCGCCGAAATGGCGATTCAGGCCGCACTCACCGGCCACCTGGTGCTGTCGACCCTGCACACCAACGATGCGCCCAGCGCCATCAGCCGTCTGCTGGAACTCGGCGTGCCGCACTATCTGATCAAGGCCACGGTGCTCGGGGTCATGGCCCAGCGTCTGGTGCGCACGCTGTGCCCGCACTGCAAGGCCCCGCTGACGCTGGAAGAGGAAGACTGGCAAACCCTGACACGCCCGTGGCAAGCGCCACTGCCGGGCAACGCGCAACGGGCGATCGGTTGCCTGGAGTGCCGCGACACCGGTTATCACGGGCGCGCCGGGGTTTACGAAATCATGCAGTTGAGCGACAGCCTCAAAGCGCTCATCTCCCCGGACACCGACCTCACCGCCATCCGCCGGCAAGCCTTCAAGGAAGGCATGCGCAGCCTGCGCCTGTCGGGTGCGCAGAAGGTCGCGGCGGGGCTGACAACCCTTGAAGAAGTGCTGCGGGTAACACCGCAAAGCGAGCAGAAATAGGCCACTACGGAACCGGATCGGGGAAATCGCAATCCAAGGCCGTAGTTAACCCCAGGAGTCATTCAATCATGCGTCTCAAACTTGCTGTCGCCACCCTTGCCTTGCTGTCCCTTCCCGTTGGTTCAGCGATGGCCGACAGCTTTTGGCGTAACGTCATTTCGTCCGGCGCCACCACCGGCTCGACCTACCTGACCTTCAAGGATCACAAGCTGATCGTTGCCGCACAGGACGATGCCGGCAGCTTCGTCGCCAGCGATGGCGGCATCCGTGGGCCGTACCTGGAAGCAGCGATGCAGAAAGTCCGCGCCGACAACCCGGGCCTGCAGGCCACGGACATGGAACTGGCGAATGCGATTCTGGCGAAGAACGCGGTAGCGTCCGAGTAAGCCTTCTGTACACAAAAATGCCGCTCAGATGAGCGGCATTTTTTTACCCGTGATTCCTGACTCACTAAGGTCCCTCTGTAGGAGTGAGCCTGCTCGCGATAGCCGTACTCCAGACAACGGATTCGGTGACTGATGCACCGCTATCGCGAGCAGGCTCACTCCTACAATGAATCGGGTGTACAGGGAGATCAGCGGTAATCATCCACCGGCACACACGCGCAAAACAGATTGCGATCCCCATAGACGTTATCCACCCGGTTCACTGCCGGCCAGTATTTATGCGCCTTGGTGTGCGCATCCGGGGTGACGCCCTGTTCGATGCTGTACGGCCGCTCCCAGACCCCGGTGACATCCGCCAAGGTATGCGGCGCACGCTTGAGCGGGTTGTCTTCCGCCGGCCAGTTGCCGTTCTGCACTTCGGTGATCTCTGCGCGGATGCTCAGCATGGCGCCAATAAAGCGGTCCAGTTCAGCCTTGGACTCGCTTTCGGTCGGCTCGACCATCAATGTCCCCGGCACCGGGAATGACATGGTCGGCGCGTGGAAGCCGTAGTCCATCAGACGCTTGGCGACGTCCTCTTCGCTGATCCCGGTCTGCGCCTTCAACGGCCGCAGGTCGAGAATGCATTCATGGGCCACCCGCCCATTGCGCCCGGTGTACAGCACCGGGAATGCACCGGATAAGTGCTGGGCCAGATAGTTGGCCGCCAGGATTGCCACCTCGCTGGCATCCGCCAATTGCGGCCCCATCATCGCGATGTACATCCAGCTGATCGGCAAGATGCTCGCGCTGCCCCACGGCGCCGCGCTGACCGCGCCGTTCTGCGGCAACGGGCCGTCGATCGGCACCACCGGGTGATTGGCGACGAACGGCGCCAGGTGTGCGCGAATGCCGATCGGCCCCATACCCGGCCCGCCGCCACCATGGGGAATGCAGAAAGTCTTGTGCAGGTTCATGTGCGATACGTCGGCGCCGATGTCCGCCGGCCGCGCCAGCCCGACTTGCGCATTGAGGTTGGCGCCGTCCATGTACACCTGCCCGCCGTGCTTGTGGATAACTTCGCAGATGTCGCTGATACCCTCCTCGTATACACCGTGAGTCGATGGATAGGTCGCCATCAGGCACGACAACTTGTCCCCCGCCTCGGCGGCCTTGGTTTTCAGGTCATCCAGATCGACGTTGCCGGCTTCGTCGCATTCGACGATCACCACGCGCATCCCGGCCATCTGCGCCGAGGCCGGGTTGGTGCCGTGGGCCGAGGACGGAATCAGGCAAATGTCCCGCGCGCCCTGATGCCGGCTCTCGTGATATTTGCGAATCGCCAGCAGCCCGGCGTACTCGCCCTGGGCTCCGGAGTTGGGCTGCATGCAGATCGCATCGAACCCGGTGATCGCGCACAACCAGCGCTCCAGCTCTTCGATCATCAAGGTGTAACCGAGCGCCTGCTCCCGCGGCGCGAACGGGTGCAGATTGGCGAACTGCGGCCAGGTGATAGGGAGCATCTCGCTGGTGGCGTTGAGTTTCATGGTGCAGGAGCCCAGCGGGATCATCGACTGGTTGAGCGCCAGATCCTTGTTCTCCAGCTGCTTGAGGTAGCGCAGCATCTCGGTTTCGCTGTGATGGGCATTGAACACCGGATGGCGCAGGTAAGGCGTCTTGCGCTGGAGGTTATCGGGGATGCCTGACACCAGTGCTTCCGCATCGAGTTGCTCGACGTTCAAACCGTGATCGGCACCCAGCAACACGTCAAACAACCTGGCCACTGTGCTTTCATCGCTGGTTTCATCGAGGCTAAGCCCCACTCGACCGCGCCCGAGAATACGCAGGTTGATCTGCGCGGCCTTGGCGCTGTCGATGATCGCGCTCTGCGCGCCACCGACGTCGAGGGTCAGGGTGTCGAAAAACTGTCCGTTGGCCCGCTGGATACCATGGCGCTCAAGGCCCGTCGCCAGAATGCAGGTCAACCGGTGCACCCGCTGCGCTATCCGTTTCAAGCCTTCCGGCCCGTGGTACACCGCGTAGAAACTGGCGATGTTGGCCAACAGCACCTGGGCGGTGCAGATGTTCGAGTTGGCCTTCTCCCGACGAATGTGTTGCTCGCGGGTTTGCAGGGCCATGCGCAACGCGACGTTGCCGCGGGCATCTTTCGACACGCCGATGATCCGCCCGGGAATCGCCCGTTTGTATTCGTCACGGCTGGCAAAAAACGCTGCGTGCGGGCCGCCGTATCCCATGGGCACGCCGAAGCGCTGCGACGAACCAAACACCACATCCGCGCCCAGTTCACCCGGCGGCGTCAGCAACAACAGGCTCAACAGATCCGCCGCCACACAGGCCAGCGCCTGCTGCGCGTGCAGTTGATCAATGACCGGTCGCAGATCACGGATCTCGCCGTGGGTGTCGGGATACTGCAGCAGTGCGCCGAACACCTGATGATGCTTCAAGTTATCCACAGCGTCGATGATCAGCTCAAAACCGAAACCTTCGGCGCGGGTCTGCACCACGGAAATGGTTTGCGGATGACAGTTCTCGTCGACGAAAAACAGATTGCTCTTCGACTTTGCCACGCGTTTGGCCAGCGCCATGGCTTCCGCCGCAGCGGTGGCTTCGTCGAGCAACGAGGCGTTGGCCAGCTCAAGCCCGGTGAGGTCGATGGTCAATTGCTGGAAGTTGAGCAGCGCTTCGAGACGGCCTTGGGCGATCTCCGGTTGATACGGGGTGTAAGCGGTGTACCAGCCAGGATTTTCCAGCACGTTGCGCAGGATGACGGTCGGCGTGAGCGTGCCGTGGTAGCCCATGCCGATCAGGCTGGTCCACAGCTGATTCTGCTCGGCATAACCGCGCAGCTTGGCCAGCGCCGCCTGTTCGTCGAGGGCCGGCGGCAGATCCAGCGCCCGGTTCAGGCGAATGCCCGGAGGTACCGTCTGCTCGATCAGTTCGACCCGGCTGCCGAGACCGAGGCTGTCGAGCATCGCCTGCTGTTCGGCGGCGTCGGGGCCCAAATGGCGGCGCAGGAAGGCTTCGGGGTCGCGTAACTGGCTCAAGGATGGCAACTGGGACATGACGGGCTCTCTTTTGACTGGCGCTCGGCGTCAATGCAACACGGTCAAACCAGCATAGCAGCCGATACCGACGCGCACGGCTTGGCGGCACAGGACGTTCCGGGGCATGCTGTAGCGCCTGCATCAGGCGCCCAACTTTCGGATGATCGAATCCTCATGAGCCAACTGCCGTTCCTGCCGTTTTCCAAACCTGTCATCGATGAAGCCACGATTGCCGCCGTCGGCGATGTGCTGCGCTCCGGCTGGATCACCAGCGGGCCGAAGGTCCAGGCCTTTGAAGCACAGCTGTCGGAATACTTTGGCGGGCGCCCGGTGCGCACGTTCAACTCCGGCACCTGCACCATGGAAATCGCCTTGCGCATCGCCGGCATCGGGCCAGATGACGAAGTGATCACCACGCCAATCTCCTGGGTCGCCACCGCCAACGTGATTCTCGAAGTCGGCGCCACCCCGGTGTTCGCCGACATCGATCCGGTGACCCGCAACATCGACCTGGACCAACTGGAAGCGGCGATCACCCCGCGCACCAAAGCGGTGATTCCGGTGTACCTCGCCGGCCTGCCGGTGGACATGGATCGGCTGTACGCCATCGCGCGCAAACACAATCTGCGCATTGTCGAAGACGCCGCCCAAGCGCTGGGTTCAAGCTGGAACGGCCAGCGCATCGGCGCCACCGGTGATTTCGTGTCGTTCAGCTTCCAGGCCAACAAGAACGTGACCTGCTCCGAGGGCGGTTGCCTGGTGCTGAACACCCCGGAAGAAGCACGGCTGGCGGAGAAGTATCGTCTGCAAGGCGTGACCCGCAACGGCTTCGATGGGCTGGACGTTGATGTGCTCGGCGGCAAGTTCAACATGACCGACGTCGCCGCGACCATCGGCTTGGGGCAATTTGCCCACATCGAAGCGCTGACTGCCCATCGCCAGGAACTGGCCCGTCACTACTTCAAATGTTTTGGCGATGACTTTGAAGCGACCTATGGTGCCCAGCTGCCGCCAGCGGATTTCACCAACAGCAACTGGCATCTGTTCCAGTTGGTACTGCCGGAGCGCAAGGACGGTTTGCCAGCGCGGGCCACGTTCATGGAGCAGATGCAGGCCAAAGGCATCGGCATCGGCTATCACTACCCGCCGATCCATTTACTCAGTCTGTACCGCGAGCGCGGTTTCAAGGAAGGCATGCTGCCGGTGGCTGAGCGCGTTGGACGCTTGATCGTGTCGCTGCCGATGTTCACCACCATGACCAAGGACGACGTCGAGCGTTCAGTGGCGGCAGTCAAAGCCGTATTGAAGCCCTGATCAATGCAGGAGCTGCCGCAGGCTGCGATCTTTTGACTTTGCCCTTAAAGACAAGAACAAAAGATCGCAGCCTGCGGCAGCTCCTACAGAGAGCGAGGATTACTCGCCGATGCTTTTCTGGTAGGCGGTAGCGTCGAGCAGCGTGTCCAGATCAGCAGCGTTGGCTGGTTTGAGCTTGAAGATCCACGCACCGTACGGGTCGGAGTTCAGCAGTTCCGGCGAACCGCTCAGCTCTTCGTTGACGGCGATCACTTCACCGGCAATCGGGGAGTAGATGTCGGACGCCGCTTTCACCGACTCGACCACACCAGCCGCCTCATTGGCCGCAAACACCTTGCCCACTTCAGTCAACTCGACGAACACCACATCGCCCAGCGCTTCCTGCGCGTGATCACTGATGCCCACGGTAACGGTGCCGTCGGCTTCCAGACGCGCCCACTCATGACTTTCGGCAAAACGCAGTTCAGCGGGGATATTGCTCATGCTCGGTGTCCTCAAGAAATTGTCAGCGGTCACGCCCGCCGGAAAAGGTTAGATCAAGGTTTTGCCATGGCGCACGAAGGTCGGTTTGACCACTCGTACCGGATACCACTTGCCTCGGATTTCCACTTCAGCGCGGTCGGCTGTGGCCATCGGTACACGCGCCAGGGCAATCGATTTGCTTAGCGTAGGAGAGAAACTACCACTGGTGATCTCTCCTTCGCCAACATCGGCGATACGAACCACCTGATGGGCACGTAAAACACCCCGTTCCTCAAGCACCAGGCCCACCAGTTTGTGCGCAACGCCGGCGGCTTTTTCCGCTTCCAGCGCTGCACGACCGATGAACTGGCGCGAGGCCGGTTCCCAGGCAATGCTCCAGGCCATATTGGACGCCAGCGGCGAGACATCTTGATGAATGTCCTGGCCGTAGAGGTTCATCCCGGCTTCAACCCGCAGCGTGTCGCGGGCGCCGAGGCCGATCGGCGAAATGCCGGCGCCCACCAGATCGTTGAAGAAACCCGGAGCCTGATCGGCCGGCAGGGCGATTTCCAGACCGTCCTCGCCGGTGTAACCGGTGCGGGCGATGAACCAGTCGCCATCGACTTCGGCTTCGAACGGTTTGAGGTGCTGGATCAGCGTGGCGCGGGACTGGGTCACCAGCTCGGCGATCTTGTGCCGGGCCTGCGGGCCTTGAATGGCGAGCATCGCCAGATCCTGACGCTCGTGCAGTTGCACGTCGTAACCGGCGACATGCGCCTGCATCCACGCCAGATCCTGATCACGGGTGGAGGCGTTGAACACCAGCCGATAACGGTCTTCGAGGCGATAGACGATCATGTCATCGACGATGCCGCCGCGCTCGTTGAGCATCGTGCTGTAGAGCGCGCGGCCAGGGCGGTGCAGACGCTCGACGTCATTGGCCAGCAAATGCTGAAGCCAGGCCTTGGCCTGGGCACCGGTGACATCGATCACGGTCATGTGGGAAACATCGAAGATCCCGCAATCGCGACGCACCTCGTGGTGTTCCTCGACCTGCGAACCGTAATGCAGTGGCATGTCCCAACCGCCAAAATCGACCATCTTCGCGCCGAGGGCGAGATGCAGGTCATACAGAGGCGTACGCTGTCCCATGGGTTTCTCCTTCCGGGCGTGGCGAAGGTGCGGACAGCCGCTGTACGGGGTGAAAGCCGCGAAATAGAAGGCTTTCAGCCGATTTCAGCGAACGGGTCTGTCAGACGAACCGCACCGAATGCCGCGCATTGTAGCCGCATGATTCAGGACTCACTACTAAGTGTTTCGATGCGCCGAGCGGCGGATCAGGCCGATGACCGGCAATAAACCGACCAACACCAGGGTCAGCGCCGGTAGCGACGCCCGCGCCCACTCGCCCTCGCTGGTCATTTCAAAGATCCGCACCGCCAGCGTGTCCCAGCCAAACGGGCGCATCAGCAGGGTCGCGGGCATTTCCTTGAGCACATCGACGAACACCAGCAACGCCGCGCTCAGCGTGCCGGGCAGCAACAGCGGCAGATACACTTTGAAAAACAGTCGCGGCCCACTGACACCCAGGCTACGTGCCGCTTCAGGCAAAGACGGCCGTATACGCGCCAGACTGTTTTCCAGCGGCCCGTAGGCCACGGCAATGAAGCGCACCAGATAGGCCATCAGCAACGCCGCCAGACTGCCCAGCAGCAGCGGCTTGCCGGCGCCCCCGAGCGAGCCCGACAGCGGGATCACCAGTTCGCGGTCGAGATAGCTGAAGGCAAGCATGATCGACACCGCCAGCACCGAGCCCGGCAATGCATAACCGAGATTGGCCAGGCTGACGCCGGAACGGATCGCCCGGGTCGGCGCCAGACGTCGGGCGAAGGCCAGCAGCAACGCGACGCTGACGGTGATCAACGCCGCCATGCCCCCCAGATACAGGGTGTGCAGAATCAGCCCGGCATAACGCTCATCGAGATCGAAGCGCCCGCGCTGCCAGAACCATACGATCAACTGCAGCAGCGGAATCACGAACGCACAGGCGAACACCAATGCGCACCAGCCAGTCGCCGCGAACGCCTTGAACCCGCGCAGGTGATACAGCGCCTTGACCCGTGGTCGCTCGTTGCTCGCCCGGTTGGCACCGCGCGCACGCCGTTCGCCATAGAGCACCAGCATCACCACCAGCAGCAACAGACTCGCCAGTTGCGCGGCGCTGGGCAGACTGAAGAAGCCGTACCAGGTCTTGTAGATCGCGGTGGTGAAGGTGTCGAAATTGAACACCGACACCGCGCCGAAATCCGCCAGGGTCTCCATCAGTGCCAGCGCCACACCGGCGCCAATCGCCGGACGCGCCATTGGCAACGCCACCCGCCAGAACGCTTGCCATGGCGATTGCCCGAGCACCCGCGCCGCTTCCATCAGGCCTTTGCCCTGCGCGAGAAACGCGGTGCGTGCCAGCAGGTAGACGTAGGGATAAAACACCAGCACCAGCACCACAATCACCCCGCCGGTGGAGCGCACTCGCGGCAGACGCAGGCCGCTGCCGAACCACTCACGCAACAGGGTTTGCACGGGGCCGGCAAAGTCCAGCAGACCGACGAAGACGAACGCCAGCACATAGGCCGGAATCGCAAAGGGCAACATCAGCGCCCAGTCGAGCCAACGCCGCCCGGGGAACTCGCAGAGACTGGTGAGCCACGCCAGACTGACGCCGAGCAGCGTCACACCAACGCCCACACCCAGCACCAGCGTGAGTGTGTTGCCCAGCAGACGCGGCATCTGGGTTTCCCACAGGTGCGACCAGATCTGCTGATCGATGGCTTGCCATGACAGCAACAGCACGCTCAGGGGCAACAGCACCAACGCGGCAATGGCGAAGACGATGGGGTACCAGCGGCGTTGGGCGGGGTGAGCCACTTCGAAGGTCTCGCGGAAAAATCGTGGAGTTTAGGAAAAAAGCAAAAAGATCGCAGCCTTCGGCAGCTCCTACAAGTGATCTCATGCAGGAGCTGCCGAAGGCTGCGATCTTTTGCGCTCTACAGCAGCAGCCTCAGTTCCAGCCCGCCCGATCCATCATCCGAATGGCTTCGGCCTGACGCTTGCCCGCCACTTCCACCGGCAAGGTGTCGGCCACGAACGTGCCCCACGCGGCCACTTCCTCGGAAGGTTTCACCGCCGGGTTGGCCGGGAACTCCTGGTTCACGTCGGCGAAGATCTTCTGCGCCTCAGGCGTGGTCATCCACTCGACCAGTGCCTTGGCGGCTTCCGGGTGAGGAGCGTGTTTGGTCAGGCCGATGCCCGACAGGTTCACGTGTACGCCGCGATCGGCCTGATTCGGCCAGAACAGTTTCACCGGCAGGTCCGGCTTCTGCTTGTGCAGGCGACCGTAGTAGTAGGTGTTGACGATGCCGACATCGCACTGGCCGGCATTGATCGCCTCCAGCACTGCAACGTCGTCGGAGAACACGTCGGTGGACAAGTTGTTGACCCAGCCCTTGAGGATCTTCTCGGTCTTCTCGGCGCCATGCACTTCGATCATGGTCGCGGTCAGCGACTGGTTGTAGACCTTCTTCGCCGTGCGCAGGCACAGGCGCCCTTCCCAATTCTTGTCGGCCAGCGCCTCGTAGGTGGTCAGCTCGCCCGGTTTCACCCGTTCGGTGGAATAGGCGATGGTCCGCGCGCGCAGGCTCAGGCCGGTCCAGGCGTGGGTCGAGGAGCGGTATTGCGCGGGAATGTTGCTGTCGATGGTCTTCGAGGTGAACGGCTGCAGGATGCCCATCTGCTCGGCCTGCCAAAGGTTGCCGGCGTCGACGGTGAGCAGCAGGTCGGCAGTCGCGTTTTCGCCCTCGGCCTTGATGCGCTGCATCAGCGGCGCTTCCTTGTCGGTGATGAACTTGATCTTCACCCCGGTTTTTGCGGTGTAGGCGTCGAACACCGGTTTGATCAGTTCATCGATACGCGAGGAGTAGACCACCACCTCGTCGGCGGCCTGGGCGGTGGTGCTGCCGATCAGGGTCAGGGCCAGTGCGGTCAGGAGACGCTTGGGTGCCAACATGGAGTGATCTCTCGGTCGGAAAATGTGGGCCAAATGATAAGGACTCACATTTAGGTTCTCAATCGATCACTTTTCCAAGGAGTTACCAGATGTTGCATGAGCTGAATTCACCGACTCCTGTGGTGAGGGAGCTTGCTCCCGCTGGAGGCCGAAGGACTCCCGTTTCGGCAAACACCGAATTTAGGGCCGCTTCGCAGCCCAGCGGGAGCAAGCTCCCTCGCCACAAGGCCATCTCAATCTCAGGGCTTGGCGAGCGCCGGCAGATCCCCGGTCAACCCCAGCGCCTCACGCACAAACAGCGCCTTGGCCTCCGGCATCTGCTCCACCAGCTTCAACCCGGCATTGCGCAACCAGCGCACCGGCAGCGGGTCGGCCTGGAACAGCCGCTCGAAGCCCTCCATCGCCGCCATCAGCGCCAGGTTGTGCGGCATGCGCCGACGCTCATAGCGGCTCAGCACCTTCACGTCCGCCAGCCGCTCGCCGCGTTCTGCCGCCTGCAGCAGCACTTCAGCCAGCACCGCCGCATCGAGGAAGCCGAGGTTCACGCCCTGCCCGGCCAACGGGTGAATGGTGTGTGCCGCATCGCCGATCAATGCCAGCCCTTCGGCCACGTAGCGCTTGGCATGCCGTTGACGCAGCGGCACGCACAGCCGTGGATCGGCACTGATGACGTCGCCCAGACAGCCTTCGAACGCACGCTCCAGCTCACGGCAGAACGTCGCTTCATCCAGCGCCATCAGGCGTTCGGCTTCACTCGGGGTGGTCGACCAGACGATCGAGCACCAGTCCTGCTGCCCGTCACGTTCCAGTGGCAGGAACGCCAACGGTCCGTGATCGGTGAAGCGTTGCCACGCCGTCATCCGGTGCGGCTTGCTGCTGCGCACACTGGTGACGATGGCGTGGTGCAGGTAATCCCACTCGCGGGTCGCGACACCGGTCAGGCGGCGCACCGCCGAGTTGGCGCCGTCCGCGGCAATCACCAGTGGCGCACGCAACTGACGACCATCGGCCAGCGTCAGCAGCCAGTCATCGCCGGAGCGGCGCATTTGCTCCAGTCGCGCGTTGGCCAGCATGCCCAGATCGCAGTCGTGCAAACGATCGAGCAAGGCATCCTGAACCACGCGGTTTTCGACGATATGCCCCAGCACATCGGCGTGCACACTGCTCGCCGAGAAATGGATCTGGCCGGTGCCGCTGCCATCCCACACATGCATGTCGGTGTAGGGACTGCTGCGGCGTCTGGCGATGCCATCCCACACGCCGAGGCGTTCGAGAATCCGCTGGCTGGCCGCCGACAAGGCGCTGACGCGTGGCTCGAACGGCGCGTCGACATCGAACGGTTTGACACTCAGCGGGCTGCCATCGAGCAGCAGCACTTCCAGGCCGCTGTCCTGCAACGCCAGCGCGAGGGCGCTGCCGACCATTCCGGCTCCGACAATCAGCAGATCTGCGCGCATTTCCATGCTTTAAGCCTGTCTCGCTGGCGGCGTGCGCCGCCCGTAAAGGGTTTTACCGAGCGCACCAGTTTGCGGTGCGCTCCTGAAAGTGAAAGTGCCGGCCCGCCGCTCAAGCATCCGGCCGCGTCCCCAGCCCCATGGCCTGACGGGCGAACCAGCGTTTAGCCGGCGGCAACAGATCAAGGCCGAGCAAGCCGATGTTGCGGCCCAGCGAGACCAGCGGCTGGGTGCTGCCGAACAGCCGCGTGACCTGATCGGAGAAGCCCACGGTGAGATCCTGGTCCAGACGCTGACGCTCGCGATAGGCCTGCAACGTGGCGAAGTCGCCCAGCGGCTTGTCACTGGCGAGCAGTGCAGCGGCCAAGGCATCGGCGTCACGCAGGGACAGGTTGAAACCCTGCCCGGCAATCGGGTGCAGGCTGTGTGCGGCGTTGCCGAGCACGGCCAGATGCGAGCGCACTTGCTCCTCGGCCTCGACCAGCGACAGCGGGTACAGATGCCGCGCACCGACCTGCTTCAAAGTGCCGAGACGGTAGCCGAACACGCCCTGCAACTCGCTGAGGAAATCGCGTTCGCTCAAGTCTGCCAAACGCTGTGCGTCCATGCCCAGACGGGTCCAGACCAGCGCGCAGCGATTCTCCGGCAATGGCAGCAGCGCCATCGGCCCTTCGTCGGTGAAGCGCTCGAAGGCCATGCCGTTATGCGCTTCGCTCGGGGTGATGTTGGCGATCAGCGCGCTCTGGTTGTACGGACGCTTGCGCACGTTGATGCCCAGTTGCTCGCGCAGACCGGAACGGCCGCCATCGGCAAGCACCGCCAGATCACACTCAACGGTGGTTTCATCGTTGAGGGTCAGGCGATAACCGTCGGATAGCGGCTCCATGCGCGTGACTTCCGCCGGGCAACGCCAGCTGATCACGTCTTTATCCAGGTGCTGCCACAGGCACTGGCCGAGCCAGGCGTTTTCCACCACGTAGCCGAGCGCCGGCACGCCCTCTTCCATCGCCGACAGACGGGCGGTGGAGAAGCGGCCACGGTCGGACACGTGGATCTGTTTGATCGGCTCGGCGCGGCGGGAAATTTCCTGCCACACGCCCAACCGCTGATAGATCTGCCGCGAACCAAAGGACAGCGCCGACGAACGGGCGTCGTAGCTCGGCTGCCAGCTGTCGCCGGGAGCGAACGGTTCGATCAGGATGATTTTCCAGCCGCGGGCCTTGGCCCCGGCCTGCAGGGCCAAGGCCAGACTGGCGCCGACCAGGCCGCCACCGATGATTGCCAGATTGACTCGACTCATGCCGCGTGTGTCCGTGCTTGCGCCATCAACGCTTCGATCTCGGCGACGGTTTTCGGTACGCCGCGGGTCAGGATTTCACAACCGGTCTTGGTCACTACCACGTCATCCTCGATGCGCACGCCAATGCCGCGCCATTTCTTCGCTACGTTCTGGTTGTCCGGGGCAATGTAGATGCCCGGCTCCACGGTCAGCGCCATGCCGACCTCCAGCACGCGCCATTCGCCGCCGACCTTGTATTCGCCGACGTCGTGTACATCCATGCCCAGCCAGTGGCCGGCACGGTGCATGTAAAACGCTTTATAGGCTTCAGACGCGATCAGCTCGTCGACCTCGCCTTGCAGTATTCCGAGCTTGACCAGGCCGGTGATAATGACCCTGACCGTGGCTTCGTGCGCCTGATTCCAGTTTTTGTTCGGGGCGATTTCGGCAAACGCGGCTTCCTGCGAGGCCAGCACTAACTCGTAAATCGCTTTCTGCTCGGCGGAAAACTTGCCGTTGACCGGCCAGGTGCGGGTGATATCGCTGGCGTAGCAGTCGATTTCGCAACCGGCGTCGATCAACACCAGATCGCCATCCTTGAGCAGCGCGTCATTCTGCTGGTAATGCAGGATGCAGCTGTTGCGCCCGGCAGCGACGATCGATCCGTAGGCCGGCATCTTCGCCCCGCCCTTGCGGAATTCGTAATCGAGCTCGGCTTCGAGACTGTATTCGTACAGTCCCGGCCGACTGGCCTGCATCGCCCGGATATGCGCCTGAGCGGATATCCGCGCGGCTTCGCGCATCACCTTCACTTCTGCCGCCGATTTATACAGGCGCATGTCGTGCAGCAGGTGATCCAGGGCAACGAATTCGTTCGGTGGCTGGGCGCCGAGGTGCGCCTTGGAGCGGATCACGTTGATCCAGTCCATCAGGTGGCGATCGAATTCAGGGTTGCTGCCCATCGCCGAATACACCCGGTCGCGGCCTTCGATCAGGCCCGGCAGGATGTCGTCGATGTCGGTAATCGGGAATGCGTCGTCAGCGCCGTAATCACGGATCGCGCCTTCCTGCCCTGCGCGCAGGCCGTCCCACAACTCGCGTTCGGCGTTACGCTCACGGCAGAACAACACGTACTCGCCGTGCTCGCGACCCGGCATCAAGACAATGACGGCTTGCGGCTCGGGGAATCCGCTGAGGTACTGGAAGTCGCTGTCCTGACGGTAGACGTGCTCGACGTCGCGGTTGCGGATCGCTACCGCGGCGGCGGGCAGGATCGCGATGCTGTTGGGTTCCATCTGCGCCATCAGGGCCTTGCGGCGACGGCTGTATTCCGCTTTGGGGATATGGGTCATGGGCAGATGGCTTTCCCTGGCACGCGATTAATGCAGCGACGGCTTGGCGGCTGGCGGCACGTCGGCTTTTCTGGTTTCCGAGAACAGCAGCAGCGGTGCAACGCGCAGGTACTCCATGACTTCCATGTAGTCGGATTCGCCGTCATCGGATTCTTCCAGAGCATCTTGCACCTGGGAGATCGCTGCGAGATCCTGCAGCACTTCGGTGGCTTCAGTGCTGAGCATGCTGCTGTCACGGCAGTTCAAGCCGAAACCGCTGAGGAAGCCCTGGCACCATTGGCCCAGTGCAGCGGCGCGGTCAGCCAGTGGTGCATCATCGGTCGGCAGCAGCAGAACGACGGTGACGTCGTCGCCGGTCAGCTCGCCTTTGACCATCTCTTGCAGACCGATCAGGGCGTTGCGGACGTTGTCCTGGATGTCGCCTTCGAGCAGTTCGGCGGCGTCGATCAGCCAGCCTTCGTTATCGAAGCCGGCGCCGGCGCAGCTGCGGCCGAGCAGGACGCCATGCAGTTCGGCAGGCGAGACGTTGTGGCCGCTGGCAGTCAGCAGGGTGGCAAAGGCTTGGTACGGGGAATTCGCAATGGTCATGGGCAGCTAGGCGCCAGACGGCGCTATGTCTAGAATGAAGGCCTTGTATCCTACATCGACAGACTCGCCAAGACTATTAAAGGCTGTCCGCCAGCTACCACCCATCAGACGAACACGTGGACACAATGGAAGACACCGACCTGCAAGCGCTGATGGCCAGACTCGAACTGCTGATTAGTCGAGTGGAGCAACTTAAGAGTCAAAACGCACTCTTACTAGCTCAGGAAAAGACCTGGCGCGAGGAACGCGCTCACCTCATTGAAAAAAACGAAATCGCCCGGCGTAAGGTCGAATCGATGATTTCGCGCCTCAAGGCCCTGGAGCAAGACTCATGAGTTCAAGCAATAGCGTTACCGTGCAGATCCTCGACAAAGAATATTCGATCATCTGCCCGCAGGAAGAACGCAGCAATCTGGTCAGTGCCGCACGCTACCTGGACGGCAAGATGCGCGAGATCCGCAGCAGCGGCAAAGTCATCGGCGCCGACCGTATCGCCGTGATGGCCGCGCTGAACATCACCCACGACCTCTTGCACAAAGAAGAGCGCCCGGATATCCAGGCCAGCGGCTCGACCCGTGAACAGGTGCGCGACTTGCTCGATCGTGTCGATCTGGTGCTGGCGACCGATCCGGACGTCACCAAGGGCTGATTCGCCAGGCCGCTTGAGGTATACTCGCGGCACTCCCTGGGGTGCTTGCCAGTTGACGATGTCCCTGAGCCGATTTGCACTACCCTGGAGGTTGCACGTTGGGCTGGTGTGCATGTCCGCCAGACGGAAAGCCTTAAAGTCTACTGCATCCTCCACCTTGAACTTTCGGGTTCAAGGGCTAAGTTGACAGCGGTTCATCCGGGGAGCCTGATTCGAATCCGATGCCGGTTTTTTGCCGGCATCGGATTTTTTATGCGTGCGTTTTCGCCCTCAACTGCCGAAGCCGAACCATGACCGAACCTGCGCTGCTGCCCCGCCCGCAACTCCGCCGCCTGCTACGCAAGGCGCGCCGCGCGCTGACGCCGAGTGAGCAACGCCAGGCCGCCAAAGGCCTGTTCCGCCAACTGGCGCAAGACCCGCACTTCCGCCGGGCTCGACACATCTCTCTGTATCTACCCACCGACGGTGAAATCGATCCGCGCCTGCTGCTGCGCGAAGCCCAGCGGCGCGGCAAGGCCACCTACCTGCCGGTGCTCAGTGCCTGGCCGCGAACCAAAATGGTGTTCCAGCGCATTCGCCCCGGCGACAAGCTCAAGCCCAATCGCTTCCGCATTCTCGAACCACGCGCCAACCTGGCCCATCAACGCAGGATCTGGACGCTGGATCTGGTGTTGTTGCCATTGGTGGGGTTTGACGATGTTGGCGGACGCCTGGGGATGGGCGGCGGTTTCTACGACCGCAGCCTGGCGTACCTGGCCCGGCGCAAAAACTGGCGCAAGCCGACGCTGCTGGGGCTGGCCCATGAATGTCAGAAGGTCGAACGCCTGGCGCAGGCAAGTTGGGATGTACCGTTGCAGGGCACGGTGACAGACAAGGCGTGGTATTTCGCAGACTAGACGCCGCGCAGATCAGCGGCGTCGGGGAGGCAGTTTCAGCGTTTGAAGGCTGTCGACTGTTGGACCTGTTGCGCGACTTCAACCGGAGCATCGGTCTTGCTTGTCCACAGACTTTGCGCATAACCGGTGGTCACGACGCCCAGGCCGAACAAAATAACCAAAGTCCATAGCAAATCCGGTTTGCGTTTCATCGATTGCCCCCCTCAAGGCACATCATCACGATGACAGCAGCGGTTTCCGTTCGTAGGCCGTGCAGCAGCGTCAAGCTTTAAAGGCCGGCATTTTGCGACAACGTGAACCCGGGCGCAAATGCTGACGTCAACCGACCGTCGGTTTGTCATAAAATTGCCCGACAACCTGCCCAATGACCGCTTGAGGAGCAAAAGACATGGCCTATTGGCTGATGAAATCCGAGCCCGACGAACTCTCGATCAAAGGTCTGGAGAAGCTCGGCTCAGCGCGCTGGGACGGGGTTCGCAACTATCAGGCACGCAACTTCCTGCGCGCGATGGCGGTGGGGGATGAGTTCTTTTTCTACCATTCCAGCTGCCCGGAGCCGGGGATTGCCGGAATCGGCAGAATTAGCCTGGCGGCGTACCCGGATCCCACCGCACTCGAGCCGCAGAGCCATTATTTCGACCCCAAGGCCACACCAGAGAAAAACCCCTGGAGCGCGATCGATGTTGCGCACGTCGAGACATTTGCCCGGGTCCTGAAGCTCGATTACCTGAAACAGCAGACCGCGCTGGCCGAAATGCCGCTGGTGCAAAAAGGCAGTCGCCTGTCGGTGATGCCCGTGACGGCCGAACAGTGGGCCGCCGTGCTCGGCTTGCGCTGAGAACTCCCCGGTCACGGTTTTTTACCCGAAAAAGGGGCTAGGCTTGGCGCTCATTTGATTGACATCAAGCGACTCGAACGCTTGAACCGTCAGACTGGACGCCACAGCCGCAGGATGCCCCCATGTCGACGCACAGCCGCTCTTCACTTTTATATGCCGGTTCGCTTTTGGTGTTACTCGCCGCCGCCGGCGGATTCGGTTACTGGCTGTCGATCAGCAGCCGTCTGGTCGAAGGACTGTCGATGGGCAACGGGCGGCTGGAAGCCACCGAAGTACAAATCGCCAGCAAGACACCCGGACGTCTGGCCGAGGTACGGGTGGATGAAGGCGACAAGGTCAACAAGGGCCAACTGCTCGCCCGCATGGACACCCGCACGCTCGAAGCGCAGCGCACTCAGGCCGAAGCCGAAGTCTTGCGCGCCCGGGAAAACCTCAATGCTGCCCAGGCCAATGTGCAATTGCGCCAGAGTGAACTGCTGCTGGCCCAGCAAGAGCTCGGGCGTTCGCAATCGCTGTTCAAGCACGGTTACGTCAGCGCCCAGACCATCGATCAGTTGCAGTCGCGCATTGGCACCGGCAACGCTGCCGTAACGGCGGCCCGCGCCCAGGTATCTGCCGTCAGTGCGGCGATTGGTGCGGCACAGGCCCAGGTCGCGCAACTGACCAGTGAGATCGACGACAGCCAGTTGCGCGCACCGATTGACGGGGTGATCCAGTTGCGCATGGCCGAACCCGGCGAAGTGCTGGGGGCCGGCGGTCGGGTGTTACTGCTGATCGATCCCAACGATCAGTACATGAACCTCTACCTTTCCGCCTCCGTGGCCGGACGTCTGGCGGTGGGCGATGAAGCCCGGGTGCTGCTCGATGCCCTGCCCGACAAGCCCTTGCCGGCGAAGATCAGTTTCGTCGCCGGCAAATCGCAGTTCACCCCCAAAGAAGTCGAGACCCGCGACGAGCGGCAAAAGCTGGTGTTCCGCGTCAAGTTGCGCCTGACCCAACCCAGCGCCGTCCCGCAGGCCAAACCCGGCATGCCCGGCGCCGGTTATGTGCGCACCGCGCCGATTGTCTGGCCGGCCAACTTGCAATGAACAGCCTCGCGGTTCAGGCGAACGCTATCGCGCACCGCTACGGCAAACAGCCAGCGCTGAGCGATATCACCTTCAGCCTGCCCGCCGGTACCCGTTGCGGGCTGATCGGCCCCGATGGCGCGGGCAAGTCCAGCCTGCTGGGGCTGATCGCCGGGGTTAAGGCCTTGCAGCAGGGGCAACTGGACGTCCTCGGCGGGCCGATCCAGCAGCGCCGTCACCGCGACACGCTGTATGCGCGCATCGCCTTCATGCCCCAGGGATTGGGCGGCAACCTGTATCCCGAGCTGTCGATCCGCGAAAACATTCAGTTCTTCGCCACGCTGTTCGGCCTGTCGAAGGCCGACAGCGAACAACGCATGCACAATCTGCTGCTCGCCACCGATCTGCTGAAGTTCGCCGAGCGCCCCGCCGGCAAGTTGTCCGGCGGCATGAAACAGAAACTCGGGCTGTGCTGCGCGCTGATCCATGAGCCGGATCTGTTGATCCTCGATGAGCCAACCACCGGCGTCGACCCGCTCTCACGCCGGCGTTTCTGGGAGTTGATCGACGATGTGCGGCGCGAGCGCCCGCAACTGACCCTGCTGGTCGCCACCGCTTATATGGAGGAAGCCGAACAGTTCGAGCATTGCCTGATGCTCGACAACGGCAAGTTGATCGCCACCGGTTTGAGCCGCGAGCTGGCGGCCGTCACCCCCAGCGGCAAACTCGATGAAGCCTTCACGCACTTCCAGGGCGACAGCCATCACGACGCTCAGCCGCTGGTCATTCCGCCGCGTACTGGCGGCACTACAGACATTGCCATCGAGGCCCACGACCTGACGCTGCGCTTCGGCGACTTCACGGCGGTGGATCACGTCAGCTTCGCCATCGGTCGCGGCGAGATCTTCGGTTTTCTGGGTTCCAACGGCTGCGGCAAAACCACCACCATGAAAGTTCTGACCGGACTGATGCCGGCCAGCGAGGGCAGCGCGACACTGCTGGGCAATCCGGTGGACGCCAAGGATCTGGCCACGCGCAAGCGGGTCGGGTTCATGTCCCAGAGCTTTTCGCTGTATGGCGAACTCAGTGTGCGGCAGAACCTGGACCTGCACGCCCGGCTGTTCGACTTGCCCAAGGCCGAGAGCGCGCAACGCATCGATGCATTGATTCAACGCTTCAACCTGCTCAGCGTTGCCGATCAGCCGTCCGGTGCCCTGCCTCTCGGGCTGCGTCAACGCCTGTCGCTAGCGGTGGCGGTGTTGCATCGCCCGGAAGTGCTGATCCTTGATGAGCCGACGTCCGGCGTCGACCCGGCAGCCCGTGATGACTTCTGGCGACTGTTGATCGAACTGTCCCGCGAGCAAGGCGTGACGATTTTCCTCTCCACTCACTTTATGAACGAAGCCCAGCGCTGCGACCGCATCTCGCTGATGCACGCCGGCAAAGTCCTGGCGTGCGACACCCCGGCGGCGTTGCAACGCCAGTTCGCCGGAGAGACGCTGGAAGCCGCTTTCGTGACATGTCTGGAACAGGCCCAGGGCACTGCCGAATCACCTCCCGCGAGTGCATCGCCAACCGCGCCACCAGCGCCAGCTGCCGCGCCGCCGATCCAGCAGCGCGGGTTCAGCCTCGGTCGCCTGCTGGCGGTGGCCAGTCGCGAAGGCAAGGAGCTGCTGCGCGACAAGGTACGCATGGCCTTTGCGCTGGCGGGGGCGATTTTCATGATGGTGATCTTCGGCTACGGGATTTCCCTGGACGTGGAGAACCTCGCGTTCGCCGTGTACGACCAGGACCAGACACCGCAGAGCCGAACCTATCTGGAAGCCTTTCGCGGCTCGCGCTACTTCGATGAACGGCCGGCCATCCACGATGCTCAGGAGCTGCACCGCCGCCTGCAGCGCTCGGAAATCAAACTCGCCCTGGAGATCCCGCCCGGATTCGGCCGCGACCTGTACGCCGGGCGTCAGCCTGCGGTGGCGGCATGGCTGGATGGCGGCATGCCGTTTCGCGCCGAAACCAGCCGCAATTATGTCGAAGCCGTGCACTTGGCCAACCTGCAACAGTTGGTTGAGCAGAGCAGCCCCGCCGTGAACCATCAGGCGAGCGCCAGCCTGGAAACCCGCTTTCGCTACAACCAGGATGTGGTCAGCGTCAACGCCATCGGCCCCGGGGTCATGGCGCTGATTCTGGCGTTCATTCCGGCGATGCTGACCGCACTCGGCATCGTGCGCGAAAAGGAGCTGGGTTCGATCACCAACTTCTACGCCACGCCCCTGACCCGCCTGGAGTTTCTGCTGGGCAAGCAGGCGCCGTACCTGCTGGTCAGCCTGGTCAATCTCGCAGTGCTGGTGGCGATGAACCGCTGGCTGTTCGGTGTGCCGTTCAAGGGCAGCCTGCTGACGCTGGCATTCGGCGGCCTGCTGTACGTGCTGGCGACCACCAGCATGGGTCTGCTGATCTCGGCGTTCACCCGCACGCAAATTGCCGCGATCCTCGGCACGATGATCATCACCAGCCTGCCGACCATCCAGTTCTCCGGGCTGATCGTGCCGCGTTCTTCGCTGGAAGGTGCCGCAGCGGTGATGGGCATGCTGTTTCCGGCGGGGCACTTCCTCGACATTGCGGTGGGTACGTTCACCAAAGCGCTGGACTTGCGGCAACTGTGGCCGCAGTGCCTGGCGCTGTTCGGGTTCTTTGTCGGGTTCACCGGGCTGAGCCTGGTCATGCTGAAAAAGCAGGAGGCCTGATGCACAAGTTCGCGCACATCCTGCGCCTGGGACTCAAGGAACTGACCAGCCTGCGCCACGACAGCGTGTTGCTGCTGTTTCTGTTCTACGCCTTCACCGTGGCGATCTACATGCCTGCCGCCGGCTCGGTGATCGGCGTGCACAACGCCAGCGTGGCGATCGTCGACGAAGACCACAGCGCCCTCTCGCGCCAGTTGGCCCAGGCCCTGCAACCGCCGGAGTTCCAGACACCGGTGCTGCTGCCCTACCCGCAACTGGATCAGGTGATGGACAGCGGCCAATACACCTTCGTGATCAACATTCCGGCAGGCTTTCAAACCGATCTGCTGGCGGCACGGCAACCGGCCATTCAGGTCAACGTCGACGCCACCGCCATGAGCCAGGCGTTCATGGGCGCCGGCTACATCGGCCGGATCTTCCAGCGCGAATTGCAGGCCTATGGCGGCCAAAGCGATGCCGCGACCCAGGCACCGATTCAACTGACCACCCGCGCGCTGTTCAACACTAATCTGGAAGGTGGCTGGTTTCTGGCGGTGATTCAGATCGTCAACAACATCACCATTCTGGCGATCATCCTCACCGGCACGGCGTTGCTGCGCGAACGCGAACACGGCACGCTCGACCATTTACTGGTGCTGCCGCTGACGGCGCTGGAAATCATGCTGGCAAAAATCTGGAGCAACCTGCTGGTGGTGGTGCTGTGCACCTGGCTGTCGCTGGAGGTGGTGGTCAAAGGCCTGCTGGGGGTGCCGCTGGCCGGCTCGATGAGCCTGTTTTTGCTGGTGACCGCAGTTTATCTGTTTGCCAGTACCGCGCTGGGGATTTTTCTGGCGACACTGGCACGCTCGACGCCACAGTTCGGCCTGCTGGCGATTCCAGTGATCATCCCGATGTTGCTGCTGTCTGGCGGCAGCACACCGTTGGACAGCATGCCGCAATGGCTGCAGTGGGTCATGCAGGGCTCGCCATCCACGCACTTTGTCAGCCTCAGCGCCGCGATTCTGTTCCGCGACGCCGGGCTGAGCGTGGTCTGGCCGGACTTGCTGGCGCTGACGGCCATCGGCCTGCTGTTCTTCCTCATCGCCCTGGCGCGCTTTCGCAAAAGCCTGGCGTCCTGAACAGCGGCCAGCGTGCTTACTGAATGATCAGGTTGTTGAACAGCAAGTCTTCAACCACCGGCTTGCCGGTTTCGTCATTCATTACTTGCTGGGTCTGCTTCAGGGCTTCCTGACGCAGCTTTTCCTTGCCTTCGATGCTGCTCATCGCCTCGGCGGTCTGCTGGGTGAACAGCGCCACCAGTTGGTTGCGGATCAGCGGCTCGTTGGCCTTGACCAGTTTGGTCGCCTCGTCCCCGGTCACGCGCAGCGCCACATCGGCCTTGTAGACCTTCAGCTTTGGCGTGCCGTCCAGCCCGTAGTTGCCCACGAACGGCGGGCTCAGGGTGATGTAGTTGACCTTCGGCGCCTCGCCTTCTTTGGCTTCTTCGGCCAGCGCTGCCACAGGCAGAGACAGGGCCAGCAACAACATGATCCACGCTTTCACAATTCGCTCCTTATCCGGTTTGCGGCCTAGCATAACGACCCGCCGCGCAAGCACAAGCTTATGGCTGACTATCAGGGCCGGGCATGCTCGTTGACCCGTTGACTGACACACCTACACTTATCGGCCATCACTCCCAAAGGAATAGCCCTGATGAAAGCCGTGCTGTGCAAAGCCTTCGGCCCCGCCGAATCGCTGGTGCTGGAAGACGTCGCCAGTCCTGCCCTGAAGAAGAACGAAATCCTGCTGGAGGTGCACGCCGCCGGAGTCAACTTCCCGGACACGCTGATCATTGAGGGCAAATACCAGTTCAAGCCGCCCTTCCCGTTTTCCCCGGGGGGTGAAGCGGCCGGCGTGGTCAGCGCCGTGGGCGAAAAGGTCAGCCACCTGAAGGTCGGCGACCGGGTCATGGCCCTGACCGGTTGGGGCAGCTTTGCCGAGCAGGTCGCGGTGCCGGGCTACAACGTCCTGCCGATCCCGCCATCGATGGATTTCAACACCGCCGCCGCCTTCAGCATGACCTACGGCACCTCGATGCACGCCCTTAAACAGCGGGCCAACCTGCAACCGGGCGAAACCTTGCTGGTGCTCGGCGCTTCCGGTGGCGTCGGCCTGGCGGCGGTGGAAATCGGCAAGGCCATGGGCGCCCGGGTCATCGCCGCCGCCAGCAGCGCGGAGAAACTCGCCGTGGCCAAGGCCGCCGGCGCCGACGAACTGATCAACTACAGCGAAACCAGCCTCAAGGACGAAATCAAACGCCTCACCGACGGCCAGGGCGCCGACGTGATCTACGACCCGGTGGGTGGCGATCTGTTTGACCAGGCCATCCGCGCCATCGCCTGGAACGGCCGCTTGCTGGTGGTCGGTTTCGCCAGCGGGCGCATCCCCGAACTGCCGGTCAACCTCGCCCTGCTCAAAGGCGCAGCGGTACTCGGCGTGTTCTGGGGCTCCTTCGCCCAGCGCCAGCCGCAGGACAACGCAGCGAACTTCCAGCAACTGTTCGGCTGGTTTGCCGAAGGCAAACTGAAGCCACTGGTGTCACAGGTGTATCCGCTGAGCCATGCGGCGCAGGCGATCAATGATCTGGGGCAGCGCAAGGCAGTGGGCAAGGTGGTGGTGCAGGTGCGCTGAAGTCGCGACTTGCCTCAGCCGCCGGGCGATGGCGCCGCGTCGCCCGGCAACAGATGTTCCTGCACTTTCAGGCTGCGAGACGGAATCAGCCGCCCCTTGTCATCGAAGCGCAAGACAATCAGCCAGTCGAAGACGTCATCCGGCCATTTTTCCTGCCCCATCAGAGCTGTGGCGTCGCCGCCAAAGGCTTTGATCAGTTTGTTGATGTGCCCGTGGTGCCAGGCGATCAGCACCGTTTGCGCCTGATTGCTCTTGCGCAACAGTTTGACCAGTTGATGAAGATCGCCATTGACGTAGGGCTGCTCAATCGCAAGGTCCAGACGCTGGGCCAGCGGGGTCAGGGTCAGGCGCGAGCGCGAACTCTCCGGGGTGTCGCCGGCAGCGATCAAGCGCTGGGGGGTAAGGGTCTGGCCGTCGAGTTTCAGCGGGTTGAAATAGTCGACGTAGGCCGCCGCTCGCTGTTCGCCTCGGGCATTGAGCACCGATCCCTCAGTCGGTTTTTCCGCGTGCCGAATGATCAGCACGGTCGTGTTGCGCAGCCCGGAATGGCCGGGATGGTCGACGACAATCAAGCCCAGCATGACCACGGCGAGCCCCGCCGCCACCAAAAACCTCGGCAACAATCTGCGAACCTTCAGTGGCATTTCCTATCTCTGCTGATCAATCGGCTGAACGGGCCGCGAGTCTAAGCCACCCCATGTTCAAAAGTGGTGAAAACGCCCTGTTCTTACAGCTGAGCGACAGGTTCGTAAAAGAACATGCGACTTCCAACATTTTCCGCTGTTTTGCCGATGCGAACCGGTGCTATTTTCGGTAACGAAACTGTAACATTCGCATCCGCAGTCAAAACAAGAAATCTGGAGCTCTTGAATGTTTGCTTTCTTTCGTCCTGCCGCACATCAGGCTCCATTGCCTGAAGAAAAAATAGACAGCACTTACCGACGTCTGCGCTGGCAGATCTTCGCCGGTATCTTCTTTGGTTATGCGGGTTACTACCTGCTGCGCAAAAACTTCTCTCTGGCCATGCCGTACCTGATCGACGAAGGCTACAGCCGTGGCGATCTGGGCCTGGCGATGTCGGCCATCGCGATTGCCTACGGTCTTTCCAAGTTCCTCATGGGCCTGGTGTCCGACCGTTCCAACCCGCGCTACTTCCTGCCGTTCGGCCTGCTGGTCTCAGCCGGGGTGATGTTCATTTTCGGTTTCGCGCCCTGGGCGACATCCAGCGTGACCATGATGTTCATCCTGCTGTTCATCAACGGCTGGGCTCAAGGCATGGGCTGGCCACCAAGCGGACGCACCATGGTGCACTGGTGGTCGCAGAAAGAACGTGGCGGCGTGGTGTCGGTGTGGAACGTGGCGCATAACGTCGGCGGCGGTCTGATCGGTCCGCTGTTCCTGATCGGCATGGGCCTGTTCAACGACTGGCACGCGGCGTTCTACGTGCCGGCAGCGGTGGCGCTGGGCGTGGCGGTGTTTGCCTTCATCACCATGCGCGACACCCCGCAATCGGTCGGCCTGCCGCCGATCGAGAAGTACAAGAACGATTACCCGGAAGGCTACGACGCCAGCCACGAAGACGAATTCAGCGCCAAGGAAATCTTCGTCAAATACGTGCTGCGCAACAAAATGCTCTGGTACATCGCCATGGCCAACGTCTTCGTCTACCTGCTGCGCTACGGCGTACTGGACTGGGCGCCGACCTATCTCAAGGAAGCCAAGGGTTTCACCGTGGATAAAACCTCGTGGGCCTATTTCTTCTACGAGTGGGCGGGTATTCCGGGCACGCTGCTGTGCGGCTGGATGTCGGACAAGATCTTCCGTGGCAACCGTGGCCTGACCGGCATGGTGTTCATGGCGCTGGTGACCGTCGCGACACTGGTGTACTGGCTGAACCCGGCCGGCAACCCGACCGTGGACATGATCGCGCTGTTCTCGATCGGCTTCCTGATCTACGGCCCGGTGATGCTGATCGGTCTGCAGGCGCTGGAGCTGGCACCGAAGAAAGCCGCCGGTACGGCAGCAGGCTTCACCGGTCTGTTCGGTTACTTGGGTGGTTCGGTCGCGGCGAGTGCGGCGATGGGTTACACCGTTGACCACTTTGGCTGGGACGGTGGTTTTGTGCTGCTGGTGGGCGCTTGCCTGCTGTCGATGGCCTTTCTGGCCCCGACGCTATGGCACAAGCAAGTCGCCAGTCAGAGCCGCGAAGCTGTCGCCTGATCGGCCTTTGCCTGACAGCGCTTGAGCCGCGCCTCCAGATTCCGGTCTGGCATGGCGTGGCTGCGCAGGGCGTGGGCGGTCTGCTCGACATAATCGCGAGTCGTACCGTAGCGCCCGCAAGCGCTTTCAAACACCTGGCTCAGCACATGATCCGGCAAGTTGCCGGCATAGCTGGGCAGGTGTCGCTCCAAAACAAACCCTAACGCCTGAACCTGACTGCCATCTTCGAGCCGGCAGTTGAGCCAGTGTGGGCGATAGGACGGGAACGGCATTTCGCGTTTCCACAGCGCGTACAGCGCACTGTCGAGATTCTCTTCCGGCAGCCGATAGGCGAAGCCGCTGCACGAACCGCCACGATCCAGACCAAACACCAGCCCGGGCATTTCCGGCGTCCCGCGATGCTCGTGCGACCACAAATACAGGCCGCGATGGTAGCCGTGGACTCGCCCGCGCACCCGCTCGACCGCCGAACACTCCGGACGCCAGATCAGCGAACCGTAGGCGAACAGCCACACCGGCCCGCCCTTGTGGCGCGCCATGGTCGATTGCATGGAAGCGAGAAGTTGTTCGTGCGTCAGCTGCGGCCCAAGATCGAGCCGCGGAGGGTAAGCCAGGTTCAGAAAAGCGTTTTCAATGGCGCTCATGGCGAATAGCGTTCAGCTCCCCGCGGGTGAAGAATTACTTTATAGAACGCACCGCTGTAACAATAAGGCACATATGTTTTAAGGCAATTTGAGTGCCATGGCACAGTTGTCAATTAATTGCCTGATGCATATATAACCTACCGATATTTATGCAATTACATAAATACCGATCGGCTATATGGAGAGTTATAAAGAATTACGACCGCGGCGCGTAAGCGAACACATCTGCGCGCATTTGATGAGCATCCATTCCCGCCTCGACCAGTGCGTCCAGCGTGCCGTAGACCATGGCCGGCGAGCCGCTGGCATAGACGTGCAGCGGTTTCAGATCGGGGAAATCCTCACACACCGCTTCGTGCAGCATGCCGCAGCGTCCTTCCCAACCGCACTGGTCGCTGACCACTTTGTGCAGGAACAGATTGGGCAGCTTCAGCCACTCATCCCAATGCTCGATTTCGTAGAAGTCTTCCGGACGACGCACGCCCCAGTACAGATGCACCGGATGCTTGAAGCCGGTGGCGCGGCAGTGCTCGATCAGGCTGTGTATCTGACCCATGCCGGTACCGGCGGCAATCAGTACCAGCGGTCCGTCAGGCAGTTCGGCCAGATGCGTATCGCCAAATGGCAGCTCAACACGCACCATTGCGTTGCGTTGCAGCTGTTCGATCAGGCTCAGCGCACTGGCTTCGCGCGCCAGTACGTGGATTTCCAGATCACGCCCGCCGTGCGGCGCCGAGGCCATGGAGAACGCCGACTTCTCGCCGTTCTCACGCTCGATCATCAGATACTGCCCGGCGTGATAGCGCGGCGGCTTGCCGGCCGGCGCCCGCAGGCGCACGCGCCAGGTGTCGCCGCCGACATCCCGGCATTCGATGACCTGACACGACAGGCTGCGCACCGGCAGTTCTCCCAGCGCGAGCACGCCATCCCACAGCAGGATGCAGTCTTCCAGCGGCTCGGCTATGCAAGTGTAGAACTCGCCGTGGTCATGCACCTTGCCGGCCTGCTCGACCCGGCCTTCCACCAGCAGCGCCGCACACACATGGCAATTGCCGTTGCGACAGCTTTGCGGGCAGTCGTAGCCCAGGCGCCGCGCGCCATCGAGAATCCGCTCGCCGGGCCGTATCTCAAGCACCGCTCCGGAGGGCTGCAGGGTTACACGCATCAATCTATTCCTAACTGATTCCAGATGGCATCGATCCGCTGGGTGACGGCGTCGTCCTTGACGATCACGCGGCCCCACTCGCGAGTGGTTTCGCCCGGCCACTTGTGGGTGGCATCCAGGCCCATTTTCGACCCCAGGCCGGAGACCGGCGAGGCAAAGTCGAGGTAGTCGATCGGCGTGTTGTCGATCATCACCGTGTCGCGCTTGGGGTCCATGCGCGTGGTGATGGCCCAGATCACGTCGTTCCAGTCCCGGGCGTTGATATCGTCGTCAGTGACGATAACGAACTTGGTGTACATGAACTGTCGCAAAAACGACCAGACGCCGAGCATCACGCGCTTGGCGTGCCCCGGATACGACTTCTTCATCGTCACCACGGCCATGCGGTACGAGCAGCCTTCCGGTGGCAGGTAGAAGTCGGTGATCTCCGGGAACTGCTTCTGCAGGATCGGCACGAACACTTCGTTCAGTGCCACGCCAAGGATCGCCGGCTCATCCGGCGGCCGGCCGGTGTAGGTGCTGTGGTAGATCGGTTTGATCCGGTGGGTGATGCGCTCGACGGTAAACACCGGGAAGCTGTCGACTTCGTTGTAGTAGCCGGTGTGGTCGCCGTACGGGCCTTCGTCGGCCATCTCGCCCGGGTGGATCACGCCTTCGAGGATGATCTCGGCGGTGGCTGGCACTTGCAGGTCGTTGCCGCGGCACTTGACCAGTTCGGTGCGGTTACCGCGCAGCAGACCGGCGAAAGCGTATTCGGAAAGGCTGTCCGGCACTGGCGTCACGGCACCGAGGATGGTCGCCGGGTCAGCGCCCAACGCTACAGACACCGGGAACGGCTGGCCCGGGTGCTTCTCGCACCATTCGCGGAAATCGAGAGCGCCGCCACGGTGGCTGAGCCAGCGCATGATCACCTTGTTGCGGCCGATCACTTGCTGACGGTAGATGCCGAGGTTCTGGCGATCCTTGTTCGGGCCTTTGGTGACGGTCAGGCCCCAGGTGATCAGCGGGCCGACGTCGCCGGGCCAGCAGGTCTGCACCGGCAGCATCGCCAGGTCGACATCGTCGCCTTCGATGACCACTTCCTGGCACACCGCGTCTTTGACGACTTTCGGCGCCATCGAGATGATCTTGCGGAAGATCGGCAGTTTCGACCACGCGTCCTTCAAGCCCTTCGGCGGCTCCGGCTCCTTGAGGAAGGCCAGCAGCTTGCCGATCTCGCGCAGTTCGCTGACCGACTCGGCGCCCATGCCCATGGCCACCCGCTCGGGAGTGCCGAACAGGTTGCCGAGCACCGGAATATCGTAGCCGGTCGGTTTTTCGAACAGCAGCGCCGGGCCCTTGGCCCGCAGTGTGCGATCGCACACCTCGGTCATCTCCAGCACCGGCGAGACGGGAATCTGGATGCGTTTCAACTCTCCGCGCTGCTCAAGCTGCTGCACGAAATCCCGAAGATCCTTGAATTTCATTGACGATGGCACCCTCAAAATAGGCGTACATCCTACCTGCTATGCTGGCCTGTGGCAGCCTGTCGCTGCTTACTTGGCTGCATTCGTCTGCGCTTTTCCAAGGTTTTCCCGGGCTTGCAGGCCGATAAACAGTGGCTCGAGGATCGGCGCGACAAAGCGCGCACCGACTTCGGACAAGTGATTGTCATCGGTGTACAGCGAATAACCGCCGAGTTCGGCGTGACACAGGCCCTTGTCATCACACAGCCGCGGCGCCGGATCGACCACCCGCACCGCCGGATCATCCTGCGCCAGCTGCGCGAACAACTGACTGATGAACACCTGACGCTTGTGGTGCGCCTCGACGTCCAGCCCGACGTCATCCACCGGGCGATCGAGCATCGCCAGACGCGTCAGCCGATACGGCGGACTGAAGGCTTGCAACGGCGCCTCTTTGACCAACCACACGCGATGGCCGCCGGCACGCAATTGCACCACCCGGGCATGCAGGCCTTCAGCCAGACGTCGTTCGGCGTCGGCGCGGTCGTAACGGCCATCAGGTGTTCTCAAGACGTGACCCAGATCGCCTTTGGCGTCGCCGTACAGGTACAGGCTCCAACGCGCGACCAGCACCACATCGCTGACGGATTGCGCCTTCAACCCCTGCTCGACCCGCTTGTTGAAGCGCGCACAAACACCGTCATGCTCCAGTCCATCGACCGGAATACAGCCGGGAGAGCTGGCCAGGATCACACTGACGCCATGGGCTCTGGCACCGTCATCGAACACCGGGATCAGCGCGGTGGCGTGACTGTCACCCCAGACCATCGCCCGGGTCGGCAGATCCGTCACGCCGTAATGGCAGAACAGCTTGTCGTCCGGGGTCTTGTCGTCCGCCAGACACGCCATCAGCTCCGGCCGCCACTCGCGGCCCTTGGCGTATTGCAGTGCCTGCTCGGACAGGCGCCATGGCAGGCCATCGGTCCAGCGCAGGGATTGCCCGGCCAGACCGAGCACCAGAATGCCGCAAAAACCTGCCAGCAATACCTGACGACGCCCGGCCAGCAAACGCCGCTCACGGAACGGGGTTTCGATGAATTTCCACGACAGATAACCGAGCACCAGCGTCAGCAGGATCAAGCCAGCCGTGTCGAGCGCGCCCGGCTCATCGACACTGGCGTAGCTGGAAAACACGAACACCGGCCAGTGCCATAGGTACCAGGAATAGGAAATCAGACCGAGGCCGACCATCACCCGGCTGCTCAACAATTGACCAATCACGGTTTCACGATGACCGTTGGCCAGAATCAACAGCACCACGCCCAGCACCGGCAACAACGCGGTGGCCCCCGGGAACGGCGTCGACTTGTCGTAGACGAATACCGCCAGCAGAATCAGCCCCATGCCCAGCAGGCTCAAGGCCTGGGCGGCCAGCGGTTTCAAGCGCCAGGCGTGTTTCGGCGCAATCGCCAGCATGGCGCCGGCCAGCAACTCCCAGGCGCGCATTGGCAGCAGGAAGAAGGCTTTTTCCGGGTGATGATTGATCGCCCACACACTCAGCCCGAACGACACCAGCAGCACGCCGAACAGCGTCAGCCGCCAGTGTTTCAACCGGCTCGAGAGCAACGTCAGCAGCAGCGGGAAAACGATGTAGAACTGTTCCTCCACTGCCAGCGACCAGGTGTGCAGCAGCGGTTTGAGGTCCGAGGCGACGTCGAAGTAGCCGTCCTGGCGCATGAACAGGATGTTCGAGACGAACGTCACCTGATAGCGCACCGAGCGCCCCAGCTCTTCATAATCCTTGGGTGCCAGCAGGAACCAGCCCACCGCCAGTACCGCGATGATCATCGCAAACAGTGCCGGCAGAATCCGCCGCGCACGCCGCGCCCAGAACTCGACGAAACTGAAACGCCCCGCCTGACGCTGGTTCCAGATGATCGAGGTGATGAGGTAGCCGGAGATCACGAAGAACACGTCCACGCCGACAAAACCGCCGGTAAACCCCGGAACGCCAAAGTGGAACAGCACCACGGCGATCACTGCGACTGCGCGCAGGCCGTCGATATCCCTTCGATAAGCGAGTGTGCTCATAAAATCTTTAATGCCAATCAGGTGGTTGTTTTTATACAGGCCGAGCCTCTGACGCAGAGACGCTCACCCATGTTGCTTGTTGTTTTGCCCAGGCACAGACCTTACCAGATCACGAACCTCCCATAATCCGGACAAAATTCAGACAAAAAAATGGCGCCCCGCGAGGGACGCCATTTTTGTCGGTTCAACCGGCGATGTTACTTGCGCTTCATCGACAGGAAGAACTCGTCGTTGGTCTTGGTCGTTTTCAGCTTGTCGACCAGGAACTCGATGGCCGCCACTTCGTCCATCGGGTGCAGCAGCTTGCGCAGAATCCACATGCGCTGCAGTTCGTCGTCGGCGGTCAGCAACTCTTCGCGGCGGGTGCCGGAACGGTTGATGTTGATGGCCGGGAACACGCGCTTCTCGGCGATCTTGCGATCCAGAGGCAGTTCCATGTTGCCGGTACCCTTGAACTCTTCGTAGATCACTTCGTCCATCTTCGAGCCGGTTTCAACCAGCGCGGTGGCGATAATGGTCAGCGAGCCGCCTTCTTCGATGTTGCGCGCGGCGCCGAAGAAACGCTTCGGCTTCTCCAGGGCGTGAGCATCGACACCACCGGTCAGCACCTTGCCGGAGCTCGGGATCACAGTGTTGTAGGCACGGGCCAGACGGGTGATGGAGTCGAGCAGGATCACCACGTCCTTCTTGTGTTCGACCAGGCGCTTGGCCTTCTCGATCACCATTTCGGCAACCTGCACGTGGCGGGTCGGCGGCTCGTCGAAAGTCGAGGCAACCACTTCGCCGCGCACGGTGCGCTGCATTTCGGTCACTTCTTCCGGACGTTCGTCGATCAACAGCACGATCAGGTGAACTTCAGGGTTGTTACGGGCGATGTTCGCGGCGATGTTCTGCAGCATGATCGTTTTACCGGCTTTCGGCGGTGCAACGATCAGACCACGCTGGCCTTTGCCGATCGGTGCGCACAGGTCGATCACACGACCGGTCAAGTCTTCGGTGGAACCGTTACCGGCTTCCATCTTCATGCGCACGGTTGGGAACAGCGGTGTCAGGTTCTCGAAGAGAATCTTGTTCTTCGCGTTCTCCGGACGATCGAAGTTGATCGTGTCGACCTTGAGCAGGGCGAAGTAACGCTCGCCTTCCTTCGGCGGTCGGATCTTGCCAACGATGGTGTCACCGGTGCGCAAGTTGAAACGGCGGATCTGGCTCGGCGAGACGTAGATATCGTCCGGGCCGGCGAGGTAGGAAGCGTCAGCGGAGCGCAGGAAGCCGAAGCCGTCCTGGAGAATCTCCAGCACGCCATCACCGGAGATTTCCTCGCCGCTTTTCGCGTGCTTTTTCAGCAGGGAGAAAATCACGTCCTGCTTGCGCGAACGGGCCATATTTTCTATGCCCATCTGTTCGGCCAATTCGAGCAGTTCGGTAATCGGCTTTTGCTTGAGTTCAGTCAGATTCATATAGGAATGACGTAATCATTTATGGAGGGGGGAAATTAAGCTTTTGGCTTAATGAGGCCGCGCCGCGGAGAAGGCGACAGGATCGCGAACTTGTTCGAAAAGGAGTGCGTCGGCGACGGCTAGCAGGGGGCAGTGGAGAAACCAGTGCGGGGCCGAATGTACCACCTGAGTTTCGGAGCGTCTAGCCCTGAATACGCAAAAAGCCCCGCAATTTGCGAGGCTTTTTTTCGGCGTTTTACAGCGACGCTTAGATGTTGGCGTCGAGGAAAGCCGCCAGTTGCGACTTCGACAGGGCGCCGACTTTGGTCGCTTCAACGTTGCCGTTCTTGAACAGCATCAGCGTCGGGATACCACGCACGCCGTGCTTGGCCGGAGTTTCCTGGTTCTCGTCGATGTTCAGTTTGGCAATGGTCAGCTTGCCTTTGTAGGTCTCGGCAATCTCGTCCAGAACCGGAGCGATCATTTTGCAAGGGCCGCACCATTCAGCCCAGTAGTCGACCAGTACAGCGCCTTCGGCCTTGAGTACGTCGGCTTCGAAGCTGGCGTCGCTAACGTGTTTGATCAGATCGCTGCTCATGGAATTCTCCAGGTTGTAAGCAAAAAAACGTGGCCCATCATATCCGCCCTTCCCTTGTTCAGGAAGCCGCAGTTGATTGAGTCTTGCTATGGCGGCCCATGAGTCTGGGTATAGCTCAAGTCACGCCGTGGCGGGGGCGATGAAGGCGATCCCGGTACGCAGTGCCGCGTTGCGCACGTGCTCCTGCATGGCTTTCTGGGCGGCGGCGGACGCCCGGCGGGCCAGGGCACGGAGGATCTTGCGGTGTTCCTGCCAGGTTTCCATCGCCCGTTCGGCGCGGATGAACGGTAGCTTCTGGCTTTCCAGAAAGATCTCGGCGCTGGCGGTGAGGATGCTGAGCATCGCCTGATTGCCGCTGGCCAGCAGAATGCGCCGGTGGAATTCGAAGTCGAGTTTCGCCGCCGCCTCGAAATCGCCGGCCTTCAACTGCTCGCGCATCGCCGCGACGTTGTCCTCCAGCGCATCCAGATCGAACGTGCTCAAGGTGACTGCCGCCAAACCGGCCGCAAACCCTTCCAGGGCATAGCGCAGCTGAAAGATGTCCAGCGGCGAGGCCTGCGCCGCAAACGGCCAGCCCGGCGCATTTTCACCGTGCGCAATCTCCACAGGAGCCTGCACGAACACCCCTTTGCCCGGCTGGATGCTGACCACGCCCAGCGCACTGAGCGACGACAGCGCCTCACGCAACGACGCCCGACTGACCCCCAACTGCACGGCCAGATCCCGTTGCGAGGGCAACGCATCGCCCGCACCGAAACCCTGCTCGGTGATCAGTTTGCGAATCGCTTGCAGCGCCACTTCAGGTACGGCGCGAGAGATCGAGTTCATGGTTTTTCAGACGAGCCAGGCCAAGGTGCGGCTAGTTGTAAAGCTATTCGCCGGATCCGGCAAGTCGTGCCCCAGCGGGGTTCGGCGTCCTGCCGCAATGCGCTATCGGGGTGCGAAAAACAACCTGACTGTTCAGACCAGTAAGACCGAACGAACACGCAGAATCCGCGGCTTGCGGGGCATTTGGCGCGATGTTGGCATGGCCCGTGCTCTGTCCGCTTGCAGAAATCACTTCCCGCCGATCCGGAGATTTGCCATGACCCTGCGTTACCGAGCCCTCCTCGCCGCTCTGTTTTCCAGCCTGTTGCTCAGCCAGATCCCGGCTCACGCCGACGGTCTGGACGACGTGGTCAAACGCGGCACGCTGAAAGTCGCCGTGCCCCAGGACTTCCCGCCGTTCGGCTCGGTCGGCCCGGACATGAAACCCCGTGGGCTGGACATTGACACGGCGAAACTGCTGGCCGAACAGCTCAAGGTCAAACTCGAACTGACCCCGGTCAACAGCACCAACCGCATCCCGTTTCTCACCACCGGCAAGGTCGATCTGGTGATCTCCAGCCTCGGCAAGAACCCGGAGCGCGAGAAAGTCATCGACTTTTCCCACGCCTACGCGCCGTTCTACCTCGCCGTGTTCGGCCCGCCGGATGCGGCGATCGCCACGCTCGACGACCTCAAGGGCAAAACCATCAGCGTCACCCGTGGCGCCATCGAAGACATTGAGCTGACCAAGGTCGCCCCCGAAGGCGTGACCATCAAGCGCTTCGAAGACAACAACTCGACCATCGCGGCCTACCTCGCAGGCCAGGTCGACCTCATCGCCAGCGGCAACGTGGTAATGGTCGCAATCAGCGAGAAGAACCCGAAACGCGTGCCGGCGCTGAAAGTGAAGCTCAAGGATTCACCAGTCTATGTCGGCGTGAACAAGAACGAGCCGGCGCTGCTGGGTAAGGTCAACGAGATCCTCGCCACCGCCAAGGCTGACGGCGCGCTGGAGAAAAACTCGCAGACCTGGCTTAAAGAGCCGCTGCCGGCCGATCTCTGATCGGTCGCGCGGGAGACAATCGATGGCTTATCAGTTCGATTTCATGCCGGTGGTGCAAAACACCGACCTGTTGCTGCGCGGCGCCTTGTTCACCCTGGAACTGACGGCCATTGGCGCATTGTTCGGGGTCGGCGTAGGCATCGTCGGCGCGCTGGTACGGGCGTGGAACATCCGCCCGTTCTCGGCAATCTTCGGCGTCTACGTCGAGTTGATCCGCAACACGCCGTTTCTGGTGCAACTGTTCTTCATCTTCTTCGGCCTGCCCTCGCTCGGAGTGCAGATTTCCGAATGGCAGGCGGCGGTGCTGGCGATGGTGATCAACCTGGGGGCGTATTCGACCGAGATCATCCGCGCCGGCATCCAGGCGATCCCGCGCGGACAACTGGAAGCGGCGGCCGCGCTGGCGATGAGCCGGTTCGAAGCGTTCCGCCATGTGGTGCTGCTGCCGGCGCTGGGCAAGGTCTGGCCGGCCCTGAGCAGCCAGATCATCATCGTCATGCTCGGGTCGGCGGTGTGTTCGCAGATCGCCACCGAGGAGCTGAGCTTCGCCGCCAACTTCATTCAGTCGCGCAACTTCCGTGCCTTTGAAACCTATGCGCTGACCACGCTGATCTACCTGTGCATGGCGCTGCTGATCCGGCAATTGCTGAACTGGGTCGGTCGCCGCTATATCGCGAGGAACAGCCGATGAGCGACTTCACCTTCTGGGACATCCTGCGCAACCTGCTCACCGGCCTGCAATGGACGCTGGCGCTGTCGCTGGTGGCCTTCATTGGTGGCGGGATCGTCGGGCTGCTGATTCTGGTCATGCGCATCTCGAAAAATCCCTTGCCGAGCAACATCGCCCGCACCTGGATCGAGCTGTTCCAGGGCACACCGCTGCTGATGCAGCTGTTTCTGGTGTTCTTCGGTGTGGCGCTGGCCGGGATCGAAATCTCGCCGTGGATGGCGGCGGCGATTGCCCTGACGCTGTTTACCAGCGCTTATCTGGCGGAGATCTGGCGCGGTTGCGTCGAAGCGATTCCTCACGGTCAGTGGGAAGCCTCTTCAAGCCTGGCGCTGAATCCGCTGGAGCAACTGCGCTACGTGATCCTGCCACAAGCGCTGCGGATTGCCGTGGCGCCGACCGTGGGCTTCTCGGTGCAAGTGGTCAAAGGCACCGCCGTGACGTCGATCATCGGCTTCACCGAGCTGACCAAGACCGGCGGCATGCTCGCCAACGCCACCTTCGAACCGTTCATGGTCTACGGCCTCGTCGCCCTCGGCTACTTCCTGCTTTGCTACCCCTTGTCGCTCAGTGCGCGCTACCTGGAAAGGAGACTGCATGCCTCTGCTTAGAATTTCCGCCCTGCATAAATACTACGGCGATCACCACGTGCTCAAAGGCATCGACCTGAGCGTCGAAGAAGGCCAGGTGGTGGCGATCATCGGCCGCAGCGGCTCGGGCAAATCGACCCTGCTGCGCACCCTCAACGGCCTGGAGTCGATCAACGACGGGGTGATCGAAGTCGACGGCGAATACCTCGACGCTGCCCGCGCCGACCTGCGCAGTCTGCGGCAGAAAGTCGGCATGGTGTTCCAGCAGTTCAACCTGTTCCCGCACCTGACGGTGGGCGAAAACGTGATGCTCGCCCCGCAAGTGGTGCAGAAGGTGCCGAAGGCCAAGGCTGCCGAACTGGCGCGCAAGATGCTCGAACGCGTGGGCCTGGGGGAGAAATTCGATGCGTTCCCGGATCGCCTCTCCGGCGGCCAGCAGCAACGCGTGGCGATTGCCCGGGCGTTGGCGATGTCGCCGAAAGTGTTGCTGTGCGACGAGATCACCTCGGCGCTGGACCCGGAACTGGTCAACGAAGTGCTGGCCGTGGTGCGCCAATTGGCCAAGGAAGGCATGACGCTGATCATGGTCACCCATGAGATGCGCTTCGCCCGGGAGGTCGGCGACAAACTGGTGTTCATGCACCACGGCAAGGTGCATGAGGTGGGCGATCCGAAGGTGCTGTTTGCCAATCCGCAGACGGCGGAATTGGCGAACTTCATTGGTACGGTTGAAGCGACAGCCTGAAAAATCTCTGGGCCAGTGGTGACCTCTTCGCGAGCAAGCTCGCTCCCACATTGGAATGCGTTCACCTGTGGGAGCGAGCTTGCTCGCGAATGGTCGCGCCGCAGTCCCAAGACTTTATGCACAGGATCAAGGGTTTGAGTTGTGCGCGTTGGCGTCAGCGTTTGATCGTGGCACGATGTCGGGGTTATCGACCGAGACCCCCTGACCATGCCGCAATCCAAAGCCAAGAATCTGTCCCTGATCGCCGCAATCGACCTGGGCTCCAACAGCTTCCACATGGTCGTGGCCAAGGCCCAGAACGGTGAAATCCGTATTCTGGAACGCCTCGGAGAGAAGGTTCAGCTCGCCGCCGGCATCGACGATGAGCGCCATCTCAACGAAGAATCCATGCAGCGCGGGCTTGATTGCCTCAAGCGCTTCGCCCAACTGATCAACGGCATGCCACTGGGCGCCGTGCGGATCGTCGGCACCAACGCCCTGCGCGAAGCGCGCAATCGTCTGGAATTCATCCACCGCGCCGAAGAAATCCTCGGCCACCCGGTGGAAGTCATCTCCGGCCGTGAAGAGGCGCGCCTGATCTACCTGGGCGTTTCGCACACCCTCGCCGACACCCCGGGCAAGCGTCTGGTGGCCGACATCGGCGGCGGCAGTACCGAATTCATCATTGGCCAGCGCTTCGAGCCGCTGTTGCGCGAAAGCCTGCAAATGGGCTGCGTCAGCTTCACCCAGCGCTATTTCAAGGACGGCAAGATCACCCCGGCCCGCTACGCCCAGGCCTACACGGCGGCGCGGCTGGAGATCATGAGCATCGAGCACGCCCTGCACCGCCTGACCTGGGATGAAGCCATCGGCTCCTCGGGCACCATCCGTGCCATCGGCCTGGCGCTGAAGGCCGGCGGGCATGGCACCGGCGAAGTCAACGCCGAAGGCCTGGCGTGGCTCAAGCGTCGCCTGTTCAAGCTCGGTGACGTCGACAAGATCGACTTCGAAGGCATCAAGCCTGACCGTCGAGCGATTTTCCCGGCGGGCCTGGCGATTCTCGAAGCGATCTTCGACGCCCTCGAACTGCAACGCATGGATCACTGCGAAGGCGCGCTGCGTGAAGGCGTGCTTTATGACCTGCTCGGCCGTCATCACCACGAAGACGTACGCGAACGCACCCTGACCTCGCTGATGGAGCGTTATCACGTCGACCTGGAACAAGCGGCGCGGGTCGAGCGCAAGGCGCTGCACGCCTTCGATCAGGTCGCGGCCGACTGGGAACTGGATGACGGTATCTGGCGCGAACTGCTGGGCTGGGCGGCGAAAGTGCACGAAGTCGGGCTCGACATCGCGCACTACCACTACCACAAGCATGGCGCTTACCTGATCGAACACTCGGACCTCGCCGGGTTCTCCCGCGAAGACCAGCAGATGCTCGCCCTGCTGGTGCGCGGCCACCGCCGCAACATCCCCAAGGACAAGTTCGCCGAGTTCGGTGACGACGGCAACAAGCTGATCCGCCTGTGCGTGCTGCTGCGCTTCGCGATCCTGTTCCACCACATCCGTGGCACCCAGGCGATGCCGCAAGTGGTGCTGCACGCCAAGGGCAACAACCTCGACGTGGAATTCCCGGAGCACTGGCTGGATGAAAACCAGCTGACTCAGGCGGATTTCGGTCTTGAAGCCGAGTGGCTGACACGGGTTGGTATCGTCCTCACCGTGCACTGACAGTCCCCTGTAGGAGCTGCCGCAGGCTGCGATCTTTTAAAGATCAAAAGATCGCAGCCTTCGGCAGCTCCTACAGGTTGGTAAATGACAGATACAAAAAGGCGATCCCGAGGGATCGCCTTTTTTATTGCGCTTGAGGCTTAGCTGCTCACCGGCAGAATCGGGCTGCCCAGACGTTCCAGCAACGTCGCCTGCGCGCTGCGCGGGTTCTGGTTGCCGGTTGGTGTGTTGCGGATGTAACGGCCATCCGACTGCAGGCTCCAGCTGTGGGTGTTGTCGGTCAGGTACAGCTCCAGCTCTTTCTTGACGCGGGTCAGCAGCTTCTTGCCCTCCACCGGGAAGCAAGTCTCGACGCGCTTGTCGAGGTTGCGCTCCATCCAGTCGGCGCTGGAAAGGAACATCTGCTCCTCGCCGCCGTTGAGGAAGTAGAACACCCGGGTGTGCTCCAGGAAGCGGCCGATGATCGAGCGCACGTGGATGTTGTGCGAAACCCCGGCAATCCCCGGACGCAGGCAGCACATGCCACGCACCACCAGATCGATGCGCACGCCAGACTGGCTGGCCTTGTACAGCGCGCGGATGATCTTCGGATCGGTCAGCGAGTTGAACTTGGCGATGATGTGCGCCGGTTTGCCGTCGAGGGCGAACTGGGTTTCCCGGGCAATCATGTCGAGCATGCCCTTCTTCAGGGTGAATGGCGCATGCAGCAGCTTCTTCATGCGCAGGGTTTTACCCATGCCGATCAACTGGCTGAACAGTTTGCCGACGTCTTCGCACAAGGCGTCGTCGGAGGTCAGCAGGCTGTAGTCGGTGTACAGACGAGCATTGGCGGCGTGGTAGTTACCGGTGCCGAGGTGTGCGTAACGCACAATCTCGCCGGCCTCGCGACGCAGGATCAACATCATCTTGGCGTGAGTCTTGAAGCCGACCACGCCGTAAATCACCACCGCACCGGCCGCTTGCAGGCGGCTGGCCAGTTGCAGGTTGGACTCTTCGTCGAAGCGTGCACGCAGCTCGATGACCGCGGTCACTTCCTTGCCGTTACGTGCGGCGTCCACCAGCGCATCGACGATCTCGGAGTTGGCGCCGGAGCGGTACAGGGTCTGGCGCACCGCCAGAACATGCGGGTCTTTCGCCGCCTGACGCAACAGGTCGACCACCGGGGTGAACGACTCGAACGGGTGCAGCAACAGGATGTCCTGCTTGCTGACGACGCTGAAAATGTTCTCGCTGTTCTGCAGCAGTTTCGGGATCTGCGGGGTGAACGGCGTGTATTGCAGCTCCGGATGGCTGTCCAGACCGGTGATGCTGAACAGACGGGTCAGGTTGACCGGGCCGTTGACCTGATACAGCTCGCTCTCGCTCAGGTTGAACTGCTTGAGCAGGTAGTCCGACAGGTGTTTCGGGCAGGTGTCGGCGACTTCCAGACGCACCGCATCACCATAGCGACGCGAGAACAGCTCGCCACGCAGGGCGCGCGCAAGGTCTTCGACGTCTTCGGAATCGAGCGACAGGTCGGCGTTTCGGGTCAGGCGGAACTGGTAGCAGCCCTTGACCTTCATGCCCTGGAACAGGTCGTCGGCGTGGGCGTGGATCATCGACGACAGGAACACATAGTTGTCGCCCGGGCCGCCGACTTCTTCCGGGACCTTGATGATCCGTGGCAGCAGACGCGGTGCGGGGATGATCGCCAGACCGGAGTCGCGACCGAAGGCGTCGATGCCTTCGAGTTCGACGATGAAGTTCAGGCTCTTGTTCACCAGCAACGGGAACGGGTGCGTTGGGTCGAGGCCGATCGGGGTGATGATCGGTGCGATTTCGTCGCGGAAATAGCGGCGCACCCAGGTCTTGAGTTTGGTCGTCCAGTAACGGCGACGGATGAAGCGCACCTGATGCTTTTCCAGCTCCGGCAACAGGATGTCGTTGAGGATCGCGTACTGGCGGTCAACGTGACCGTGCACCAGTTCGCTGATCCGCGCCAGCGCCTGATGCGGCTGCAGCCCGTCGGCACCGGCCTGTTCCCGGGCGAAGGTGATCTGTTTCTTCAGGCCGGCGACGCGGATTTCGAAGAATTCGTCGAGGTTGCTGGAGAAGATCAGCAGGAACTTCAGCCTTTCCAGCAACGGATAGGACTCGTCCAGCGCCTGTTCCAGCACGCGGATGTTGAATTGCAGTTGCGAGAGCTCGCGGTGGATGTACAGACTGCTGTCATCCAGGCCGGGAATCGCGATCACCGGGGCCGCCGCGGCGGCTTCGACAACCGGCGCGGGTGGCGCAGGCTCCAGTTCCGGCGGGGTTTCGGTGATTTGTTCCACCACCGGCTGAGCTTCTTTTACTGCAACTTCTGTGAGTCCTTCGGTATTCATCGAATGTTCCTGGGAGGGCTATTTCTGCTCTCGTAACAATTGAGCGGCACGGACAGCAAAGTAAGTCAGGATGCCATCAGCGCCGGCACGTTTAAAGGCGGTCAGTGATTCGAGAATCACCGCCTCGCTCAACCAGCCATTCTGGATCGCCGCCATGTGCATGGCGTATTCGCCGCTAACCTGATAGACGAAGGTCGGCACTTTGAAGGCATCTTTTACCCGCAAAAGAATGTCCAGGTACGGCATGCCGGGTTTGACCATGACCATGTCCGCGCCTTCAGACAAGTCCGCACCGACTTCGTGCAGCGCTTCGTCGCTGTTGGCCGGGTCCATCTGATAGGAGGCCTTGTTGGCCTTGCCCAGATTCGCCGCCGACCCCACCGCATCGCGGAACGGCCCATAATAGGCGCTGGCGTACTTGGCCGAGTAGGCCATGATCCGCACATTGACGTGACCGGCAATCTCCAGCGCTTCACGGATCGCCTGAATGCGACCGTCCATCATGTCCGACGGTGCCACGACCTGAGCGCCGGCTTCGGCATGGGACAGCGCCTGTTTGACCAGTGCGTCGACGGTGATGTCGTTCTGCACGTAGCCTTCTTCGTCGAGAATGCCGTCCTGCCCGTGGGTGGTGAACGGATCAAGCGCGACATCGGTGATCACGCCAAGCTCCGGAAAACGCTCGCGCAGCGCACGGGTGGCGCGCTGGGCAATGCCTTCAGGATTCCACGCTTCGGCGGCATCGAGGGATTTGAGTTCTAAAGGAGTCACCGGGAACAGGGCCAGCGCCGGGATGCCCAGATCGACCCATTTCGCCGCTTCTTCGAGTAGCAGATCGATGGTCAGACGCTCGACACCGGGCATCGAGGCCACGGCTTCGCGACGGTTTTCACCGTCGAGCACGAACACCGGCAGGATCAGGTCATCGACCGTCAGCACATTTTCCCGTACCAGCCGACGCGAAAAATCATCGCGGCGATTGCGGCGCAAACGGGTGGCGGGGAACAAACGGTTGGCAGGGGTAAAGCTCACGGCAGACTCCTGAGCCCGCGCAAACGGGCGAGCGTGACAGTTATAAGCGGCCATTATGACGGTCGTATTACAGTTATGTGCACCCCTGTGACAGGTCGTCGCAATCCATTGTCCTTGTAGGAAATGTTCACGTCGAGACACATTTGGACACTTTCCTGAATGTGTCCGAAGGGTTAGGCTGCGCGTTCATTTCGCCAGCACCCAGACAATGCTCCAACAATTTCTGCATGACTTCGGCTACTTTGCCTTGTTTCTCGGCACGTTCTTCGAAGGCGAAACCATCCTGGTGCTCGCGGGCTTCCTCGCGTTCCGTGGATACATGGATATCAACCTGGTGGTGGTCGTGGCGTTCTTCGGCAGTTATGCCGGCGATCAGCTGTGGTACTTCCTGGGGCGCAAGCACGGGCGCAAATTGCTGGCGCGCAAACCGCGCTGGCAGATGATGGGCGACCGCGCGCTGGAACACATCCGCAAGCATCCGGATATCTGGGTCCTGAGCTTCCGCTTCGTTTATGGCCTGCGCACGGTGATGCCGGTGGCGATCGGCCTGTCGGGCTACCCGCCGGGGCGTTATCTGCTGCTGAACGGCATCGGTGCGGCGATCTGGGCCACGGCCCTGGCAGCCGCCGCCTACCATTTTGGTGCAGTGCTCGAAGGCATGCTCGGCAGCATCAAGAAGTACGAACTGTGGGTGCTCGGCGCGCTGCTGGTGCTGGGTGTCGGCTTGTGGCTGCGTCGCCGGTTCAAGAATGCGCGACTGGCCAGGCAGGTGTATGCCGACGAGCAAGCCGCAAAAGCCGCCCATCTGCTTCAAGCAGAACAAGCCAGCCTCGCCGAACCTAAGAAGCCAGCCGAGTAACGCGCTGGCGACAGCCATACAGCCCGATGCCACTGAGCAGGCTGTAACCGAGCAGGCCAGCCCAGGCCAACGGGCTGGCCGGCCATAGCCCGAGCGGTGGCGCCAACCACACCAGCGGCAGATTCGACGCCAGCCGCAGCAGCTCCACCCTCATCGCCCACGGGCGATTCTCCAGGGCCACGCCCAACACAAACAATCCCCACGCCACGGCGCCCCAGCCCAGCAGCAGCGCGGTGATCGGCAGATGCTGCGCCTCGCCCATCAGGTAACTGCCCAGCGCGATATAGACGCAGAACTGCAGCGCCACGTACCCCTGTCGACGGCTGTCGAGCGGCACCTCGAACTTGCGAAAGCGGCTCAGATCCGGCTTGTTCAGCGGGTACTTCGCCGCCACGTCTACCGGTCGCCAACCCGTGCGCATGAACCAGATCCGCAACTTGTCCCACGGGCTTTCGGCGCGGCGCGCGTCATTCCACAACTGCGCATAGAACTGCACATTGGCCCACAGCGGATTCCAGCTCTCCAGCGGCGTGGTCACGCCGAAAATCACCGGTTCGTTGTCGTCCTCTTCCTGGAATGTACCGAACAGCCGATCCCAAAGAATGAACACCCCGCCGTAGTTGCGATCCATGTAGAGAGCGTTCTGTGCATGGTGGGCCCGATGATTGGATGGCGTGACAAAGAACCACTCGAACCAGCCAAGCCTGGGAATGTGCCGGGTGTGGACCCAGAACTGATACAGCAGATTCATCGCCGCGACGCTGACGAACACTGGCAGCGGTACCCCGAGCACCGCCATCGGCAGGTAGAAGATCCAGCCCAGCAGAAACCCGGTACTGGTCTGGCGCAACGCGGTGGAGAGGTTGTATTCCTCGCTCTGGTGATGCACCGAATGCGCGGCCCAGAGGATGTTGCGCTCGTGGCCCATACGATGCAGCCAGTAATAGCAGAAGTCATAGAACACAAAGGCCAACACCCAGACCCAAATACTGTCCGCCGGCAGCCTGAGCAGCGCCAGGTGCTCCAGGGCAAACGCATAGGTCAGCAGCCCCACACCCTTGGTCAGCAGCCCGGTGGTGGTCGACAACACCCCGGCGCTGAGGCTGTTCACCGAGTCGGCGAGGCGATAGTGGCTGACCCCGCGCCAGCGGTCGGCGAGCAGTTCGGCGGCGATCAGCACGAAGAAAAACGGCACTGCATACAGAATGAAGTCCATGGCGCGCCCCGGTCGGATTCTATGGACAGATCCTAGGTGTAGACGCCCAATCCCCCTATGGCAACGCACGACAAATTAGTGGACATTTAGCGCCATGAATCTGGAGAGAAAACCATGAGCAAAAAAGTTGCAGTGATCCTGTCCGGCAGCGGCGTGTACGACGGCGCCGAGATCCACGAGAGCGTCATCACCCTGCTGCGCCTGGATCAACGCGGCGCGCAGGTGCAGTGCTTCGCCCCGAACATCGCGCAATTGCATGTGATCAATCACCTGACCGGCGAAGAAATGCCCGAAACGCGCAATGTCCTGGTGGAGTCGGCGCGCATTGCCCGCGGCAACATCAAGGATCTCCGCGAGGCCGACGTCGAAGATTTCGACGCGCTGATCGTGCCCGGCGGCTTTGGCGCGGCGAAAAACCTCTCGAACTTTGCCGTCGAAGGCGCCGGCTGCACGGTGCAGCCTGAAGTGCTGGCCTTGGCGGAAGCGTTTGCCGAAGCGGGCAAACCGGTAGGCCTGATGTGCATCTCGCCGGCGCTGGCGGCGAAGATCTACGGCCCGGGCGTGACCTGCACCATCGGCAACGACACCGACACCGCGACCGCCATGAACAAGATGGGCGCCACCCACGAAGACTGCGCGGTGAGCGACATCATCGAAGACAAGGCACGCAAACTGGTGACCACCCCGGCTTACATGCTGGCGCAGAACATCAGTGAGGCGGCTTCCGGGATCAACAAGCTGGTCGACCGCGTTCTGGAATTGACCCACGAGAACGATGCCTGACGCGTTCTAATGTAGGAGTGAGCCTGCTCGCGATGGCGGCGGTACAGGCAACAGTTTTGTTGAATGTTCTATCGCTATCGCGAGCAGGCTCACTCCTACAAGGGATCTTTGTTTGTCTCAGGGTTTGCGGGTCAACCGGGTGAGAATGCGGTCCAGCGCATTGGCAAACGCCTGTTTCTCGCGCTCGCCGAACGGCGCCGGGCCGCCGCTGATCTGGCCCTGCTCGCGCAGGTCGGTGAACAGATTGCGCACCGCCAGCCGTTCGCCCATGTTCTGCGCGTCGAACTCCTTGCCTCGCGGGTCCAGCGCCGCCACGCCCTTCTTCACCAGACGATCGGCCAGCGGGATGTCGCTGCAGATCACCAGTTCCCCCGGCACCGCGTGCTCGACCAGATAATCGTCTGCCGCATCCGGGCCGCTGGGTACCACGATCAGTTTAACGATCGCCAGCCCCGGCTTGATCTGCGGCTGCCCCGCCACCAGCACCACCTCGAACCTGCGCTTGAGGGCGAACTTCACCACCAGATCCTTGGCGGCCCGGGGGCAGGCATCGGCATCGATCCATACACGCATCTTGATAACCTCTTAAAAGCAAAAGATCGCAGCCTTCGGCAGCTCCTACAGGTATATAACGCACCCCTGTAGGAGCTGCCGAAGGCTGCGATCTTTTAACGATAACCCGATCAGGCAGCCGTCACCCGCTTTCTCTCGGCCATCCGGCTACGCCCGTACAACACAACAATCGCCAGAATCGCCACCGCCTGCGCCGTCAGCGAATAGGCGTCGGCATGGATGCCCAGCCAGTCGAAGTCGAAGAACGCCACCGGCCGCGTGCCGAAGATCCCGGCTTCCTGCAACGCCTTCACGCCATGCCCGGCAAACACCACCGACAACGCACACAGCAGACCGGCGTTGATGCTGAAGAACAGCGCCAGCGGCAGTTTCGCCGAGCCGCGCAGGATCACCCAGGCCAGACCGACCAGCAGCACCAGCGCCGTGGCGCCACCGGCCAGCACCGCGTCATGCCCGGCCGGGCCTGCCTGCAGCCACAGGGTTTCGTAGAACAGGATCACTTCGAACAGCTCGCGATACACCGAGAAGAACGCCAGGATCGCGAAGCCGAAACGCCCGCCGCCGCCCACCAGACTCTGCTTGATGTAATCCTGCCAGGCCGCCGCGTGGCGTCGGTCGTGCATCCACACGCCGAGCCACAGCACCATGACACTGGCAAACAGCGCCGTCGCGCCTTCAAGCAGTTCACGCTGCGAGCCACTGACGTCGATCACATACGCCGCCAGCGCCCAGGTACCGAGACCGGCCACCAGCGCCAGGCCCCAACCGATGTTGACGCTGCGCACCGCAGACTGCTGGCCAGTGTTACGCAGGAACGCGAGAATCGCCGCCAGCACCAGAATCGCTTCCAGGCCTTCGCGCAGCAGAATCAGCAGGCCGGAAATGAAACTCAGCGACCAGCTCAGGCCATCGCTGCCGAGCAGTTCGGCGGAGGCTTTCAATTTGCCCTTGGCCGCGTCCAGACGCTGCTCGGCCTGCGCCACCGGCAGACCGTCCTGCAACGACTGACGGTAGGCCATCAGCGATTTTTCGGTGTCCTTGCGCACGTTGGCATCGACGTTATCCAGCGAGCTCTCGACCAGCTCGAAGCCTTCCAGATACGCCGCCACCGACAGGTCATAGGCCTGATCGCGATCACCGTCGCGATACGCAGCCAGGCTCTTGTCCAGCGTGGCGGCGGTGTAATCGAGCAACTGCGCCGGGCCACGTTTGACCTGCGGCGGCTGCGCGCGCTGGGCACGGAAGGTTGCGGCGACTTGCGCGCCTTCGGCAACCTGCACTTCGGCCGGGGTCTGGCGGGCCAGATCGGCGATGTTGTAGGTCTTGTCGGACTTGGCCGCTGCCGGGTCGGCACTGAAACCGGCGATGTAGGTCGCCAGGTCCCAGCGCTGACGGTCGTCCAGTTGATCAGCGAAGGCCGGCATGTCGGTGCCTTCGACGCCCTGACCGAGAGTGCTGTAGATCGCGTACAGACTCAGGTGGTCCATCCGTGCGGCATCACGCAGATTGGCCGGGGCCGGCGCCATGCCGAGCCCCGCCGGACCGTCACCGGCCCCCGCTTCACCGTGGCATACCGAGCAGTTCTGCGCATACAGCGGCGCACCCCGGGTCGGATCCGGCGTAATGATCGGTGCCTGGCTGACTTCATACGCCACCGCCAGTTTCGCCCCCAGTTGCCGGGCCTGACGGGCGACTTCGGCGCCGTCCTGTTTCGCGCTGATGGCGGCGTGCAGAGCCACGACGCCCTGCTCCAGCGCCGCCTTCTCCGGCTTGGCCGGCATACCAGCGATCAGGCCTTGCAGCACCTGGGTGAATTCCAGTTGCTCGCGGTATTCGCCGTCGTCGACGACCTTGCCCGCCGCGACCGTCGGCGGGTAGTCGGCGCTGATGTAATCGAGCAGGTGCAGCGCCTGCGGGGCGCCTTCCACGGTGTCGGCCAGCAGGTTGAAACTGCTCAGGGCAAACAACGGGAACACCAGCCAGGCCAGGAATCGGGACGAGGCAGTCATGAATGAGTCTCAAATGGAAATGCGAAGTTACATATTGTTCACTTCCAACGCCTTTCGCTCAAGCTTTGTCGACGTACAACCGCTTTAGCGCAATGGCAGCGGCACCTTGCGGGAGTGCTCAGCCATGAAGTCGACAAATACCCGTACCTTCAGCGCGAATGGCCCGCTGATGCGCAGCACACCACCGGGCTTTCGTGGGCCCGTCCCACTGCCAGCGCGGGGCAATCCTTGCCCACCCGGCAGCAGCAAAGCGCCCTTATAATGCGTCACCTCCGTGCTTTTGCCGTTCAAGGAAGAACCCGTCTCCATGCGCCATTGTCTGCCGTTCTGCCTGCTGCTCAGCGTCATCGTGCAACTGAGCGGGTGCGCCGCCTACCGCAATTACGATCAGGAAATGCAGCAGACCATCGATCAGATGGCGCAGGGCAATCTCAACGAAGCGCTCTATCTGATGGAGCTGCACAATCCCTGGGAAGACAAGGATCTGCTGTATTACCTGGAGCGCGGCGCGATTCTCAGCGCCGGCACCAACCTGCCAAAAAGCCAGGAAGCCTGGCGCAGTGCTGACCGGATGATTTTTCAGCGCGAAGAAGCCGTGCCCTCCGCAGGCATGAAGTTGCTGACCCGTTTCGGCAATGAAATGGGCACCATGCTGGTCAACGACAAGCTGCAGCGTTACGAAGGCTACGACCACGAAAAAGTCATGCTGACCACCGAGATGGCCCTCAACCAACTGGCAGAAAGCGATTTCGACGGGGCCCGCGCCGACATCAAGAAAACCCACGAGCGCGAAACCCTGATCGCCCGCCAGCGCGAAAGGCAATACGAAGAAGCTGAAGAGCAAGCCAAAAGCCAAGGGATCACGCTGCATTACAAAGATTTGCAGGGCTATCCGGTGACCATCCTCGACGCTCCGCAAGTCATCGCACTGAAGAATGGCTACCAGAGTGCGTTCAGTCATTATCTGGCTGGCTTCACCTACGAAGCCTTGGGCGAGCGTACGCTCGCGGCACCCGGCTATCGACAGGCGATCGAGTTGCGCCCGGGCCTGCGGTTTCTCGAAAACGCTCTTCGCAATCTGGACAAACCCGGGCCGGCAGGCGATGAAAGCGAGATTCTGATCGTGGTCCAGGTCGGCTTCGCACCGGCACGCAGTTCGGTGCAAGTGCCGATCCCGGTGCGGCTGAACGAAAACCTGACGATTATCGCCCCGATTTCGTTCCCGGTGATGGTGCCCGACACTCTCACACCTCCGGTTCCGAGTGTGCTCGTCGATGGTAAACAATACCCGCTGACGATGATCAACAGCGTCACGGACATGGCCATGCGCACCCTGCGCGATGACATGCCGGCGATCATCTCCCGTGCCATGTTCCGCGCCAACATGGCCGCCATCAGCCAGGCGCAAAAGAACGAACGCGATCCGTCCAAGGTGTCGCTGGTGGTGACCGATCACGATCCTTTCGAAGAGGCTGACACACGAACCTGGCGCACACTGCCGGATAAAACCCTGGTCGCCCGTCTGCGCCTGAAAAAAGGCCTGCACCGCGTGCGCTTTCCGTATTTTCGTGCAGAAGACGGGTTCACGGTACGCGTCGATCAGAATCACCAAGTGTTCAACCTGCGGGTGTTCATGGGCAAAAACTATTTCGTGGGTTCCGCACTGGTCCTGCCTGAAACGCCATGAACGCAGGACGATTGATATGCTTAGAATGGTGGCACCAAACTAACAAGTGCGATTAAAAAGCTATTACATGGCCAGCATCGCCCGCTTATAATGCCGCGCCCGCGCTATCGCGATGCGGCATAAAAGCTCCTCTGGTTATGAGGAATTGGCAGGAGGCCAGCGCCACTGCCGATGGGTCATATCAGCCCGACCGGCACAGGTGGCTGCTGCTGTTTCAAGCTCAGGGAAGAAGTACCCCCATGGCATTCCGCGCCCCCACCTTGATCGCGCTCAGCGCCGTCACTCTGCTGTCCGGTTGTTCAGCGTTTCGCAACTACGATTCGGAACTGGCCCAGACCAATCAGCAACTGGCTACCGGCAACGTCGACGCCGCACTGACCCTGCTGGAAAAGAACAACACCGGCCCGGACAAAGACCTGCTCTATTACTTCGAGAAAGGTGAGTTGCTGCGCGCCAAGGGCGACCTGTCCGGTAGCCAGAACGCCTGGACCAGCGCCGATCAGGTAGTCGGTCAGTGGGAAGACGCGGTCAAGCTCGACTCCGGCAAATACCTGGCCCAGTTCGGCAGCTTCATCGTCAACGACAAGGTCCGTCGCTACGAAGGCTACGACTATGAAAAAGTCATGCTGACCACGCAGATGGCCCTCAACCTGCTGGCAGTCAATGACTTCGACGGCGCCCGCACCGCGATCAAGAGGACGCATGAACGTGAAGCGGTGATCGCCGACCTGCGCGACAAGGAATACCTCAAGAGCGAGGAAGAGGCCGAGAAAGAAGGGATCAAGACCCAGTACAAGGATCTGCAGGGTTATCCGGTCGCCAGCCTTGATGCGCCGGAAGTGGTCAGCCTGAAAAACAGCTACCAGAGTGCGTTCAGCCACTACCTGGCCGGCTTCGTCTACGAAGCCCTGGGGGAGAAGGATCTGGCTGCACCAGGTTACCGCAAGGCCGCCGAACTGCGGCCGAACACCCCGCTGCTGGAACAGGCGCTGGTCAATCTCGACAAGCCGAGCAAGTCCGACGACAGCGATATCCTGATCGTGGTGCAAAGCGGTCTGGCGCCATCGCGTGACTCGATCCGCGTACCGCTGCCCTTGCCGATTTCCAACAACGTGGTGATCACCCCGCTGTCGTTCCCGATCATCAAGCCTGACACCTCCACCGCGCCGTTCGCGCAGATTGGTGTCGATGGCCAGCAAGTCAACCTGACTGCTCTCAACAGCACCACCGCCATGTCGCGCCGCGCCCTGCGCGATGACATGCCGGGGATCATCGTGCGCACCACCGTGCGCGCAATCACCAAAGGCGTGGCGCAGAAAAAGATCAACGAAACCAATCCGCTGGCCGGTCTGGCCGTGGGTATCTCTTCAGCTGTGCTGGAAGGTGCCGATACCCGTACGTGGCGTACCCTGCCGGACAACACCCAAGTGGTGCGTCTGCGCTTGAAGAAAGGCGAGTACCAAGTCAGTCTGCCGAGCGCCGTCGGCGGTTCGGTGGTCAAGGTCACCGTCGATCAGCGTTACCAGGTGATCAGCCTGCGCGCCGTGGGCAACCAGGTGTTCGCTGCGGGCGTCGCCGCCCACGTCATCCCGAGCGCCGGCGCGACTAACGTCGCCAGCCTCAAACAACCTTAAGAACGGAGTCTTTGCATGCGCTTCAAACTCATCGCCGTTGCCGCCCTCGCCGTCCTGGCCAGCGGCTGCGCCACCCCGCCACCGCCGGAGCCGGGCAGCGCCGCGAGCAAGGTCGTGGCCATGGGCCCGCAGAAACACATCGCGGTCGGCGCCATGCGCGTGGCCCGCGAGAACGGCTTCATGACCGTCAATGTGCAGTTGACCAACACCCTCAACAGCAACAAGACGTTCTACTACCGCTTCGCCTGGCTCGGTCCGGAAGGTTTCCCGATCGCCGAGGAGGAAGTCTGGAAAAGCCAGATGATGTACGGCGCCCAGACCAGCTTCATCCAGGGCATCGCCCCGACCCCGAAAGCCGTGGACTTCCGCCTGGAACTCAAGACGCCTTAAGCCCGCCACCCTATTCCTGTTTTAGAGAGCATTCCCATGTTTGCACGCTTTTCCTTGATCGCTGTCCTCGCCCTGCTGGCTGCCGGTTGCGCCAACACTTCACCGACTCTGGGCAGCAAGAACATCAGCTACGGCGACACCAAAGCGGTTGAAACCGTGACCAACGAATTCGGTTCGACCGACCTGCAAATGATCGCCGAGTCGATGACCCGCTCCCTGGCCCAGTCCGGCATCCTGCAGGGCCGCCCGGTGGTGCAGGTCTACGACGTGAAGAACAAGACCAGCGAGTACATCGACACTCGTGAGATCACCACCAGCATCAAGACCCAGCTGATGAAGTCTGGCACCGCCCGCTTCGCCAGCGACAACACCGCGATGCAGAGCCAGGTTGATCAGCTCAAGCTGCAAAACCAGAGTGGCCTGTACAAGAAGAGCACCGTGGCCAAGACCGGAAACATGATCGCCGCCAAATACCGTCTGGAAGGTTCGATCAGCTCGATCGTCAAGCGCAGCAGCGACTACAAGGACGTCTTCTACAAATTCAGCCTGCAACTGATCGACGTCGAAAGCGGTCTGGCCGAGTGGATGGACGAAAAAGAGATCCGCAAAACCACGGAGCGTTAATCAATGCGCGCATGGATTGGCATGATGGCCCTGGCTTGCGTGTTCAGCGTGCAAGCGGCCCCGAAAGTCGCGGTGACGGATCTGGCGTATCAGGAACGTGTGGAGCAATACATCCACATCGTTTCGGCGCAGAACAATTACCGCGAGGGTTACTACAGCTCCAGCGGCTCTTCGAGCTATAACGAGCTGGAAGCGACCACCAGCTACATCGAACAGGGTGAGCTGCGTAAATTCACTGGCGACATCAAGGGTGAAATCCTGCGTACCGGCATGTTCCAGCTGGTGCAGGGCACGCCGTACACCGCGTCGTCCAAAGGTGACGTCTATGACGTGATCAAACGCATCAAGGCCGGCAACTTCAAGGGCGCCGACTATGTGCTGTTCGGCACCGTGTCGGACATCGACTTCACCCAGGACATGAACGAGCTGGCGCACACCGACAGCTATTCGGCAGTGCTGGGCCTGACGCTGGTGGCGGATTTCAGCCTGATCAACACCAAGACCTACGAGATCACCTCGGCCTTCACGGCGATGGGTGAGGCGCAGGACACCAAACTGGTGAACGGCCGCGACATCAAGATCTCGCTGAACCGCCCTCGGGTGGTGCGTGAGGTGTCCAAGGCTCTGGGCGAGGACGTCGCCGGGCAACTGAGCCAACAGCTCGGTGGTGGCGGTTACGAGCAGCCGCGTGAGCCGCAGCAGCGCAACAACCTGCCGCGTGATACTGCGCCGGTGATTTTGCACTGATTTGCGGATGCGTTACCTGTGGCGAGGGAGCTTGCTCCCGCTTGAGTGCGCAGCGCTCACAAGCTTTTTGGGGCCGCTTCGCAGCCCAGCGGGAGCAAGCTCCCTCGCCACAGTTGGATGTATCCCATATGTATCGTCAGAAACGAAAAAGGCGACCTCATCAGGTCGCCTTTTTTGCGCCCGCAGGCGTTACACCACCGCTTTACGCAACGTCGCCATGAACGCCGCCGCACCGATGAACAGCCCGGCAAACGTACGGTTCATGCGCTTCTGCTGCTTCGGCGTGCGCAACAGGCGCAGCACCTTCGATGCCAGGCCGGTGTAGCCAGCCATGACGATCAGATCAACGCAGATCATGGTCACGCCGATCACCAGGTACTGCATCAGCAGCGGTGCATGCGGATTGATGAACTGCGGCAGCACCGCCAGCATGAACACCAGGGCCTTGGGGTTGCTGATGTTCACCAGAAAGCCACGGAACACCAGTGCCAGCGGCCTGCCGATCGGCCGTACCGCGGCGTCATCGCTCATGTCCATGGGCAGCGCACGCCATTGCTTGACCGCCAGATAGACTAGGTAGGCCACACCAAACCACTTGATCGCATAGAACGCGGTGGCCGACGCCGTGAGAATCGCGCCAACACCGGCGCCGACAATCGCAATCTGTACCGCCAGGCCGACTTGCAGGCCCAGCGCGTTCCAGTAGCCGCGCCAGAAACCGTATTGCAAACCGCTGGACATCGACGCAATGGCGCCGGCGCCCGGGGACAGACTGATCACCCAGCAGGCGGCGAAAAACGCCAGCCATGTTTGTAGCTCCATCGCACACCTCGACTCGGACTGGTACCAAACATCCAAATTAATGTGCTTTCAGGCGGATGACTATTGTTTTTTTGTAGGACGTTGCGGACGCAACCCCGTATTTGCGGGCCAACGCCCCCTTCGCGAGCAGGCTCGCACACAGTTGATCCTCTGTGGACACAAAATTTGCGAGCACTGAAGATCCATTGTGGGAGCGAGCCTGCTCGCGAAGGCGTCAGATCAGACGCCCGGGAAATCTACTTTTCGAAACCGCTGGAAGGAAACACATCGTTGCCGCGCCAGCGCCGCACCGAGCGCTGGAAGAACAGGCTGTTCGGCACTTGCACCATGGCGCTGCCGGTACCCAGTTCCTCAGCCTCGATCAACGTGGTGTAGAGCAGATTGATCGCCACCACCCGGCCTTTGACGCCAGGTTTGTCGGTGGTGTCCACCAGCTCGACCACATCCCCCAGACGGAACGGGCCGACGGTGAAGATCAGAATCGCGCAGAGCAGGTTCGACAGCACACTCCACATCGCGAAGAACGCCACCGCCGCCACCGCGACGAAACCCGACAGCGCGGTCCACAACACCGTGGCCGAGACCCCGAGGCGCTCCAGCACAAAGATCAGTGCACTGCCCATGATCAGCCAGCGCAGACCGCCACGCAGCGGCATCAGCAACTGCGGCGGGAACGGGTAGCGATCACCCAGACGGGTCAGGCCTTTGGCGACAAAACGCTGGGTGAGATAACCGGCCAGCAGGATCAGCAGAATCTGTACGCCGAGCCAGATCGGCTCGACCCACACCGCCGGCAATGGCAGCTTGAACGCGTCCATCAGGACAGTGCCTCCAGCTCCGCCTGCATGCTTTCCAGGGTTTCCAGCGCTTCCATCCAGGCCTCTTCCAGCTCGGCTTCGCGCACCTTCAGTTTGGCCTGTTCGGCCAGCAGATCACGCAGCTCATTCTTGCGCGCCGGCTCGTAGATGTCGCTGTCACCGAGGCTGGCATCAACCTTGGCCAGTTTCTCGTGGAGCTTGCCCAGCTCGGCTTCGAGCTTGTCGGCTTCACGCTTGTGCGGTGCCAGTTGCTGACGCAACGCAGCGGCGGCCTGACGCTGGGCCTTCTTGTCGGTCTTGTCCGGGTTGACCGGGGTGTTGCTGACCGGGGCGTTGCGCTGACGGTATTCCACCAGCCAGCGGGCGTAGTCTTCGAGGTCGCCATCGAACTCTTCGACCTTGCCGTCAGCGACCAGATAGAAGTTGTCGGTGGTGCTCTTGAGCAAATGCCGATCGTGAGACACCACCAGGACCGCGCCGCTGAATTCCTGCAGAGCCATGGTCAACGCCAGGCGCATTTCCAGGTCGAGGTGGTTGGTCGGTTCGTCGAGCAGCAACAGGTTCGGCCGCTCCCAGGCGATCAACGCCAGGGCCAGACGTGCCTTCTCGCCACCGGAGAAATTCAGCACCGGTTCATCGATACGTGCACCACGGAAGTCGAAACCGCCGAGGAAGTCGCGCAGTGTCTGCTCGCGCTCGGTCGGCGCCAGACGCTGCAGGTGCAGCAGCGGGCTGGCCTTGGCGTCGAGCGAATCGAGCTGATGCTGGGCGAAGTAGCCGACTACGGTGTTTTCGCCACGGGTCAGGCGCCCGGCCAGCGGCTCAAGCTCACCGGCGAGGTTCTTGATCAGGGTCGACTTACCGGCGCCGTTCGGCCCGAGCAGGCCGATCCGCGCACCCGGGGTCAGCTGCAGCTTGACCTTCTCCAGGATGGTTTTATCGCCATAACCCAGACGCGCATCGGACAGATCGATCAGCGGGCTGGAGATCTTGGTCGATTCGCGGAACACGAAATCGAACGGCGAATCGACGTGGGCCGCCGACAGCTCTTCCATACGCTCCAGCGCCTTGATCCGGCTCTGCGCCTGACGGGCCTTGGTGGCCTGAGCCTTGAAGCGAGCGATGTAGCTTTCCATGTGCGCCCGTTGCGCCTGCTGCTTCTCGTAAGCCTGTTGCTGCTGGGCCAGACGTTCGGCACGCGCGCGTTCGAACGCGGTGTAGCCGCCCCGGTACAGGGTCAGTTTGCGCTGATCGACGTGGGCCACGTGATCGACCACTTCATCGAGGAAGTCGCGGTCGTGGGAAATCAGCAGCAAGGTGCCCGGGTAGCTTTTCAGCCACTCTTCGAGCCAGATGATCGCGTCGAGGTCCAGGTGGTTGGTCGGTTCGTCGAGCAACAACAGGTCCGACGGACACATCAAGGCCTGCGCCAGGTTCAGACGCATCCGCCAGCCACCGGAGAAATCTCCTACCTGACGATCCATCTGCTCATTAGTGAAACCGAGACCGGCCAGCAACTTGCGCGCACGTGCATCGGCGGTATAGCCGTCGGCGCTGTCGAGTTCGGCGTGCAGACGCGCCAGAGCCGTGCCATCGTGGGCCGCTTCGGCGGCGGCGAGGTCACGTTGCACTTCGCGTAGACGCAGGTCGCCATCGAGCACATAGTCGACCGCCAGGCGTTCGAGCGTGTCGACCTCCTGGCGCATGTGCGCGATCCGCCAGTCGGCCGGCAGCAGGCAATCGCCCGAGTCCGGGTGCAACTCGCCGCGCAACAAGGCGAACAGGCTGGATTTGCCGGCGCCGTTGGCACCGATGAGGCCGGCTTTGTGGCCGGCGTGCAGGGTCAGCTCGGCGTCTTCTAGCAGACGTTGCGGGCCACGCTGTAAAGTCAGGTTCTGAAGTCGGATCATAATGGCGGCGGAGTCTACCAGCTTCGCTCACAACTGGCGCGAGTAGCACGATGTCCTCTGACCTGTGGAGCTTTTCCCTTGCCACCTACGCCCGACCGGGTGTGGAACATGCCTGCCTGCAACTGCAAACGGCAGGGGCCAATGTGTGCCTGTTGCTCTGCGGTCTATGGCTGGAACAACGCGAGGTGGCCTGCGACGAACAGCGCGTAGAGCAGCTGAAAACGCTGGTGGGGCCTTGGGACAGTGAGGTGGTGCAGCCACTGCGTGCGTTGCGCACTCAATGGAAAACCCTGGCCGAGGAAGATCCGGTGCTCAAGGGCCTGCGTGAACAGATGAAAGCACTGGAGCTGGAAGCCGAACGGCATCTGCTGTGGCAACTGGAACAAGTCGCTCAGGACTGGCCGTTGCAGGATGCATCAGCCTCGAAAGAATGGCTTGAGTGTCTGGCGGGAACGGCCGCCAGCCCGAACCGCGACGCGCTGCAAGTGCTGCGCGTCGCGGCAACCGGCACTTAGGAAGCGCTGGTCGGGTTGCTGGTGACGCTCGACGCAGCGGCTGGCGTTGGCGCAGTCGTGGTGGTCGAGGTAGATGCCGGTGCAGCGGCCGGCGCTGGAGCGGCTGGCTTGGCGACAGGCGCGGTCGCCGGTTTGGCGGCAGCTGGTTTGGCAGCGACCGGTTTTTTCGCGGCAGGTTTGGCAGCCGGTTTCACGGCAGGCTTGGCGGCTGGCTTGGCGGCTACTGGTTTGGCAGCAGCGGTTGTCGGTTTGGCCGCAGCAGGTTTGGCAGCGACTTTAGCAGCAGGCTTCGCCACTGGTTTGGCAGCCGGTTTGGCCGCAACCGGTTTGGCCGCAGGCTTGGCTGGTTTTGCCGCAGCAGTCTTGGCCGCAGGTTTGGCAGCCGGTTTTACCGCCACTTTCGCAGCAGGTTTAGCCGCGGCGGTTTTTGCCGGAGCAGCCTTGCGCGCAGCAGGTTTTGCGGCGGGCTTGGCGGCCGGTTTTGCAGCAGCCGGTTTGGCGGCGGCAGTACGCGCGGCAGGTTTTGCAGTGCTCGCCGCAGCAGGTTTTTTCACCGCGGTTTTTGCAGCAGGTTTGGCCGCGGCTTTAGCCGGAGCCTTGGCTGCTGGCCTGGCCGCTGGTTTGGCAGCGGCGGTTTTCGCCGGGGCTTTCGTCGCAGCCGGTTTGGCTGCCGCTTTCTTCGCAGGCGCTGCTGCAGGTTTGGCTGCGCGGGAGGTCAGCGCCTTGCCGGCGGCCTCTTGCACGCGACCGACACCCTGGGCCAGTTTCAGGCTTTCCTGAGCATCGCGCTTGAGTTGCAGAATGTAGCTGCGGGTGTCGGACTGACGGTCCTTCAGCGCATCGAGCAGGTCTTCAAGTTCTTTGACGGCAGCCTTGGCCTTGTTCTGTGCCTTGGCTTTACCGGCAGTGGCTGCGTCCTGCAATTTGGTGCGGGACTTGTGCAGTTTTTCTTGTGCCTTGCCGCGTTGCTTTTCCAGTTTGGCGAGCAGTTTTTCAGCATCAGCCAAGGCTTGGGAGCAAGCGTTTTCCAAATGCTCGAGCAAGCTGCCCGAGAGTTGTTGGAGTAAGTGCAACGGAGTGTTTACAGGCTTCTTGGTGGCCGACATGGTTTACCTCCTGGCTGACGTGAGTGCGGCTCATACTAGACCTCTGCTGCTACCGCCGCTAGGTCATCTTGACAGTAACGAAACCGTTGCGTTGCAACGAAGTGAAAATGTTCTGCACGAAGACAAAAGCAGTTCACCGTTGCAGACGTTCGCGCTGGCATAATCGCCCGCATCTCAGGACGGAGAGTGCCCATGTCGCGCTACCTTTTTTTATCCCTCTGCATGATTTTTTCCGCCGCCCACGCCGACGAAAAAACCACCGCGAACGACGCTCATGATCTGGCCTACAGCCTGGGTGCCAGCCTCGGTGAACGGCTGCGCCAGGAGGTGCCGCAATTGCAGATCCAGGCACTGGTCGAAGGTTTGCAGCAGGCCTACCAAGGCAAGCCACTGGCACTGAGCGAAGCGCGGATCGAGCAGATCCTGGCCGATCATGAATCGCAAAACGCCGAACATTCAACCCTGCCTTCGAGCGACGCGGCGATGGAAAACGAGCAGCGTTTTCTTACCACCGAAAAAGCCAGGCCGGGCGTGAAGGAACTGGCCGACGGCATCCTGCTGACCGAGCTGACTCCGGGCAACGGTGCCAAGGCCGGCCCGGATGGAAAAGTCCAGGTGCTGTATGTCGGTCGTTTGCCGGATGGCACGGTGTTCGATCAGAACACTCAGCCGCAATGGTTCAGCCTCGACAGCGTGATTGCCGGCTGGCGTACCGCGTTGCAGAACATGCCGGTGGGGGCCAAGTGGCGACTGGTGATTCCATCGGATCAGGCCTACGGCGCCGACGGTGCGGGCGACCTGATTGCGCCGTTTACGCCGCTGGTGTTTGAAGTCGAGTTGCGCGGCGCAACGAGCTGATCGGTCCCGATTCGCGGGCATAAAAAAACGCGGTGCGCTTCCGGCGCATCGCGTTTTTTGTGCCTGCGAAAAACCAATCAGGCTTGAGCGGTGTCTTCTTCCTTGTGTGCCGTGTGCAGCACTTCAATCAGGCAGTCTTCCAGTTCGAAGCGCTCGTGCAGCAGGCCGCCCAGTTCCTTGAACTTCTCGACGACGCATTTGCCCTCGTCGCACAGATCGTTGAACGCCAGCAGTTTCTCGGTGATGACGTCGATGCGCGGGTAAAGCGTTTCGGCCAGTTCCAGACCGCGCGTGTCACCGAACGCCTTGGCTTCGCCCGTCAGCTGTTCGTAGATTTCGAAGTGCCCGGCGGAGACGTAATCGACCAGCACACCGCAGAATTCCTGCAAGGGCTTGCGGCTCTCGGACAGCGCCTCAGGTTGCGCACCGAGCTTGTCGTAGGCGCCGATCAGTTCTTCACGCTCTTGCAACCAGCGGTCGATCAGCAGATGAACTCCACCCCAGCGTTCCTGAGCATTCTGACAACTTTCGAGCATGGCGATCTCTCTTCCCTTGTGGGTCATGCTGCTCTACACCCGCGCCCCTCTTTTGGCTTTTATGCTTGGAGGCCGACCGGGCAGAGCGTCATCGAGCAACATAAATCCAATGACACGTGCGGGCCAGATTATGCCCGCACGCCTATGGCTTCAAGGTACGCAGGAGATAAAGTTCATACAAGTGTTTAATCCCTGACCAGCGTGCGGTGCGACGCTTCGCCGCTGAGCGGTCGCTGCAGAGCGCTCCAGACCAGCCGCAGCAATTGGTACACCGCAAGGATCGACATCGCGACAAAGAACAGCAGACTCCACTCCGGGATACTCAGATCGAACAGCGTCCAGGAGATTTCCGCGCAATCGGCGCTGCCTTTAAACATGCGCACCGTCGCACACAGCCACGGCAGATTGCTGAACAGCGCTTCGGAATCGGGGGCACAGTTAGCCATTTGCAACAGCGGATCGCTCTGCAACAACACCTGCCGCCAGGCTGCGGTGGTCCCGCCCAGGCTGACGCAAAGCGCGATCATCCAGTAGAGCGACAGACCGACACGCCGCGGGCCATGGATCGCCGCCAACCCGCAACAAGCCGTCAGCAACGCCATGAAGAACCGTTGCGCCAGGCACAGGCTGCAGGGCGTCAGCCCGACTGCGTATTCGAGGTAATAGGAAGCTCCCAGGGCCAGGGCCCCTGCAGTGAAAGCCGTGAAAAACAAGGAGCGTGAACAGGCCAACGACATGGCTTTTCCGTAACAGTAGAGACAGGCAGTTACGGTAGAGGAAAGCTTGTCAGCCTTTCAAGGCAGGTCCCTGCCGACAGTTCAACAGGAGTGTAGGGAAAACCCGACAGATGCGAGAGGAATAGGTGTAGTCCGTTGTAGGACTTCGCCCAGGACGCCAAGTAAAGGTAATTATTCGCTCGCTGGGGGTTAACGAGGGAGCGTCCTCCCTCGTGATTTCAAGCGTGAACCGGCACCGGCAATGGCGCAGCCAGAAGGCGCTCATCCAGCAGTCCAAGACCTTCCTGGAACAACTGATTGCTGCGCTCGGTGTCGCCCAGTTGCGCAAGCAGACGTGCCAGCTCTGCGCAGGCTTCCGGATTGCGCTGCACCCGCAGACTGCTCTCCAGATAATCCCGCGCCTTGCCCCACAGGCTGGCTTGCAGGCATAGACGACCCAAAGTCAGCAACAGGCTCGGGTCACCCGGATGCTCCTTGAGCCAGCCTTCGGCGGTCTGCAACTGACGCGCCGGATCGCTGCCGCGCACCAGACCATACAGACGCGCCAGGTGGCTGTCGTACTTGCGCTTGAGGGCGCTGCGCAGCACTTCCTCGGCTTCGACCTGAGCGCCCAGCTGACGCAGTTGCTCGGCATACGCCAGCACCAGCGCCGGCTCCTGGCGTTGCGCGGCGCTCAACTGCTCCCAGGCACGACTGAGCGATTGCAAACCGACTTTGCCGTCCTCGTCGCGGTGTGCCGCCAGCGACAGGTTGTTGCCCCAGGCACGACGCTCGAGTTCAGCCAGCTCAGCGGCTGGCAGAGCCTTGTCCTTGCGCAGCTCCGGCAACAGGCGGATGACCGCCGACCAGTCACCGCGCTGCTGATGCAAACGCTGCAACTGACGCAAGGTCTGCACGTTGTGCGGGTGCCGCTCGTGCATCGCCTGCAGCGTCACCAGTGCGCCATCGGTGTCACCGCGATCGGTCTGCAGTTGCGCGTGACTCAAGGCAATCGCCAGTTCGGCCTGCGGCTGGCGCTCCAGCGCACGTTCGAGCAAGTGATCGCACTCCTCGTACTTGCCCTGTTCGTTGGCTGCGCGTGCAGCCCCGAGGTAATACAGCAGCGGTTGGCGCTCGGCTTCGGCGGCGCGATACAGATGCCGTTGCGCGCTGGCCCAGCGACCTTCGGCCAGATCCAGCTGACCGTGTTCGATCGCCACCTGCACCCGACGGCTGCGGTTACGTCGCGACCAGGGATTGACCACGCCACTGGAGGTCATGACCAGTTCGACCAGCGCCTTGACGCCCCAGATCAGCAGCCACAACACCGCAACCAGCGCCAGCGTGGCCCACAGGCTCGACTCGTAGCGGAAGCTCTTGTAGGCAATCAACACGTACCCGGAATGCTCGGCTATCGCCAGGCCCAATGCCGCCGTCGCGGCAATCACCAGAAACACGATCACATACAGGCGTTTCATGGCTTGGTCTCCTGCGCGGTGTTGGCGGCAGGTTTGGCGAACGGTTTGACCGACTCTTCAGCGTTGACGTTACGTCGCTCCAGATACGCCTGCACCGCACTCAGCGTGCCGGTCAGATCCGGCGTCTTGACGGTGACCGGTTGCTGGCTCAACTCGGCGACCTGCTCGAGCATGATTCTGCTCTGCGGATTGTCCGGGTTGAAATTGCCCTTGAGCACGTCCCGCGCTTCGGTCAGTGCCTGGGTGTAGACCGGCGCCTGACCATTGAGCGCAGCCCACTGGGCCTGCTCCAGCGCCAGGCTCAGGGCCAGCCGCACCTGGCTCAGACTTTGCCCGGCCAGCAGTGGCTTCACATGCTTGTCGGCGTTGAAATCGATACGGATGTAGCGCGACACCTGATCCCACCACTGCGCCCAGCGGCTGGCGCCATCGCCGTCAGCGGTCAGACCCAGCAGCGATTCGCCGCGATCCTTGTACTCCGGCGCCAGTTCGGTGAGTTCGATGACCTGATCGCGCAGCGCGCCAATGCGCAGGAACAGCCCGGTGCGATCCGGCTGCTCAGTGCTGCGCAGGGCGACCAGGGTTTTCGCCACTTGCTCGCGGGCGGCGAACGATCCCGGATCATTCTGTTCACGGAGGATTTCGTCAGCCCCCTGTACCAGCGCCTGGGCGCTGCTGATGTCTTGCAAGGCCGACAGACGCAGACTGGCCAGACGCAGCAGATGTTCGGCCTCGGCCAGGCGCCAGTCCTTGCGGCTGGCGCCGAGGACGGTTTCCAGGCGTTGGTTGAGGCGCTGCTGATCACCCTGCAGTTGCGTCACCAGACGCTGGCGATCGGCAAGCTCGTCGGCACCCGGCAACTGCGCGAGGCGCTCGGTCAGGCGCTGTTCGTTGAGTTTGAGACTCTGCGCCTGATCATTCAACGCCTGCACCTGGCCCGACTGTTGTGCGGTGTTGGTCTGCAGGTGACGTACCTGCCAGACACCCCAGCCACCAATCGCCACGCCGGCAGCGCCGAGCAACAGGGCGACAATGGCCAGTCCGTTGCCTCGGCGCGGCTCTTTGGCCGGCGGTGGAGTTTCAACCTGGGCATCAATCACAGGTTGGACGTCATCTTTAGGCAAGGCTGTTTCGCTCACGTATCCATCCTTTGCATTAGAGAACGGGCACGGGATGCTCCCGTAACGCCGTCAGCAAAGCCGCGGCACTCGCGCCGCGGCAATCCACAACTGTTTTGGCCCCGGCGGCACGTGCCAGCTCGGCGACCCTTGGGCTTGGAACAAACAACGGCAACTGCGCAATTGCAGGCCAGGCATCGCCGGCCATTTGGCGCAGGTGCTCGAAACCCTGTCCACTGCTGACCACCAGCCCGTTCAAGCGTTCCGCTGCAATCCGCTGCGCCAGCTCGTGCGGCGGGTAGGCCGGCAGGTCACGCCGATACAACTCCAGATACTCGACACTAGCACCAAGCTCGCGCAGACGCTCGGCGAGCAGCTCGCGGCCACCCTCCCCGCGCAGGATCCAGACCTGTGCGCCGGGTCGGGCGCCGGCTTCGCGCAAACGCGGCAATTGCAGCAAGGCTTCACTGTCATCGCCGGTGGCCGGGAAGTGCACGTCCAGCCCGTGATCGCGAAGAATCTGCGCAGTCGCCGCGCCGACGCTGAACCACGGCATCGACAACGATTGCAGGCCAAAGGCAGCGAGCAGGTCGACAGCAATTCGCGCCGCCGGTTTGCTGACCACGATCACGGCGCTGCAGTGCGACAGCTGCCTCATCGCCTGACGTATTTTGTCAGAGACCGGCAGCGGTGCGATGTCCAGAAGCGGCAGGCAACTGCTGAAAAAACCTTCTCCAGCCAACACCTCGGCCAGCGCCGCACAGTCGTCCGCAGGGCGCGTCAGCAGCAGGCGCCAGCCGGTCACTCGTGACCTGCCTCGCCATAGACCGCTTTGAGAATGTCATCGGCACCCTGGCTGAGCAGGTCTTCAGCGACCTTCACACCCAGCGCTTCGGCCTCGGCGCGTGGTGCGCGAGCTTCGGCGCTGAGCAGCTTGCCACCGCTCGGCTCGCCGACCAGGCCACGCAGCCACAACTGCTCGCCTTCGAGCACGGCGTAGCAGGCGATCGGCACCTGGCAGCCGCCATTCAGATGTTTATTGAGGGCACGTTCAGCACTGACCCGCGCCGCGGTATCGGCGTGATGCAGCGGTGCGAGCAAGGCATGGATCTGCGTGTCGGCGCTGCGGCATTCGATGCCGACGGCGCCCTGGCCACCGGCCGGCAGGCTGTCGTCGACGCTGATGGCGGAGGTGATGCGGTCTTCGAAACCGAGACGGATCAGACCGGCCGCCGCAAGAATGATCGCGTCGTACTCGCCGGCATCGAGTTTGGCCAGACGGGTATTGACGTTGCCGCGCAGGAAACGGATTTCCAGATCCGGGCGACGAGTCAGCAGCTGCGCCTGACGACGCAGGCTGGAGGTGCCGACGATGGCACCGGCGGGCAACGCATCAAGGCTGGCGTAGGTGTTGGAAACGAAAGCATCGCGCGGGTCTTCACGCTCGCAAATGCAGAACAGGCCCAGACCTTCGGGGAAGTCCATCGGCACGTCTTTCATCGAGTGCACGGCGATGTCGGCTTCGTTTTCCAGCAGCGCGGTTTCCAGCTCCTTGACGAACAGACCCTTGCCGCCGATTTTCGACAGCGGCGAGTCGAGCAGTTTGTCGCCGCGACTGACCATGGGCACCAGCGTCACCAGCAGCCCGGGGTGGGCCGCTTCCAGACGGGCTTTGACGTATTCGGCCTGCCAGAGGGCCAGCGCACTTTTACGGGTGGCGATGCGGATTTCGCGAGAGGACATGGATCAATCCGTACTGAATAGATACGGCGGATAATAACAGCTCAGCCAAATCCACTTTGACTTGAATCAGAAACGGCGTGGCCTCCCTGGCCGGCAATGCCTGGTAAAAAGACGCCAGAACCGCCCGGAATGACCGGGTTACAAGCCCTGCATCATTTTGCGCACACCCGCCACATGCCGGCGGCTGACGATCAAGGCATCGCCGTTCAGGCCTTTGAGGAACAGCTGGAAGTGACCCAGTGGTGTGCGTTGCAGACGCTCGATGCGGTCACGGGCGACCAGCGCGTTGCGGTGGATGCGCACGAAGCGCTCGCCGAATTCGTCTTCAAGAGCCTTGAGCGGCTCGTCCAGCAGCACTTCGCCGTTCTCATGGCGCAAGGTCACGTACTTGTGATCGGCAATGAAGTAGACCACCTGATCCAGCGGGATCAGCTCGATGCCTTTGCGGGTACGGGCGCTGATATGACTGCGCGGGCCGTTGCCGCTTTCGGCAGCAGGACGGGTCAGGGCCGAGAGTTGGGCCCGGTTGGGACGTTCAGCCCGTTTCAGGGCGTCATGCAGATGTTCGGTTCGCACGGGTTTCACCACATAGCCCACGGCGCTGGCCTGCAGGGCTTCCACGGCAAATTCATCGGGGCCGGTGCAAAACACCACGGCCGGTGGCGTTTCGCGTTCGCACAGACGGGCAGCCACCTGCAGGCCATCGAGGCCTGGCATGCGGACATCGAGCAGCACGATATCCGGCTTGTGGCTGTCGATCAGCGCCAACGCCTCTTCGCCATTCGTGGCGCTGGGCTCCAGGACTGTGTAACCCTCGAGCTCGCTTACCATTCGGCTTAGGCGCTCGCGAGCCAGTGGTTCGTCATCAACGATCAGGACATTCATATTGCGCTGGATTCCTGCGTGAGTCTCGCACAAGGATAGCGTAGACAGGTGAAGTGACGTCCGTCACCGCGATCCACGCTAAGACTAGCCCGAGCGCCAAAAAGTGCCGTACGTCGGCCAGCAATATTTGCCAGTGTCCGGGTCGTACTGCTCAAAGCCCGCTGTTTCCTGCGTTTTTCACGGGGTTTGCCAAAGGACAAATCCACCCACCCCCTCTTCTTATAGTCAGCGTCCGGACCTTTGTGCGATCCGCAGTCGCGCCGACCCTTATGTCCAACTGTAGACGCTTGCCGGGCCGATATTGCTCAATCGAAAAATATCCTTGCGCAAATCCCCCGCAGACAGCGCCGACTATGAACGAGCAGATGAGAAAAAAACGTATCGACCGGTGTCAGCGACAGGATTGGCAACCCTGTTATTATCCGCTCCAGCGTTTCACGCCTTCTTTCTCCAAGCCGATACGAGCGAATTCATGAGCACTGACAAGACCAATCAGTCCTGGGGCGGCCGCTTCAGTGAACCCGTCGACGCCTTCGTCGCCCGCTTCACCGCCTCCGTCACTTTCGACCAGCGCCTGTATCGCCACGACATCATGGGCTCGATCGCCCACGCCACCATGCTGGCCAAGGTCGGCGTGCTGACGGATGCCGAGCGCGACAGCATCACCGATGGCCTGAAGACCATCCAGAGCGAAATCGAGGCCGGCCAGTTCGACTGGCGCGTCGACCTCGAAGACGTGCACATGAACATCGAAGCGCGCCTGACCGACCGCATTGGCATTACCGGCAAGAAACTGCACACCGGGCGCAGCCGCAACGACCAGGTTGCCACCGACATCCGCCTGTGGCTGCGTGACGAGATCGACCTGATCCTGGCCGAGATCACCCGCCTGCAAAAAGGCTTGCTGGAGCAGGCCGAGCGCGAAGCCGCGAGCATCATGCCGGGCTTCACGCACTTGCAGACTGCGCAGCCAGTGACCTTCGGGCATCACATGCTGGCCTGGTTCGAAATGCTCAGCCGCGACTACGAGCGCCTGGTCGACTGCCGCAAGCGCACCAACCGCATGCCATTGGGCAGCGCCGCGCTGGCCGGCACCACCTACCCGATCGATCGCGAACACACCGCGCAACTGCTGGGCTTCGACGCCGTGGGTGGTAACTCGCTGGACAACGTTTCCGATCGCGACTTCGCCATCGAGTTCTGCTCCGCCGCGAGCATCGCGATGATGCACCTGTCGCGCTTCTCCGAAGAGCTGGTGTTGTGGACCAGCGCGCAGTTCCAGTTCATCGATCTGCCGGACCGCTTCTGCACCGGCAGCTCGATCATGCCGCAAAAGAAAAACCCCGACGTGCCAGAGCTGGTGCGCGGCAAGACCGGCCGTGTATTCGGTGCATTGATGGGCCTGCTGACCCTGATGAAGGGCCAGCCGTTGGCCTACAACAAGGACAACCAGGAAGACAAGGAACCGCTGTTCGACGCCGCCGACACCCTGCGCGATTCGCTGCGCGCCTTTGCTGACATGATCCCGGCGATCAAGCCGAAGCACGCGATCATGCGTGAAGCGGCACTGCGTGGTTTCTCCACTGCCACTGACCTGGCGGACTACCTGGTACGCCGTGGCCTGCCGTTCCGTGACTGCCACGAAATCGTTGGCCATGCGGTGAAGTACGGCGTCGACACTGGCAAGGATCTGGCCGAGATGAGCCTGGAAGAACTGCGCAAGTTCAGCGATCAGATCGAGCAGGACGTGTTCGCCGTGCTGACCCTGGAAGGTTCGGTGAACGCACGTGACCACATCGGCGGGACTGCGCCAGCGCAGGTCAAGGCTGCCGTGGTACGCGGTCAGGCGCTGCTGGCCAGCCGCTAAAAGCTAAAAGCTTCGCGAGCAAGCTCACTCCCACATTGGAATGCATACCTCTGCAGGAGTGAGCCTGCTCGCGATGGCCGCTTTTAACCTGCTCAAAAACTCACTTCTTGGCCGCGATCATCGCCAAAAACGCCGGCATTGCCGCTTCTTTGTCTGCCGCAATCTTCTGCACATGTGGATTCTGTTCAAGCCGTTCCAGCAGCGCCTTGGCCTTTGGCATTTCAGCCAGCAGATCCAGATCGAACAGCTTCTTGCCGACCGCACACGCCAGCGGCACGCTGTAAAGGAAGTACAGATCCGCGATACTCAAGCTGTCGCCCGCCACGTACGGGGCGAACTTGCCGTGCCGGCCCAGCGCCGCGAAACCCAGCAGCAGCTCGGCTTTGGTTTTCTCCTTGATCGCCTCCGGCACCGGCAAGCCAAAGAACGCCTCGCCATAACAGGCACGGCCCGGCAACTCGATATAGAGCTCGATTTCCTTGGCAATCGCCAGCACCTGCGCCCGCGCAAACGGATCGCCGGGCAACAGCGGTGTGCCTTTCTGGGTCTGCTCGAGGTATTCGAGAATGATCGCGGTTTCATTGACGAACCCGGCCTCGACACCCAGCACCGGTACTTTGCCACGCGGGCTGATGGCCAATGACTCCGGGGTCTGCGTCGGGTAGAACGTGACCTCTTCGAACGCCAGGCCTTTTTCCAGCAACGCCAGTTTGACCATGTTGTAGTAGTTGCTGACAGCGAATCCATAAAGCTTGAACATCACATAGCCTCCAGGCCGTGCGGGGTGGGCAGGCACTGTTTATAGATCGCCGGACTCGATCCTGCCAGCAGCATCACGCCGCTGAATGCGGGTAAACTGGCGCCTTTCCTTGAGGAGCCTGCCATGAGCGAGCCGACAGACATCGACAACGACGAAGAAGAGTTCACCGAGGCTACGCTGATCGAAGCCATCGAGAACCAGATCGAAAGCGACAACCCGCCAGCGGCCAAGGCGACCTTCAACAAGCTGACCCTGGTGGGCGTCGAGCGCGAAGAGATCCTCAATCTGATGGCGCACGTGCTGGCCTACGAGATTGACGCCATGCTCGATGAAGACCGCGCCTTCGATACCGAATGGTATGAAACCGCGTTGCGTAAGTTGCCTGAGTTGCCACCCGAAAAACAGTAAACCCCGATCCTGTAGGAGTGAGCCTGCTCGCGATTGCGTTCTTTCAGCAAAAAATTAGCTGACTGACACGGCGCAATCGCGAGCAGGCTCACTCCTACAATGTTTGTTACGTATCCGCCGCACCATCTCCCGGCCCCTGACTACACTGGAATCCGCCTCAAGACAAAATCCCTGATCTGAGCACTGGACACGCCGCAAAAGCGGGTTCACCTTAGGGGCGCTGTCGTCCAATTCCTAGAAAGTCTGGAGTCCTTATGTCGCTTACCCCTGAGCTGGTTGCCGAACTGGAAGTCCTCGCACTCTTCAACCTGGACAGTTCCCAGGAAGGTTTGAAAATTCATCAGACCGCTGCCCCGAAGCACATCGCCGCTGCCCAACGTCTCTTTGAAAAAGAACTCACCGACCAGCCCGATGGCGGGTATCTGACCAGCCTGGGTCGCGATGCCGCGCAAAATGTGCAAACCGTGCTGACCATTCTGAGAGAGCAGCAAACCGCCTGATTCCCCCCGCTTTTGCCCACGGGAACTCCTGCCACGGGATTTCCGCGGGCCTGCCTCGACCATCGCGATAGAAATCTGACGTCAAAAAACAAATTCAGCTTAAAAGTCCCGCTGCGCAAAGGCTAAACTGCCTCCCATTCCGAGACCCTCTTCGTCCGAGCCTGCGAGCCGGTTTGAGCTGAAATGACGCGCACCCATGAAATCCGCCCCGACCTGGACGAAGGCATAGACCGCAAGGTACTCAGCCAACTGCGTGCGCGTTTTCTCAAACTCAATGAAGGCCGTCTCGGCCGGGCCCTCGAAGGTCTGTCGACGCGCCAGCAAGGCGTATTGACCCTGCTGCCGCTGTTCTTCCACGTCAATCATCCGCTGCTGCCAGGTTATGTCTCGAGCAGCACACCGGCCGGCCTGTCCAGCTACGAGCCGGACGCCAACGCGCTCGCCGAAGCCCAGCGCCTGACCCGATCGTTCTCCTACAAGCCACGCCACGGCAGCAACCCGCCACGGCCGATTCACGGGCTGTTTCTGATGGGCAGCCTCGGCACGCTGGCCCAGGCCGATCAGAGCGACATGGACGTGTGGGTCTGCCACGCGCCGGACCTCAGTGAAAACGAGCTAACCGAACTGCGCAAAAAATGTCAGCTGCTTGAAGCCTGGGCCGCGACTCAGGGCGCCGAGGCGCATTTCTTCCTGATCGATCCGGTGCGTTTCGTCAAAGGCGAACGCGACACCCAGCTGAGTTCCGAGAACTGCGGTACCACCCAGCATTACCTGTTGCTCGACGAGTTCTACCGCACCGCGATCTGGCTGGCCGGGCGCACGCCGATCTGGTGGCTGGTGCCGGTCTACGAGGAAAGTGCCTACGACGTTTACACCGACACGTTGTTGTCCAAGCGTTTCATCCGCGCCGATGAAACCCTCGACCTCGGGCATCTGGCAACGATTCCGCCAGGCGAGTTCATCGGAGCCGGATTGTGGCAACTGTTCAAAGGCATCGAATCACCGTACAAATCGGTGCTCAAACTGCTGTTGACCGAGGTCTATGCCAGCGAACACCCGCAGGTGCAGTGCCTGAGCCTGCGCTACAAAAAAGCCGTGTTCGCCAATCAACTGGATCTGGATGAGCTGGATCCGTACATGGTCGTGTACCGGCGCATCGAGGAATACCTCACCGCCCGCAACGAACCGGAGCGCCTGGAGCTGGTGCGTCGTGCGCTGTACCTCAAGGTCAACCGCAAGCTCACCGGCAGCAGCCGCAGCCAGGGCTGGCAGCGTTCGCTGCTGGAGCGGCTGGCCAATGAGTGGCATTGGGATCAGCGCCAACTGGCGCTGCTTGACAGTCGCAGTCAGTGGAAAGTCCGTCAGGTCAGTGCCGAACGCCGCGCGCTGGTCAACGAGCTCAATTACAGCTATCGCTTCCTGACCCAGTTCGCCCGCACCGAACAGACCGTCAGCCTGATCAACAAACGCGATCTCAACGTGCTCGGACGACGGTTGTACGCCGCGTTCGAGCGCAAGGCCGACAAGGTCGAGTTCATCAACCCCGGGATCGCCCCGGACCTGGCCGAAGACACCCTGACCCTGGTGCAGTCGCCGAACAAAAAAGAGCCCGGGCAGACCCACTGGGGCCTGTACAACGGCAGCCTGACCGCGCTGGAATGGGAACACTTCGCACCGATCAAGCGCAGCCGCGAACTGCTCGAACTGCTGACCTGGTGCCATCGCAACGGCGTGATCGACAGCAGCACCCGTCTGGCCCTGCATCCGGGCAGCAGCGACCTGAGCGAGTTCGAGCTGTTCAACCTGCTCGGCAGCCTGCAACAGTGCATCGCCCTGCCTTTGCCCAGCGTCGCCGAGGAGCCGTTACTGCGCGCGGCCGTGCCGAGCGAAGTGCTGATGCTGATCAACGTCGGCGTCGATCCGCTCAAACATCACCGCGACCTGAACATTCTGATGACCACCGAGCGCACCGACTCGCTGAGTTACGCCGGGGTACGCGAAAACCTCGTGCTGACCCTGGATCAGGTCACGCTCAACAGCTGGAACGAAGTGCTGGTCAATCGTTTCGACGGCCCCCACGCACTGCTCGACTGCCTGCGCGACTACCTCAACAATCTGCCGCGTGGCCTGCAGCAACCGTCCTTGAAGGTGCGCTGCTTCTGCCACAACCGCGCGCAGTTCATTGCCCGTCGCGTCGAAGAAATCGTCGAGACCGCGCAAAATCTGCTGCTCAGCGAGTTGAACCATCGCTACCTGATTCAGGTGCAACAGCACTATCACGTGCTGGAGCTGGTGCCGGGTCAGGTCAACCACGTCGCCCTCGCGACATTGCCGGCACTGCTGGAATATCTCGGCGAAGAGCAGGCACGTTACAGCCCGCTGCACCTCGATCCGATGGCGCTGGAAGAGCACGATCTGGCATTGATCCTGCCGATGGGCCAGCCGGAATCGATCCAGGTGTTCTACCGGATCACCGAACAACAGGCCGAACTGTACGTGCTGGATGAGTTCAATGCGCTGTGGCAGCAGCGCTTGCCCTATCACGACGAGCAAAGCCTTTTAGTCCCGCTGCAACGTTTCCTGCAATCGATCCTGTACCGACGTGAAGCACTGCTACCGATGGACGGCAGTCCGGCGATCAGCCTCGAGACATTGTATTACCAGTTGTTGCCTTCGGGCCCGGGGCGCGCGCGACGGGTCGAAGCACGGCCCGCGCCGCAAACTCCGGTCAACAAACCGTTCTACGACGTGCAGGCGATCATCGGCAAAGCTGCGCCCGGCGAGGTGCAGGTCACCCTGTATTGCAATCAACGGGAATTCAGCGAGCTGGAACATGGCGACCAGCTGTTTCGCGTGGTCGCTCGGGAAATCATCGAGCAACGCCGCGAAACCGAGCGCTATCGCTGCTACATCACCGATCTGGATCTGTCGGGCCTGCTCGGTGATGGTCAGAGTTCAAGCAATCTGTATCTGCGCTACAAGGCTGACCTGGAGCGCGCCCTGAACGAGGCGCTCGAACAGGTCTGAGAGGGGGTTACTCGCGGAAATCACCGCCGTTGGCCGGCTGCGATTCGACTTCCAGCAACGTCAGCTTCAGAGTCTTGCCACCCGGAGCCGGCCAGTCGATGTGCTGACCGACCTTCAGGCCCAGCAACGCGCTGCCGACCGGTGCCAGGATCGAGATCTTGCCTTCGTCGGCGTTGGCATCCTTGGGATAGACCAGCGTCAGGTGATAGTCCTTGCCACTGCCTTCTTCGCGGCAATGCACGCGGGAATTCATCGTCACGACATCGGCGGGCACTTCCTCGTGTCCGACCACGGTGTCAGCGCGATCCAGTTCGGTTTGCAGCGCGATCACGCCCGGCAGCGTGTCATCCAGGCTGTCGATCAGGCGCTCCAGACGTTGCACGTCCAGACGGGTAAGGGTGATGGAAGGTGCGGTCATGATCCGGGCAGACTCCTTTCTTCTGCACACAAAAAAAGCAAAACCCCGCCAAAAAAGGCGGGGTTTTCACCAAGCCTCGATGGGTTGAGGCGTGTTCGGACACTATCACAGCTCAAAAAATATACAAGCCACCGCCGGACGACGCGCGATCCCTGTAAGAGCTGCCGCAGGCTGCGATCTTTGCTTTTAAAGGATCAAGATCAAAAGATCGCAGCCTGCGGCAGCGCCTACAGGGAGGTCGCTCTGCGATTGGCAGCCTGGGCAACAATCACCCGCCGCCGCTCATCATCCGCCGAGCGCCACTCGCGAATGTCTTCGACATGCCGCGCGCAGCCGAGGCAGACCTTCTGTTCGTCCAGCCGGCACACACCCGTGCACGGCGACGGCACCGCCGGGCTGACGTTGCTGTAGAGCGGTTTGGGAGGACGAACAGGAGCGGTGCCAGTCACGGAATCACAAACCTTCGAAATCGAATTCGACGCCGGCCTGCTGCTTGACGATGCGCTCGAGCATTTCGCCCAGTTGCTCTTCGCTCTTGTCGCACATCCAGCGCTCACTTTCTTCGTCGTAGTCGAAGTGGAAACCACCGGACACCGCCGCCAGCCACAGCTGACGAAGCGGCTCCTGGCGGCTGAAGATCAGTTGCGAGCCATTTTCGAACTTGACGGTCAAGACACCTGCCGAGCTCTCCAGGTCAATATCCAGGTCGCTGTCATCAAAGATATCTTCCAGCGTCTGCTGGGTAGCATCGACCAGATCGTGGAAACGGGCTTCGGACAAACTCATTGCGGCAACCTCAAAAAATGTCTGATCAGGCTCAAGCGCCGAAAGATACGGACGCTTCCGGCCGATTGCAAAGATTAACGACCAAGCACCGTTTCCCATCCAGCACTGGCCCCTGTGGAGCGAGCTTGCTCGCCAAAGCGGTGTGTCGGCCAGCAAACATATCGAATGTACCGGCCTCTTCGCGAGCAAGCTCGCTCCCACAGGAATTACCTGTATCCAACCGGTATCCAGAGAGCCCCGCCGGACGGGAGCCCCCTCGCATAGGCAAGCTGCCGGGTGGCCGGTATACTCCGGCGCAATTAACGCATTTTCAAGGATTTCGCCATGAAGCGCCTGATCTCTTCCCTTGCTGCGCTCGTCGCGGTTGCCTGCCTCGTTTCGGCCTGTGGTCAAAAAGGCCCGCTGTACCTGCCGGATGACGATCAGGACCCGGCCGAACAAGCCCAGTCTTCGCAAAAGCAGCCGTCCAAAGCACACAAGCACGACGTTTACCAATAAGGGATCGCCATGGACGCTTTTAACTACCGTGGCGGGGAGCTGTTCGCGGAAGGTGTGGCGCTGTCCGCCATCGCCGACCGCTTCGGCACGCCCACCTACGTTTACTCGCGCGCACACATCGAAGCCCAGTATCTGGCCTACGCCGACGCATTGGCCGGCATGCCGCACCTGGTCTGCTACGCGGTAAAGGCCAACTCCAACCTCGGCGTGCTGAATGTCCTGGCCCGTCTCGGTGCCGGTTTCGACATCGTTTCCCGTGGTGAGCTGGAGCGTGTGCTGGCCGCTGGCGGCAGCCCCGACAAGATCGTGTTCTCCGGCGTCGGCAAGACCCGTGACGACATGCGTCGCGCCCTGGAAGTCGGCGTGCACTGCTTCAACGTCGAATCCACCGACGAGCTCGAGCGCCTGCAAGTGGTCGCCGCCGAGCTGGGCGTTCGCGCCCCGATCTCGCTGCGCGTGAACCCGGACGTCGATGCCGGCACCCACCCGTACATTTCCACCGGTCTCAAAGAGAACAAGTTCGGTATCGCCATTGCCGACGCCGAAGACGTGTACGTGCGTGCCGCGCATCTGCCGAACCTGGAAGTGGTCGGCGTCGATTGCCACATCGGTTCGCAACTGACCACCCTGCCACCGTTCCTCGATGCCCTCGACCGCCTGCTGGATCTGGTCGACCGCCTCGGCGATTGCGGCATTCACCTGCGCCACATCGATCTCGGTGGTGGCCTGGGCGTGCGTTATCGCGATGAAGAGCCGCCACTGGCCGGCGATTACATCAAGGCTGTGCGCGAACGCCTGAACGGTCGTGATCTGGCGCTGGTGTTCGAACCGGGCCGCTTCATTGTCGCCAACGCCGGCGTACTGCTGACCCAGGTTGAGTACCTCAAGCACACTGAACACAAGGATTTCGCCATCGTCGATGCGGCGATGAACGATTTGATCCGCCCGGCCTTGTATCAGGCCTGGATGGACGTCACCGCAGTCAAACCGCGTGACACCGCCGCGCGTCAATACGACGTGGTCGGCCCGATCTGCGAAACCGGTGACTTCCTTGCCAAGGACCGTGAACTGGCGCTGGAAGAAGGCGACCTGCTGGCCGTGCATTCGGCGGGTGCCTACGGCTTCGTCATGAGTTCCAACTACAACACCCGTGGCCGTGCCGCTGAAGTGTTGGTAGACGGTGATCAGGTTTTTGAAGTGCGTCGCCGCGAAACCGTGGCCGAGCTGTTTGCCGGCGAAAGCCTGCTGCCGGAGTAACCCATGCTGCTGCGTTTTACCAAAATGCACGGCCTGGGCAATGACTTCATGGTTCTCGACCTGGTCAGCCAGCACGCGCATATTCAGCCCAAGCACGCCAAGCAATGGGGCGACCGGCACACCGGTATCGGTTTCGACCAGTTGCTGATCGTCGAAGCGCCGAGCAACCCGGACGTGGATTTCCGTTACCGGATCTTCAACTCCGATGGCTCGGAAGTGGAACAGTGCGGCAACGGTGCGCGCTGCTTCGCCCGCTTCGTGCTCGACAAGCGCCTGACCGCCAAGCGCAAGATTCGCGTCGAGACCAAGGGCGGCATCATCGAGCTGGACGTGCGTAACGACGGCCAGATCGGCGTCAACATGGGCGCGCCGCGCCTGGTGCCGGCGGACATTCCGTTCGAAGCGCCAGCGCAAGCCTCCAGCTATCAGCTGGAAGTCGACGGCACGACGGTCGAACTGGCCGCCGTGTCGATGGGCAACCCCCATGCGGTGCTGCGCGTGCAGGACATCAACAACGCACCGGTGCATGAACTGGGGCCGAAAATCGAACACCATCCGCGCTTCCCGGCGCGGGTCAATGTCGGTTTCATCCAGGTCATCGACCGCAACCGCGCGCAATTGCGCGTCTGGGAACGCGGAGCCGGGGAAACCCAGGCCTGCGGCACCGGCGCCTGCGCTGCGGCTGTCGCGGCAATCAGTCAGGGGTGGATGGATTCGCCGCTGTTGATCGACCTGCCCGGCGGGCGTCTGTCCATTGAATGGGCAGGCCCTGGCCAACCGGTGCTGATGACCGGTCCGGCAGTGCGTGTATACGAAGGACAAGTGCGTCTTTGAGTGAGCAGAAGCCATGACCGATAAGCCTCAGGTACCCGCCCGACAGTCCGACGAATCAGCGTCCGAGAGCCTGGAGGCGGCAGCGGTTGCCGCGTACCTGGAGGCTCATCCGGACTTTTTCGTCGAGCACGAAGAACTGCTGCCCGCCATGCGCATTCCCCACCGACGCGGTGACACCGTGTCGCTGGTCGAACGGCAGATGACCATCCTGCGCGACCGTAACATCGAGATGCGCCACCGCCTCTCGCAGTTGATGGACGTGGCCCGCGACAACGATCGCCTGTTCGACAAGACCCGCCGCCTGATCCTGTCCCTGATGGACGCTGCCAGCCTCGAAGACGTGGTGATCAGCGTCGAAGACAGCCTGCGCCAGGACTTCCAGGTGCCTTTTGTCAGCCTGATCCTGCTCGGCGACAACCCGGCCCCGGTCGGCCGCTGGGTGACTCACGCCGATGCACAAACCGCGATCGGCGGCCTGCTCACCGAAGGCAAAAGCGTCAGCGGCACCCTGCGTGAACATGAGCTGGACTTCCTGTTCGGCGAAGAGCAGCGCAAGCAGATCGGCTCCACCGCCGTGGTCGCCGTCAGCCATCAAGGCATCCACGGCATTCTGGCGATCGCCAGCCGCGATCCGCAGCACTACAAGAGCTCGGTCGGCACGCTGTTCCTGAGCTACATCGCCGAAGTCATGGGCCGCGTGCTGCCACGGGTCAACAGCTCCCTGCGCTCGGTACGCTGAGCATGGAACGGCAACTGGACGCTTACTGCGAACACCTGCGCAGTGAGCGACAGGTGTCGCCGCACACCCTGTCGGCCTACCGCCGCGACCTCGATAAAGTCCTCGGCTGGTGCGTCAAACAGAACATCGGCAGTTGGGCCGCGCTGGACATCCAGCGCCTGCGCAGCCTGATCGCCCGCCTGCATGCACAGGGCCAGTCTTCGCGCAGCCTCGCCCGATTGCTCTCGGCGGTGCGCGGACTCTATCACTACCTCAATCGCGAAGGCCTGTGCGACCACGATCCGGCCACCGGGCTGGCCCCGCCGAAGGGCGAACGTCGCCTGCCGAAAACCCTCGACACCGACCGCGCACTGCAACTGCTTGAAGGTGCGGTCGAGGACGACTTTCTGGCACGGCGTGATCAGGCGATTCTTGAGCTGTTCTATTCCTCCGGCCTGCGCCTGTCCGAACTGACCGGGCTCAACCTCGATCAACTCGATCTGGCCGACGGCATGGTCCAGGTGCTCGGCAAGGGCAGCAAGACCCGCCTGCTGCCAGTCGGCAAAAAAGCCCGTGAAGCACTGGAACAGTGGCTGCCATTGCGGGCCATGACCAACCCGGCGGACGACGCCGTGTTTGTCAGCCAGCAAGGTCGACGCCTCGGCCCACGGGCGATTCAGGTCCGGGTCAAACTGGCCGGCGAGCGCGAGCTGGGGCAGAACCTGCACCCACACATGCTGCGGCACTCCTTCGCCAGCCACTTGCTGGAATCCTCGCAGGACCTGCGCGCGGTGCAGGAACTGCTCGGCCACTCGGACATCAAGACCACGCAGATCTACACCCACCTGGACTTCCAGCACCTGGCGGCGGTCTACGACAGCGCCCATCCACGGGCCAAACGCAGCAAAGGCGATGATTCATGAACATCCAGTTGATCACCTTCGACCTCGACGACACCCTGTGGGACACCGCCCCGGTGATCGTCGGTGCCGAAGCGGTATTGCGCGAATGGCTGAGCGAACACGCACCGAACCTGGGCGCGGTGCCGGTGGAGCATCTGTGGGCGATTCGCGAGCGCGTACTGGCCAGCGAGCCGGGGCTCAAGCACCGCATCAGCGCGTTGCGCCGGCGCGTACTGTTCCATGCGCTGGAAGAAGCCGGGTACGCCCACGGCGAAGCCTCGGATATGGCCGACAAGAGCTTTGAAGTATTCCTGCATGCACGGCATCAGATCACGGTATTTCCCGAGGTCGAACCGACCCTGGAAATCCTCGCCAACCACTACGCCCTCGGCGTGGTCACCAATGGCAACGCCGACGTGCGCCGGCTGGGGCTGGCGGATTATTTCAAGTTTGCGTTATGCGCCGAGGATATCGGCATCGCCAAACCGGATGCGCGGCTGTTCCACGAGGCCCTGCAGCGCGGTGGCGTGAGCGCTGACGTGGCAGTGCACATTGGTGATCATCCGGGCGATGACATCGCCGGGGCACAGCAGGCGGGCATGCGCGCGATCTGGTTCAACCCGGCGGGCAAGGCCTGGGAAGCCGAGCGTCAGCCGGATGCCGAGATCCGCAGCCTGACCGATCTGCCGGCAGTGCTGGCGCGCTGGAATGCCACCTCCAACTAACACCGTTCCCTTGTAGGCCTTCGCCTGCTCGCGATAGCGGTGTATCAGTCAACATAGATGTATCTGACACTCCGCTATCGCGAGCAGGCGAAGGCCTACAGGGGATCGCGTGCACCCGAATGTTTATTCCATGCATGAAAAAGCCCGCAGCGACGGCGGGCTTTTTCAGCAAGCAAGTGGCACGCCTCAGATAGGGCGGCTGCCGTACTTGTTGTCCGGCTTCTTGGGCGGATCGGCGACCACGTTGGCCTCCACTTCCTGCACCTTGCCGCCGCGCGCAAGGAACTCTTCCATGGCCTTGGCCAGGGCGTCGCGCTCCTTGTTCTTGGCTTCGATGCTCGGCAATTCGTCTACCGACACCGCAGCCTTGGCTTTGCCTTTGGCAGCCGGGGCCGGCGTATCGTCACCGCCATCGTCGTCAGCAACGTCTTCCGCTGCTGCTTCCAGGCCTTCCTCGGCCTCGTCTTCGTCGCCTACTTCGAGGTCGTCGTTTTCCAGATCATCGTCGCTCATGTTCTACCTCATGACTTGCGAAAAGCAGATTAGTTATAGACCAGCTTTGGCGACTGTCGAAAGTCGCCGGAAAAAATCGGTAACCGCTGGTGACCAACGGTTTACGCCCCTTCACCGTGCAAGGTGGCGAGGACTTTACGGGCACCGCCATGATCACGGTGCTCGCCCAGATAAACACCTTGCCAGGTTCCCAGTGCCAGGCGACCTGCCGAAACCGGCAGACTGATCTGGCAGCCAAGCACGCTGGCCTTGAAGTGCGCCGGGAGGTCGTCCAGGCCTTCGTCGTTATGCTCATAGCCGTCTGTTCCTTGTGGGATCAGACGATTGAAAAATCGTTCGAAGTCGCGACGGACCGCCGGATCGGCGTTCTCGTTGATGGTCAACGACGCCGAGGTATGCTGCAGCCACAAATGCAACAGACCGACCCGGCACGCCTTGAGTTCAGGCAGGCCGGCGAGTAACTCGTCCGTTACCAGATGAAAGCCCCGGGGCCGTGCCCGCAGGGTTATCAGAGTCTGTTGCCACATACAGTTCTCCGCACGTTCGGGGCGCATTCTAGCGCGCTCTGGGAAAAAACAAAGGCCCTAATATTCCTGCAATGATGTAAGCCATTGGCCGCAGAAAAACGCCCGTCGCAAACACGACCATAGCCGTACGAAAAATCCTTTCAGCCTTCCCTTCAATGACAAATTCCAGACAAAAAAATGCCCGGCAAGCCGGGCAAGTTTTTTGCTGCGCGTACTTACAGGTTGTAGCCGCGTTCGTTGTGTTGTGCCAGATCCAGGCCAACCGATTCTTCTTCCTCGGTCACACGCAGACCCATCACGGCATCCAGGACCTTGAGGATGATGAAGGTGACGATCGCGGTGTAGATCACCGTGAAGCCGACGCCTTTGCACTGAATCCATACTTGCGCGGCAATGTCGGTCACGGTGCCGAAACCACCCAGCGACGGTGCAGCGAAAACACCGGTGAGAATCGCGCCGAGGATACCGCCGATACCGTGCACGCCGAACGCGTCCAGGGAGTCGTCATAACCGAGTTTGCGTTTCAGGGTGGTGGCGCAGAAGAAGCACACCACGCCCGCCGCCAGACCGATCACCAGCGCGCCCATCGGGCCTACGGTGCCAGCAGCCGGAGTGATCGCCACCAGACCGGCAACCACGCCCGAGGCAATGCCCAGCGCGCTTGGCTTGCCGTGAGTGATCCACTCGGCAAACATCCAGCCCAGGGCTGCCGCAGCGGTCGCGATCTGGGTGACCAGCATCGCCATGCCGGCAGTGCCGTTGGCGGCTGCGGCGGAACCGGCGTTGAAGCCGAACCAGCCAACCCACAGCATCGCTGCGCCCATCAGGGTGTAGCCGAGGTTGTGCGGAGCCATTGGGGTGGTCGGGAAGCCTTTGCGCTTGCCCAGCACCAGGCACGCTACCAGACCGGCGATACCGGCGTTGATGTGCACCACGGTGCCGCCGGCGAAGTCGAGTACGCCCCAGTCCCACAGCAGACCGCCGTTACCGGACCAGACCATGTGCGCGATCGGTGCATAGACGAGGGTGAACCACACGCCCATGAAGACCAGCATCGCGGAGAACTTCATCCGCTCAGCGAACGCACCGACGATCAGCGCCGGGGTGATGATCGCGAAGGTCATCTGGAAGGTGACGAACACCGCCTCAGGGAACAACGCCGCCGGACCGGTCAGGCTTGCCGGAGTGACACCGGCCAGAAATGCCTTGCCCATGCCGCCGAAGAACGAGTTGAAATTGACGACGCCCTGCTCCATGCCGGTAGTGTCGAACGCAATGCTGTAGCCATAAATGACCCACAGGATGCTGATCAGACCGGTAATGGCGAAGCACTGCATCATCACGGAAAGAATGTTTTTCGAGCGAACCATGCCGCCGTAGAACAGCGCCAGACCCGGGATGGTCATGAACAGCACGAGGGCTGTCGAGGTGAGCATCCAGGCAGTGTCGCCGGAATTGAGGACTGGGGCCGCCACTTCGTCTGCCGCCATGGCAAGGCTGGGCATTACGATGGACAACAGGGCTCCTAGCCCTGCGAATTTACGCAGAGTCATATTGTTTTCTCCTGGGGCGTTGGGTTTGTGGCGGCGCTTAGATCGCGTCGGTATCGGTTTCGCCGGTACGGATGCGAATCGCCTGTTCCAGATTGACCACGAAGATCTTGCCGTCACCGATCTTGCCGGTGTTGGCAGCCTTGGTTATCGCCTCGATAACCCGATCCAGATCCTTGTCGTCGATGGCCACGTCGATTTTCACCTTGGGCAGAAAATCGACCACATATTCCGCGCCGCGATACAGCTCGGTGTGACCCTTCTGCCGGCCGAAGCCTTTGACTTCAGTAACGGTAATGCCCTGCACGCCGATTTCGGACAGCGACTCGCGCACGTCGTCCAACTTGAACGGCTTGATGATGGCAGTGACTAGCTTCATGAAACTCTCTCCCGAATTGGTGGACTTGCCCCAGGAAAACAAACCCGACTCAAGTCTAAGCGCAGTGCCTGGCTTTGTAACGCATCGTCGGCCTTACCTGCCCGACTGACGCCAGCTAACCGCTGCTGACGAAACTCCCCGCTCCGCCTGCCGCACTGCATTCGTCACAGCGACTGCATCAGTGCATGGGTCACTACCGACTAAGCAGAAAGCTTGCCATCTCGCCAAATTCCTCTGATTTCAATCTCTTGGCCGCTGTTTCAGGCGCTTGCGCGGAAAAGGCCCGACGGTTACGCACAACAACGGTGCGCTGCCGTCCGTCCGCCTGCGCGAAAAGCGTGCATCCGTGCCTGCGTCAATGACTATAGACACTGCGTGATACACTGCCCGCCACTGTTTACAGGACACATTCCATGCTCGCCCCCAAAGACTTCCTCGACGCCCTGAGCGGCACCGCTTCCCGCCTGTTCAGCGGCGACACCCCGCTGCCGAAAGCCGAAATCGAAAGCCAGTTCAAGATGCTGCTGCAGAGTGCCTTCAGCAAACTCGATCTGGTGAGCCGTGAAGAGTTTGATAGTCAGATGGTCGTCCTGGCCCGCACCCGCGCCCGCCTCGAGAGCCTCGAAGCCAAAGTCGCCGAAATGGAAGCCAAGCTGACACCGCCCGCTGAATAACCCCGCAACTCCCTGTAGGAGCTGCCGAAGGCTGCGATCTTTTGATATCCAGCCCCTCAATCCTCTCGGCAACGTCCTACAACTTGCAGCACCACCGTCCGATTACGTCGAAAAGCCCCGGCTCCCAAGCTCACCCGATGCTGAATGTTCAGCACCGGGTTTGGCGACCTGGACAGCTTAAGGCGCACGACATTGTGGTGACTGGGTACCCGCAAAAAACGCGCACATGGCACATTGGTGGGGCAGATACCACGAGCACCCTCCAATCAGAAATAAAAAAGGCGTCCGATGGACGCCTTTTAAGTATTTTTTGAGGAGTAGTCGCAGCGATTCTTTAGCTCCCGGCTTTACGGCCTTGGGTTCAGAATCCGACAGGCTAGCCCGTCGTCACTACTTCAGAGAAAACAGCTTTCTCTGCTGCCAAAAATGCGGGGGAGCTTCTGCTGGTGCCCAGTCCCGACGAATGCGCAGTTGCAGTCCTCGAACGCGAGGATCCGTCAAGAGTCAACGCTCCAACTCAGGTACGCAGTGACACCCCAGCGGGTCTTGATATGTCTTGTAAACCTCTATTCCAGCAATGAAACCCGGCTCAACTACCCTTCAAAAACCCGCAGGAAGCGGCCCCCGATTCAGCTCAAGGAACGACCATGTCCCTCTCCATCGTCCACAGCCGCGCCCAAATCGGCGTAGAGGCTCCCGCTGTCACCGTAGAAGTCCATCTGGCCAACGGTCTGCCGTCGCTGACCATGGTCGGCCTGCCCGAAGCGGCGGTGAAAGAAAGCAAGGACCGGGTGCGCAGCGCGATCATCAATTCCGGGCTGCAGTTTCCGGCGCGGCGGATTACCTTGAATCTGGCGCCGGCGGACTTGCCCAAGGATGGCGGGCGGTTTGATCTGGCGATCGCCTTGGGAATTCTGTCGGCGAGTGTGCAGGTGCCGTGTCTGACGCTGGACGATGTGGAATGCCTCGGTGAGCTGGCGTTGTCCGGCGCGGTGCGACCGGTGCGTGGCGTGTTGCCGGCGGCACTGGCGGCGCGCAAGGCCGGACGGGCACTGGTGGTGCCGCGGGCGAATGCCGAAGAGGCGTGTCTGGCCTCGGGTTTGAAGGTGTTTGCGGTGGATCATCTGCTGGAAGCGGTGGCGCACTTCAACGGGCATACGCCGGTCGAGCCTTATGTGTCGGACGGGCTGATCCACGCCACTAAACCATATCCCGACCTCAATGAAGTGCAGGGGCAGATGGCTGCGAAACGGGCGCTGTTGATTGCGGCGGCGGGCGCGCACAACCTGTTGTTCAGTGGGCCACCGGGAACCGGCAAGACCTTGTTGGCGAGTCGTTTGCCGGGGCTGCTGCCGCCGCTGTCCGAATGCGAAGCGCTGGAAGTGGCGGCGATTCAATCGGTCGCCAGTGGCGTGCCGCTGACCCATTGGCCGCAACGTCCGTTTCGCCAGCCGCATCACTCGGCATCGGGGCCGGCGCTGGTCGGTGGCAGCTCGAAACCGCAACCCGGCGAGATCACCCTGGCCCACCATGGCGTGCTGTTTCTCGATGAGCTGCCGGAGTTCGATCGCAAGGTGCTTGAGGTTCTGCGCGAGCCTCTGGAGTCCGGACATATCGTGATCGCCCGGGCCAAGGATCGGGTGCGATTTCCAGCACGGTTTCAGTTGGTGGCGGCAATGAATCCGTGCCCCTGTGGATATCTCGGCGAACCGAGTGGCAAGTGTTCGTGTACGCCGGACATGGTGCAGCGTTATCGCAACAAGTTGTCGGGGCCCCTATTGGACCGGATCGACTTACACCTGACGGTAGCGCGGGAGGCAACAGCGCTGAACCCTGCGGTAAAGCCAGGAGAAGACAGCGCCAGTGCGGCCGCGTTGGTAGCCGAGACCCGGGAGCGCCAGCAAAAACGTCAGGGTTGTGCCAATGCGTTTCTCGATCTGCCGGGGCTGAAACGGCACTGCAGGTTATCCACAGTCGATGAGAAATGGCTGGAGTCAGCCTGTGAACGACTGACCTTGTCGCTACGCTCGGCGCATCGACTTCTAAAGGTCGCCCGGACGTTGGCCGATCTGGGACAGGAAAAAGAGATCAGGCGCGAGCATCTGGCAGAGGCGTTGCAATATCGGCCGGCAACACAATGAAAATGACAGCGCAACTCGCAAACGGACTGCCCCGAAAAATAAACATCCAAGCACTGATGGCCATTGGCCGAGATGTGATATAACGGCGACGCTCTTTTTTACTCGTTATCCGTCTATCGTCAAGACATAGAGCATTTTTCAACGCGGAAATGGAGGCGGGACATCATGGACAAGATTTCTATTGCTCACCGGGCAAAGTCGTTCAATCAACCCGTGCCATCATGATTCAAGCCAAACCTGGCTTGTGTGCGTGTGTCTGGTTGTTAATTTAAATCCAGACAACTACAAAAGCCCTTGTCAGCGTTATTACGTTGTTTGACATCGGCCTTATTCAACAAACTTTAAAAGCACAACTTCATCATGAAAAATGTTTACTTGCTCAGCAACGTGGCGGATGGTGGCAAAACATATCTCGAGTATCTGATTCCAGCGCTCAACTCGCTTCGACAAAAGTATAATTGTGTCGTACTTAATACTGATCGTACCGGCTTAAGCAGAGAGGAAGTCGAAGCCGTCCTCGATTTCCCGGTAAAGCAGATTGGCAATGACTTCATTGCAAGCCTGAAATCGCAGGTTGTCATTTCAAATGACGCCTATGCCGGACGTCTGCTGGACCATTCAAATTTTGGCATCTTCATCAGTCACGGCAATGTCGGGATGCCGGCCAAAGACAAGTATTACTACGCTGAGCTGACCTCTTACTGGGATGCAATCATCTCTTCATCCAGGTCGGGCTTTGATTTGATTACCGCCGGACTGCAGGCATACCGTCGCGACAGAAAGGCCCTGAAAACAATGTTGATCGATGGACTGGCCTTGCGTTCGGACATGCGCAACACCAGTCCCGTGGCTACGCTGCCCGTCAAGATTCCCGGTATCTTCGAATCATCACCGCCATCGAAAAAAACTTCGGACGACTATGTCGTAGGGCTTCTGCCGACCCAACTGGGTATCTGCCCGAACGGGGCAACACTGTATGAAAACCTGCAGACCGTCATCAATGCAGTCAAATCGCAAATTCCCCACGCAACCTTCATCTTGCGTCCGTACATGGCCGAACTTTCCCATCCGACCGTGAAAGCGTTGTGCGAAGAACTGTCTGCCTATGACTGGATAACCATCGACAAGGCAGGAACCAGCAGCACGGTTTTCTACACACAATGCGACACGGTCATCACCGACGCATCCACCGGTGGTGTGTCGTTCATGCTCAACACCTGCAAGCTGCCGATTTATTACGTGCCCTTTACCGAAGAGAGCAATCTCACGGTCGACGCCTGGCTAAAGCAAATGGACACCCTGTTGCCAATTGCCAGAAGCAGCAATGAACTCAAAGACATGGCATCCGGGTTCAGCCTGCTGGCACGAGAAGACAGTTACTACATATACAACAAGTTCTACCAGGCACAATACAGCGACTTGCCCCTGCCTCAGGAAGTGTTCCACGACTTGATTGAATATCGGCACGAGTCGAAGTACTGCCCGCTGTCGATTGACTCTTTCGGGGACATTAACGAACGGGACAAACATTAAAATAAAGCACGCCTGACCTCATGCGAGAAAACAGCCTGCCGATACACTCGATTCGAACACAAGTCAGAACGCTATGAAATGTGAAGCTGGTGGACAGGTAATCTGGATTACGGGCCTTTCAGGAGCGGGCAAGTCAACGCTGGCCCGTGAATTCGTCACCCGACTCCGCACTGCAGGACAATCGGTGGTCATGCTCGATGGTGATGAGTTGCGCGAGGTATTCGGCGCAGCCGCCGCCAACTCACAAAACCATGGCCGTGAAGGACGACTGGCGCTGGCGCTGCAATATGCCCACTTGTGCCGAATGATCGCCGCGCAAGGCCAGACCGTGGTGATCGCAACGATATCGCTGTTTCACGAAGTCCATGCCTGGAACCGCGCCCACCTGCCCGGCTATTTCGAAGTTTATTTGAAGGTCCCGGTCGAGGAGTTGCGTCGCCGAGACCCGAAGGGAATCTACCGACGATTCGATGCCGGGGAACTGCACAACGTTGCCGGGCTTGATCTGACCGTTGATGAACCGCAAGCGGCAGACTGGCTTGTAGAGTTCGACCCTCAGCGCTCCAGGCAAAGTCTGGCAGAAGATTTGATCAATAAAATTTATAGAAGGAACTGAGTATGAAAACCGAATGGGACTACACCACCCTGGCCGATGCCTATTTGAAGCGCCCTGACTACGCCGATGCCGCCATTGACGCCATGCTCTCGATCGCTGGCGCCGAGCAAGGCGACAAGTTCTGCGACGTCGGCGCGGGTGTTGCACACTTGACGCTGATGCTGGCCGCCCGTGGCCTGGATGTCACTGCGGTAGAACCCAACGATGCGATGCGCGCCAACGGCATCAAACGCACCGCCGAGCTGGCCAATGTCAAATGGCACGAAGGCACCGGCGAAGTGACCGGGCAGGCCGCGCAGACATTCGACATGGTCACGTTCGGCAGCTCCTTCAATGTCTGCGACCGTCAGCAGGCGCTCAAGGAAACCGCGCGCATTCTCAAGCCCCGTGGCTGGTTTGCCTGCATGTGGAACCACCGCAATCTGGAAGATCCGATTCAGGCGCGCATCGAAACCATCATAAAAGAGCGCGTCGCCGGCTATGGCTACGGCACCCGTCGTGAAGATCAGACGGCCGTGATCGATGCCAGTCAGCTGTTCGGCCCGGTCGTACACCTGGATGCGCGGGTCATCCACGAGCAATCCATCGCAGAGTGCCTGGAAGCCTGGCGCTCCCACGCCACGCTGGAGCGCCAGGCGGGCGCGAAATTTCACGAAGTCATCAGCGCCATCGATGATTACCTGCAAAGCCTGCAGACGCCGTCGATCCAGATCCCGTACTCGACGAATATCTGGGTCGCTCAGCTGAGATAACGCCTGATGGCCCTGCATTTCTCTACCAAGGCCGGCACCTTGTCGCGCCTGCAAGGGCGGCTCGTGTCTGCGCGCATTGCGCCGCTGCTCGCGTTCACCGTGGAGCAGTGGCACGCGGATCGGCGCGCCTGCATTCAGGATATCCGGGGCCGGCTGCCTGCCCCCTCCTGGATCGTGCGCTCCAGCTGTGGCCGCGAAGACAGCGCCCAGGCTTCCTTCGCCGGCGCCTTTCTCTCGGTGCCGAATATCGAGGAAGCAGGGCTAGAGTCGGCGGTTGAACAGGTCATCGCCAGTTATGGCGAGGCGCACCTGAGCGATGAGGTGCTGATTCAGCCCATGCTCGGCAACGTGATTCGTTCCGGCGTGGCGTTTTCCCACGACCCGAATACCTGCGCGCCGTACCGTGTGGTGAACTGGTCGGAAGGTGACGACACCGCATCGGTCACCGGCGGCATGGGTGGACGGCTCTGGCAGCAGGCGGCGCACAGCCCCGCTTCACCGCCTGCGGCCCTCTCACCGATCATTGCTTTGCTTGAGGATCTGCTGGAACTGTTCGGCGGTAACCCCGTCGACTGCGAGTTCGCGGTGACGCGCGAAGCCGAAGGAGAGACCTTGTGGCTGTTGCAGGCTCGACCGTTGATTCTGCCTGCACCGGCAGAGTCCGAAGCCGCGCAGGCTGCCCGCCTGCAAAGTATCGAGCGCAAAGTCGCGCGCGGCATGCGCCCGCATCCTTTCCTGATCGGCCAGCGCACAGTCTACGGCGTGATGCCCGACTGGAACCCGGCAGAGATCATCGGTATTCGCCCCAAACCACTGGCGCTGTCGCTGTATCGCGATCTGGTGACCGACTCCATCTGGGCTTACCAACGCCACAACTATGGCTACCGCAACTTGCGCAGCTTCCCGCTGATGCCGCATTTTTTCGGTTTGCCGTATATCGATGTGCGCCTGTCGTTCAACTCCTTCATTCCGGCTGACCTTGATGAGGGACTGGCCGGACGGCTGGTCGACTACTACATCGATCGCTTGCTGGCGGAGCCGACCCTGCATGACAAGGTGGAGTTCGAGATCGTTTTCTCTTGCTACACCCTAGACCTTTCGCAACAACTGGAGCGCCTGGCCAGTGCTGGCTTCTCCGGACACGAACTGGAGGCCATCAGCTCCAGTCTGCGCAAACTGACCAACCGCATCGTGCATCCCAAGGATGGTTTGTGGCGCAGCGACGCCAACAAACTCGACGTGCTCAATGCCCGCCGCGAAGAGCTGCTGACATCCAACGCCGATCCGCTGGAACGCATCTACTGGCTGCTGGAAGATGCAAAACGCTACGGCACCCTACCCTTCGCCGGCCTGGCCCGGGCGGGTTTCGTTGCGGTGCAGATGCTCAGGTCACTGGTCAGCGTGGGTGTGTTCTCGCAGGCCGACTACGACGCGTTCATGGCCGGTGTCTCAACCGTCAGCGGTCAGTTGGCCCGTGATCGCGCGACGCTCGACAAGACAACCTTCCTGGCACGCTACGGGCACCTGCGTCCGGGCACCTACGACATTCTGTCGCCACGCTATGACGAAGCACCGGAACTCTATTTCGACTGGGACCAGCGGCCAGCGGCCCCCGAGCCACTGCAACCGTTTTCGCTGACGCTGCCGCAGATGCGCGAGATCGTGAAACTGCTCGAAGCCCATGGCCTGCAACCGGATCCGGTGGGGCTGCTGGACTTTCTGCAAAACGGTATCGAGTTGCGCGAGCTGGCCAAGTTTCATTTCACTCGCAACCTCTCGGATGCCCTGGCGCTGATCGCGCAAGTCGGCGCCGAGTACGGCATCGACCGCGAAGAGCTGGCCTATTGTGATATCAGCGCCTTCCAGGAATTGCACGTTGCCGCCGCCGATCCAAAAGACGTGCTGCTGCGCAGTATCGAACAAGGCAAGGCGCGCTACGCTGAAACGCTGAAGGTTTCCCTGCCGCCCGTGATCACCTGCCCGGAAGACGTCTGGAGCTTCGAGTGGCCGGAAACGGCGCCCAACTTCATCACGCAAAAACGTGTGACGGCACCCGTGGTGCAATGCGATGACCGGGAAAAACTGGCCGGGGCGATTGTCTGCATACCCAACGCGGATCCAGGCTTCGACTGGTTGTTTGCTTACCCGATTGCCGGGCTGATTACCGCATGGGGCGGAGCCAATTCGCACATGGCGATTCGGGCCGGTGAACTCGGCCTGCCGGCCGTCATTGGCGCTGGAGAAGTGCTTTACCGGCGCTGGTCGACGGCGGATATCCTGCATCTGGATTGCCCGGGCCGCAGGGTGGAGATGATGACATGAGGCGAGTCGCTGTCAGCCAGCGAGTGGACCTGCATCCGGAGCGCGGCGAAAGCCGCGACGCCCTGGATCAGCGCCTGATCGGCTTTCTGCTGGCGGCGGGGTTCATCCCCTTGCCGGTGCCCAACGGATTGGTCGATGCCAGCCTCGATCGCTGGCTGGCCGCAATATCGCCTCAGGCATTGCTGTTGTCCGGTGGCAACGACATCGGCCAGTGCCTGGCCCGCGATCACACGGAGACGCGCCTGCTCGATCACGCACGCTCCCGCAATCTGCCAGTACTGGGCATCTGCCGCGGCATGCAGATGCTGGGGCATTGGGCAGGTAGCGAACTGAAAGCGGTCAGCGGGCACGTGCGCACCCGGCATCGCTTGTCCGGCCAGATCGTCGCCGAGGTGAACAGCTACCACCACCAGTCTCTCGCCAGTTGCCCGCAGGACTTTGAAGTCCTGGCGCGCAGCGAAGACGGCGAAATCGAAGCGATCCGGCATCGTTCTATGCCTTGGGAAGGCTGGATGTGGCACCCGGAACGCGAGACGAATTTCGCGGCCCATGATGTTCAGCGTATACGCCAGTTGTTCGGCGAAACCGATTCCACTCAAACAACTCAAGGGACAGACGTTTCGTGAAAGCCATTATTCTGGCTGCCGGACGTGGCAGCCGCATGAAAAGCCTCACCGATGAACGCCCAAAGTGTCTGGTCGAATTGCGCGGCAAACCCTTGCTCGAATGGCAACTGCAATCGCTGCGTGCAGCAGGCATCAGTGAAATTGCGGTGGTAACCGGCTACAAACGCGAATTGTTGGCCGACCGGGGCCTGACCGAATTTCATAACCCTCGTTGGGCAGACACCAACATGGTGTCGTCACTGGCCTGCGCCGAAGTCTGGCTTGAGGGCCAGCCGTGCATCGTCAGTTATTCGGATATTTTTTACAGCCCGGACGCCGTCAGGTCGTTGATGACCAGCCAAGCGTCGTTGGCCGTCACCTACGACCCCAACTGGCTGGAGTTGTGGACCCAACGTTTTGGCGACCCACTGCTGGATGCCGAAACGTTCCGGCTCAATAGCGACGACACGCTGGCCGAAATCGGCAACAAACCGCAATCGGTGGAGGAAGTCGAGGGCCAGTACATGGGGTTGCTGCGCTTCACGCCCGCAGGTTGGGCAGAAGTCGTGCGGCTACGCGGCGAATTAACCTCAAGCCAGTGCGACAAGATGCACATGACCAATACCCTGCAGCGTGTCATCGACGCCGACCGGGTAGCGATCGAGGCCGTTGCCTATTCAGGAGAATGGGGAGAGGTCGACTCCAGCGAAGACCTCTCCGCGTACCAGTAACCGGCACGCCGCATCAGCGAAACCGATCAACCTCGGAGCGCAGATCGGCCGCCAGCTTCTCCAGTTCCTTGGCGGTGACCGCCAGGTTGGAAACCACTTCGCGCTGCTCACTGTTGGCCAGCGCAATGCTCTGCAGATTGCTGCTGAGCAACGTCGCGGTGCTGCTCTGCTCCTGCGTCGCCGTGGTAATCGCCGCAAACTGCTGCCCTGCCGAACGGCTCTGTTCGTCGATCCGTGCCAGCGCCGAAGCAACGTTGGCGTTGCGCGACAGGCCTTCCTGCATCAGCACGTTGCCCTGCTCCATGGTGCTGATGGCATTGCCGGTTTCCTGCTGGATGCTGTGGATCATCCCGGAGATTTCGTCAGTCGCCTGACGGGTGCGCGAAGCGAGGTTGCGCACTTCGTCAGCCACCACCGCAAAGCCACGACCCTGCTCACCGGCCCGCGCCGCTTCGATGGCTGCATTGAGTGCCAGCAGGTTGGTCTGTTCGGCAATCGAAGTGATCACGCTGACGATGCCGCCGATTTCCTGCGAGCGCTGACCCAGGGTATTGATCACGGTAGCCGTGGTGTTCAGTGCGCCAGCAATTTGCTCCAGCGAGGAAGAAGCCTCTTCCATCGAGGTGCGGCCAATCTGGGTCTGCTGGGCATTTTCCTGGGCCAGACGCTGGGTGTTGCCCATGTTATCGGCGATATTCAGCGAGGTGGCGCTGAACTCTTCCACTGCGCCGGCCATGCTGGTGATTTCCCCGGACTGCTGCTCCATGCCTTCGTACGCGCCACCGGACAAACCGGACAGCGCCTGCGCCCGGCGGTTGACCTCTTCGGAGGCGCGGCGGATGTGCTCGACCATGGTCGACAGCGCTTGGCTCATCTGGTTGAACGCGCGGGACAGCTGACCGATTTCGTCGTTGCTCGACACGTTCAGACGCACGCTCAGATCACCGGCGCCCAGGGCTTCGGCCTGGCGCACCAGATCACTCAGGGGCGCCAGTTTGCTGCGCAGCAACCACACCACCGAACCCACGGCCAGCAGCATCGCCAGCAGACTGCCGATCGCCAGTTGCGTGCCGACGCTCCAGGTCACCGCGCGAATCTCGGCTTTAGGCATGCTTGCCACTACCGCCCAAGGGCCACCGTCGAATGGCACCGAAACGCTGTAGAAATCTTCGTTCTTGTCGCTCCAGAACTGGCCTTTGCCTGGGGTTTTGGCCAGGCCGCCGATCACCGTAACCGCCTGTTCCAACGCCTGTACACCCGCTGGTGCCACCAGCCATTTGTTCTGCTCATCGAGCAGCGCCAGAGAACCGGTCTGACCGATGCGGAAGCGCTTGAGGTTGTCGAACTGGGCGTTCTGCGCGTCGGTGTAGTCGAAACCGACGAACAACACCGCAATCACCTTGCCGCTGCTGTCGCGCACCGGGGTGTATTGGGTCATGTAGGAACGATCGAACAGCAAGGCGCGACCGACATAGCTCTGTCCCGCCATCAACTTCGCATAGGCCGGGTGCGCATGATCGAGCAAGGTGCCGATGGCACGCGTACCGTCCTGTTTGGTCAGCGAGGTGCTGACCCGCACGAAATCTTCGCCGCTGCGTACGAACAGCGTGGCGACGCCGGCCGTCATCTGCTTGAACTCGTCGACTTCCTTGAAGTTGTTGTTCAGGACTTCGCTGCCCAGGTGCAGGCCCGGGGTCTGGGTACCTGCCACAGACACCGGCTGATCCGGATGAATGCTCAGGCCCGCGCTGAAGCGCTTCTCGAACAACCCGCTCAGACGCTGGGTGCTCTCGCGCAGCGTGCCGTGGAAGGTGCTCAACTGGTCGGCCAGCAGCCGCGCTTCACTGGCGAGGTGCTCTTCACGGGTGGCGAGATTGGCGGTATCCAGCGAACGCAGGGCGAACACCGTACTGCCACTGATGACAATCGCCAGTATCACAGCAAGGGCAAAGCCCAGCTGCGAGGCGATCCGGGCACGAGGTTGAGACATGGACAGCTCCTGGCCGAGCCACTGGATCCTCCTTGATCGCAGCGCCTGCTCGGAAAATTCTAATAATGGGGGGGTGAAATCGTGGAGACCGGCACGACGGTCCCACATGCTCATTTTCGGCGGTAAAACCGAATACTTGAGTAATTGACGGGGTTATGGCTCAAGGCCATCATTGTGGCGACTCGAACGTTTCAGCTCAAGCGCTTGACCACCGGCAGCGTCATCGCGCGCACTTCGCCTTGCAGGAAGTCGCTGAGGCGGCGCAAACGTTCACCTCCCGGACGGGTTTTCGGCCACACCAGGTAGTAATTCAGTCCGCTGGCGACGGCAGTCGGCCATGGCAGACTCAAGCGCCCTTGCGCCACATCTTCGGCCACCATCAGCAGATCGCCCATCGACACACCGTAACCCCGCGCCGCCGCGATCATCCCCAGTTCCAGGGTATCGAACACCTGCCCGCCCTTGAGCGAGACCTGATCGGACAGCCCCATGTGTTCCAGCCAACTGCGCCAGTCACGCCGGTCCGGGGTCGGGTGCAGCAACTCGGTGGAGGCCAGCCGGGCCACATCCCAGGGTTGATCATTCAGCAGGTTCGGCGCACCGACGGGAATCAGCTCTTCGGGAAACAGCAGGCTGGCTTCCCAGTCTGGCGGGAAGTGCCCATCACTGAGCAGCACCGCGCAATCGAAGGGCTCGTTGTTGAAGTCCACAGAATCCACGTCCATCCACGCGCTGGTCAGTTGCACTTCGTTACCCGGTTGCAGATGACGAAAGCGACTGAGCCGCGCCAGCAACCAGCGCATGGTCAGGGTCGACGGCGCTTTCATGCGCAGGATGTCGTCCTCGGCGCGCAAGGTGTTGCAGGCGCGTTCAAGGGCAGCAAAGCCGTCGCGAATCCCCGGCAACAGCATCCGCGCCGACTCGGTGAGCTGCAGGTTGCGGCCGCTGCGGTGGAACAGCTTGCAGGCGAAATGCTCTTCAAGCGTACGAATGTGCCGACTCACCGCACTCTGGGTGATCGACAACTCCTCGGCAGCGCGGGTGAACGAGCTGTGCCGCGCCGCCGCTTCGAATGCGCGCAGGGCATACAAGGGAGGAAGACGACGAGACATTCGCAAAGCTCCTATAGCGGGTTGCGGACAACTTAGCAGAATCTGTTCTGGATGAGTTTTAATCATGCCACCCATCCTTTTTATCCCTTTGTGCGAAAGCGTTTAAGCGCCGAGAATCGACGGTTCCTTGCTCCCTCTTTCAATGAGTGGTGATGTCCATGCAGCATCCTGTGCGTACCGAACTCTGGGCCATCCTGCGGCTGGCGGGGCCGTTGATTGCTTCACAGTTGGCGCACATGTTGATGGTGCTGACCGACACCCTGATGATGGCGCGCCTGAGTCCCGAAGCCCTGGCCGGCGGCGGGCTGGGGGCGGCGAGTTATTCGTTTGTGTCGATCTTCTGCATCGGCGTGATCGCGGCAGTCGGCACTCTGGTGGCGATCCGTCAGGGCGCTGGCGACATCATCGGCGCGGCGCGCCTGACTCAGGCCGGTTTGTGGCTGGCGTGGCTGATGGCGCTGGGCGCCGGGCTGCTGTTGTGGAATCTGAAACCGGTGTTGCTGCTGTTCGGCCAGACCGAAACCAACGTCAACGCCGCCGGGCAATTCCTGATTGCCCTGCCCTTCGCCCTGCCTGGCTACCTGAGCTTCATGGCCCTGCGCGGCTTTACCAGTGCGATTGGCCGGGCGACCCCGGTGATGGTAATCAGCCTCGGCGGCACCGTGGCCAACTTCCTGCTCAATTACGCGCTGATCACCGGCATGTTCGGCCTGCCGAAACTGGGGCTGACGGGCATTGGGCTGGTCACGGCGATTGTCGCCAACTGCATGGCGCTGGCCCTCGCGTGGCACATCCGCCGGCACCCGGCCTACGACGCTTACCCGTTGCGCGCCGGCCTGTCGCGGCCGAACCGCCAATACCTCAAAGAACTGTGGCGCCTCGGTCTGCCGATTGGCGGCACCTACGCAGTAGAAGTCGGTTTGTTCGCCTTCGCCGCGCTGTGCATGGGCACCATGGGCAGCACACAGCTGGGCGCACACCAGATTGCCCTACAGATCGTTTCGGTGGCGTTCATGGTGCCCGCCGGTATGTCGTATGCAATCACCATGCGCATCGGCCAGCACTATGGGGCCGGGCAACTGCTCGATGCGCGGATGTCCGGGCGGGTCGGGATCGTGTTCGGCGCGGTGGTCATGCTGGGATTCGCCATGGTGTTCTGGCTGTTGCCGAATCAGTTGGTCGGCTTGTTCCTCGATCACAACGATCCGGCGTTTGCCGAAGTGATTCGTCTGGCTGTGAGCCTGCTGGCGGTGGCGGCATGGTTCGAGCTGTTCGACGGCACACAGACGATCGCCATGGGCTGCATTCGCGGGCTCAAGGATGCAAAAACCACATTCCTGGTCGGCCTCGGTTGCTACTGGCTGATCGGCGCGCCGGCGGCGTGGTGGATGGCGTTCCACCTCAATTGGGGGCCGACCGGCGTCTGGTGGGGTCTGGCGCTGGGGCTGGCGTGTGCGGCAGTGAGTCTGACGCTGGCGTTTGAATGGAAGATGAAGCGGATGATTCGGCTGGAGCCGGTTCCACAGAGGTTCGAAGCCGTTCGCGCGGATTAAGATCAAAAGATCGCAGCCTTCGGCAGCTCCTACAGGGGAACGCATTCCAATAGTGTAGGAGCTGCCGAAGGCTGCGATCTTTTAAATAGCCTCAACCAGGTTTTGCTGGCTGGCGCCGAAGGTCAGGTACTCCACCAGTTCCGCCAACGGCAACGGCCGGCTGATCAGATAACCCTGCACTTGATCGCAGCCAAAGCCGCGCAGCAAATCCAGCTGTTCAGGCGTTTCCACCCCTTCGGCCACCACTTCCAGATGCAGGTTGTGCGCGAGATTGATCATCGCGTGCACCAGTTTGCGGTTCTCTTCGCGCTGTTCCATGCCACCGACGAAGCTCTTGTCGATCTTCAGCAAGGTGATCGGCAGGCTGTTGAGGTGCACGAACGACGAGAACCCGGTGCCGAAATCATCCAGCGAGAAACGCACGCCGAGGCGGCCGAGAGCGTCCATGGTCTGTTTGACCAGATCGCTGCGACGCATCACGGCGGTCTCGGTCAGCTCGAATTCCAGCCACTGCGCTTCAACACCACGCTCGGCGATCAAACGGCTGAGCGTCGGTAGCAACTGGCTGTCCTGAAACTGGCGGAACGACAGGTTGATCGCCATGTGCAGCGCCGGCAGCCCGCGCTCGCGTAGCGCCTGCATGTCGCGCAGGGCCCGGGATATCACCCAGTATCCCAGCGGCACGATCAAACCGCTCTGCTCGGCCAGCGGCACGAACTCGCTCGGCGGCAGCAGACCGCGCTCGCCATGGCGCCAGCGCACCAGGGCTTCGAGACCGACGATCTGGCCGTCCGCCAGATTCAGGCGTGGCTGGTAGTGCAGCTCCAGTTCATCGCGACGCAAGGCGCGACGTAGCTCGCTTTCGAGGTCGGCCATGCTCCGTGCATTGCGGTTGATGCGTTCGTTGAAGATATGGAAAGTGCAGCCCTGGGTGCTTTTGGCTTGCTGCATGGCGATGTGCGCGTGCCACATCAGCGGGTCGGCGCCCCCTTGTGCACGGGCATGGGCGATGCCGAGGCTGGAGCCGATCAACAGGCTTTCGCCATCGACCCAATACGGTTCGGACAAGGCTTCGGTGATGCGTTCGGCCATCCATTCAGCGCGTTGCGGCGCACGACGGGTGTCGATCAGCAAGGCGAACTCGTCGCTGCCCAGCCGCGCCAGTTGATCACCCGCCTCCAGCTGGCTTTTCAGCCGCGCGACGACCTGCAGAATCAGACGGTCACCGGCCTGATGGCCGAGGGCGTCGTTGGCGTGACGGAAGTTGTCGAGATCGAGATGCCCGAGGGCCAGGCCACGCCCGTCGTTTTCTGCCAGGCGCGCCGCGAGCAAGGTCTGGAACCCCTGACGATTGGCGATGCCGGTCAACGGATCCTGTTCGGCGAGGCGTTGCAGGGTGTTTTCCAGCACGCCGCGCTCACGCACATGGCGCAGGCAACGGCGCAGCATGCCGGCGTCGACGGCGTCGAACACCAGCCAGTCGCTGACGCCAACGGGCGCGGTGGCCGGTTCGTGTTCCAGCAGCAACACCGTCGGCAGGCTGCAACGGCCCGGGGCCGGCTGCAACGCGGGGACGGTCAACAACACCGCATGGCGGTTGTCGTCGAACAAACTGCTGACCGACTCCCAGCTCGGCGCGCTGATCAGCACCGCCGCGCTCCCCATCGGAGCCAGACACTCGCGCAATAACGCTGTCCACGCTGGCGCTTCGGCCAGTAGCAGCAAACGCAAGGGTTCGACAGGCGTAGACAAGCTAGCTCCCTAGACTCTGCAATGATGTGGGCGGGGCATTATGCCGTTGCGATGTTCAATGACAACGATTATCAGAACGTTATTTTGTGTCATGAATGAGAACATTAGCCGCAAAATCACCGCGCATCCTCCGCGAAAGTAACAAAACCGGCAAATTTGAATCGCGTGGTGCGTCACAAGTCGGAGAGAGCAGCACAAATCGCTGAGCCTGTTAAAATGCCGGCCCATTTCGTCAACGACTCCCGAATTTTCGTATGTCCCGACTCAATCCCCGGCAGCAAGAAGCCGTGAACTACGTCGGCGGCCCTCTATTGGTGCTCGCCGGCGCTGGCTCCGGCAAGACCAGTGTGATCACCCGCAAGATCGCGCACCTGATCCAGAACTGCGGCATCCGCGCCCAGTACATCGTCGCCATGACCTTTACCAACAAGGCCGCGCGCGAGATGAAGGAGCGGGTCGGCACCCTGCTGCGCGCCGGCGAAGGTCGCGGCCTGACGGTCTGCACGTTCCACAACCTGGGCCTGAACATCATCCGCAAGGAACACGTGCGGCTGGGCTACAAACCCGGTTTCTCGATCTTCGACGAGACCGACGTCAAAGCCCTGATGACCGACATCATGCAGAAGGAATATGCGGGCGACGACGGCGTCGACGAGATCAAGAACATGATCGGCGCCTGGAAAAACGACCTGATCCTGCCGCCGCAGGCGCTGGAGAACGCGCGCAATCCGAAAGAACAGACCGCCGCCATCGTCTACACCCACTATCAGCGCACGCTCAAGGCGTTCAACGCGGTGGACTTCGACGACCTGATCCTGCTGCCGGTAAAGCTCTTCGAAGAACACGCCGACATCCTCGAAAAGTGGCAGAACAAGGTGCGTTACCTGCTGGTGGACGAATACCAGGACACCAACGCCAGCCAATACCTGCTGGTGAAAATGCTGATCGGCAAGCGCAACCAGTTCACCGTGGTAGGCGACGACGACCAGTCGATCTACGCCTGGCGCGGTGCGCGGCCGGAAAACCTGATGTTGCTCAAGGACGACTACCCGTCTCTGAAAGTAGTGATGCTGGAGCAGAACTACCGCTCCACCAGTCGCATTCTGCGCTGCGCCAACGTGCTGATCTCGAACAACCCGCACGAATTCGAAAAGCAGCTGTGGAGTGAAATGGGCCACGGTGACGAGATCCGCGTGATCCGCTGCCGCAACGAGGACGCCGAAGCCGAGCGCGTGGCCATGGAAATCCTCAGCCTGCACTTGCGCACCGACCGCCCGTACAGCGATTTCGCCATCCTTTATCGCGGTAACTATCAGGCCAAGCTGATCGAGCTGAAACTGCAGCACCATCAGGTGCCATACCGCCTGAGCGGCGGCAACAGCTTCTTCGGCCGTCAGGAAGTGAAGGACCTGATGGCCTACTTCCGCCTGATCGTGAACCCGGATGACGACAACGCCTTCCTGCGGGTGATCAACGTGCCGCGCCGGGAAATCGGCTCCACGACCCTGGAAAAACTCGGTAACTACGCCACCGAACGCAAGATCTCGATGTACGCCGCCACCGACGAAATCGGCCTGGGCGAACATCTGGACAGCCGCTTCACCGATCGCCTGTCGCGCTTCAAGCGCTTCATGGACAAGGTCCGTGAACAGTGCGCCGGCGAAGACCCGATCTCGGCGCTGCGCAGCATGGTCATGGACATCGACTACGAGAACTGGCTGCGCACCAACAGTTCCAGCGACAAGGCCGCGGACTACCGGATGAGCAACGTCTGGTTCCTCATCGAAGCGTTGAAGAACACCCTGGAAAAAGACGAAGACGGCGAGATGACCGTCGAGGACGCCATCGGCAAACTGGTCCTGCGCGACATGCTGGAGCGTCAGCAGGAAGAAGAGGACGGCGCCGAAGGCGTGCAGATGATGACCCTACATGCGTCCAAGGGCCTGGAATTCCCTTACGTGTTCATCATGGGCATGGAAGAGGAAATCCTCCCGCACCGTTCCAGCATCGAAGCCGACACCATCGAAGAAGAACGCCGCCTGGCCTACGTGGGCATCACCCGCGCACGACAGACCCTGGCCTTCACCTTCGCCGCCAAACGCAAACAGTACGGCGAGATCATCGATTGCGCGCCAAGCCGCTTCCTCGATGAGCTGCCGCCGGACGATCTGGCGTGGGAAGGCAACGACGACACACCGACCGAAGTCAAAGCCGTACGCGGCAATAGCGCACTGGCTGATATACGCGCGATGTTAAAGCGCTAGAATTGACCACTTTTTACTAGACCTTCGGCGCACAAAGCGCCAAATGAGGACAGCTTCATGGAAGCATTGCACCAGAAAATCCGCGAACAAGGCATTGTGCTTTCCGACCAGGTCCTGAAGGTCGACGCCTTCCTGAACCACCAGATCGACCCGGCCCTGATGAAGCTGATCGGCGACGAATTCGCCACGCTGTTCAAGGATTCGGGAATCACCAAGATCGTCACCATCGAAGCCTCGGGCATCGCCCCGGCGATCATGACCGGTCTGAACCTCGGCGTGCCGGTGATCTTCGCCCGCAAGCACCAGTCCCTGACCCTGACTGAAAACCTGCTGTCGGCAACCGTTTACTCGTTCACCAAGCAGACCGAAAGCACTGTGGCCATCTCTCCACGTCACCTGACCAGCAGCGACCGCGTGCTGATCATCGACGACTTCCTGGCCAACGGCAAAGCGTCCCAGGCGCTGATTTCGATCATCAAGCAGGCCGGCGCCACCGTCGCCGGCCTGGGCATCGTGATCGAGAAGTCGTTCCAGGGCGGCCGTGCCGAGCTGGATGCGCAGGGCTACCGCGTTGAATCGCTGGCTCGCGTCAAATCGCTGAAAGATGGCGTTGTCACCTTCATCGAGTGACCCGCCACACCGCATTACCCTTGTAGGAGCTGTCGAGTGAAACGAGGCTGCGATCTTTTGATCTGATTTTTGAAATCAACATCAAAAGATCGCAGCGTGCCGCAGCTCCTACAGGTTTTGCGGTGGGCGGTTAGTGCGCGGTGGCCTTCAGGCCAGTGAGCAACAAACGCTGAAACAGGTCTTCCTTCAGGCCTTCCGGGCTGCTGAGCTGCATCCGCTCCAGATGCTCGGGATACAACGAAGCCTCCGGCGCATCCAGCGCAGCCTTGCCCAGTTCCAGAATCTCGGTCAGCTTGAACTTGCTCTTCAGCCAGTTCAGCGCCCGCAACAGATCCCGCTCGATCGCCGTGAAATCACAGCCCAACGGATACTCCGGAAACAGATTCGGATGCCTGGCGGCAATTGCCTGCAAGCGTTGCGGTGTGTTCTCGGCAAAACGTGGATCGAGGCGGAAATCCTTCGGCAGCTTGCCGACCTTCTGCGCCTGTTCGATCAGCCCCGGCTGGAAGCGTGAGTCGCTGATATTGAGCAGTGCTTCGATCACCACCGCATCGGACTTGCCGCGCAAATCGGCGATGCCGTACTCGGTGACCACGATGTCACGCAGGTGCCGTGGAATCGTGCAGTGGCCGTACTCCCAGACAATGTTCGAGCTGACCTCGCCGCCGGACTCGCGCCAGCTGCGCAGGATCAGAATCGAGCGCGCATCGTGCAGCGCATGGCCTTGGGCAACGAAGTTGTACTGCCCGCCAACACCGCTGAGTACCCGCCCGTCTTCCAGTTGATCGGCCACGCCTGCGCCCATGAGCGTCATGGTGAACACGGTGTTGATGAACCGTGCATCGAGGCGCTGCAAGCGCTTCAACTCTTCCTGCCCGTACAGCTCGTTGATGTAGCTGATGCGGGTCATGTTGAATTCGAGGCGTTTGCTCTGCGGTAACTCACGCAGGCGCTCGTAGAAACTGCGCGGGCCGAGGAAGAAACCGCCGTGCACCGAGATGCCATCGGTTTGCGCCGCTTCATCGAGGGTGCCGGCGTTGGCCTGTTCCTGAGTCTGCACGTCGGGGTAGACCTTGCGCCGAATGATCCCGGCGTCCGCCAGCACCAGCAGGCCGTTGACGAACATTTCGCTGCAGCCATACAAGCCTTTGGCGAACGGTGCGGTGCCGCCCTCGCGCTCAATCAACTGCGCCCACTGGCTGAGGTTTATGTCATTGAGCAAGGCCTGATAACCGGCGTTGTCCGCTTGCCGCGCCAGCAATGCGGCGGTCAGCGCATCGCCCATCGAGCCGATGCCGATCTGCAACGTGCCGCCGTCGCGCACCAACGTGCTGGCGTGCAGGCCGATGAAGTGATCCTGAAAACCCACCGGCATGTTCGGCGTGGAAAACAGCGTGCTGCTGTCCTTCGCGTCGATCAGCAAGTCGAAGGTGTCGATATCGACCTCGGCATCGCCGGGCATGTACGGCAAATCGGTGTGCACCTGGCCGACCAGCAGAATGGTCTCCCCTGCTTCGCGGCGCCTGGCAATCATCGGCAACAGGTCGAGGGTGATGTCCGGATTGCAGCTCAGGCTCAGGCGGTCAGGGTGTTCGCTGCTGCTGGCCAGCAACTGCGCCACCAGGTTGAGGCCGGCGGCGTTGATGTCACGGGCGGCGTGGCTGTAGTTGCTGCTGACGTAATCCTGCTGCGCCGGCGCGCTGTTGAGCAGGCTGCCGGGCTGCATGAAGAACTGTTCGATACGGATGTTGGCGGGCAGGCTGTCACGCTGCAGGTCGGCGAGGAAATCGAATTCAGGGTAGTCACCGAACACGCGCTCGACGAAGGGTTCGATGAAGCGTTTTTGCAATCCGTCGCCCAGCGTCGGCCGACCCAGGCACAGCGCGGTGTAGATCGTCAGTTGTCGCTCGGGCAGGCCCTTGATGCGCCGGTACAGCGCATTGACGAAGTGATTGGGCTTGCCCAGCCCCAGCGGCATGCCCATATGAATATGCGCCGGCAAGCGTGCGAGCACGTCGTCCACTGCCTGTTCGATCGAACACAACTGCACCATCTGAAGCCTCCTGCCCGTTCCGTGAATAGAGGTAGACCGAGCTTGCCTCGACTTTGCTGCAAAGGACAGCCCAAGCCGCGAGTCACGGGCACAAAAAAACCGTCCGAAGACGGTTTTTTTCATCAGAAGCGCGCCTTATTTCAGGCCGGACATCTTCTGGATCGCACCTTTCAACTCGTCATCCGAGCAATCGGCGCAGGTGCCTTTCGGTGGCATCGAGTTGATGCCGGTGATGGCTTTGGCCAGAATGCCGTCGAGGCCGCCCTGGTGATCGGCACGGTCTTTCCACGCGGCGGTGTCACCGATTTTCGGTGCGCCCAACAGACCCGTGCCGTGGCAAGCGTTGCAATGTTTTGCAATCACTTCATCAGGCGTTTTCGCACCACCGCCGCCGCCAGCGGAGGCAGCCACGTCCATCCCTTTGCATTCCTGCCCCTGAACGCACACCTGGCCGACCGGCTCGAGGCGCTTGGCAATGTCGTCATTCGTCGCAGCTTGAGCGCTGACAGCCCAGAGGGCCAGTACGGTTGCTGGTGCGGCCAGCATTTTCATAATTAGGTTCACGCGTTCACCCTCAATGGTGGCTATTCACGCCTGCGGCCACGGTTCGCAGGCGGGCGCAAGTATAGCGGGTAGCCCGCCACACTGAAACAACCCCATAGTCGAAGGGGTTATACCGCGCAGTGGAAAACTCATCGAACGCCTTCACCGTCATGGCCTGGCGCCTCTCTGTTCAAAAATTCGCCGGCGTGGCTGCGCTGATTAGTCGCGCAGGCGCGTCGAACGGATTACGGAAACGATGCGGCTTGGTACTTTCAAAGTAGTAGCTGTCGCCGGCTTCGAGAATAAAAGTTTCCAGACCCACCACCAGCTCCAGACGACCTTCCACCAGAATCCCGGTTTCCTCGCCTTCATGGGTGAGCATTTCTTCGCCGGTATCAGCACCCGGCGGGTAGATTTCGTTGAGGAACGCGATAGCCCGGCTCGGGTGTGCGCGGCCGACCAGCTTCATGGTCACGGCGCCGTCGGAGATGTCGATCAGCTCGTTGGCCTTGTAGACGATCTGGGTCGGGATGTCCTGCAGGATTTCTTCGGAAAAGAACTCGACCATGGACATGGGAATCCCGCCCAGAACCTTCCTCAGCGAACTGATCGAAGGGCTGACGCTGTTCTTTTCGATCATCGAAATGGTGCTGTTGGTGACGCCCGCGCGTTTGGCGAGTTCACGCTGGGAAAGCCCTTTGAGCTTGCGGATCGATTGCAGTCGTTCACCGACGTCCAAGGCGGGAGCCTCCTGATGTTGTAAGAATATTGAGCGTTATCATGGCGACAGCGTTCAGTATTTACAACACTTGGCCCCCGCAGCGGCGTCAACCCTCGGAATAGAGCCTTGGCACTCGACGCAGATTGCAGAAGATCTGATACGGAATGGTGTCCGCCCACTTTGCCACTTCGCTGGCGAGGATGTTTTTGCCCCACAGCTCAACGGTCGAACCGAGGTCCGCTTCCGGCACCTCGGTGAGGTCGATACAGAGCATGTCCATCGACACGCGGCCAAGAATCCGGCTGCGTTTACCGGCCACCAACACTGGTGTGCCGGTCGGTGCCTGACGCGGGTAGCCATCGGCATACCCCATGGCGACCACGCCGATACGCATCGGCTTGTCGGTGATGAACTTGGCGCCATAGCCGATCGGCTCACCGGCGGGCAGTTCACGCACGCAGATGACTTTCGATTCGAGAGTCATCACCGGTTGCAGGCGCTCGGCCACGGCGTTGGCTTCCTCGAACGGCGTCGCGCCGTAGAGCATGATGCCCGGGCGCACCCAGTCGCTGTGAATCTGCGGCCAACCGAGCACGGCCGGCGAGTTGCGCAAACTGACTTCGGCGGCGAGGCCCTGACGCGCCGCCTCGAACACCGCCACCTGATCGGCGCTGCTCTGCTCGTGCAGCTCATCGGCGCGGGCGAAGTGGCTCATCAGCACGATCTTCGCCACTTTGCCGCTGGCCAGCAGGCGTTGATAGGCTGCCGGGTAATCCTTCGGATGCAGACCCACGCGGTGCATGCCCGAATCGAGCTTGAGCCACACGGTGATCGGTTTGCTCAATGCCGCCTGCTCGATCGCTTCGAGCTGCCACAGCGAATGGACCACGGTCCAGAAATCATGCTCGACGATCAGCGCCAGTTCATCGGCTTCGAAGATCCCTTCGAGCAACAGCACCGGGGCCTTGATGCCGGCCGCACGCAGCTCCAGCGCTTCTTCGATGCAGGCGACGGCAAACCCGTCGGCCTCGGCTTCCAGCGCCTGGGCGCAACGCACCGCGCCGTGACCGTAGGCATCAGCCTTGATCACCGCCAGCGCCTTGGCGCCGGTGACTTCGCGGGCAATTCGATAGTTGTGGCGCAAGGCTTGAAGATCGATCAGGGCACGGGCAGGACGCATGGCGGCAGACTTCTAGGCGGTCATGGGAAGAAAAACCGGCGCTGGCTGACGACGTGAACCGCCAACAGCACCGGGAGAGGGATCTTTGAAACGGTTACGGCAACGCGGCGACGATGGAGATCTCGACCAGAATGCTCGGCTTGGCCATCTTCGCTTCGACGGTAGCGCGGGCCGGTGCGGCGCCTTTGGGCAGCCACTGGTCCCACACCGAGTTCATCCCGGCAAAGTGCGCCTCGATGTCGTTCAGGTAGATCGTCGCCGACAGCAGATGCTGCTTGTCAGTCCCGGCCAGATCCAGCAAACGCTCGATATTGGCGAGCACGTCGCGGGTCTGCTGTTCGACCCCGGCGTTGAAGTCGTCGCCGACCTGTCCGGCCAGATACACAGTGCCGTTGTGGGTGACGATCTGACTCATGCGCTCATTGGTGAGCTGGCGCTGGATTGCCATGTTTTGCGGACTCCTGAGGCTTGTTGCCATAACGGGAAATATCGAGGCCTTCGGCGCTGATCTGCGGTTTTTTCTTCGCCATCAGATCGGCCAGCAAACGACCGGAACCGCACGCCATGGTCCAACCCAGGGTGCCGTGACCGGTATTGAGGAACAGGTTCTTGAACGGCGTGGCGCCAACGATCGGCGTGCCGTCCGGCGTGGTCGGACGCAGGCCGGTCCAGAAACTCGCCTCGGCCAGATTGCCGCCCTGAGGATAAAGGTCGTTGACGATCATCTCCAGGGTTTCGCGCCGACGCGGGTTCAGCGACAGGTCAAAACCGGCGATCTCCGCCATGCCACCGACGCGGATACGGTTGTCGAAACGGGTGATCGCGACCTTGTAGGTCTCGTCGAGAATGGTCGAAGTCGGGGCCATGTCCGGGTTGGTGATCGGCACGGTCAACGAGTAACCCTTGAGCGGATACACCGGGGCCTTGATGCCCAGCGGCTTGAGCAGTTGTGGCGAGTAGCTGCCGAGGGCCAGCACGTAGCGGTCGGCGGTTTCCAGCTTGCCGTCGATCCATACGCCGTTGATGCGGTCACCGGCGTAGTCGAGGCGCTGGATGTCCTGGCCGAAGCGGAATTCCACACCGAGTTTCACAGCCATTTCGGCCAGGCGCGTGGTGAACATCTGGCAGTCGCCAGTCTGGTCGTTCGGCAGACGCAGGGCGCCGGCGAGGATGTCGGTGACATTGGCCAGGGCCGGCTCGACGCGGGCGATGCCGGCGCGGTCGAGGACTTCAAACGGTACGCCGGATTCTTTCAGCACGGCGATGTCTTTGGCGGCGCCATCGAGCTGCGCCTGAGTGCGGAACAGTTGCGTGGTGCCGAGGCTGCGGCCTTCGTAGGCGATGCCGGTTTCCGCACGCAGTTCGTCGAGGCAGTCGCGGCTGTATTCGGACAGACGCACCATGCGCTCCTTGTTCACCGCGTAACGGCTGGCGGTGCAGTTGCGCAGCATCTGCGCCATCCACAGGTACTGGTCAATGTCGGCGGTGGCCTTGATCGCCAGCGGCGCGTGGCGTTGCAGCAACCACTTGATAGCCTTGAGCGGCACGCCCGGGGCGGCCCACGGCGAGGCATAACCCGGCGACACCTGGCCGGCGTTGGCGAAACTGGTCTCCATGGCCACGGCTGGCTGCCGGTCGACCACCACTACCTCAAACCCGGCACGGGCCAGATAGTAAGCACTGGCGGTACCGATGACGCCGCTACCCAAGACCATTACGCGCATTTTTGTATCCCTCATCGCGGCAGGGCCGCGTACGTCTGTTGTTAGAGCAATGATGCGCGCAGTGTAAAAAAGAATGGGCAGTGCATTTCACTATATAAGCGCCTATATTTGGCGACAATTCTCGGCAAAAACCCTTTTCACGGAGGCGCATCCCCTATGCGTACCAACACTCAGACCAAACGTGAGCTGGACAAGATCGACCGCAACATCTTGCGGATACTGCAGGCGGATGGACGGATATCGTTTACCGAACTCGGGGAGAAGGTCGGCCTGTCCACCACGCCGTGTACGGAACGGGTACGGCGGCTGGAGCGCGAGGGAATCATCATGGGCTACAACGCCCGCCTCAATCCGCAGCATTTGAAGGGTAGCCTGCTGGTGTTCGTCGAGATCAGCCTCGACTACAAATCCGGCGACACTTTCGAAGAGTTCCGACGCGCGGTGCTGAAACTGCCGCACGTGCTGGAATGTCATTTGGTGTCAGGGGATTTCGACTACCTGGTGAAGGCGCGGATTTCCGAGATGGCCTCGTACCGCAAATTGCTCGGCGACATTCTGTTGAAGCTGCCGCATGTGCGCGAGTCCAAGAGCTATATCGTGATGGAAGAGGTGAAAGAGAGCCTGAACCTGCCGATTCCGGACTGAGATTTGGAAGATCAAAAGATCGCAGCCTTCGGCAGCTCCTACAGGAGAACGCATTTCTTTGTAGGAACTGCCGAAGGCTGCGATCTTTTCAGACCAGCACCTGCCGATTCGAAGCCATGTATTCGAAGATCTGCTTTTCAACGCGCGGATGTATCAGCTCCACCGGCCGTCGCCCATTCGGGCACGGCAGCGTTTTGGTGGTACCGAACAACCGGCAGACCATTGGCCGCTCCTCATACACCGTGCAACCATTCGGCCCCAGGTGCACACAGTTCAGCGCCTCCATCGCCGCATCCTGCTCGGCGCGAGTCTTGCGCGGCAGGCGCGACATTTCTTCCGGCGAGGTGGTCACCGGCCCGCAGCAGTCATGGCAGCCCGGCACGCAGTCGAACGTGGGGATCTGCTGACGCAGGTCGCGAATTGTCTGGCGGTTGCAACTCATCGAAACAGTAACCCACAGGAAATAGGCGGCGATTGTGCCGCAAAAGCCGTGATCCAGACAGTAACGGCCGACCAGTGTTGCCCGTCTTCGGGCGTGCGGCTTATGCTCCGTCAAATTTTCTCGACACTCAGCCGTTGGACAATGCCCATGAATGCCCGCGCCCGAACCTTCGCGAGCCAACCCCACGTTGCCTCTTACTATGCCGCCAGCAGCCTGCCGCAGCCTGATCATCCGCAGCTGCTGGGTGAAGTGATTGCCGACGTGTGCGTGGTCGGCGGCGGGTTTTCCGGGCTGAACACCGCGCTGGAACTGGCCGAGCGCGGCCTCAGCGTGGTGTTGCTGGAAGCGCACCGGATCGGCTGGGGCGCCAGCGGTCGCAACGGTGGGCAGTTGATTCGCGGGGTCGGTCACGGTCTCGATCAGTTCGCCAACGTCATCGGCACCGATGGCGTACGCCAGATGAAACTCATGGGTCTGGAAGCGGTGGAAATCGTCCGTCAGCGCGTCGAACGTTGGCAGATCCAGTGCGACCTGACCTGGGGCTACTGCGACCTCGCCAACAAATCTGCCGACCTCGAAGGCTTTGCCGAAGAAGCCGAAGAACTGCGCGGCCTCGGCTATCGCTACGAAACCCGCTTGCTGCAAGCCGACCAGATGCACACCGTGGTCGGCTCCAAACGCTACGTCGGCGGCTTCATCGACATGGGCTCGGGGCATCTGCACCCGCTGAACCTGGCGCTGGGCGAGGCCGCCGCCGCGCAGCAAATGGGCGTCAAACTGTTTGAACAGTCGGCCGTCACGCGCATCGATTACGGCCCTGAAGTTCGTGTGCACACCGCGCAAGGCTCAGTACGCGCCAAGACATTGGTACTGGGCTGCAACGCTTATCTTAATGACCTCAACCCGCAACTCAGCGGCAAGGTGCTGCCGGCCGGCAGCTACATCATCGCCACCGAGCCGTTGAGCGAAGAGCAGGCCAACGCCCTGCTGCCGCAAAACATGGCGGTCTGCGATCAGCGGGTGGCGCTGGATTACTACCGGCTCTCGGCGGATCGCCGTCTGCTGTTCGGCGGCGCCTGCCATTACTCGGGGCGCGATCCAAAGGACATTGGTGCGTACATGCAGCCGAAGATGCTCGAAGTCTTTCCGCAACTGGCCGGGGTGAAGATCGACTATCAGTGGGGCGGCATGATCGGCATCGGCGCCAACCGTTTACCGCAGATTGGCCGGCTCAATGATCAGCCGAACGTGTATTACGCCCAGGCCTATTCCGGACACGGGGTCAACGCCACACACCTGGCAGGCAAGCTGCTGGCCGAGGCGATCAGCGGTCAGCACAGCGGCGGGTTCGACCTGTTCGCCAAGGTGCCGCACATCACCTTCCCGGGCGGCAAGCATCTGCGCTCGCCGTTGCTGGCGCTGGGGATGTTGTGGCATCGGCTCAAAGAGCTGGTCTGAAAGCCGCTGCCCCTGTAGGAGCTGCCGCAGGCTGCGATCTTTTGATCTTCAAAAACAAAGTCAAAAGATCGCAGCCTGCGGCAGCTCCTACAGGGGGAATGCATTCCAAATCAAGTTACAACCGCCAAAACGGCTTCAACCCCTCCTCCAACGCCTGCTCGCGGGTCAGCCCGACATCCTTGAGCTGCTCCGGCGTCAGTGTCAGCAACACCTTGCGCGTGTGCAGACGATGCCAGAACAGACCCCAGCGACCCAGGCCGGACGGTGCATTGCGCAACATCTCGTTGCGCGCACTGTCTCTCTGCCCTGCCTCCAGTTCCTGACTGTGTAACGTCAGCCGCACATCGCTCAAGCCGTTCATTTTTGACGCTCCTGTTTACTTGGGTAGCCAGAGATTCCATGATGCGCGGGTCGACAAAAGCATTACAGATTCAACACACCTGTATTAACTCCATACAGATTTGCCGAAACTGAGTCTGAATTACCGATTTTTGCCGCATCTGTACTGGTTTAACGAATCAACTGCATCGAGGCAGTGCCATGACCCTGTATGTGAACCTCGCCGAGCTGCTCGGCACCCGCATCGAAAAAGGCTTCTACCGTCCTGGCGATCGCCTGCCTTCGGTGCGCGCCTTGAGCGTAGAACATGGGGTCAGCCTGAGCACCGTGCAGCAGGCCTATCGCGTGCTCGAAGACAGCGGTCTGGCAACGCCAAAACCGAAGTCCGGCTACTTCGTGCCAGTGGGTCGCGAGTTGCCAGAGCTGCCTGCAGTCGGGCGTCCGGCGCAACGCCCGGTGGAGATTTCGCAATGGGATCAGGTGCTGGAACTGATCCGCGCGGTGCCGCGCAAGGACGTGGTGCAACTGGGTCGCGGCATGCCGGATGTCACTTCGCCAACCATGAAACCGTTGCTGCGCGGACTGGCGCGGATCAGCCGCCGCCAGGACATGCCCGGTCTGTATTACGACAACATCCACGGCACCCTCGAGCTGCGCGAACAGATCGCCCGACTGATGCTCGATTCCGGCTGCCAGTTGAGCGCCAGCGACCTGGTCATCACCACCGGTTGCCACGAAGCGCTGTCCACCAGCATCCATGCGATCTGCGAGCCGGGTGACATTGTTGCAGTGGATTCGCCGAGCTTTCACGGCGCCATGCAGACGCTCAAAGGCCTGGGCATGAAAGCCCTGGAAATCCCCACTGACCCGCTGACCGGTATCAGTCTCGAAGCGCTGGAGCTGGCGCTGGAACAATGGCCAATCAAGGTCATCCAGATCACGCCCAACTGCAACAACCCGCTGGGCTACATCATGCCGGAGTCGCGTAAACGCGCTCTGCTGAACCTCGCGCAGCGCTTCGACGTGGCAATCATCGAAGACGATGTGTATGGCGAACTGTCCTACACCTACCCGCGCCCGCGCACGATCAAGTCCTTCGACGAGGACGGTCGCGTGCTGCTGTGCAGTTCGTTTTCCAAGACTCTGGCGCCGGGGCTGCGCATCGGCTGGGTCGCGCCGGGACGTTATCTGGAGCGGGTGCTGCACATGAAATACATCAGCACCGGCTCCACCGCGCCGCAGCCGCAGATTGCCATTGCCGAATTTCTCAAAGGTGGGTACTTCGAACCGCATTTGCGGCGTATGCGCACTCAATACCAGCGCAATCGCGACGCGATGATCGACTGGGTCACCCGTTATTTCCCGGCCGGTACCCGTGCCAGTCGGCCACAGGGCAGCTTCATGTTGTGGGTCGAACTGCCGGAAGGGTTCGATACGCTGAAACTTAATCGTGCACTGCATGACCAAGGCGTACAGATTGCCGTCGGCAGCATTTTTTCCGCCTCGGGCAAGTACCGCAATTGCCTGCGGATGAACTACGCTGCCAAACCGACACCACAGATCGAAGAGGCGGTGCGCAAGGTCGGTGCAGCGGCAATCAAATTACTGGCCGAAGCCGACTGACTTTTTTCGAGTGATCAGCGTCCATATGCCGACCTTTGCTGCCGACCGGAATGAACCTACGTGAGCTTCAGACAGCCCCTACTCGCTTTGCTGATGCTCGCCTCGCTCCTGAGCGGCTGCGCCAACCTCGACGTAACGCGCGAGCCCAGCCAGGCGCTGCCGGCGTCGGACTCCAGTTTCGGCCGCTCGATCCAGGCTCAGGCCGCGCCCTATCAGGGGCGCTCCGGGTTTCGCCTGCTGTCCAACAGCACTGAGGCCTTCACCGCCCGCGCCGAGCTGATTCGCCAGGCACAAACCAGCCTCGACTTGCAGTACTACATCGTCCATGACGGCGTCAGCACGCGGATGCTCGTGGAAGAACTGCTCAAAGCCGCCGACCGTGGCGTGCGCGTGCGCATCCTGCTCGACGACACCACCAGCGACGGCCTCGATACGATCATCGCCACGCTGGCGGCGCATCCACAGATCCATATCCGCCTGTTCAACCCGCTGCACCTGGGCCGCAGCACCGGCGTGACCCGCGCCGCCGGGCGCTTGTTCAACCTGTCGCTGCAACACCGACGCATGCACAACAAACTGTGGCTGGCGGACAACAGCGTGGCCATCGTCGGCGGGCGCAATCTGGGTGACGAGTACTTCGATGCCGAGCCGAACCTGAATTTCACCGACATCGACATGCTCAGCGTCGGCCCGGTGGCCGAGCAGCTCGGGCACAGTTTCGATCAGTACTGGAACAGCGCGCTGAGCAAGCCGATCGACGAATTCCTCTCCAGCAAACCGACGGCCAAGGACTTGCAGAACACCCGCACGCGCCTGGAAGAATCGCTGGATGAAACCCGTAAACAGAATCACGCGTTGTATCAACAGCTGATGCGATTCAAGACCGCACCGCGCATGGACATCTGGCGCAAGGAACTGATCTGGGCCTGGAACCAGGCGCTGTGGGACGCCCCAAGCAAGGTGCTGGCCAAGGACGAGCCGGACCCGCAATTGCTGCTGACCACGCAACTGGCGCCGGAGCTTAACGGCGTCAACCAAGAGCTGATCATGATCTCGGCGTACTTCGTGCCCGGCCAGCCGGGGCTGGTGTACCTGACCGGTCGCGCCGACGCCGGGGTGTCAGTGAGCCTGCTGACCAACTCACTGGAAGCCACCGACGTGCCGGCAGTGCACGGCGGTTATGCGCCATACCGCAAGGCGCTGCTGGAGCACGGGGTGAAACTGTATGAACTACGCCGTCAGCCCGGGGATAACTACGGCAGCGGCCCGCACCTGTTCTACAGCAAGTCGTTTCGTGGTTCGGATTCCAGCCTGCACAGCAAGGCGATGATTTTCGACCGGCAGAAATCCTTCATCGGCTCGTTCAACTTCGACCCGCGCTCGGTGCTGTGGAACACCGAAGTCGGGGTCCTGGTCGACAGCCCGGAACTGGCCTGGCATGTTCGCGAACTGGCCCTGCAAGGCATGGCCCCAGCGCTGAGTTATCAGGCGAAACTGCAGGATGGCAAGGTCGTCTGGGTGACCGAGGACAACGGCCAGCTGCACACGCTGACCAAGGAACCGGGGAGCTGGTGGCGGCGCTTCAATGCTTGGTTCAGCACCACCGTCGGCCTGGAAAGAATGCTTTAAAAGCAAAAGATCGCAGCCTTCGGCAGCTCCTACAGTTTGAAATGCATTCCCCTGTAGGAGCTGACGAAGGCTGCGATCTTTTGACTTCAAGCTGTCTGCGCAGAGCCAAACGCACCCTGGCGCAAAAGCAGCAGCACCAACCCAAACGCCCCAACCGCCATCAACAACGGCAACGCATGCCCGCTGATCCACTGACTCCCCGCCCCCGCCATCAACGGCCCGATCAGACAGCCAACACCCCACAGTTGCGCGATGTGCGCGTTGGCCCGCACCAGCGCATCGTCGCGATAGCGCTCGCCGATCAGGATCAGGGACAAGGTGAACAACCCGCCAGCACTGGCCCCGAACAGCACCCACAACGGCCAGATCAACAGCGTATCGATCAACAGCGGAATCGCCACGCTCGACAGCATCAGGATTACGGCGCAGCCGGTGAACAACGTGCGCCGCGACAGGTAGTCAGCCAACGCACCAATCGGCAGTTGCAGCAACGCATCGCCCACCACCACCGTGCTGACCATCGCCAGCGCGATCTCGGCAGTGAAGCCCTGCTGCAGGCAATACACCGGCAGCAGCGTCAGGATCATCGCCTCGAATGCGGCGAACAATGACACCGCCCAGGCAATCGCCGGCAGCTCACGGGCAAAGCCCCACAGATCGCTAAAGGTCACGCTGCTGGCTTCACTGCTCGGCGCACCGCTGCGGCCCATCAATAGAAAAGGCGAAACCGTCAGCAGTCCGACGCCCACCCAGAAACCATAATCGTGCTCAGTGCCAAGCGCGCCCAGCAGCAACGGACCAGACAGTTGGCTCAACGCATAACTGCTGCCATACAGCGCGACCAGGCGCCCGCGCCAGTTCTCCACCACCAACTGGTTGATCCAGCTCTCACCGAGGATGAACACGATGGTCAGGATCACCCCGATCATCAGGCGCAGCACCAGCCAAATCGGATAACTCGGCAGCAGCGCCAGCAAACCGATCGACAACGCGCCGGCCCACAGGCACAGACGCATCAGCTTCGCCGTGCCAAAACGCGCCGCCAGATGGCTGGAAATCTTCGCTCCCAGCAGCACGCCAATCGCCGGCATCGCCGCCATCACACCGATGGCGAAAGCGCCATAGCCCCAGCCCTCCAGACGCAACGACACCAGCGGCATGCTGACCCCCAGGGCCAGACCGACACTCAAGACAGACGCCAACACGGCGAAATACGTCGCCCAACGCATGGTCCACGCTCCTGTGGATTATTTTTATGTGCACCACAAAACCACTGTGGGAGCGAGCTTGCTCGCGAATACGGTTTCACATTCAGCAGATTTGCTGACTGATACACCGCATTCGCGAGCAAGCTCGCTCCCACAGGGATCTCTGTCTGGTTTGGGAGCCTGATTGAATCAGGCTCCCCTCAGCGGCTTACAGCTTGATCCACGTCGCTTTCAGCTCGGTGTACTTGTCGAACGCGTGCAACGACTTGTCGCGACCGTTGCCCGACTGTTTGAAGCCACCGAACGGTGCGGTCATATCGCCGCCGTCGTATTGGTTGACCCACACGCTGCCGGCACGCAGCGCCTTGGCGGTCAGATGGGCCTTGGAGATGTCCTGGGTCCATACCGCAGCGGCCAGGCCATACGGCGTGTCGTTGGCGATCTGGATCGCCTCTTCGGCAGTGTCGAACGCAATGACCGACAGCACCGGACCGAAGATCTCTTCCTGGGCGATCTTCATCGCGTTGCTCACGCCATCGAAAATCGTCGGCTCAACATAAGTGCCACCGGTTTCCTGCAGGATGCGCTTGCCACCGGCCACCAGTTTGGCGCCGTCGGTGTGACCGGACTCGATGTACGACAGCACAGTGTTCATCTGCTGGGTATCGACCAGCGCACCGACGTTGGTGGCTGGATCGAGCGGGTTACCCGGCTTCCAGGTTTTCAGCGCCTCGATCACCATCGGCAGGAATTTGTCCTTGATCGAACGCTCGACCAGCAGACGCGAACCAGCGGTGCAGACTTCGCCCTGGTTGAAAGCGATGGCGCTGGCGGCGGATTCGGCAGCGGCTTGCAGGTCCGGCGCATCGGCGAACACGATGTTCGGGCTCTTGCCACCGGCTTCCAGCCACACGCGCTTCATGTTCGATTCGCCGGAGTAGATCATCAGTTGCTTGGCGATCTTGGTCGAACCGGTGAACACCAGGGTGTCGACGTCGTTATGCAGGGCCAGCGCCTTGCCAACAGTGTGACCGTAGCCCGGCAGCACGTTGAGCACGCCTTTGGGAATACCGGCTTCAACGGCCAGTGCGGCGATACGGATGGCGGTCAGCGGGGATTTTTCCGACGGCTTGAGGATCACCGAGTTACCGGTGGACAGCGCCGGGCCCAGCTTCCAGCAGGCCATCATCAGCGGGAAGTTCCACGGCACGATAGCGCCGACAACGCCGACCGGCTCGCGGGTCACCAGACCCAGTTGATCGTGCGGAGTGGCGGCGACTTCGTCGTAGATCTTGTCGATCGCCTCACCGCTCCAGCTCAGCGCCTGCGCCGCGCCCGGCACGTCGATGTACAGCGAATCGCTGATCGGCTTGCCCATGTCGAGGGTTTCGAGCAGCGCCAGTTCTTCGGCGTGCTGCTTGAGCAGGCCGGCGAAACGGATCATGGTGGCTTTGCGTTTGGTCGGCGCCAGGCGCGACCAGACGCCGGAATTGAAGGTGGCGCGGGCATTTTCCACGGCGCGCTGAGCGTCGGCAGCGTCACAGCTGGCGATCTTGCCCAGCAGGCGGCCATCGACCGGGCTGATGCACTCGAAAGTCTCGCCGGAAACGGCGTCGGTGTATTCACCATTGAGGTAGGCGCGGCCTTCGATCTTCAGGTCACGGGCGCGTTGTTCCCAATCGGCACGAGTCAGGGTGGTCATTCGAGTGTCCTCCTCTTGTTGAATAGAGCGCCGCGTTCTTCGCGGTCGTCTTCAGGAATGCTGCCCGGCCAGCCTGCTTTTCGGCCCAAGGCACCCGCCACCCTAAACCAGCGGCCGGGGTTGTTTCAATATATTTGACATAAGCGCGCCATACGGCCTTGCGGTGTTCATTTTAATAAACATAGACTTTGGCCCTTTCAAGCCACCGCGCCGTCATCACGGGAGAAAACAACAATGAACATCCAGAACGTCGTCGACATCAGCCTGACCACCAGCGCAGCCGAACGCTATCGCCCGGACCCGGCCAAAGTGCTCAAGGGCGATCCCGAGCAAGCGGTGTTCAATCAATACGACAGCCCTTGTGGGCAAATGGGCGTCGGCGTGTGGGAAGGGGCGGTTGGCCAGTGGACGGTGAATTACACCGAGCATGAATATTGCGAAATCCTGCAGGGGGTTTCGGTACTGCGTGACAGCGATGGCAATGCCAAGACGCTACGTGTGGGCGACCGCTTTGTGATTCCGGCAGGGTTCCGTGGCACCTGGGAAGTGCTCGAAGCTTGCCGCAAGGTCTATGTGATCTTCGAACAGAAGGCTTGAGGATTTTCGCTGGCTGATCCGGCCCTCATCGCGAGCAGGCTCACTCCTACAGGTGAGCGCATTCCAATGTAGGAGTGAGCCTGCTCGCGATGAGGCCCGGACAGGCGATGCAAATCTGAAGACAACAAAAAAGGCCCGTATCGTGAGATACGGGCCTTTTTTGTAAGTCGGGAAAAATCAATTACTTGATTTTGCCTTCCTTGTAGATCACGTGCTTGCGAACAACCGGATCATATTTCTTGATCTCGATTTTGTCCGGAGTAGTACGCTTGTTCTTGTCGGTAGTGTAGAAGTGACCAGTACCGGCGCTCGAGATCAAACGAATCAATTCACGCATGATTAGCTCCCTTAAATCTTGCCATCGCGGCGAAGTTCGGCGAGCACGACACTGATGCCACGCTTGTCGATGATGCGCATGCCTTTGGCAGATACGCGCAGACGCACAAAACGTTTCTCTTCTTCAACCCAGAAGCGGTGATGCTGCAGGTTCGGCAGGAAACGACGACGGGTTTTGTTGTTTGCGTGGGAAATGTTATTCCCGGTTACCGGACCCTTACCGGTAACTTGACATACTCTCGACATGCCTCAGCCCTCTAAAACCACATGCCCAACCCGGCATGGGTTGGCCGCTTAATCTCTCAGTCATTTGGCGCCAGGCGCCGCGTTTCTTTAGAGGTCTTACCGGCTACACCTACAGTGAAGGAACCGGGCCCCTAGAAAAGAGCGCTGCTTTATACCAGAAAGACCGGGGTGCAACAACAATGGATGTGCAATCAACCGGCAAAAAGGCGCATTTTCCGGCTGCGGACGCTTTGGATAAAGGCTGCTGCGAGTTTTGACCACTCGTCGCAGAAAACCGCCCTTGAGCACGCTTGCGACTTTTCACAGCGCGCTGCGGTCTGAAAAACACCACTGTCCCGGCCCGAAAAATGCAAAAAGGGGATAGTCATTTGTAATCCGGCCCTCTAGGGTAACCCTTTTCCAGACTGCACCTGCAGATGGCCTTCGATCTGTAAAGGAAGCCGACCATGCGCCTCGCTGCCCTACCCCTGTTGCTCGCCCCGCTTTTGCTGAGCCCCCTGGCCCAGGCCGCTGCCCTGAGCGTCTGCACCGAGGCCAGCCCTGAAGGGTTCGACGTGGTGCAATACAACTCGCTGACCACCACCAACGCTTCGGCCGACGTGCTGATGAACCGCCTGGTGGACTTCGACACCGCCAGCGGCAAAGTCGTGCCGAGCCTGGCCGACAGCTGGGAAGTCAGCACCGACGGCCTGACTTATGTGTTCAAGCTGCACCCGCAGGTGAAGTTTCACAGCACTGACTATTTCAAGCCGACCCGCACCCTGAGCGCCGAAGACGTCAAATTCAGCTTCGACCGCATGCTCGACCCGGCCAACCCATGGCACAAAGTGGCGCAAAGCGGCTTCCCGCACGCCCAGTCCATGCAGCTGCCGGCGCTGATCAAGAAGATCGACGCACTCGACCCGCTGACCGTGCGCTTTACTCTCGACCACCCGGATTCAACGTTTTTGGCGACCCTGAGCATGGGTTTCGCTTCCGTTTATTCCGCCGAATACGCCGAAAAGCTGCTCAAGGCTGACGCGACCGACAAGCTCAACAGCCAACCGATCGGCACCGGCCCGTTCATTTTCACGCGCTTCCAGAAAGACGCCTCGGTCCGCTACAAGGCCAACCCGGACTACTTTGGTGGCAAGCCTTCGGTCGACCCGCTGATCTTCGCCATCACCCCGGACGCCAACGTGCGCCTGCAAAAGCTGCGGCGCAACGAGTGCCAGATCGCCCTCTCGCCGAAACCGCTGGATGTGCAAGCGGCGCAGCAAGAGCCGACGCTGAAGGTGGAAAAGACTGACGCCTTCATGACCGCTTTCGTCGGCATCAACAGCCAGCATCCGCCGCTGGACAAGCCGGAAGTGCGCCAGGCGATCAACCTTGCCTTCGACAAGGCCAACTACGTCAAAGCCGTGTTCGAAGACACCGCAGAGCCAGCCAATGGCCCTTACCCGCCGAACACCTGGAGCTACGCGAAGAACCTGCCGGGCTATCCGCACGACGTGGCCAAGGCCAAGGCGCTGATGGCCAAGGCCGGACTCAAGGACGGCTTCCAGACCACCATCTGGACGCGCCCGTCCGGTAGCCTGCTCAACCCGAACCCGAGCCTGGGCGCGCAGCTGCTGCAATCGGATCTGGCGGAAATCGGCATTCAGGCGGAGATCCGCGTGATCGAGTGGGGCGAACTGATTCGCCGCGCCAAGGCTGGCGAGCATGACCTGCTGTTCATGGGCTGGGCCGGCGACAACGGTGATCCGGACAATTTCCTCACGCCGCAGTTTTCCTGCGCGGCGGTCAAGTCCGGGACCAACTTCGCCCGCTACTGCAATGCCGATCTGGACAAGCTGATCAGCGCCGGCAAGACCACCAGCGAGCAAGGCGTGCGCACCAAACTGTATGAACAGGCGCAGGCGCAGATTCAGCAGCAGGCGCTGTGGTTGCCGCTGGCGCATCCGACCGCTTTCGCGCTGACGCGCAAGGATGTGCAGGGTTACTCGGTAAGCCCGTTTGGGCGGCAGGATTACTCCAAGGTCAACCTGAAGTAACCTGTCTGCACAAAACCTGTAGGAGTGAGCCTGCTCGCGAAAGCAATCTTTCAGTCACCGAACAGGTTGACTGAAGTGACGCCATCGCGAGCAGGCTCACTCCTACATGGGTTTGCGCTTGTTCCTGAGAGTTACATCCAGCCGCATTCCGCCATCGACAGCGGCTCCCCGTCACCCACGATGAAGTGATCCAGCACCCGCACGTCAATCAGCTCCAACGCCTTCTGCAAGCGCTTGGTCAGCAAGCGATCCGCCTGACTCGGATCAGTATTGCCCGACGGATGGTTGTGACACAGGATCACCGCCGCCGCGTTGTTGGCCAACGCGCGCTTCACAACCTCCCGAGGATGCACGCTGGTGTTGTCGATCGAGCCGCGAAACAGTGCCTCGAACGTCAGCACTTGATGCTTGGAATCGAGAAACAGGCAACCAAACACCTCGTGCGGCTCATGGCGCAGCATGGATTTGAGGTAATCGCGGACGGCTTTCGGGTTCTCCAGCGCCGTTTTTTCGCGTGAACGCTCGGCCAGGTGGCGCCTGTTCATTTCCTGAGCAGCCTGCAATTGGGCAAACTTTGCAGGCCCCAGGCCCAACTCTTTGCTGAAGGCTTCCAGATCGGCCTCAAGCAGCAAACGCAGGCTGCCAAACTGATTCAACAGATGTCGCGCCAGATCTACTGCGCTTTTTCCAGCCACTCCAGTGCGCAAAAAGATTGCCAGCAACTCGGCGTCCGAAAGACTCGCCGAACCTTGTTCCAATAACCGTTCCCGCGGTCGTTCCGCCGCAGGCCAATCGCGAATACTCATACACATTCCTTGTCTGTGGGCGCCGCTGTTCCGTAGCGGTCGCTGTGATATCGTAGCCCATCTTTTTTGCGGGCGAATTCACCCTGGGGAGGGGGTTTCGCTACGTATGTCACCCACGAAATGAAAGGCAGACCTATGCAGCGGCTGTATCGGAAACGCATCGTTCTGGGCGTCGGCGGCGGCATTGCGGCCTACAAGAGCGCTGATCTGGTTCGTCGCCTGATCGACCAGGGCGCCGAAGTGCGCGTGGTCATGACCCATGGCGGCGCGGAGTTCATCACCCCGCTGACCATGCAGGCCCTGTCCGGGCACCCGGTTCACCTGGATTTGCTCGACCCGGCCGCCGAAGCCGCGATGGGCCACATCGAGCTGGCGAAGTGGGCCGATCTGGTGCTGATTGCACCGGCCACCGCCGACCTGATCGCCCGTCTGGCCCAAGGCATCGCCAACGATTTGCTGACCACTCTGGTGCTGGCCACCGACGCCGTTGTGGCCGTTGCTCCGGCAATGAACCAGGCGATGTGGCGCGACCCGGCGACCCAGGCCAACCTGCAACTCCTGGAAAGCCGTGGCCTGAAGACCTTCGGCCCGGCCTCCGGCAGCCAGGCCTGCGGTGACGTCGGCATGGGCCGGATGATGGAAGCCACCGATCTGGCACAGTGCGCGGCGGATTGCTTCCAGCGTCAGGCGCTGACCGGCAAGCACGTGGTGATCACCGCCGGCCCGACCCAGGAAAACATCGACCCGGTGCGCTACATCACCAACCACAGCTCCGGAAAAATGGGCTTTGCCCTCGCCGAAGCGGCGGTGGAAGCCGGCGCCCGCGTGACCCTGATCAGCGGCCCGGTGCACCTGCCGACGCCGGATCGCGTCACGCGTATCGACGTGGTCAGTGCCCGCGACATGCTCGCCGCCTGTGAATCGGCCATCCCGTGCGACGTGTTCATCGCCTCGGCAGCGGTGGCGGACTACCGTCCGGAAGTCGTTGCCCCGCAAAAACTCAAGAAAGACCCTACAAGCGGCGACGGCTTTGTCCTGCAAATGGTGCGCAACCCGGACATCCTGGCCACCATCGCGACCCGTCCCGACCGTCCGTTCAGTGTCGGCTTCGCCGCCGAGACCGAACACCTGCTCGACTACGCTGCACGCAAGCTCAAGGACAAGAATCTCGATTTGATCGTCGCCAACGACGTCGCCAACCCGAGCATCGGTTTCAACAGCGAAGAAAACGCCTGCAGCGTGATCGACCGTGAGCTTCACGCCACTGTTTTCGCCCAGACCAGCAAGAGCAAGATCGCTCGCCAACTGGTCACTTTTATCGCCGAACGTCTGAACCAGGTTTAATTTACATGCACGCTTTGCAAGCCAAGATCCTCGACCCACGCATCGGTACCGAATTCCCGCTGCCGCAATACGCCACCCCGGGCTCCGCCGGGCTCGACCTGCGCGCCATGCTGGAACAGGACATCGTGATCAAGCCGGGTGAAACCGTGCTGATTCCTACCGGTCTGTCGGTCTACATCGGCGACCCGAACCTCGCCGCGCTGATCCTGCCGCGCTCGGGCATGGGCCATAAGCACGGCATCGTGCTGGGTAACCTCGTGGGCCTGATCGACTCCGATTACCAGGGCCCGCTGATGGTGTCCTGCTGGAACCGCGGCCAGAACGACTTCACCATGACGGTCGGCGAGCGTCTGGCGCAGCTGGTGTTGGTGCCAGTGGTCCAGGCGCACTTCGAAATGGTTGAAGAGTTCGTTGAAACCGAACGCGGCGCGGGCGGTTTCGGCCATACCGGCACCAAGTAACCACATGAATATCCTGTAGGAGCTGCCGCAGGCTGCGATCTTTTGATCTTGATCTTAAAAAACCAAAGTCAAAGGATCGCAGCCTTCGGCAGCTCCTACAGGGGAAATTTGTGCATTTTCAACGACAGGTTTTAACACCGTAAATCAAGGTTTTGCCGGCCGAAAGCCACGCCCGCCGAGACATCATGGCCCTTTCATACCACGAACTCTGCGTGGAAAACGCCGTCATACCCTTCAGTTTGAGCCTGCCGCCGAGTGAATCGTCGGTCTGTCCCGCCACTTTCGAGATGGAGCACTTCCGCAGATGAGCACCCCAGCCAAGATCGCCCCGAAGCTTCCTGACAGCATCTTCCGCGCCTATGACATTCGCGGCACCGTGCCGGAATTCCTCAATGCCGAAACCGCCTACTGGATCGGTCGCGCCATCGGTTCGCAGAGCCTGGCCCAGGGCGAGCCGAACGTGTCGGTCGGCCGTGACGGCCGCCTGTCCGGCCCGGAGCTGGTCGCCGAGCTGATCCGCGGTATCGCAGAGAGCGGCTGCCACGTCAGCGATGCAGGCCTGGTCCCGACACCGGCGCTGTACTACGCGGCCAACGTCCTGGCTGGCAAGTCGGGGGTGATGCTCACCGGCAGCCATAACCCGTCGAACTACAACGGCTTCAAGATCGTGATCGCCGGCGACACCCTCGCCAACGAGCAGATCCAGGTGCTGCACGAGCGCATCAAGACCAATGACCTGACCAGCGGTCAGGGCAGCGTGACCCAGGTCGAGATCCTTGACCGCTACACCACCGAAATCGTTCGGGACGTCAAACTGGCCCGACGCCTGAAAGTCGTGGTCGACTGCGGCAACGGCGCAGCCGGCGTGATCGCCCCGCAACTGATCGAAGCGCTGAACTGCGAAGTTATCCCGCTGTTCTGCGAAGTCGACGGCAACTTCCCCAACCATCACCCGGACCCGGGCAAGCCTGAAAACCTCGTCGACCTGATCGCCAAGGTCAAGGAAACCAACGCCGATATCGGCCTGGCCTTCGATGGCGACGGCGACCGTGTCGGCGTGGTGACCAACACCGGCAGCATCGTCTACCCGGACCGCCTGCTGATGCTGTTCGCCCGCGACGTGGTGGCGCGCAACCCGGACGCGGAAATCATCTTCGACGTCAAATGCACCCGCCGCCTGGTGCCGCTGATCAAGGAATACGGCGGTCGCCCGCTAATGTGGAAGACCGGTCATTCGTTGATCAAAAAGAAAATGAAACAATCCGGTGCTCTATTGGCCGGAGAAATGAGCGGGCACATCTTCTTCAAGGAGCGCTGGTTCGGTTTCGACGATGGCATCTACAGCGCCGCGCGCCTGCTGGAGATCCTCAGCAAGGAAAAATCCACCGCCGAAGAACTGTTTGCGACCTTCCCGAACGATATTTCTACGCCAGAAATCAATATCCATGTGACCGAAGAGAGCAAATTCAGCATCATTGATGCACTGCACGACGCACAGTGGGGCGCAGGCGCTGACCTGACCACCATCGACGGCGTGCGGGTCGATTACGCCAAAGGCTGGGGCCTGGTGCGCGCGTCCAACACCACACCGGTGCTGGTGCTGCGCTTCGAGGCCGATGACGAGGCTGAATTGCAGCGCATCAAGGATGTGTTCCACGCCCAACTGAAACGCGTTGCACCTGATCTCCAACTACCGTTCTGATTCACCCGGAGCCCTGAATGACCCTCGAACGCGAAGCCGCCGCCCACACCGCCCAGGTCCTGTCCGAAGCGTTGCCTTACATCCGACGTTATGTCGGCAAGACCCTGGTGATCAAATACGGCGGCAACGCGATGGAAAGCGAGGAGCTGAAAACCGGCTTCGCCCGCGACATCGTCTTGATGAAAGCCGTGGGCATCAACCCGGTCGTGGTTCACGGCGGCGGCCCGCAGATCGGTGATCTGCTCAAGCGCCTGTCGATCGAAAGCCACTTCGTCGATGGCATGCGCGTCACCGACGCCGCGACCATGGACGTAGTGGAAATGGTCCTCGGCGGCCAGGTCAACAAAAGCATCGTCAACCTGATCAACCGTCACGGCGGCAGCGCCATCGGCCTGACCGGTAAAGACGCCGGGCTGATTCGTGCAAAGAAACTGACCGTCACCCGCCAGACCCCGGAGATGACCCAGCCGGAAATCATCGACATCGGTCAGGTGGGCGAAGTGGTCGGGATCAACACCGAACTGCTCAACCTGCTGGTCAAGGGCAACTTCATTCCGGTGATCGCGCCAATCGGCGTCGGTGAGAATGGCGAGTCGTACAACATCAACGCTGACCTGGTGGCCGGCAAAGTCGCCGAGGCGCTGAAAGCCGAGAAACTGATGCTGCTGACCAACATCGCCGGCCTGATGGACAAGTCGGGCACCGTCCTGACCGGCCTGAGCACCCAGCAGGTCGACGACCTGATCGCCGATGGCACCATCTACGGCGGCATGCTGCCGAAAATCCGCTGCGCACTGGAAGCGGTGCAGGGCGGTGTCGGCAGCTCGCTGATCATCGACGGTCGCGTACCGAACGCGATCCTGCTGGAAATCTTCACCGATACCGGTGTGGGCACGCTGATCAGCAATCGCAAGCGCCCCTGATCGCTGATCACGTAAAAGATCGCAGCCTGCGACAGCGTCTAAAAAGCGGAATTTCAGTCGTATGAATTCCCTGTAGGAGCTGACGAAGTCTGCGATCTTTTTTGTGCGCGAGAGAAATGTCCGACGCTCATCAACGAAGCGTCCGACATCGCGACAGCAACAATCTCCATAGGATCTTCCCTGAATCCACAGGAGATCTTCCCCATGCAAAAAAACCACGTACCTTACGGCAGCGACGTTTCAGCAGGCACCTATGAATGTGCAGACTGTGGACGCGAATATTCCAACCAGTCGAAAACCTCGCTGCCACCCTGCCCCGACTACAAACCCAGCACCCATGTGCTCAATGGCTGGAATATCTTGAGCGGCCAGGGCGATGCTGCGGCGGATCCGTATCCGGATCAGTCTTCCAAATAATCGCGGAGGCCCGAACCATGCAGATCTCGTTCACGATCGACGCCAACGCTTTCGAGCTGGAACAAAAGGAACCGGTTAAGAAAACCTTGCGCATCGGCGATGCGGATATCGCCCACGCCCTCCAGCGCATCGCCAAGGCCAGCCTGACCGAATACCTGAAAATGCTGGTCGAGGGCGGCATGCCCAGCCGGGCCGATGAGGCCAAGCAGGATCGCCTGCTTTACCTGATTCAAAGCTACTTCGGGCAGACCTTGCCAACAGAATCGCAAATCTCGACGATCTTCCAGCTGACTCAAAGCCAAAGCAAAACCCTGCTGAAAAACACCGTGTCGCGCTTTCGTAATCAGCTCGACGACATCCTGCAGCACAGCATGCGCGCGGTCGTAGCGTCTGCGGAACACGCAAAAGATATCTATCTGGTCGTCATCAGTTCGGACGTAATTCGCGATGAGCTGAACATGCTGATCACGCAAAACGAACCAACGTTTAAACCCATCATCAAGCGCAAAGGCAGCGCCGGGCAGTTTGAGATCAGCGAGGACTCCCACGATTTGTTGTGCGCAACGTTGGGACTCAATGCCGTTCAGTGACATCGTCGCGGTCAGCGGCTTGCTGCTGACCTTGACCACCTTCATGTTCAATCTGGCTTGGCCGACGCTCAATGAGGCGTTGGCGCTGGATGAATATCAAACAGGTCCGCAAAACAAAAAACGCAGCCGCGAGAAGATCAAGAATGCTGTTTATTGGCGTGCGCTGCCGCTGACAGGCGCCTTTGCAGCGCTGTTTTACGTCAACCTGCCGGCCGCCGTAGGCATTTTTTGCAGCAGTACATTGGATCTATGGGATTTTGATGTTGATCGCACGCTTTACGTGATGGTGGTGCTGGCGCTTTTGGCTTTTGCACTGATCAACGCACGCCTGACGCTGAAATTACTGAAAAAGTGGCGAAACCTGCGGTGAACGCAAACAAAAAGACCCCGCTCAGCCTGACTGAACGGGGTCTTTGTTTGCCTGCGGGCGCGATTACACGCCGAACTGGGCGCGATACGCTTCCACGGCCGGCAGATGCTGTTTGAGCTGCGGATCATCCGCGAGGAACTCCAGCACCTGGTTCAGCGAAACGATGCTGATCACCGGGATACCGAAGTCACGCTCGACTTCCTGAATTGCCGACAACTCGCCGTTGCCACGCTCCTGACGGTTCAGGGCGATCAGCACACCCGCGGCCTTGGCGCCTTCCTGGGACGCGATGATCTGCATCACTTCGCGGATTGCGGTGCCGGCGGTAATTACATCGTCGATGATCAGCACGTCGCCAGTCAGCGGCGCGCCAACCAGACTGCCACCTTCGCCGTGGGCCTTGGCTTCCTTGCGGTTGAAACACCATGGCAGGTCACGGTTGTGGTGCTCGGCCAGCGCGACGGCGGTGGTCGCCGCCAGCGGGATGCCTTTGTAGGCCGGGCCGAACAGCACGTCGAACGCAATGCCGCTCTCGACAATGGCTGCCGCGTAGAAACGCCCCAGCTGCGCCAGGGCCGAGCCCGAGTTGAACAGGCCGGCGTTGAAGAAGTAAGGACTGGTGCGCCCGGACTTCAGGGTGAACTCACCGAAGCGCAAAACGCCGCGATCGATGGCAAAACGAATGAAATCGCGCTGATACGCTTGCATGAAAAAAACCCCAAATACCACGGATTTAGCTAATTAGCTTGACGCCGTGTATCATACACGCACGCGATTTTTGGGGCCATTTATGCGGATCATCAGTGTGAACGTCAATGGTATTCAGGCTGCAGTCGAGCGTGGTTTGCTCAGTTGGCTGCAAGCACAGAATGCCGACGTCATCTGCCTGCAGGACACCCGTGCCTCCGCCTTTGAACTGGATGACCCAGCCTTCCAACTGGATGGCTACTTCCTTTATGCCTGCGATGCTGAAGTCCCTGCCCAAGGTGGCGTGGCTTTGTATTCGCGGTTGCAACCGAAGGCTGTCATCAGCGGTCTCGGTTTCGAGACGGCCGACCGCTACGGGCGCTACCTGCAAGCAGATTTCGACAAAGTCAGTATTGCCACCTTGCTGCTCCCTTCGGGGATGAACGGCGATGAGGACTTGAACCAGAAGTTCAAGCTCATGGACGACTTCGGCAAGTACCTGGACAAACAGCGGCGCAAACGTCGCGAGTACATTTATTGTGGCTCGCTGTACGTGGCGCAGCAGAAGCTCGACATCAAGAACTGGCGCGACAGCCAGCAATCCCCGGGCTTCCTGGCGCCAGAACGCGCCTGGATGGACGAGATTGTCGGCAACATGGGCTATGTCGATGCGCTGCGCGAAGTCAGCCGCGAAGGCGACCAATACAGCTGGTGGCCGGACAACGAACAGGCCGAGATGCTGAATCTGGGCTGGCGCTTCGATTACCAGTTGCTGACCCCAGGCCTGCGACGCTTCGTGCGCAGCGCACGCCTGCCGCGTCAGCCACGGTTCTCGCAGCACGCGCCGCTGATCGTCGACTACGACTGGACGCTGACCATCTAAGCGTCGATTCGTGGATGCAAAAAAGCCGACATCGCTGTCGGCTTTTTTGTGCGCGCTGATTTTTGCCGCTCTGTGGGAGCGGGCTTGCTCGCGATGGCGATATTCCTGTCACGGATACAGCGACTGACAGACCGCTATCGCGAGCAGGCTCACGCCTACAAGGGGATTTGCACTGGTTATTATTTGATCAACCGCCAAGTGAAAGGGTAACGGTAAGGAAACCCCTCATTAGCCTTCACCCCGGCAATGATCGTCAGCACCAGTGCACCGATGGCCAGCAGACCCAGCAGGAAGAAGCCAATGATCAACACCATCAGCAGCAGACAGATCGCGGCAGCAATCGCCACGGTGATCTGAAAGTTCAGCGCTTCCTTGCCCTGGGCATCGATGAACGGATCGGTTTCGCGCTTCATCTGCCACAGGATCAACGGCCCGATCAGGTTGCCGAACGGAATCCAGATCCCCAGCAAGGCGGACAAGTGACAAAACATCGCCCACTGGCGAACCTCCTGGCTCGGTTTGGGCAGTAACTCTTGCTCATCACTCATCGCGTCCTCCTTGCGGGTTACGAACCTGCTCAGTCGGCCAGTGCAGCCTGTTGCAGTTCGAAGATTTCGTTCATGCCTTTCTTGGCCAGTTCCAGCATGGCGTTCAGCTCTTCAGGCTGGAACGGCGCGCCTTCAGCGGTGCCCTGAACTTCAATGAAGCCACCGGTGCTGGTCATCACCACGTTGAGGTCGGTCTCGGCGGCGGAATCTTCAAGATAGTCCAGATCCAGCACCGGCTCGCCCTGATACATACCGACCGACACCGCGCCGATCATTTGCTTGAGCGGGTCGCCGCCTTTCAGGCCGCCGCGCTTCTTGATCACTTTCAGTGCATCGACCAGTGCCACCATGGCGCCGGTGATCGACGCGGTACGGGTGCCGCCGTCAGCCTGGATCACGTCGCAGTCGACGTACAGGGTCACGTCGCCCAGCTTGGACATATCCAGCGCAGCGCGCAGGGAACGGCCGATCAGACGCTGGATTTCCAGGGTACGGCCACCCTGCTTGCCACGGCTCGCTTCACGCTGGTTACGCTCGCCAGTGGCGCGCGGCAGCATGCCGTATTCGGCGGTCAACCAGCCCTGGCCCTGGCCTTTGAGGAAACGCGGCACGCCGTTTTCGACGCTGACGGTGCAGATGACTTTGGTATCACCGAATTCGACCAGTACGGATCCCTCGGCGTGTTTGGTGTAGTTGCGGGTAATGCGGATCGAGCGAAGCTGATCGGCAGCGCGACCACTTGGACGTTTCATAGGGAATACCTGTACTGGGGACGGAAAACTGCCGAGCATTATAGAGCGCTGCACCGCGCCTGGGCACGGGTTAAAAATTCCGGCTGTCGACCCAAGGCCCTGAAACGCGCATAACCGACGGCCTGCAGCCCTTTGTCACACCGTGTGTTTGGGCGCATCCGCCGCACTGCGCTACAATCCTGCGCCTTTGCTGCCAGTCGGCTTAAATTCATTGATATCGAGCCTGCGGAACATCCCTTCTGCGCCGATCTGCATTGCGAGGTCACCGCCATGGTGCACAGCATGACCGCCTTCGCCCGCGTCGAGAAAGCCGGCGTCCAGGGCACCCTGAGCTGGGAGCTGCGCTCGGTCAACAGCCGCTATCTCGAACCGCACCTGCGCCTGCCGGAGTCGTTCCGCGACCTCGAAGGCGCCGTGCGTGAAGCGCTGCGCCAGGGCCTGTCGCGGGGCAAACTGGAATGCACCCTGCGCTTTACCGAAGAAAGCACCGGCAAGCCGCTGCAAGTCGACCGCGAACGCGCTGCGCAACTGGTCGCCGCTGCCGAAACGGTTGCCGGCCTGATCAAGAACCCGGCGGCGCTGAACCCACTGGAAGTGCTGGCCTGGCCTGGCGTGCTGGTGGCCGATGCTACTGACCCGCAAGCGCTGAACGCCGAGGCACTGGCACTGTTCAATCAAGGCCTCAAGGAGCTCAAGGCCGGCCGCGAGCGCGAAGGCGCGGAGCTGGCACGCCTGATCAACGAGCGCCTGACCTCCATTGAAGAGGATGTCGTGACCCTGCGCGAACTGGTGCCGCAGATGCTCGCGACCCAACGCCAGAAAGTCCTCGACCGCTTCGCCGACATGAAGGCCGAGCTGGACCCGCAGCGCCTGGAACAGGAAATGGTCATGCTCGCGCAAAAGAGCGATGTGGCCGAAGAACTGGATCGCCTGAGCACCCACATCATCGAAGTTCGCCGGGTGCTCAAGTCCGGCGGTGCCGCCGGTCGGCGCCTGGACTTCCTGATGCAGGAACTCAACCGCGAAGCCAACACACTGGGCTCCAAGGCCTTCGACCCGCGCAGCACCCAAGCCGCCGTCAACCTCAAGGTGTTGATCGAGCAGATGCGCGAACAAGTGCAGAATATTGAGTAAGGCTACCCCGACATGACCCACAGCACTGGCACCCTGTACATCATTTCCGCCCCCTCGGGCGCAGGCAAGAGCAGCCTGGTCAAGGCGTTGACCGACACCAACCCGGAAATCCGCGTCTCGATTTCCCACACCACCCGCGCCATGCGCCCGGGCGAGGTGGACGGCGTGAACTATCACTTCGTGACGCGCGAAGAGTTCGTGAAGATGGGCGAACACGGCGACTTCCTCGAACGCGCCGAAGTCTTCGGCAACTTCTATGGCACCTCGCAAAGCCGCCTGCAGCAGACACTGGACGAAGGTCACGACCTGATTCTGGAAATCGACTGGCAAGGCGCCGAGCAAGTGCGCAAGCTGATGCCGCAGGCGCGCTCGATCTTCATCCTGCCGCCGTCGCTGCAAGCCCTGCACCAGCGCCTGACCAACCGCGGCCAGGACAGCGACGAGATCATCGATGGCCGGATGCGTGAAGCCGTCAACGAGATGAGCCATTACGTCGAGTACGACTACCTGATCATCAACGACGATTTCGCCCACGCGCTGGACGATCTGAAAGCGATTTTCCGCGCCAATCAGCTGCAACAGAAACGCCAGCAAGTGCGTTTCGGCAGATTGCTGGCCGAATTGCTCGGTTAAACAGCTCTTCCCAAAACCGCTGCAAGCGCTTTACATTGGTGCTTGCAGCGCGTTGAAGGGTCTGGTCAAAAAATCAGCGCTTCCCTAATCGCTGGTGATTTTTTAAACTGTTGAGTCCGCTCGCCCAACCGGGCAGCGCGCATATTGCATTCGCTCCGAGGAATACCATGGCCCGCGTAACCGTTGAAGACTGCCTAGAACACGTGGAAAACCGCTTTGAGCTGGTCATGCTCTCTACCAAGCGTGCCCGTCAACTGGCCACCGGCGGCAAAGAGCCACTGGTCCAGTGGGAAAACGACAAGCCTACCGTTGTCGCCCTGCGTGAAATCGCTGAAGGCCTGATGAGCTACGAGTTCATCGCCGAGCAGGAAATCGTCCAGGATGAACCGCTCTTTGCTGCTTTCGAGGACGAGTCCAACGAGGCCGTCTAAGCCTATGCCTGGTCGACGTAGCACGGCGCGGGAACACAGCCTACGGCAGGAGTCATCATGCCGAGCATAGACGCCCTCGCCGATCGCTTATCGACCTACCTCGGCAACGACCAGGTCAACCTGGTCCGCCGAGCGTATTTCTACGCCGAACAAGCCCATGACGGTCAGCGCCGTCGCAGTGGCGAGGCGTACGTCACGCATCCTCTTGCCGTGGCCAATATTCTTGCCGACATGCACATGGACCATCAGAGCCTGATGGCCGCGATGCTGCATGACGTGATCGAAGACACCGGTATCGCCAAGGAAGCGCTGCAAGCGCAGTTCGGTGAAACCGTGGCCGAACTGGTCGACGGGGTCAGCAAATTGACCCAGATGAACTTCGAGACCAAGGCCGAAGCCCAGGCTGAAAACTTCCAGAAAATGGCCATGGCCATGGCGCGCGACATTCGCGTGATCCTGGTCAAACTCGCCGACCGTCTGCACAACATGCGCACGCTGGAAGTGCTGTCCGGGGAAAAACGCCGTCGGATCGCCAAAGAAACCCTCGAGATCTATGCGCCCATCGCCAATCGCCTGGGCATGCACGCAATTCGTATCGAGTTCGAAGACCTTGGCTTCAAGGCGATGCATCCGATGCGTTCCGCGCGGATCTACCAGGCGGTCAAGCGCGCCCGGGGCAACCGCAAGGAAATCGTCAACAAGATCGAAGAATCCCTCGGCCATTGCCTCGCTATCGACGGCATTCAGGGCGAAGTCAGCGGTCGCCAGAAACACCTCTACGGCATCTACAAGAAAATGCGCGGCAAGCGTCGGGCCTTCAACGAGATCATGGACGTCTATGCGTTCCGGATCATCGTCGACAAGGTCGATACCTGCTACCGCGTGCTGGGTGCTGTACATAATTTGTACAAACCGTTGCCGGGGCGCTTCAAGGATTACATCGCGATCCCCAAGGCCAACGGCTATCAGTCGCTGCACACCACGCTGTTCGGCATGCACGGCGTACCGATCGAGATCCAGATCCGCACCCGTGAAATGGAAGAGATGGCCAACAACGGCATTGCCGCTCATTGGCTGTACAAATCCAGCGGTGACGAGCAGCCCAAAGGCACTCACGCCCGCGCCCGTCAGTGGGTCAAAGGCGTGCTGGAAATGCAGCAACGTGCCGGCAACTCGCTGGAATTCATCGAGAGCGTGAAGATCGACCTGTTCCCGGACGAGGTCTACGTGTTCACGCCCAAAGGCCGGATCATGGAGCTGCCCAAAGGCTCCACAGCGGTCGATTTTGCCTACGCGGTACACACCGACGTCGGCAACAGCTGCATCGCCTGCCGGATCAACCGCCGTCTTGCACCGCTGTCCGAACCGCTGCAAAGCGGCTCCACGGTCGAGATCGTCAGCGCGCCCGGCGCCCGACCGAACCCGGCGTGGCTCAACTTCGTGGTCACCGGCAAGGCGCGTACGCACATCCGCCATGCGCTGAAACTGCAGCGCCGCTCCGAGTCCATCAGTCTCGGCGAACGCCTGCTGAACAAGGTGCTCAACGGTTTCGACAGTTCGCTGGAGAAGATCCCGGCCGAGCGGGTCAAGGTGATGCTCAGCGAATATCGCCTGGAACTGATCGAAGACCTGCTCGAAGACATTGGCCTGGGCAACCGCATGGCCTACGTCGTGGCACGTCGCCTGCTCGGCGAAGGCGAACAATTGCCGAGCCCGGAAGGTCCACTGGCGATTCGCGGGACCGAAGGTCTGGTGCTCAGCTACGCCAAGTGCTGCACGCCGATCCCGGGCGACCCGATTGTCGGTCACCTGTCGGCGGGCAAAGGCATGGTCGTGCACCTGGACAACTGCCGCAACATCAGCGAAATCAGGCACAACCCGGAAAAATGCATCCAGCTCTCGTGGGCCAAGGATGTCACCGGCGAATTCAACGTCGAACTGCGCGTCGAGCTGGAGCACCAGCGCGGCCTGATCGCCCTGCTGGCCAGCAGCGTCAACGCAGCCGACGGCAATATCGAGAAAATCAGCATGGACGAGCGCGATGGCCGCATCAGCGTCGTCCAACTGGTGGTCAGCGTCCACGACCGTGTGCACCTGGCCCGCGTGATCAAGAAACTGCGCGCCCTGACCGGGGTCATCCGCATCACCCGCATGCGTGCATAACTCAACCATTACAAGGAGTCATACATGACCAAGACTGTTATCACCAGCGACAAGGCCCCAGCCGCCATCGGTACGTACTCCCAGGCGATCAAGGCCGGCAACACCGTCTACATGTCGGGTCAGATTCCTCTGGACCCAAAGACCATGGAACTGGTTGAAGGCTTCGAAGCCCAGACCGTCCAGGTGTTCGAGAACCTGAAAGCCGTCGCCGAAGCCGCCGGTGGTTCGTTCAAGGACATCGTCAAGCTGAACATCTTCCTCACCGACCTGAGCCACTTCGCCAAGGTCAACGAGATCATGGGCAAATACTTCGACCAGCCGTACCCGGCCCGCGCCGCCATTGGCGTTGCTGCCCTGCCGAAGGGCTCGCAAGTCGAAATGGATGCCATCCTGGTCATCGAGTAATGCACGCGGCGCAGCCTTCAACCGCTGCGCCGACTGCTCTGCGGTAAAGAAAAGGTTTTGAAAGGATTCCACCATGCGCAAAGCGCTTGCTCTCTCGCTGCTCGCCATTTTCCTCGGCGGCTGTGCCAGCGACCCCGCCGACCGTGACATCAGCGGCACCTGGATCAACCAGGTGGCGATCGATGCTGCTGCCAAGGGCGGCCCCCTGCGCGAAGCGCTTCAGGCCTATGGCCCGAACCTGGAGTGGGACGTCAACACCAAGGCCGGTCAGGCCCGCTACACCAACGGTTTCGAGAACGTCGAAGGACGGTTGCAGGGCGAACAGTCCGGCGCCTGGAAAGTCGACTTCTATGGCAGCTCCGGCAGCGAGCTGAAACGCGACGGCGGCCAGATGAAACAAGCCGCCACCGAGAACGAACCCGATCAGGTGTTCGACCGCGCACAAATCCCCGTGCCGGAAGGCGCACCGATCGGCGCCAGCTTCGAACGTGCGCTGTATTCGGCGTATCTGGGCGGCAGCTGGAAGATTGCCAGCGGCGACGGCGAAGGCAACACCGTGCAGTTCCAGGCCGATGGCCAGGTCTCCGGCCTGCCCGGCGCCGACCGCTACGCCCTGTGCCTGGCGGGCGACTGCGCCTCGATGAACAGCGACCACGACAGCATGTGGCTGCAGCTCAACGGCCAGGGCAACAACTGGATCTTTGCCCGCAAAGGCAAGGCACTGGAGATTTTCCAGGCGGTGAACAGCGCACTGGCGGATGAAATGCCGCAGTTCACCCCGGGTGAGCGCAAGTGGTTGCTGGAGAAGCAGTAAGCATCCCCCGAGAGCGACACATAACCCTGTAGGAGTGAGCCTGCTCGCGATGACGGTTTAACAGCCAACATAAGTGTTGAATGTTATGGCCGCACCGCGAGCAGGCTCACTCCTACAATTGTTTGGGGTGACCGCAAGTCAGCACTTCCCTTCCAGGATTGCCGCATAACCTTCGCGATAACTCGGATACGTCGGCGTCCAACCCAACGCTTTCGCCCGGGCATTGCTGCAGCGTTTGCTACCTGTGCGGCGCACGCTGGCGTCGTCCGCCCATTCGGTAACCCCCAGATAGTCCCGCAGCCACGCGACCACCTCGGCCAGCGGCGCCGGCGCGTCGTCCACACCGATATAGATGTCTTGTAACGGCTCGCCCCGACGATCCGCCTCCAGCAGAAACGCCATCAGCCCTGCCGCGTCATCGGCATGAATGCGATTGCCGTACAGCGGCGGCTCGACCGCCACCCGATAACCGCGACGCACCTGAGTCAACAGCCACTCACGTCCCGGACCGTAGATACCGGTCAGGCGCAGAATGCTCGCCGGGATGCCGCTTTTCAGAGCCACTTGCTCAGCCTCAAGCATCAACCGTCCGGAATATCCACTGGCGACGGTCTCTGAGTTTTCGTCGACCCACTCCCCTTCCTGCTGCCCATACACGCTGCTGCTGGAAACGAAGATCAGTCGATCAGGGGTCTGCCCGTAGTCGTCCAGCCAACTCAATACGTTCTGCAAACCCTGCACATACGCCGCGCGATAACCGGCTTCATCGTGATCGGTGGCTGCCGCGCAATACACCAGATAATCCACCGCCCCCACCGGCCAGGTCTCGGGGCAATCCTCCTTGAACAAGTCACCCGCCACGCCGATGACGCCCTCAGGCAGGCGCGAAACGTCGCGGCGCAGGCCGTGCACTTCCCATCCGCCTGCCACCAATTGCTTGGCCAGACGGCTCCCGACATCACCACAACCGGCGATCAAAACCGAAGGCGCAGACATTCAAAAACTCCCGTTACAAGGGCTTAAACCACGCTCACCGGGTGACGAGTGGCTAGCAATCATCGAAAAAAAGATACTCTATTACTTTTGTTAACAAGAATTACTTGCAATAATGCACGCCACTTTTGTTCTCGGCCTCACGAGGCCTGGAAGAGCATCACCGTTTTTCTATCTCAGGTCCGGCCAGCATGACACGTAATCTATTCCCCGCTTCGCCAACCACACGACCTCGCACCTGGAGCGCGGTAGCCGCCCTGCTGCTCAGCCTCATGCTGGCACCGGTTGCAGCCTTTGCTGACGCCACTGCCCCCGCTGCCACCCCATCGGCCGCCACCGCTCCACAGGACGTGCCGAGAAATCCTGACGGCAGCGTCGACACCTCTTCACTGCCGCCAGAAGTACAAGCATCCCTGGCCAGGTTCGGCGAACTGGCAAAGCAGATCGACCCGCAACAGCTGGAAGCCGACAACAGCCTGGGCATGGCCCACGACCTGTCGCCGTGGGGCATGTACCAGAACGCCGACATCATCGTGAAAATCGTGATGATCGGTCTGGCCATCGCCTCCATCATCACCTGGACCATCTGGATCGCCAAAGGCTTCGAGCTGATGGGCGCCAAGCGTCGTCTGCGTGGTGAAATCGCCGCCCTGAAAAAAGCCGCCACCCTCAAGGAGGCCAGCGCGACGGCCGCCAAAGAAGGCACCCTCGCCAACCTGCTGGTGCACGACGCGCTCGAAGAAATGCGCCTGTCGGTCAACAGCCGTGAGAAAGAAGGCATCAAGGAGCGTGTCAGCTTCCGCCTCGAACGTCTGGTAGCCGCCTGTGGCCGCAACATGAGCAGCGGCACCGGCGTCCTCGCCACCATCGGTTCCACCGCGCCGTTCGTCGGCTTGTTCGGTACCGTGTGGGGCATCATGAACAGCTTCATCGGCATCGCCAAGACCCAGACCACCAACCTCGCCGTCGTGGCACCGGGCATCGCCGAAGCGCTGCTGGCCACCGCACTGGGTCTGGTTGCAGCGATTCCAGCCGTTGTGATCTACAACGTGTTCGCCCGCTCCATCGCCGGTTACAAGGCGCAGGTCTCCGACGCTTCGGCGCAGGTCCTGCTGCTGGTCAGCCGCGACCTCGATCACCAGCCTGAGCGCAGCAGCTCGCAACCGCACATGGTGAAAGTGGGGTAATCGGCCATGGGCCTGCATTTGAAAGAAGGCGCAGACGACGATCTGGCCGAGAACCACGAAATCAACGTCACGCCGTTCATCGACGTGATGCTGGTCTTGCTGATCATCTTCATGGTGGCCGCACCGTTGGCCACCGTGGACATCAAAGTCGACCTGCCCGCCTCGACCGCCAAACCGGCGCCGCGGCCGGAGAAACCGGTGTTCCTCAGCGTAAAAGCCGATCAGCGCCTGTACATCGGCGACGATGAAGTCAACGCTGACACCCTCGGCGCCATGCTCGACGCCAAGACTCAAGGCAAGAAAGACACCACCATCTTCTTCCAGGCCGACAAAGGCGTGGACTACGGCGACCTGATGAGCGTGATGGATAAATTGCGCTCGGCCGGTTACCTGAAGGTCGGTCTGGTGGGCCTCGAGAGCGCAGCCAAGAAATGATCACGACGCGCCATAAGCTGACGCGTTACAGCGGTAGCCTGGCCGTGGTGCTGGGCGTTCACGCGCTGGCCATCGCGCTGGCGCTGAACTGGACCGCCCATCCGCCCATCGAATTGCCGCCTCAGGCAATGATGGTCGAGCTGGCACCGGTTCCGGCCCCGCCACCGCCTGCTCCGCCGAAAGTCGTCACACCGCCGCAGCCACCGGCTCCGGTCGAAGAGTTGCCGATTCCGAAACTGGCTGAAGCCCCCAAGGCCGAGATTGCCGTACCGAAGCCCAAACCCAAGCCAAAACCGAAACCGCAGCCGCCCAAACCGGTCGAGAAAAAACCGGAGCCTGTGAAGGAAAAACCTTCCGAGGAAAAACCGGCTGACACGCAACCGACCCAGGCACCGACGGAGAAATCCGCGCAGCCGGCACCGGGGCCGTCGCCCGCACAGTTGGCCGCCAAAGCCAGCTGGCAAGGCACCCTGCTCGCGCATTTGGCCAAGTACAAAAAGTACCCGGCCAGCGCTCAGGCACGGGGCAAGGAAGGCTTGAACCGTCTGCGCTTCGTGGTCGATGGCGAGGGCAACGTGCTGTCGTTCGAACTGGTGGGCCGTTCCGGCAACGCCGATCTGGACCGGGCCACCCTGGAAATGATCCGCCGCGCGCAGCCGCTGCCCAAGCCGCCGGCCGACATGCTGAACAACGGCTCGATCGAAATTGTTGCGCCGTTTGTGTACTCCCTCGAACGCCGCCGCTAAGTAGCAAGATCAAAAGATCGCAGCCTTCGGCAGCTCCTACAGGTATCCGCATTCCCCTGTAGGAGCTGCCGAAGGCTGCGATCTTTTGCTTTTCACCTCATCCATAAACGGCAAACTCACATTGCCCGGTGTCGCATTCCTCACTCAGTCTGATAACGTGCGTCTATCGATTGCAGCCGTTATGCTTGGCCCGCAACTTCATGGACGCTCGCTATGACTCTCACAGAATTACGCTACATCGTTACCCTCGCCCAAGAGCAGCACTTCGGCCACGCCGCCGAGCGTTGCCACGTCAGCCAGCCAACCCTCTCGGTGGGCGTGAAAAAACTTGAAGACGAACTCGGTGTGCTGATTTTCGAGCGCAGCAAAAGCGCCGTGCGCCTGACCCCGGTCGGCGAAGGCATCGTTGCGCAGGCGCAGAAGGTGCTGGAGCAAGCGCAAGGCATCCGTGAACTGGCCCAAGCCGGCAAGAACCAGCTGACCGCCCCGCTGAAAGTCGGCGCGATCTACACCGTCGGCCCGTACCTGTTCCCGCACCTGATTCCACAACTGCACCGGGTCGCCCCGCAGATGCCGTTGTACATCGAAGAAAACTTCACCCACGTGCTGCGCGACAAACTGCGCAACGGCGAGCTCGACGCGATCATCATCGCCCTGCCGTTCAACGAAGCCGACGTGCTGACCCTGCCGCTGTACGACGAGCCGTTCTACGTGCTGATGCCGGCCCAGCACCCGTGGACGCAAAAAGAATCCATCGACCCGGCCCTGCTCAACGACAAGAGCCTGCTGCTGCTCGGCGAAGGCCATTGCTTCCGCGATCAGGTGCTCGAAGCCTGCCCGACCCTGGCCAAGGGCAACGACGGCGCCAAGCACACCACGGTGGAATCCAGCTCGCTGGAAACCATCCGCCACATGGTCGCGTCCGGTCTGGGCATTTCGATCCTGCCGTTGTCGGCCGTCGACAGCCATCACTACGCCCCGGGCGTGATCGAAGTACGGCCGCTGTCGGCGCCGGTGCCGTTCCGCACCGTGGCGATTGCCTGGCGCGCCAGCTTCCCGCGGCCGAAAGCCATCGAGATCCTCGCCGACTCCGTTCGCCTGTGCTCGGTGGCCAAGCCAGCGGCGCCGGTTACGGCCGGTTAAGCGAGCGTCATGACTGAGCTGTCGCAAGTGTCGGTGACGGCACTCAAGGGTGTCGGCGAAGCCATGGCCGAGAAACTGGCCAAGGTCGGCCTGGAGAACCTCCAGGACGTGCTGTTTCACCTGCCGCTGCGTTATCAGGATCGCACCCGCGTGGTGCCGATCGGCCACTTGCGGCCGGGTCAGGACGCCGTGGTCGAAGGCACCGTCAGCGGTGCCGACGTGGTCATGGGCCGACGTCGCAGCTTGGTGGTGCGCATGCAGGACGGCACCGGTGGCCTGAGTCTGCGCTTCTACCACTTCAGCAATGCGCAGAAAGAAGGCCTCAAGCGCGGCACGCGGATTCGCTGCTACGGCGAAGTGCGGCCCGGCGCCTCGGGGCTGGAAATCTACCACCCGGAATACCGCGCCATCACCGGTGACGAACCGCCGCCGGTGGATGAAACCCTGACCCCGGTCTACCCGCTCACCGAAGGCCTGACCCAACAGCGTCTGCGTCAGCTGTGCATGCAGACCTTGACCCTGCTCAAGCCAGCCACCCTGCCCGACTGGCTGCCGACCGAACTGGCCCGCGACTACCAACTCGCGCCACTGGCCGATGCGATCCGCTACCTGCACAACCCGCCCGCTGACGCCGACGTTGATGAACTGGCCCTCGGTCATCACTGGGCCCAGCATCGTCTGGCCTTCGAGGAGCTACTGACCCATCAACTGTCGCAGCAACGCCTGCGCGAAAGCATGCGTTCGCTGCGCGCGCCGGCGATGCCAAAAGCCACGAAGCTGCCGCCGAAATACCTGGCCAACCTCGGCTTCAACCCGACCGGCGCCCAGCAACGTGTCGGCAACGAAATCGCCTACGACCTCAGCCAGCACGAACCGATGCTGCGCCTGATTCAGGGCGACGTCGGCGCCGGCAAAACTGTGGTCGCGGCCTTAGCGGCGCTGCAAGCGCTGGAAGCTGGCTACCAAGTCGCGCTGATGGCGCCGACCGAGATCCTCGCCGAGCAGCACTTCATCACCTTCAAGCGCTGGCTCGAACCGCTGGGCATTGAAGTCGCGTGGCTGGCCGGCAAGCTCAAAGGCAAAAACCGCGTCGCCGCGCTGGAGCAGATCGCCAGCGGCACGCCAATGGTGGTCGGCACCCACGCGCTGTTCCAGGACGAAGTGCAGTTCAAGAACCTCGCGCTGGTGATCATCGACGAACAACACCGCTTCGGCGTGCAGCAGCGTCTGGCGCTGCGGCAGAAAGGCGTCGGCGGGCGCATGTGCCCGCATCAATTGATCATGACCGCCACGCCGATTCCACGGACGCTGGCAATGAGCGCCTACGCCGACCTCGACACCTCGATCCTCGACGAACTGCCGCCCGGGCGCACCCCGGTCAACACCGTGCTGGTCACCGACACCCGCCGCGTCGAAGTCATTGAACGGGTACGCAGCGCTTGCGCCGAAGGGCGTCAGGCCTATTGGGTGTGCACGCTGATCGAAGAGTCGGAAGAGCTGACCTGCCAAGCTGCCGAAACCACTTTCGAAGACCTCACCGCCGCCCTCGGCGAGCTGAAAGTCGGGCTGATTCATGGGCGCATGAAGCCTGCCGAAAAAGCCGCGGTCATGGCTGAATTCAAGGCCGGCAACCTGCAACTGCTGGTCGCCACCACGGTGATCGAAGTCGGCGTCGACGTCCCCAACGCCAGCCTGATGATCATCGAAAACCCCGAGCGTCTGGGCCTCGCACAGTTGCACCAGTTGCGCGGCCGTGTCGGTCGGGGCAGCGCGGTCAGCCATTGCGTGCTGCTCTACCATCCGCCGCTGTCACAGATCGGTCGCCAGCGCCTGGGCATCATGCGCGAGACCAACGACGGTTTCGTCATCGCCGAAAAAGACCTCGAACTGCGCGGCCCCGGCGAAATGCTCGGCACGCGTCAGACCGGCCTGCTGCAATTCAAGGTCGCCGACCTGATGCGCGACGCCGATCTGCTGCCCGCCGTGCGCGATGCCGCACAAGCGCTGCTGGAGCGCTGGCCGACTCACGTCAGTCCGCTGCTCGACCGCTGGCTGCGGCATGGGCAGCAATACGGCCAAGTGTGAGCACCGTCGCAGTTTCTCAAAGCCCGTTGCGAGCAAGCTGGTTATACTCCTGCCATTGTTTCAAAAACGGATACAGACCATGACTGACGCAGCTCTCGCCCCCGAACTCCCGCACGCGCCGTCTGTAATTCGGCTGCTGCTCGGCAAGCTGGGTATCGCCTACGAAGAAGTGCTCGACCACCACGGCCTCAATGCCTCGCGCAAAGTACAAGCCGTGTTGCTGGACGACGCCGTCGGCGCGCTGATGGTGCTGTTTGCGCAGAGCCAGTTGCTGGACCTCAACCGCCTCGCCGAACTGACGGGGCGGCGCCTGACCGCCGTGTCCACCGAGCGCCTGGAAAAGATGCTCGGCAAACACAGCCTGAGCCTGTTGCCGGGCCTGCCGGCACTGACCAGCTCGCCATGCCTGTATGAAGAAAGCCTGCTGCGTGAGCCGAAGCTGCTGATCAACTCCGGTGAGCCGGGCCTGCTGCTGGAAATCACCAGCGAAGCCTTCAAGACCATGCTGACCAAGGCCAGCGCCGCCAACTTCGGCGAAGCCCTGAGCAGCATCCGCCCGAACCTCGACCGTCCGGACGATGACCGCGAGGAAATCACCCAAGCCGTGCAGGCGTTCACCGCGCGGCGCATTCAGCAGCGTCTGGAGGCGACTATCGAGATTCCGCCGCTGGCGGAAACTGCGCAAAAAATCATCAAGCTGCGTGTCGACCCCAACGCCACCATCGACGACATCACCGGCGTGGTCGAAACCGACCCGGCGCTGGCTGCGCAAGTGGTGAGTTGGGCGGCGTCGCCGTACTACGCCTCGCCGGGCAAGATCCGTTCGGTGGAAGACGCGATCGTTCGCGTGCTCGGTTTCGATCTGGTGATCAACCTCGCTCTGGGCCTGGCCCTCGGCAAGACCCTGAGCCTGCCCAAAGATCACCCGCAACACACCACGCCGTACTGGCAGCAGTCGATCTACACCGCCGCCGTCATCGAAGGCCTGACCCGCGCCATGCCACGCGCCCAGCGCCCGGAAGCCGGCCTGACGTATCTGGCCGGTCTGCTGCACAACTTCGGTTACCTGCTGCTGGCCCACGTGTTCCCGCCGCACTTCTCGCTGATCTGCCGCCACCTGGAGGTCAACCCGCACCTGTGCCACAGCTACATCGAGCAACACCTGCTCGGTATCAGCCGCGAACAGATCGGCTCGTGGCTGATGCGCTACTGGGACATGCCCGATGAACTGGCCACCGCCCTGCGCTTCCAGCACGACCCAAGCTACGACGGCGCCTACGCCGAATACCCGAACCTCGTCTGCCTGGCCGTGCGCCTGCTGCGCAGCCGCGGCATCGGCTCCGGCCCCGACGAAGACATCCCCGACGCCCTGCTCGACCGCGTCGGCCTGAGCCGCGACAAAGCCAACGACGTGGTCAGCAAAGTCCTTGAGGCTGAAGTCCTGCTGCGCGAACTGGCCTCGCAGTTCAGCCAGGCCTAAATACTTCGCGAGCAAGCTCGCTCCTACAAGGGTTAGGCAATCCCTGTAGGAGTGAGCCTGCTCGCGATGAATCCACCCCGGTCCAACTGACTCATACAAAACCCTGTGGCGAGGGAGCTTGCTCCCGCTCGACTGCGCAGCAGTCGCAAAACCAGCCGGCAGGGTGTGTCAGGCAAAACTCGGCTTTCAGGATTTGGGGCCGCTCCGCAGCCCAGCGGGAGCAAGCTCCCTCGCCACAAAAGCTCCTCTCATCAAGACTCGGCTCAAGCCTTCGGCTTGGCCTTCCTCGGCTTCAAATACTTCATCAACCCCTGAAACCACATCACCAGCGCCGGGTTGCCCTTGAGCTGAATCGACTTGTCCTGAATCCCCTGCATAAACGCCAACTGCTTGTTCTTCGCCTGCATCGTGGCAAAGCCATAACCCGCATCTTTAAACGCAATCGCAAATGCCGGCTCCGCCACCACCCCAGACTTGCTGGTGATGCGCTGATCCTTCACCACGAAATGCCGCGCCACTTTCCCGTCCAGCGTCTGCAGCTGAAACACCAGATCCTTGTCACCCAACTGCTGCTGGAACGCAGGATTTGTCCGGCTGGCCTTACCCATCAACAAACCCATCATCCACAGAAGAAAACGAAATTTCATGCGCACAGCCTCAAAAGGAAAATGAACGGCCGGGGCAGTGTAAGGGATTCGGACGATAACGCCACTATCTGCCGCTGTTGGAAGAGGATGCAGACCAATTCCCGCACGATGACCACCAAGTCACCATTCCGCAAGCAACGTCCTACACCCGCACAGATCGTTCCCTTGCTCCGCGTGGGAATGCATCCCGAGACGCTCCGCGTCTCACCATTCACCTTTCCTACACCTGTTGAAACACATCCCTGTAGGAGCTGGCGAAGCCTGCGATCTTTTGATCTTCCGGCCCGCGAATCTATGGGAAATTTCCTGCAAAGTGCGGTGCTGTCCATGAACTAGGCGAGTTGGCTGGCTATCGATAGGCTCTGTGGGTCGCCGCAAAATCGGCGATACGGACGTGCAAGTCCGCATCGGCACACTATCGGTTATAGCTATTCACCGAGCGTTTTCTTATGCTCGCAAATCGTTATGGCAGCTGTGTGTGGGAGACCTTCGGGTCTGCCGGTTTGCCGATTGCCGGTCTTGCACACCTATACACAGCTGCCACCTAATTCGAAGTGCGAGCGAAAGGGTGTTAGCTCCTTAATCGGTATATTTAAATGATCAAACCAACACCCAATCCCCCCGAAACCCCAGATATATCGCCCTACGAATCTCTCGAATCAAAGAAATTCCACGAAGCCGCCGAGCGCGCCCTCGACCACCACTTCAAACCGCCCCTCGAACCACACCCCAAACGCGAAACCGGCCTCTTCAGCCTCTCCCCCGGCACCGACGCCGAAGCCCTCATGGCCAACGCCTCCGAAGACCTCCTGTCTATCAGCGTCATCGCCTGCGACCTCGCCGACGACCTCCACGGCTCACGCCGCTCGGTGGCACTGGCCCTGAGCAGAATGGCAGACGGGGTGCGATTGATGGTGGAAGGGACGCTCGACCATATTGAAATGCGGAACGTGGTGGCCAAGCCGTAGCGAGATTTGCGGATGAAAAAAGGGGACGTTAAGTTCCCTTTCTGCAGTCGTCTTCGCTATCTAAAGTCTTCAGCGCTTTTAGGCAGTGCCTCTATGCCCTGACGGGCAACCCGACTAACAAATGAATAACCACCCGCGCTGCAAGACTGCCGGAACACCACCTTGTCATCCTTGAGCACCGTCAGAAAACTCACAAACGCCTGATTAACGAGGTAGGTATACGGGCCCTTTTTGAATTTGATGTTGTTCAGGTTAACGCTGCCTTCCGACGCATCCACTACGAAGAACTTGCCCTTGGGAGGCACGCTCTTCTGCGGATAGAGCATTTCTATCTTTCCCGGAACACCGTAACGGTATTGAACATATCCGGCAGTGGGCTTGTTGTTCCCTTGCGCGCAAACAGAAACCGTTTTCCCCCCCGTCAAAGGACAGCTGAAGTAGATGTCCTCTTCGGCGGAGCACAACGTTCCATCCTGCCCGCTTTGCAATGACGCTGTTTCTTGCGAGACGCGTTCTGGTGTTTGACTGACATCGGCGCAATTGGACAAACACACCAGCTTCGAAAGCTCCGGAACATCACTTTCAGTAAACAGGTACGTCGCTGAACCGTCACGGTTGCGGGCGTGATAAACGGGAACACTGACGGCCAGCCCTTTGGCTGATACGGGCATTGCCTTGTTTTTTCCTGAGACCACCCTGCCTTCAGCACCACCGCACAACGCCTCCAAGGCAACATCACTGAAGGGTTCTTTCGTTGGCACTGCAAACGGCTGGGCATCACCTCGGCAGTCGTAGCCGTGCCAGTAGGGCCCGGTGTTCGGATTAATGTCTATCGAGAAAATATACGCGCCGTCGAGTACTACTCTTCCGTTGTCGTAGGTAAAAACCAGCCAACGACGCGACTTGGCCTGGGAGTAATTTTCGTTCTCCAGGATGTAACGCTCGCCATCTCGATACAGCCAGAAACTACTCATTGCCCCGGCCGACTCCGCCTCCTCGGAGAGACTTCGCCCGGATTTTGCGTCCACCAGAAAGTTGCCTTTCAGCTCCAACGAGCAGCCGCTGTCAGCGTCCATGCAGGACTTGAGTGACGGGAACACCGGCGCCGCTGCCACAGAGAAAGAACACAGCAATAACGCGATCAAGCATAATTTTTTCAACTTGCTTCCCTGCTCATGATTTACGGGTCTGATTGAACAGACTTCTTTCTTCAGCCAGTTCTCTGCGTTTTAAAGCGAGTAATCCATCACTTCTTCCAACTGCCAGCATTGCCCACGGACAAACCGATACTCGAAGACGTAGTCGGTATCTGGCTTCTGCAGGATCGCAGTCGCCTTGTCGCCCCGCTCTTCCTTGACGGTCAACGTCAGGCCCTGAATATCTCGCGTCACTTGATCCGGGAAGATTGGAAACTTGAGCTGATCGCCGCTGAGGCTGCGCTTTTCCATCTCGGGTTCGGGATCGCCGGCCACAGTTGTAACCATTTTCAGTGGCTGCTGGACGAAGGATTTCTGCACATCGGCGCGCTCGGAGAAGGCTGTGAGAAATGCTGCAAAGTTGCTCGAAGGGCAAGCGGTGTCGGCCGAGTCGCCATTGGTTTTGATTGGTTTCTGACGGTTGTCCTGATCCAGCTTTGAATCAGCAATCATCTTCGCATCCTGAATGGCCAAAAACTTCTTAATACTTGCCGCGTCTTTGTATGCGCACTCCACGTCTACCCCTTTATCCAAGTCGCGACCTTCATAACAGTTCTGCAATTCAGGGGGATAGGCATTGCCGCGAAAAAATTCCAAAGACAGCCGACCTCCACTCTCGACGAGGTGCAACTCTTGGGTTGAATAGGAAACGCCCCGAAATCCGCTGTTCGACTCACGTGACTCCGTCAGAACAAACATGGACTTCCCCGCCCGTTCAGGGAATTTGCGCTCAAAAAAGAACACCGAGGCGATCTGCTCGCCTTCGACCTTCCACACATAATTCAACGAAGGCGTCACCGCACTTATGGGTGCATAGAAAATTTCGGCATCAGGCACGTGAATCACCCTCTCCAGATCTTTAAGGTTGTTCTTCAAAAAGAACACCGTGATCTTTTGATCGCCTACGGAAGCAACTACTGGTGGATGCAACTCACCAATGGTTTGTGGATCCTCCGCCAATGACGGCTGAGCCGACAGGCCAACCATGAGCCCAAACGCACCCATACAACCTAAGAGCTTGGCCAATTCCACTCACTTCCCTGTTGATCAATCTTCAAATGATTACGCTGATGGTTTCACGATGATTCAGGCGCGCCGCACTTCAGCTCTTTGATTTGTTCATTCCGAATCGGTATCACACAAGCGAGGCGCTTCTCTCCTTCCCCACGAAGCTCGAACAAGCTGAGCGTCAGGTGTAAACCATCAGTAGCGAACGCATGATCCTCAAACACCGCACTGGCATAGCCATCCCAAAACGACTTGCCCTCGAAACTGCAGAACCGCTTGGACGCCAGCACTCGCCAATTGCCATCGGGCGCGAGAATCTGGACATTGAGGCAAGGGTTGCCAAACGTAGTGACGTAGCGAGCTACCACATCACCGAAACGTTGCGAGGCCGATGCAGAAACCTTGGCCACATCGACCACTTCACTCGGGCCGTCAGGCGCAATCGCATCCAGGTAGGCGGCACGCTCCAGACTCATTCTGGTGACGCACTTATTGAGTACTTGGGAATAAGCCTGCGAACCGGGTGCGACAGCCGTGGTTTCGAGGGGGCAGGTGGTGTCACGCAATTTGATCCAGGCACGCTGCGACTCTTTGGCAGTGGCCATATTTGTCTTGGTCAGTTCCGGTTCGGGGCTGGACTCAAACCGCGACATCAGTTTTTTGTAGCTGGCATTGAGTTGTGCGTCGGCATTCTTACGGTCGGCCTCCACGCACTCATCGTATTGCCAACTCACGGTAATGACTTTACAGGCGTCCTCGCCGTGCGCGAATGACGCGCACAGCATCCCAAGAGGCAACGCGATAAAACGGACAATCCTGTTCAATTTTTCATTCCCTGATGTGCAGTTCGCTCAATCACTCTTTGCGGAATTTTCTGCGCCTTGCCATCGGCGCTCATCGCGTCGCGGTACTGGTTGTAATAGCGCTGCGCTTCGTCTTTGCGATCGAGGCCCCAGAGCGAGTCGGCGATGTTCAACATCAGTACCGTGCGTTTACCAACGGCCTCAACGCCGCGATAAAACTTCAGCGCCAGTTCATCTCTACCGTCCTCGGCCAAGTAGAAACCGAGGTCGTTGTAAGCCTGAACATTTTGCGCAGGGGGATGACACGCCATGTAGGATTCGGGGCTTAAAAAGCTCAGGCTCCATTCGAGGGACTCTGCTCGGGACTGCGCCGGCTCGATGCTCGAAGCATTTTTCAGCAGGTCCTTGGGTGACTCAGTCTCCAAGACAGGATTGAGCACCCCGCCCTCTTCGGAAACCCATTGGTTGCCCACCCATTTCCCCTCACAAAACCGTTCGTAACTTTCAGCCAGCACGCAACCGGTTTCCATCGAGATCACATCGCAATGCCCTTGTGATGTCGCTATTTCCTCACCGTTCTCACCTATGACTACGCCGTACTCCACCGCAGTCGCCAGTAGAAATTTTTTGTTAGGGCTGAGCCATTCAGGAGAAGCCTGGGCACCAATGCCGGCATGGAACAACGGGAACGTTTTTCCATTCGCGGTGAACCAGGCAGTGGTAGATTCCACGACGGGTGAAGTCCATTTTTTTGCCTGGAACGTCACTGTGTTTCCGGCGGCTCCCACTATTGGCGGGTCAACGGCAAAGACATTGGTAGCGCTGAACAAACTGCAGATCATCAACATCCACTTAAAGCTGGTCATAGCAATTTCCTTCGCTGGCAGTCGCGGGCAGTGAATGAGATAAAAGCGAAAGCGCAATCAGCACCGACCGATTGAAAAACCGGTTCATCCAATCACTCCTCATCCATCGGCGACGATTCCACGTCGGTCATGCTCAGCAGCCGAAACTCATTGTTCACAAACTCGTAGTAACGATCCCGGTTACCGCTTTCCAACGCGTTCCCCTGCGCATCTTCTTCGCCGTCGAGCGTGATGCCGGACACGATGATCAAGCGGCTCTCGGGTTGGTAAACCATGCCGAACGTGCTGCCGTCGTAAGCATTCGGCAGACCGCCAACCACTTCACCGGTCTGGGCGTCCAGCACTTCGCCGCAAATGGCGCTACCGCCACAGCCGAGCCTGTGCAGGATGTAGTGGCCGGCGAAGTTGACCTTGCCTTTCAGGGCTTGCACCCGTGCCTGATCCATCATTGGGCTGCTGTTTTCTTGCGGCACCAGTTTATGGTTGGGGCCGGTGAAAACAGGTGTGACGGTGTAATCCTTAAAGGTTGGTTCGACAGCGAATGCCATGGACGCGGCAGCCAATATCAAGCTGCCGAGAACAATCGAAAATCCTTTCACGTAGTAACTCCGTAAATGCAGTGGGGACCGTCGACTTACTCAGCCAGCCCTTCATAACGCTGTGTCTGCGGGTCGAATTGCCACAGATGTGGCCGGGTCATGGCCTTTTCACCCTTGTAGCGAATCCGCCCGCGCCTGTCCCTGATGTAGGAGTAGATCTCGATGTCCTTGAACTCACCTCCCCCCTTGGGTGGGCCGTCCAGAACTTTGACCCCGGCGAAATAATCGCCGCCCGAATACCTCAAATAACCACGGCACTGGATCAGGAAGGCGAATGTGCTATCCATTGATGAGCCAATGCCGACGCGGGAATTGAAGATGAAGTCTTCGACTCCATCTCCATTTAGATCGCCGCGAAAGATTACGTGGCCCGGCTCGATAGAAAACTCTTTTCCATCGAGACTGGAAAGTATGTCTTCCGGATGTTCACTTCTCTCCGACCATTGCGATAAGAAATATTTTGAGTCAACTTCCTGATTGCAAACACTTGCCGCCATAACCGCTATCGGCAACCAGCTCACACATAACACCAGCAATCGTTTCACTTCATATCCTTCGAATTGATCAATTCCAACTCCCCATCCCGATACACCACCTCACACCCCACCCACGCCAGATCCACCTGCGGTATCACTGCCGACGGCTTGCGCAATTCGCGCAACAACGTCGAGCCATGCGACAAGCGCCCGCCCATCCGCGCAATCACCGCCCGCGCCGTTTGATAGTGCGCATGTCGCCCCGGATCGAGAGTGTCTTCCAGCAAGATGTCCTCGCCGAGGATGCCTTGCACCTGCCCCGGATAAATCATGAACCCGGCGGCCTGCTCCGCACCTTCGCGACCGTCCTGCCAGAAGCTGCCATCGCGGGTGCGCACGTCGGGATGCGGCGCAAACCAGTGTTCGCGATCCGCCAGCGGCATGGCGTGGTGCAGACGAAAGAAGATGCGCATCAGGTTGTCGCGGTACCACTCGCGCACTTGCAGGCAGTAGCCGCGCAGGCCCGGCAGGCCGGTCGAATGCGCGAGTCGGATCAGACCTGGCCATTGCGGGAATGGCTGTAGCGGCAGATCGCTCGACGCGGGCCGAGGCGTAGCGGGATCGGTTTCCCACGGCAATCGATGCGGACTGTTTTCAAGGTTGTCGTAAGCGGTCGGCGGGCGGCCCAGCCAGTCGGCTCCGCTGCTGGCAAGCGCCGTGGCGATGCACAGATTGCCTTGCACCACGAACACGTAAAACCGGGTGAACCAGTCCGCGAGTTGCTGGCCATCGGCACCTCGGGCGACGAGTTCGGCCAGTTCCCGATCGAAGCGCTGCAAGCCGTTTTCAAGGTTCAGCAAATGGCTGCGAGCGCTGCGCTGCATGCGCAAAAACAGCGGCAGCGAACGCAGCATCTTCAGTGGTTGCCACGGCAGATGCGGAGTCGCCCCGCCAACTTCACCAGCGTAGTTACTGGCGCTGATGCCCCAGTCGGCCAGCCTTGCGAGGAACAGATCATTGTTGATGTAGGACGCGCCGCCGAACACCGCGGTGAACGGCTCGTTGTCCTGCAGCACCCGCGCATCCCAACGCGCCATGATCGCCGGAATACTCGCGGCGGCTCGGCGTTGGGCGTATTCCACCAACACGCTCGGTTGCGGCGGCAGGATCTCGGCGATATTGGCGGCGGTCAGGTGGCGGCGCCAGCCGTAATCGCTGATCGGCCGGTATTGCAGCAGCCACAGTTGTGAGCCGTCCCACGCCCATTCGACGTCGCCGGGCACGTAGTGGAACACGCGCAACACGTCCTGCAGAAAGCGCCACAGCAGGTCTTCGGTCAAGCCGTGGGCCGGTGTGAACGTGCCGCTGCGCCACGCATCGCCGAGCCGCGAAAGTGTTGCCCGTGAGGGGCTGATGTGACCGTCGGCGAGCGATTCGAGATGGCCTTCAACCCATTCCAGTTCTACCGACAAATGCCGCACAAATGCGATGCCGGAAACGACCGGGGTGATGAAGCGCTGCACCACCACTTCCTCGACACCTTCGGCCGTCAGTTCGGCAATGCGTTTCGGCACGTTGGCGGTCGGTTCGCGCAGATAGGTGGTGCTCAAACCGGCATTCGCCGAATCGGCCTGATCCTCGCCATAACTGGAGGAGCGCACCGCCCAGGTCACATCAGGTTGGGCGGCGAGAAATGCCGGCAGACGCGGATCGTCGCAATCGTTCAGCGTTAGCGCCGTCGGCACCGGTTGCCGCGCCAGTTCAGCCAGGCGCAAACGCCCGCCCTTGGTGTGCGCGACAAACCCGCGCTCGCCCGACTCCAGCCATTGCGCGAACTGCGCGGGCGCGTCGATCCACGGGAAATGACCCCAGCCGGGTTTGAGACTGATGGTCAGATCAGCGCGAGCCAGAATCGCCGACCACGCCGCCGCTTGCTCGATGCCGAGAACCGCGTCTTGATCGCCCCAGACCAGCTCGACCGGATCGGTGATCCACTCCAGCAGTGGCAGCGCGGTATCGGCGCGAATCAGATCCCAGTGCGGCACAAACGCACGGCAGCGCGCATAGCCGGCGCCCATGCGCTGGTACTGCGCGGGCGTCCAGGTCTGGTTGGAGAACTTGCGCGCGAACAGCGTGGGTTTGTTCGACAGCAGCCAGTGGATGGTCTTGCGGATCGGCAGCGGCGACATCAGTGCCGGCAAGCGACGCTGCCACAGAAACGCACCGACCGGCGCCAGCAAAACGCTGCGCGAAAAGTGCCCGGGCCGACGTTGCAACGCATGCAGCACCAGCAACGCATTGACCCCGACCGCCATGATCGCGCTGCCCTGCTGCGTCATCGCCAGCAAAGTCTGCGCGTAGTCCGCCAGATCCTCGCAAGGTGGCTGCGGGTTGGCGCCAAAGCCCGGCAACTCCAGCGGCACCACGTCGTAGCGCTGAAAGTGCGGCAACGCATCGTCCCACCAATCGGCGGCGCTGCCGTTGCCGGCCAGCAGGTACATCAAGGGCTTGCTCATGAGCGGCACTCAGGTCAGATCGCGCAGAGCGGCGTCGAGGGTTGGATAGCGGAATGTGTAGCCGGCCTCGGTCAAACGCTGCGGCACCACGCGCTGACCATCGAAAAACAGCTGCGCCATCTCCCCCGCCATTGCACGCACTGGCGCGGCGGGAATGTGCAACCACACCGGGCGCTTGAGGACCTTGCCGGCCTGCTCGGCGAACGCTGCCTGACTGACCGTTTCGGGCGCCACCATGTTGTAGGTGCCACGCAGAGTGTCGTCGTTGAAAGCCCGCGCGATCACCTGAAGCAGATCGTCGCGATGCACCCAGCTCATGATCTGCCGACCATCGCCCATGCGCCCGCCGAAGCCCAGGCGGAACGGCATTAGCAACGGCGTCAATGCACCACCCAGGCCGAACACCACGCCGAGGCGTAACACCACCTGACGCACGCCAAACTCAGTGGCCGGTTGCGCGGCAGCTTCCCAACGCGCACAGAGTTCAGCCATGAATCCGTCGCCCTTGCTGGCGTGTTCGTCGAGGCTTTCGCTGGCATCGCGCACGCCGTAGAAACCGATGGCCGAGGCTTGAATCCACAGCGCTGGTTTGTGCTTGGTGTTTTTCAGCCAGGTCATCAGCGCATCGGTGGTGCCGACTCGGCTGGCGAGCAGTTGCGCCTGACGCTTTGGACTCCAGCGCGGCCCGGCGACGGGTGCGCCGGCGAGATTGATCACTACGTCGAAGGTGTCGTCGTGGCTGAGTTCGCTGAGCGAATGCACACAGCGGGCGCGGCCGTTGAACAGGTTGGCCGCTTTCAACGGATCGCGCGTTAGAACGCTGACCGAATGGCCGGCGTCGAGTAATCGATTGACCAAGGCTTCACCGATGAACCCGGTGCCGCCGGTGATCAGCACGCGCCTGAAAGCGCTCACGGCAAACGGATTGGATTGGCTCGGCATCTTTTCTGGTGGGGATTTTCGGCGGTCATGGCGATACAACCAAACCATCGGCGGCAATAGCAACAGCAACGCAAAACCGTCGAGCCAAAGGTGCGACCAAACCTGTTGTTGCGCCGAGAGCCACATGTCCTGCGGCGCCCATAGCAAGATGCCGGCGATCAACCACCCCCACACTGCCGGGGCTTTCAAGCGATTGCCCAAGTGCACCAGCGCGAGCATGTACAACGAATAACTTTGCAGCGTCGCGCCGAACAGTGCGAGCCACCAGACCTGTTGCTCGTGGCCGGCCGCAGGTACCGCATCGGCGCCCCAGAATGCGAGTTCGAGGGTGTGCAGATAGCCGTCGAGTAATCCGGAATGCCCGGCCCAGGTCAGGGTGAGACCGGCGAGAATGTGCACGATTGCGGCGGCGTACAGCCAGAGCACTAACGCTGGGCGAAGCGAGGTCGAGGGGGCTGGCATTCCGTGTCCTGAGCGCATTCCTTTGGGGGTGGGGAGTTTAAAGGAAAACGCGGGACATCAGTCGCTCGAAGATAAGCGATTGATCGCGTTCAGTGACCGCTATCGCACGGTGTGAGCGTCGATCACGCTGAGTAAATCCTTCAACCTGCCAATATCCTCTTCGTAAAAATCATTACATTGCGTGACGACTACATATACAGAGCCGGTTGCTTTTTCGTGGGTACTGCATACAAGTTCAAAACCTTCCCCGCCACCCTGTCGTTCATACACGACATCCCGCGCATCAATCAGTACCCAGCCTGGCCTTGCCAGTTTTTTAGTGGCTGATTCGGGCAACTGATCGAAATACATGATTCCCTCAGCATCCGGCAACTTGACGAGCAAGTTGTAGGGCGACGACAAAGCACTCATCCCCACCGTTTTCTTGACCTCGTTGAGATCATTACCCCGCACGATAAATGTTGGAAGGCGATCTACATCACTCTCATAAGTTGGATGATTGCGTGGCGCCAGCTTCAGGACTTCCACGGCGCCTTCGCTGAGACAACTGACCACTTCGAGCGTTGACTGGACGTCGTGAAACGCACAGGTGGATTCTTGAGCAAACACTGTCTGTGATAGAAGTCCCGCGCAAAACGAGAACACCCAGGTGAAACAAGCTTGGGGCACGCTCAATCGAATGGCCTTTTTACGCATTTTCATATCACCACCCAACCAAGTAAAAATATTAATCAGCACAACATCAATGTGCTGGAAGGATGCCGTCCAAATATAAAGCTCTCTCCAGACTCATCTTCGCGGTGCACCTATTCAGATCTGCAGAATAGGATGGCTTGTCCCATTCATTCTCAAACCCCTCAAGCCTACAGTTCGAATCCCTCAGCATTATCCACGCCCGCTGGGAGTTTTTCAGTCGATCCAGAAACGCCTTATGCTCTTCATGCCGAGACTGGTATTGAAAAATATACCGAGACCCTGCTCTATCAATCAGCGCTTCGTAACGGTCATTAAGCACGCGAGCCGCAGCCTTCATCGCTTCTTCTGCGCACTCGCCACGTTGCCCGGCCACGGCCTCGCAATCCGCATCTTGGGCAAAGCTGACTGACGAGACTGACATCGCCATAAATGCAAAGAACATCAAACGGGCGACATTCACTGAGTGCCACCTGCGCCAATACATTCAATTGAGCTGTCCATAACGACGCCTCGGACCAGCAAACGCTCGACCGCAGCAGGGCTCCACTTAAGCTCGGTCTTGCTGGCCTCGCGGTAACAGGCCATTGCGCGGGGTAGATCAGCAGCGACGACAGTGCCGGTTTCGTAGACTTCACCCAATCGCAGGAGTGCGTGGGTAGAGCCTCGTAGCGCGGCGCTATCCAATGTCGCCATCGACTTTTGCGGATCGATGCAGGCTTTGTCATTGCCGTACTCACCCTCATCGCAGTAAAACAAGGAGAGGAACACGCCATCGTCGGGATTGCTCTGAATTCCCTGATTCATGAGCTTCAGAATCTGTTCATTCGGCAATCGCGGTGCCTGCCCGGAAAGACTGATCCCCGCAGCTGCTATCGCCGCTTGGGCCGAACCTTTGCGGGCGCCGTCCACATAGCTATCCAGCGAAGCCGCGTACAAAGAGACACCGGATTCTCCAGATGCCTTGTTGACCAGCCGATCGAACATCACGCCTTTCTTCAACTCGCGCTCACCGGGTGAAGGGTGATCTGTTCGAGCCACGTCATCCATCACCGCTTCAAGCGTCCAGTCTTCAGTACTGTTCAGCACCCAGCAATCGCTGCGCTTGAAGACGAAAATCTTCAAGAAAGCGTGAATCCAGGGACAAGCCACGTTTACGCACAAGTGATAAAGCGTGGCGTTCCCCTATGGCACGCAAAAAATTGCCAGCCATCACTATTTAGCAGCGTTAATATAGGATTTGATCAAACCTGCATTAACATAAGGGAAATGTTGCTCCTCACCTTCTTGATACCCTTCCATCCCACTCAAGTTCTTATCAAACCTGACAAGCTTATTCACAACCAATTTATTATCCGCACTTTTTTCATACCCATAAACTTGATAAAGGGTTCCGTACGTTCCAATTCCTCTGCTCGTGATTTCCCAAGAAACCAAAACAAGTACATTTTTCTTACCCTTTACCGGATAAAAGAAAATCGACTCGATTTTTGGGTCCGAGCCCGCCACATCATATTTATCGACAAGACTTCTATTTTTTTTATTATCGACACCAACAACATCCAAAACCAAAGAAACCGGAAACTCCGCGTTCCCTGTCTGCAAAAAGGATAGCTCCCCTCCCTTTACAACATTAGTTTTAAACGGCCCCTGAATCACTCGACCCTGAAGGTAATCTACATCTTGAGCACTGCTGGAATTTGCTATAAGAAAAACGAAAGCAAACATGAAAAAACGGAGCATAGCGAATGACCTCTTAGTTAATATTCATTAGTGCAGCGAGGGCTTGGTATCTATTGTTCCTGTCCGTATACCCGTTTTGACCGCCATTCACCATTTGTGTTACGTCAACCACGCTGCCTGCCTTGGCGACTTCGCACAATTTCGAGCCTCCCTGACCAGTCTTGGTAAACCAGAAGACGAAAGCGGACTCAACACCGTATTCGGCTGAGGATATCAGGAGATCCGGATTGACCACAAAATCCTGAATATCCGAAGGGTTTCGCTGATTATGAACATTAGTGAATCGTTGATACTCTGATTTACCGGTTACTTGCAACATTCCACGGCCACGATATCGATAACCGTCTCGACTGGCCTCATTACCATTACCCATTCGGCCCTCGTAAACGTAACTAGCAAGATTTTCAGCGTTCATCGCGTAATGACTTGTTTCTGACCAAAGCTTGCTTCTCAACACACCAAAATCGCAGCTATCCGTTTGCTCATTATAGCCATTCACATTGTTATGCCGTCTGCACCCGTAGGTTTTTTTCATTTGTCGGGCGCTATAATTCAAACCCTCTTCAATAATCCTGAATTGACTTTCATGACCAACTTGGGAGAGGAAATGCGCAATAGCTTTGGGTTGCTCGAGCTTATACGCCGTAGCATACTTATTGAGATACGGCAAAATATTCAAGTGATGTGCTTCCGCCCCTGCTGGGTTAGCGGCCCTAAGCATTTCCAGAGTAATCAGATCACGTGGCGCAGTGAAATTGCCAATAAGCGCAATCGGATGAATATGCCGAACATTAGTATCACTGGTCATTCCATGTTGCCCGACAAGCTTGTCCCACCAACTCAACTTCTTAATTCTTGCTTTTTCCTCAATCCATTCATTGTGTGGCTCTGTTTCACTGTGACCCATCAATTCATCCAGAGAATCCCATTTTTCTTGTTTGAATTGCCACTCGTTTTCATAGCGTGTAACCATCTGAGAAATTGGCTGTGCGAACCATGGCTTACTCAAAGCCTCTTTTATTTCCGAAGGCGTGAGCTTTTTATCGCCGTTTCTGTCTAGAATTTTGTAAAGGTTTTGCTTTGTAGAACCTTCTTCGGCGTTGCCGATATTAGGCTGGTAGTTCGTTTGTTCTTCCTCACTAAGACCTTCCTGTGCATGAAGAAACGCGGCCAAATGATCCACGTTACTCCCCGCCTCATCTATAAAGCTAAAACCTTCCCACTCAAAAGGTGAATGGCGCGACAAGGTAGTGTCAGGCTCTGCAAACCATCCGTTAATCTCATTCCCTTCGGCATCCCCCAGCAACCCATCCAGACGCCACCAAAGCGTATAGGTAGTGGTTCCACCCATCACAACAGGAACCTTTATCTTTTTTTCCGCTGGTAGCGCTTCCAATACCCCGACTGGGATAAAGAAGTCATAACCAACCTTTTTGTGGGGATCGGTCACTTTCGGAGGATTTGTTGCGCTCATTCCTTGCGTGTGAGTAACCAACACACTGTCTTTTGGAATCTTTACAAGCGTTTTTTCAGCGGCAGGCATTCCCGCAGCTTTCTCTTTACTCAGTTCGGTAAATGCCTTTACGTCCTCGCAGCTAAACACCTCAACGTGCAACAGATTCTTTGGGGCCGAATCCGAATGGTTTTGATATTTGCCTACGTGACCGATCAGACTCCCCGCCGTAATCGGGAATGGAGTCGCTAAAACATGTACCGAGTCCTTCTCGGCTGGCTCACTTTTGGCTTCAAGGTTCCCCTCCCAGACATACCCGAGCACCTCAGCAGGCGCCAGCGGAGGAATAGCATTCCCGCTGACGATCTCCAACAGTTTTTGGTATTTACCACGCGTCCCATCGCTCCCGATTCTGACTTGCGTGCCGTGGGGCAAAATGGCTTTTTCAGCGCCGGACCGGCTTGCAGAAGCGCGAACAACCAAACCTTTCTGAGGTGGGTTCATCGGGTCTTTTGCAGCGGCGCCAATGACGTAAGTGTTAGGTGTCGGGCCCGCCGTCATTTCTCTCTTGAAAACCCAGCCTGCTCTGGGTTGGAGATTGGTATTAGCCGGCGTGACGCTGACCACCTTGAGCCAACCGTTTTGCTCTTCCCCCGTCTCGACGACCGTACCGCGACTCAAAACCGTTAGCACGGTTGCATACCCAAGTTTGCCACGCGGTTCCTGACGAACGCGCAAACCGAGGATTTCGTCGTCGGCCGTTGCTTTGACTTGCAACGTACCACCTCCCCAAAAGGGCGGTCGCGACAATGCTGGAGTTTCCTCGTAGTTCTTCCACTGCAACAAATGCATGTAAAGACTGAAAAAAATCAGGCTTGGACCAGGTGCTGGCGGAGAAGCAGGCGATCCAGCAGGAGCTGGGGTTGCAGGTTGCACCGGCACTTCCAAACGATGCTTAACCAATACAAAACCAGTCGAAAACTCAGCCTCAGCCGTACCGTAGGCGGATTTCGGGTACCTGCTATCAATGCGATAAGCGACTACTTCACCGTCAGCTATGCATTTGACTTCTGCCAGGTCGGGCACTAAACCCGAGGCTTCATCGAAATGAATACCGCCATGCCAAAGGCCATTGGCACCCAACGGGTAGAAACCATCTTTGGCCTTGGCTAAAGCCTTGTAGAACTGCTGCGGATCCGTCGTCCCCGCCGCTCCAACTTTTAATGGATACGACCATTTTTCTACTTTCTTGCTGGTTGTTTCTGTCATTACCAATTACCTGAATTCTGATCCCTGGTGGCTTGGATTGCCGTCGATGTCTTACCCGGAGAAATTGAGCATGCGTTTCGGTTTGCGTTTGATCTTTTCCTCAGACGCATTCAACAACGCCTGATCCATCAAACTCCCCGCCTTATCCTTATCCGCCGCCCCCGGCAGCACCGGCGGTTTAATCCCGATCCCTGTGCCGGAACCAGCCGATCCACCCGCATTGATCTTAATCACCGGCCCAACCACCGTCACCCCACCGCCATCGAGCTTGATAAAGCTCCCACCCCCAAGAATGGTCAGCTCAGTCCCCGCCTCAATAACGATCTTGTCCCCAGCCTTGAGGTGTATCTCTTTCCCCACACTGGTCAGCTGCGCAGTCCCCAGCTTCACATGCTGGTTCTGCCCAACCGTCAGGTGATCATCCAGCTTCGCTTCAACCTTGCGGTCGGAGATCGTGGTGCGGTGTTCTTCAGCCTTCAGCTCGGTGTAGGTGTTCTTAACCACCGTGTCATGACGCTCATTACCGACCCGAATCTTCTGGTCATGCTCAACGTTTTCATCCCAATCGCGCTGCGCATGAATGTAGATCTGCTCCGCACCTTTCTTGTCTTCAATGCGCAGTTCGTTGTACCCGCCACCGCCCGGCGAGCTGAGCGTTTTGAACACGCTGCGCGTCTTGTTCGCCGGCAGTGCGTACGGCACCGGGTTTTCCTTGTGGTACAGGCAGCCGGTCACCAGCGGTTGGTCGGGGTCGCCTTCGAGGAAGGTGACGAGGACCTCCATGCCGATGCGCGGAATGCTGATGGCGCCGTAGCGGTCGCCGGCCCAGGAGCTGGAGACGCGCAGCCAGCAGCTGGTTTTGTCGTCGGCGAGGCCTTCGCGGTCCCAGTGGAACTGGACTTTGATGCGGCCGTATTGGTCGCAGTGGATTTCTTCGCCTTTGGGGCCGGTGACCATGGCGGTCTGGCTGCCGAGGACGCGTGGTTTCGGGTGTTCGAGGGCCGGGCGGTAGAACACGTCCCACGGGGTGGCGAGGAAGGTGTTGCGGTAGCCCTGGTGGAAGTCGTCTTTGTTGTCGGTGGTGTCGCTGGTCACGCCTTCTTCGAGGACTTGCGGTTGTTTGCCTTCGTGGAAGATTTCGGTGAGCAGCCACAGGTCGTTCCACTCGCTGCGCGGGTGGTCGGACATGGCCATGAAGTGGCCGCTGACCAGTTTGGTCTGGTCGCCGCGACCTTCGGCCTGGCGGTAGTCGGCGCGGTGGCGTTCGAGGGCGCGCTGGCTGAGGAACTTGCCACGGGCGCGGTCGATGAAGCGGCCCGGGTAGTCGTAGTCTTCCAGATCTGGCTCGGTGCTCTCGCCTTCAGGTTTGTACGCCGCTTCCATTTGCAGGCGCGGTTTTTCGAAGTCGTAGTCCCGGCGCGTGGTGCGGCTGGTGCGGGTTTCCAGGCGCAGTTTGAAGCCTTTGATCACCGGTTCTTTGGCGACCATGCCGCTGCCTTGCACGTAGGCGGTCGGCTGACCGAGTTTGCGGAACACGGTCTGGTCGTCGCCGAACACCAGCAGATGGCCCTTGTCGCTGTGCTGGAAGTGGTAGTGAATGCCCTCCTCTTCGCACAGGCGCTGGACAAAGTGCAGGTCGGTTTCATCGTACTGCACGCAGTAGTCGCGATCCGGGCACGGCTGGCTGAGCTGGAAGCTGTAGGCGTTGCCCTTGATCCCGTGTTCATCGAGGATCAGCGCGATGATTTTCGGTGCCGACATCTGCTGGTAGATGCGCTGGTTGGTGCGGTGATGCAGGTATTGCAGTTGCGGCACCAGCGAGACCTTGTAGCGGGTCAGACGCTTGCCGGCATCGCCCTGGGCGACGCGGTAGATCTGGCCGTGAATGCCTGAGCCTTGTGGATCGAACGCCAGAAACGCCTGCTTGTGCAGGAGCTTTTCCAGGTCCAGATCGGGGTTTTCGCTGACCAGTTCGAGGTCGAAGCGAAACGTCTGGCTGATGCCTTCGGTGCCGGTGAACGACAGCACTTGCAGGTCGCCCACATAGTCTTCGACCTTGAGGCTGAAGTGGGTTTCGTTAGCTGGGTTGAACATAAAGTGCTCCCTGTTCGAATGTCGTCCGTTACGCCCGAAGTCGCAACCGTTGCAGCCAGGACGAAGTGGCGCCCAAGGCGTCACGCAATTGATCGGCAGTGATGGTGCGTTCTGCCGCATTGAAGCTCAGCGCGGTTTTTAGCGCTGGCCAGCCGTGTTTTGGCAGGTTCGCCGGGGCTTGCAGCTCGCGCTCCAGGCGCTCGTCGCGGGCCTGGGTCGAGGGCAAGCGGCGGAACGGGTGTTTGCCGCTCGCCAGTTCATAGATCACGCAGGCCACGCCGTACACGTCCGCGCTGGCCGACAGCGGTTGGCCCTCAAGCAGTTCGGGGGCGGCGTAGCCCGGGGTCCAGGCGTTGAAACGTTCGCGGCTCAGGTGTGGCAGGCCGGGCAATACGCCCTCGTCTGCCTGGCCGAGACCGAAGTCGAAGAGGCGCAAGCCGTCTTCGCTGAGCATGACGTTGCTCGGTTTCATGTCACCGTGCAACACGCCGCGACGGTGGGCGTAGGCCAGCGTATCGAGCAGCGGCAGGACGATGTCGCGCGTTTCTTTCCACGGCAGGCCCAGGGGCCGCTCGCAGAGCAATTTGTCCAGGGTCAGGCCACGCATGTATTCCATGGTGATGAAAGCCCGCTGGCAGTCGGTGTCGACTTCAAAGGTGTGTGCACGCACGACATTGTCGTGGCGCAGGCGTCGGGTCAGGGCGAACTCGCTGTAGAGCAAGGCACTGGCGTCCGGCGATTCGGCAAATTCTTCGCTGAGGATTTTCAGCGCAATGTAAGGATCGGGATCGCCGAACTGCTCATGCAGCAGGTCCCGCGCCCGGTAGACGGCACCCATGCCGCCCGCCCCGAGCAGGCGCTCGAGGTGGTAGCGGCCGGCGAGTACGTCCGGCAGTGCACCGATGCTGGCCTTGGTTGGCGCCAGCAAAGGCTCGGCTTTATCAGGCTTGGCGAAGGCGAAGTAAGTCAGGTTGTTGGCCTGTTCTTCGCTCATCAACAAGTCATCGACTGACGATTCGATTTCACTCATTGGCGGATCACCACGGCAGTCAGGTTGTCCCGGGCGGCGCCACGCAGGGCACCGTCGAACAAACGTTCCAGCGCCACGTGCGGCGCACTCAGGCTGAGGGCGTTGCCGAGGGCATCGCTGCTCAGGCCCTGGTACAAACCATCGCTGCACAACAGGAACGCATCGCCCGGATAGACCTCGAGTTCGAGGACATCCAGGGTCAGTTGTTCAGCCGCGCCGACGGCTCGGGTCAAGGCCTGAGCTGCCGGATGCGCTGCGGCCTGTTCGACGCTCATTTGTTGCTCGTCGATCAGTTGCTGTTGCAGCGAATGGTCCTTGGACAGCTGATACAGCCGCTGCCCACGCCACATGTAGCAACGGCTGTCGCCGGCCCAGATGCAGGCCGCGCGATTGCCTTCCACCAGCAGCGCCACGACGGTGCTGCCCATGATGCTGTCGTGACGCCCGGCGGTGACCGTCAACTCCTGCCCCAAACGCCGGTTCAGCCAGTGCAGGCACTGGCGGATGGCTTTGAGGCGTTCGTCGAAGTCCTCGTGTTGCGGCAGTTCAGCCAGGCTGGCGACGATCAACTGGCTGGCGATGTCGCCCCCCTGATGACCGCCCATGCCGTCCGCGACCACCCACAGCCCCTGCTGTGGCGAGTCGAGGAAGGCATCTTCGTTGCGCGCCCGCACCTTGCCCGGGTCGGTACGCGCCGCGCTGCGCCAGGAACTGGCCACCAGCATCAGAGCTGCACCGGCATACGGAAGGTGCGCAGCACGCCCATGTCAAATGGGTTCGGCGTGCGCTGACTGGTCAGCAGGTAGTTGGCGCGCAGGCCACCCACGTCGGCTTTGAGCACCAGCACGTCGCGACCGGTCAGGTACTCGGTCTGCATCAGGTCGAACAGACGGAACAGCGACCATGGGCCGGAGTTCTTCTCGATGCCGATCGGACGCCCCGCCATCTTGTCCATCACCAGGCTGGTGCGACCGTCCTCCGCATCGGTTGGCCACTTGAACGTCATCGGCAGGATCGGACCGTGGCGGTATTCCATGGTCTTGTCGCCGAACTTGAACTCGGAACGGCTGACGGCCGGGTCGAGGGTGTACGGCTCCAGTTTGAACTGCACGGTCGGCTCGGCCGGGTTGATCGAGAAGAAGCTCTGGCGAATCGTCAGGGCTGCGGCCATCTGGTCCAGGTACATCTTCGATACCGGCAGGCTGTGGCCGTCGACGCTGCGCATCCGGTAGTTGCCCGGATCACCGCTGACGAACGGACGCATGTAGCTGTCGAAGAAACGGTCGACGGTGCCTTGAGCCCGGAAGAACTCGCGGAAATCGCTGATCGCCACGTCGCTGGTGCTGCTGGCGCTGAACGGATAACGCTTGCTGATGGTTTTGCCATACACGCTGTACAGCTCGTTCTGATAACGGCCGTTCAGGTATTGGTAGGCATCGTTGAGCACCAGACGCCACGAGTCTTCGGCCAGTACGTTGAACCACACGCTCAGTGGACGTGGCAGGCGACCCGAGGCCGCACGCAGGTTGGTCAGCGCATCACGCTGGCCGCTCATGCGGGTTTTCGCCAGTTCGAACGCGGCTTGTTCCGGCGTGCTGGAACGGGCCAGACCGGACAGTTGCAGTTGCAGGTCGTTGAGCGCACTGAGGGCTGGAGTCAGGTCAGCGGCCGGGCCGTTGTTGTCATCGAGCAAACGGTGCAGCGGTTCGAAGCGGCGTTGCAGCGACTTCTTCGCGGTGTCCGGCAGGTTCTTCGCCACGTTCATGGCCGAAGCCTTGTCGGCGACAGCCGAGGCCAGTTTGCCGACCTTGCCCAGTTTGCCCTTCTGCCCTGCCAGTGCATCGGCAGCATCACCGGCTTCATCCACTGGATCGGCAGCAGCCGGAAAGCGCGTGTTCTCGCGCACTTCAGTGAGCAATGCCAGTACCGGCGAGTTGGCCGAAGTCAGGCCCGCCAGTTGCTCGGCGCCTTCACCGGCGTCGCTGATCGGTGGCAAGGCCACCTGGCCAACGGCTTCGCTCCAGTAGTTGGCGTAGTCGCGGAAGTACAGTTGCTCCAGCTCGACCATCAGGCGACGCAAGTCCATGTCGCTGATGCCCGCGCCTTCGCCCAGCACCCAGTTGTCACGCAGGATGTCGGTGACCAGCGCCGAACCCTGCACCGAGAAGTACTGCTGATAACCCTGCTGGGTATAGAACCCCGGGATCACGTATTCGGTGCCGATGAACAGCGAGCCCTGTGGGCCGAGGTGTTGGCTGAAACGGTATTCCGGCAGGTTGCGCGCCTGCTCGCGGAGCATGCGGTAGACCACGGTGGCCAGCGATTCGGCGCGCAGAACCTGACGTGCCTGAGTCACCAGCTGATCGTCCAGCGGGTAGATGAACGGCTGCTTCAGCAGGCGTTCGAGGTGGGTGTTCAGACCGTTCTGCACCGCGGTGTTGCCGGTGTAGCGCTGCGACCAGTCAGTGGCGACCCAGTCCTTGAGCCACGCCGCGTCACGACGGTCTTTCATGTTCAACATCAGGTACGCACGCAGGCTGTTGAGCAGCTTTTCGCGGTCCTTCATGTTGGCGCGGATCTGCCCTTCGAGCATCGTCGCGACCCGTGGCAGCAGTTGCGCTTCAAGCTCATGCTCGTAGGCTTGCTTGACCACCGGATTGACGTCTTCGCCCTGATACAGACCGCCACGCTCGTGGTACGAGACGTCGCCTTTCTTCGGGAACACCTGAGTCGCGGCGTAGCTGGTGTCGAGGGTTTTCAGCACGCCCATCGCATCATCGCGCGGGGTCAGTGCCGAACGCTGCTGAGTCCAGTTCTGCGCCAGTGTGCGCAGGTTTTCCAGACGCTCATAGTTGGCCGAGAAACCACCGGCCCAGAGCATGCCGAACAGGGCCAGTGCCGCCAGTGCGCCAATGTACAACGCACGCTGACCCCAATGGATGCGGCTGCGCTCGCGCTTGTCGAGGCCGGCCAGATCCGATTCGGGGAAGATCACCCGGCTGAACAGATGATGGATGAAGCGCGAACGGCCACTGCGCAGGGTCGGCAGCACGCCGGCGCTCATGCCCAGGCTGGCGCCGATGCCGGCGGTGGTCGCGTCCATTTCCTGAGTCAGGTGCGGGGCACTGGTCAGGTAGAAACCACGCAACAGCGTTGCACGCTGGTAACGGTTGCCGGTGAACGCCATGTCGACGAACAGGCACAGGCGCTCGCCGATCTGCCCCAGTTGATGCGGGAAGTCGAGGATGCGGCCACGGCGCTGGGTATCGCGCTCGGAGTGCATGCGCATGATCACCTGATTGTTCAGGCGACGCAGCAGCTCTTCGAATTCGCCGCGCAATACAGCCACGTCGGTGCCGACCTGATCCTTGCGGAAACTGGTGCCCAGCACCTGATCGCTTTCTTCGCGGGTCAGTTGATCGAAGAACTCGTCGAAACCGAGCAGCTTGTCCGCCTTGCTCAGCACCAGATACACCGGCACATCGACGTGCAGCTTCTGATAGACGTCTTGCAGACGACCGCGCACCTGGCGTGCCAGGGTGTCGATGTCCTGCTCGCTGCCACCGATGAGGGTTTCCACCGGAATGGTCACCAGCACGCCGTTCAACGGACGCCCGCGACGACGCTTGCGCAACAGCTCGAGCAAGGTGGTCCAGGCACTGCCGTCGACTTCCGCGTCCGGCTGCGTGGTGTAGCGCCCGGCGGTGTCGATCAGCACACCGTGGTCGGCGAAGTACCAGTCGCAATGACGGGTGCCGAGGGTGTCGCGGGTCAACTTGCGGTCGATCTTGTTGATCGGGAATTCCAGGCCGGAGAAGTCCAGCAGGCTGGTCTTGCCGGACGTCTGCGGACCGATCAGCAGGTACCACGGCAAGTCATTGCGCCAGCGTTCGCTGCGGCCACGATACAGGCTCGAGGTCTTCAGGGTTTTCAGCGCGTCCTTGAAGCGCGCCTTCAACTCTTTCTGCTCTTCTTCGATCATCTCGTCACGACGGATGCGATCCTGGCCGTCTTCGGTTTCTTCGACGGCTTTCTTGCGGATGCCCGCGCGCCAGCTGACGAAGACCATGGTCAGGCCCCAGATCAGGAACAGCACGCTGATGGTCAGCAGACGCGAGGTCGCGCTTTCCCAGAACTTGTAGTCATCCACCGCCAACAACGGGCCGACGAACCACACCAGCAGCGCCACGAACAGCACCAGCAGCAGGGTCCAGACCCAGGTCTGGCGCAGGAAGGCGCCGACTTTCTTGAAAAACTTTTTCATCACACGTCCCTGTTACGGCTGCGACTGCGGTTGGACCGCGGCCGGATCAAGCGGCTGATAAGGATGCAGAACGGTGTCGCGCTGCTCGCCCAGGACCCAGGCGAAGCCCGAATACATCACCACCAGGCACACGAAAGTGAACAGCACCACCATCCACGCCGGCACGATGCGCACCAGGTTGCGGCGCTGGTCGTTGAGGCCTTCCCAGTGCGGCGACAACTCGCGCGGCACGTCGCCACGCAACTGACGGATCTGCCGGTACAGGGCGTCGCGGATGCCTTCGAGTTCAAGCATGCCACGCGCTTGCACGCGGTACTTGCCCTCGAAACCGAGGGACAGGCACAGGTACATCAGCTCGAGCATCGGCAGGTGCTTGACCGGGTTCTTCGACAGGCGATCGAGCAGCTGGAAGAACTTCTCGCCACCGAAAGTTTCGTTGTGGAAGCTGCTGAGCAGGCTCATCTGCGACCATTCGCTTTCGTTGCCCCACGGCGTGGTCACGACGGCTTCGTCGACCACGGTGCAGAGCACGTAACGGGCGGCCATCACCTGGCTGCTTTCGGCGCCGTTGTGCAGGGCGCGCACTTCAAACAGCTTGAGCCCGGCGGTCAGGCGCTCGTTGAGCGCGTAGAGGTCTTCGCGGGTTTCGCTGTGCTTGAGACGCACCACTTCCGAGAGCAGTTCGGAGGACGCCGCCACCAGCGAATTGAGGCTGATGTTGAAGGCCTCCGCCGGGCGCAGGCGCGCGGCGTAGATCATCCGTTCTTCCAGTTGCTCGAAGCGCGGCGGCGCGGCGAAGTCGGTCAGCGGACTCGCTGCCGGTCCGTGGCCCTGACGATCGAGCAGGACGGTTTTGTCGTCCTGGTTGTAATCCGTTTCCTTGATCATGGCGGTCAGTTCCTGATGGCCCAGAATTTCAGTTCAAGCTCGGCAAATTCGCCGGACACGTGGAACGCGAAGCCGCCGGAGCGCTCGAGTTGCGCCAGGTCTTCGGAACTGAGTTCGAGGATGAAGTAGGTTTTGTTCGAGTGGAACGCGATCTGCCGCGGGGCCACGGGCAACGGTTTGACCTTGATCCCCGGCAGGTGCAGGTTGACCAGTTGGCGGATGCGCTCCACCGGGCCGACCTTGAGGTGCGCCGGCAAGCGGTGGCGCAGTTCTTCGGAGTCGCAGTTGGCACTCGCCGCCAGCACGAACGAAGCCGAACCGAGCAGTTTGTGGTCGTGCAACGGCGACACGATGATGCCGTACTGACGCGCTTGCAGGATCAGTTCGATGGCGTGCTGTTCGAGCACCATCGACAGTACCTGACGAATCGCTTCCATCAGTTTGCGGAAGCTCGCGCCCTGATCGGCGTGGGAATAACGGCTGTCCAGGCGCGGGCGCTTGCTGTCGCTGGAGAAGGTCGCCAGATCGCCGAGCATGGTCAGCAGCGTGCGGTACAACTCTTCCGGGTGCACCTGCTCCAGACCGAGGTAGTGGCGCAGCAGCAGTTCGGTGCGGTTGATCAGTTGCAGCATCATGAAGTCGCCGACTTCCGCGCCGCCGACCTTGCCGTTGGAGCGAATCCGCTCGGCAATCGTGTCGCCCCGGTGGTTGAGCATGCTGATGACTTCTTTGAGGCACGACAGCAGATAGCTGGACGCGTGGGCCTGGATGTAGGTCGGCACGAAATCCGGATCGAGGCTGATCACGCCGTCGGGCGTGGTGTCGAGCACGTCGCAGATCTTCAGCTTCACGTAGGCCTGATCGCTCTGCTGCTCGCCGAGCAACAGTTTGAAGTCCGGGCGGCCACAGCTGACCTGGCTGGCGGAATCGTCGCCGGCGTTGGAGTCGGCCACTTCGGCGTCGTACGCGGTGTAACGCGCCAGCACGTCGGACTGCTCCGGACGGCGCGCCTCGATGTGGTTACCGGTGACCAACGGCAGCGCCAGGTAAATCGGCGTGTTGCCGGTGTTCGGCGGTACGTCCAGCGCCAGCGGCTCGGTGTTGCCGCCGAGTTCGAACAGGCTGCCGTCCGGCAGGATCCCCGAGGCGGCACTGATCACCAGTTTGCCCATGTTGAGGAACTGCAGGTCGATCTCCAGATTGAGGAAACCCCAGGTGTAGCCACCCAACAATTGGGTGCGGGTTTTCATCTGGTGATCGTAATAGCGATCGTTGTGCTGGAAGTGCTGCGGACGCAGCAACATGCCTTCCTGCCAAATGACTTTGTGGGTATTCATGTTCAGTCATCCGCCTTGGCGAGCGCTTCATGGGTGTTGCGGATACCGGCCTGATCCAGGGTCAGATCGGCCTCGGTCAGCTCCAGCGGCGTGACCTGCACGGTGTAGCGCCACTTGGTTTCCGGCAGATCACGGTACGCAGCGAGAACGCCGACGTAACGGCTGCCCTCCTCCACGCTGAGTTTCATTTCCACGGTTTCACCCGGGCGCAGTTCGAGTTCTTCGCTGGCCACCAGATCCGGGTTGAGGGATTCCTTGGCGCGCTCGTAGAGGCTGAAGAAATCAGCGTTCTCGAAGGTCACCGGGTGCTTGAGTTCGAACAGGCGCACCACGATCGGCGAAGGACGGCCGTTGAGGTCCGGGTTGAGCTGATCGCTGCCGGTCAGCTTCAGGTTGATCTTGGTCACTTTCGAGTACGGCGACAGCGACGAGCAACCGGCGAGCAGCACCAGCACGGTGAGCGCAGTCAGCGTCTTGAAAAAAGCGGTCGAACGGCGAGACATGCGCATCATCCTTGGTGGTCGGTGTGTAGGGTGGAGATCAGGCGGATCTGTTCTTCGTAGGCCTGGGCGAAATCGCGGGCCAGCAGTCGCTCGCTCCAGTCATCGTCCTGACGCAGTGCCTGGTGATAACGGCCGAACGCTCTCCAGCGCCCGCCCGATGTGGCAATCAACGGCTTGTTGTCGCGCTCGAAACGCAGGGTCAGCTGTTCCGGCGAGAAGTGCTCCAGCGTGCCGCGCACGGCGGCGCGGCTGGCGGTGAGCAAGGCCACCTGGTGCGCCTGCAGATCGCGGAACGCACGAGAGACCGCTTGATCGGCCGGCAGATGACCGGGTTTGTGCGGCTGCAACAGAATCTCCAGCGCTTCGCTCGGATCGACGGCGAATTTCAGCGGGTTCTTGTTGGTGCCTTGCACGGTGGTCTGGGCCAGACGCAGTTCGTTTTTCAGCTCCGAACGGGTGCGCAGGCTCTGCTGCAATCCACCGATGCTCTGCCGCAGCAGACGCGCGGCGTTCAGCGCCAGCGCTTCGCGGGCGTCGTGATCGAGGCCTTTGACATCAACGCCCAGCGCCGCGCCGAAGTGCTCCCAAAACCCTTCGCTCTGGCGCTCGACGGCTTTCGGGGCCGGAGCTGGCTCGGGTTCAACCGGGGCAATCAGCTCCGGCACCATCAGGCTTTCCATGTCGATGCGTGCATAGTCGGCGCGCTGACGGGAATCCTCGGGCTTGGCCGTCGGAGCCAACAGCTCGTCGATTTCCGAATAGACGCGCTCTTGCTGTTCGATCGCGTTCAACGGATCAAGGTCGAGAAAGGCGTCGTCCGGAATGATGCTGCCGGCGGCACGCGGACGGCCGACTTCACCGTCGAAGGTCGCCGGGTCACGCACCAGTCGCGCGCGAATCTCGAAGTCGCCGAGCACGTAGGTGCTGCCGTGCTCGATGCGCACCGGTTCGCCCTTGTGCAGGCGCGCGCCGCTGTCGCCATCCTGGACGCCGTTGCTGCTGGTGTCGGTCAGGAAAAACGTGCCTTCGCGGTAGCTGACAATCGCGTGGTGATTGGACAGATGCCGCTTGCGGTCAGGAATGATCCAGTCGCAGTCCTCGCCCCGCCCGATCACGCCACCAGCCTGTTTGAAGGTCTTCTGGCACAACTCGGTGGGCACGAACTGCTTGGTGTTCAGCATTTCGAAAACCAATTCCATGTTTGATGCTCCTTGCGGTCACTTGCCGCGATTGACCGCTTGCGGATCACCCAACGGGCGATAGTCGTTGTCGTTGAATTTGTAATTGCCGCTACAGCCGCCAAGGCCGCATAGAACGACGAGGGTCAGCAGGACAGCGTGCCAGTGACGAACAGACATCAGAGGGTCTCCAGGGGTAGACAAAGCACAAAGCGCCGACCCTTGCGGGCGGCGCTGAAATGAGTTTTTGAGGTGTTCTCGAAGGCTCTACATCGGGGCCTTGAGCCAGACCAACGAGGCGCACGCACCTCCCTCGCCACAGGTAATCTGCAAGCCCTGAGCAAATCATTGGCCACAGGAATGCGGCTCGCCGCAGAGATCAATTTCAGATCAGCCATCGAAGTCACCCAGATTGATATTCAGGCGGCCGAGGCGGTACAGCAGCGTGCGGCGCGGCAAGCCCAGTTCGCGGGCGGCGAGGGTCTGGTTGCCGTCGTTTTTGCGCAGGCAATCGAGCAACAATGTGCGTTCGACCTTTTCCAGGCGTTCGCGCAGATTCAGGCCGCTGTGGTCTTCGGGCATCGGCTCCATGCGCAGGGAAAAGTGTTCGGCGAGCAATTCGCCGCCCTCGCACAACAGCACCGCACGCTCGACCAGCGCCTTGAGTTCCCGCACGTTGCCGGGGAAGGTGTAACCGGACAGGTGTTCAAGCGCCGCACTCGACCAACGCACCGGATCACGCTGCAAATACGCGCAGGTCTTCTCGGCGAAGTGGTGAGCCAGTTCGAGGATGTCGCCTTCGCGCTGACGCAGGGCCGGTAGCTCGATCGGAAATTGCGCGAGGCGGTAATACAGGTCCTCGCGGAATTTGCCTTCGCTGACCAGCGTCGACAGATCGCGGTGCGTCGCAGCGATGATGCGGACGTCGATCTTGTGGGTGTCGTTGGAACCCAGCGGACGGATCTCGCCTTCCTGCAACACACGCAATATTTTCGCCTGCAACGACAGCGGCATGTCGCCGATCTCGTCGAGCAACAGCGTGCCACCGTTGGCCGCATCGAACAGACCCGCGCGGTCGCGGTCGGCACCGGTAAAGGCGCCTTTGCGATAGCCGAACAGCTCGCTTTCCAGCAGGTTTTCCGGGACTGCCGCGCAGTTCTGCACGATGAACGCCTGAGAGCGTCGCGGGCCGCAATCGTGGATCGCCCGGGCAACGACTTCCTTGCCGGTGCCGGTCTCGCCGCGCAGCAACACGGTGTACGGGCTGTGCAGGACTTTGCTGATCAGCGAATGGGTCTGACGCATCGCCGCGCTTTTGCCGATCAGGCCATAACCACTGATGCTTGGCACACTGCGCGCAACCGTTGCCGTTTCCGCCAGTGGCTGACGCAGGCGCTGCAGCAAGTGCAGTTGACCGAGCACGAACGAACCGAGCTGCCCGAGGGAATCGGCAAAGCCTTGCAGGTCCATGCGCCGCCGACTGGCACACAGCAACAAGCCTTCGACCGCTTTGTGCTGATTGACCAGCGGCACGCACAGCAGCGATTGCCACGGCGTCGCCGCAGCCGGCAGAAAACTGGTTTCGTGCAGGCTGCCGCTCAAATCATCGAGGCACACCACGCGGTTCTGACACAGGGCGAACTGCAGCAGTTGCTCACCGTTGTAATCCGCCGGCAGGCTGGTCGCGGCGCGCGGTTGCAGAGCGCCATCGAGGCACTCAGCGTTCATCCCCAGGCAGGTGTGGGTGGCGTCGAGCAGGTACAGCTGCGTCAATTCGCAACCGCTCAGCTCGGCCAGACCGCGCACGAAGTCACCCAGCAGCGCAGCACCGTCTGCCGCGCGCGACAGGCTGGCGAACTGCGCCAGCAAGGCTTCGGCATAAACCAGTGGCTGCGGCACTTGAGTGAACATCACACCCACCTCAGGCGAACTCGCACGTCACGCTGGCGTTGCCATCGAGCGTGGCATGCACACGCTTGAGGCTTTCACCGGTGGCCATCGCATCGAGCAAGCGGTCAGCCACCAGCGGCAGCACGTGCTGATCGAGCAGATGGTCGATCAGGCGCGCACCGCTTTCGCTTTGCGTGCAGCGCTCGGACAGGTGATCGACGAGGTTCTGGCACCAGCTGAAATCCAGCTGACGACGGTTCAGGCGCTCGCCCAGACGACCGAGTTTGATCTCGATCAGCTCGCGCAGCACCGGGCCGCCCACCGGGTAGTACGGCACCACTTTCATCCGCGCCAGCAGCGCCGGTTTGAAGTGTTTGCTCAGCACCGGGCGAATGGTCTCTTCAAGCAGCTCGGCGGTCGGGCGTGCGCCGTCTTCGCAGAGGTCGCTGATCTTGTCGCTGCCCAGATTCGAGGTCATCAGGATCAAGGTGTTGCGGAAGTCGATTTCGCGACCTTCGCCGTCGTTGGCCACGCCCTTGTCGAAGATCTGGTAGAACAGGTTGAGCACGTCCGGATCGGCCTTCTCGACTTCATCGAGCAGCACCACCGAGTACGGCTTCTGGCGCACCGCTTCGGTGAGCATGCCGCCCTCGCCGTAACCGACGTAGCCCGGTGGCGCACCAATCAGACGCGATACGGTGTGCTTCTCCTGGAATTCGGACATGTTGATGGTGGTGATGAAACGGTCGCCGCCGTACAACAGGTCAGCGAGGGCCAGCGCGGTTTCGGTCTTGCCGACGCCGCTCGGGCCGACCAGCAGGAATACGCCGACCGGTGCATCCGGTTTGTTCAGACCGGCCGCCGTGGCGCGCATCGAGCGGTCCAGTGCGTGCACGGCTTGTTCCTGACCACGGATGCGCGTGCGCAGGTCGGTGGCGAAACTCGCGACCTTGGCGTTGTGCTCGCGTGCCAGCTGTGCCAGCGGCACGCCGGTCCAGGCGCTGATCACTTCGGCCACCAGACGCGGGCAGACTTCGAAGCTGACCAGACGCTCCTTGACCTGTGCGGCGGTCAAGGCGCTGTGGGTTTCGTTGAGCTGGGCTTCCAGCGCTTCGACGCTCTGGCCTTCCTCGACCTCGGCAACGAGGGTTTCGATCACGGTGCCTTCGGCGTCTTCTTCAACACTGACGGTCGGCTCGACGGCGGCGGCTTCACGGGCCTTGGCCAGTTGCTGACGCAGTTCCAGCAGGCGCTCGGCCAGTTGTTTCTGTTCAGTCCACAGGCTTTCCAGCGCGACCATTTCGCTTTCGGCTTCGTCCAGCCGCGCTTCCAGTGCATCCAGCGCTTCGTGGTCGATCAGCAAACCGGCTTCGGCATCACGACGCAGGGCCTGACGCTGACGGCCACCTTCGGCCAGTTCGCCACGCAGGCGCTCAAGGCTTTCCGGGGCGGCGGCGAGGCTGATGCGCACGCGGGCACACGCAGTGTCGAGGACGTCGACAGCTTTGTCCGGCAGTTGGCGACCGGCCAGATAGCGGGCGGACAGCTCCGCGGCGGAGACCACCGCGTCATCACGCAGGTAAATGCCGTGGCTCTTCTCGTAAACCTGCGCCAGACCGCGCAGGATGGTCACCGCTTCGCTGACGGTCGGTTCGTGCAGCTGCACCGGCTGGAAACGACGGGCCAGCGCCGGGTCTTTCTCGAAGTATTTCTTGTACTCGGCCCAGGTGGTGGCGGCGATGGTGCGCAGTTCGCCACGGGCCAGTGCCGGTTTCAGCAGGTTGGCCGCATCGGAACCGCCGGCATTGCCGCCAGCGCCGATCAGGGTGTGGGCTTCGTCGATGAACAGGATGATCGGTTTCGGCGAGGCTTTGACTTCGTCGATCACGCCTTTGAGACGACGCTCGAACTCACCTTTGACGCTGGCGCCCGCTTGCAGCAGGCCCATGTCCAGCGACAGCAGTTCCACGCCCTTGAGCACTTGCGGCACTTCACCGGCAGCGATGCGCGAGGCGAGGCCTTCGACGATGGCGGTCTTACCGACACCGGCCTCACCGACCACAATCGGGTTGTTCTTGCGCCGACGGGCGAGGATGTCGACCATCTGGCGGATCGCGCCATCGCGGCACAACACCGGGTCGAGTTTGCCGTCGCGGGCCTGTTGGGTCAGGTTGTGGGTGAAGCGCTGCAGCAGCGATTCGCCCTGGGCCGCCGGCTTGCCGTTGGCGGCTGGTTGCTCCTGTTGCGACAGGGCGAACTCTTTCAGGCGATCGATGTTCAACTTGGCGAGCAGCGGCTGATAACGGCTGCCGGCATAGCGCATCGGGTTACGCAGCAGCGCGAGGATCAGCGCAGCGTCTTCGACCTGGGTCTGGCCCAGTTCGAGGTTGGCCACCAGCAGCGCATCCTGCAGCCACTGCACCAGCTCCGGGGCGAACACCGGGTTACGCGAGGCACTGTGTTCAACGCGAGATTGCAGCGCGGCGCTCAGTTCGCCGGCATCGACGTCTGCATCCTGCAGCGCGCGCGACAGCAAGCCATTCGGCCGCTCCAGCAGCCCCAACAGCAGGTCTTCGACGAGGATCTTGCTGCCGCCACGGGCAACGCAACGTTCAGCCGAACGCTCCAGATCGCGACGGGTTTCGGCGTCCAGCGCCTGGATGAGTTGTTGCAGGTCTACGTTGATCATGGCTCACGTCCTTAATGAATTTTGCTGCCCAGAGTCACCACGCCGTCTGCTTTTTCGCAGCCCAGCCAACTGGTCCACCCCAGGCGACAGTCGTTCTTTTCACCAATGCGCAGTTCGCGGATTTCTTCCGGGCGCAACACCAGGCGAATGTCGTAATCGAGCGGGTCACGCAGGGTGAACCGCACCAGCGCGCACAGCGGCTGGTAACCGAACCCGATCGGCAGGAATTCGTGGAATCGCTCCCAGTCGAGTTCGGTGATGTGAATGCGGAATTTGCCGCTGCGGTCGCGCACCCGCTCACCCAGCACCAGGTCTTCACCGAGCAGGCTGTTGGCGCGACCGAGGCGGTTACGCTGCTCGTCGAGGATCTCGACGCGGCGCTCGATGCATTGCTCGATGACCAGGTCTTCGTGCTTGAAGTAGTAACGCAGCACCGCTTCAATCAATGCCGCCGAATGCGCCCGCAAGCTGAGCAAACCGAGGTACGGCAGCAGGCGTTTCCAGTTCAGTTCCTTGGCCTTGCGGATCTCTTCGCCGCCCAGACCGATCAGCGCAAACAGCTGCGAGGAAAACGGGTCGATCGCGCCGCTCTGGAAGCTGGCGCGATAGCGATACTTGCGCCAGATCGGCAGCATCAACCGTTGCAGGCGATGGTGGAACAGGTCGAGGAAGTTGCGCGTCGGGTTGCCGTCCTCGCTGTCGCCCAAGGCCTGCTCACCGTAGAACGCTGGCAACGGAGACCCCGAACCGACCAGACCGATCAGGTTGAAACGCATGCGCGCGCGCATCTGCCCGTGTTCTTCGAAAAACTCCACGCGATCGACGTCGCTGCGCGGAAAGCCCAGGCTCGGGTTGGCCTGGAACTCCACCTGATCGTACAGATCGTCTTCGCTCAGGTACGGGTGTGCCTCGCGCAGCCGATCGATCACCAGCAGCACGGCCTGAAACAGCGAGTACTCGCGTATTACCTTCGTCAGCCCGCTTAAAGCAGGGGCTGAAGGCCCATACGTGGTGTCCATTGGTACACCTCTCCCTGTGTGCTTTTTACTCGCAGCTCGTGGTACGAATTGAGACTGGCGTAAAGCGCGAAAAACTCGTTAAGAACCGAAGCGAAAACGAACAGGTCGCCTTCGCCGATATACCCTTCCGGGTCGATGGTCAGTTCGGTGCGCAGACCACGCACCGGCAAGCCACGGTGCAGCCGGTCGACGTGGTGATGCTTGATGTGCTTGAGGCCGCCGAGCAGGCGTTTGCTGACCTTCTCCGCGTGCTGGTCGTAGTAGCGCGGCAGGTCGTAGGTTTCGAGAATCACCTTCAACGCGTTGACGTCGGCCAGCGACAGATAGTTGAGCGACATGTTGCTGATCAGCTTCCACAGGAAGTCACGGTTCAGCGGCGGTGCAAAACTCGACGTGGCCGGGGTGATGTTGCGGAAACTGAGGAACTCCGGGGTCTCTTCGCAGGCCATGCAGATGTCGCCGAGCTTGAGCTTGCGCGGCAGGTTCTGGTTGGTGCACATCAGCTCGATCGACAGGGTTTCGTGGGCTTCGGTGTGGCGGATGCCGAAGCTCAGGTAGGTGTCGAGACCGTCGTGCAGCAACGACGAGCGCTGGCGGATGCTGTAGTGCGGACGGCTGTTGGGCACGTCGAAACTCGGGTCGTGTTCGAAGGATTCGAACGGCACGTATTCCTGATAACCGAGGCCGCCGGGCTTCCAGCCGGTCACGGTTTCCACCGAGAACACGCCGCAGTTTTCCAGATCGTATTCCGCCGGCAGCAACAGGTACTCGTCCTGCTTGCCGTCGAGGCGGATCGGCAGTGCGTCGTGCGCGAACAGGTTGGCAATCGGCGTGCAGAACAGCTTCACGTTATCCAGGGTCGGACGCATGCGCATGATGCCGCTCTTGCGAATGTCGAAACGCAACTCCAGGCCGCGCATCTGCTTGAGCGTGTCTTCCGGCAGCGCCTTGAGGATGTCCAGACCATTGACGTCGACGAACAGGAACTTGTCCTGGAAGGCAAAATATTCCTGCAGGTAGCGATAGCCACGGAAGGTGTTCAGCGGATACGGGATCAGCGCTTCTTCTTCGGCAAAACCCACCGGCTTGACCCGGTCACCCGGAATCTTGAACGCCATCGGCTTGCCGCTGACGCCATCGATGGGTTTGCCAGCACCGTCGAGCGGGATCAGTTCGATGCCTTCAAGGTTGCGCAACAGGCTCAGGTAGAGCATCTGGCTGATGTAGCGCTCGCCGGCAAAGTGCAGGCGCAACTTGCTCAGCTCCAGCTCACCGAGGTGGCCATCGGCGCTCATCTCCAGACGCAGGCTGAGCAGCGAGCCGTCACCTTTCACCGAGTAATTCAGCGCGGCCAGATCCAGCGGCAAGACTTCGGTTGGATAGCAGGTGCGGAAGCGGCACCGCACGTCTTCGATCGGCTTGCTTTCAATCGGCGTGTCACGCTCGACCACCAGCGCCGGGCCCGAACGCTTCAGCGGATCGAACTGCAGAATGCTGAACGCCGGCAGCGGACGCATGTAGTTCGGCCACAGCAGTTGCATCAGCGAATGGCTGAGCTCCGGCAGCTCGTCATCGAGTTTCTGCCGCAGGCGCCCGGTGAGGAAAGCAAAACCTTCCAGCAACCGCTCCACATCCGGATCCCGCCCGGCCTGCCCCAGGAACGGCGCCAACGCAGGACTACGCTCGGCGAAACGGCGACCGAGCTGGCGCAGTGCGGTGAGTTCGCTTTGGTAGTAGTGGTTAAAGGACACGGGTTACCTGCCTGGTAGTGGAAATCATGAAAATACCAACCTGATGATTACGCTCGATACCTGACCTGCTCATTGGATGGCACTCTCAGGCTGGCTCGGCTGGATGCGCCCGACCTTGTTTCGCGATGCCCAACGCAACTCGGTAACTTGAGAAGCGAGGATTGCCAGCAACGTGACGCAACCTTGAGCCACACCATAAAACAAGGCTCTCAATGGGTTGTCGGGTAGCATCCAAAGCAGGATGAAGCCCACCATAAGGCTCAGGATCATCAGCTTGGCGACAAGATTCGGGATCAGCGCAGCTATCAAATTGACACCAAGAAAAATGTAAAACAGCGCGTAGCTGGCCATACCGATAGCAACTCCACGGGTGGTGAACCCGCCGTTCAGATGCTTGTAGGCATGTACGACTGCATTATTCAAAAACACGTAGGCCACACATCCCACGGCATGGAAAAACAAGCAAATGGCAAGACGGGGGTGGTTGCTCATGCTGGTCTCAGATTTCCGTACCACGATCCAAAGCCATGAATAGCTACAACAGCGGCCAAAACCGAAAGCGTTAGGGCACGGTGAAGGCGCGAGTGTCGAGCCGCGCGATGCGAAGCTGTCAGTAGCAATACCAAACTCAATATCGCCAGACAGCCAAACAGGTCACTGTCAGCAACGCCGGCCAGATACCCCTGTAAGCTCATTGCGTCCATGCTTACCGTTCTCCTACTTTCTCAGCTGGCGAGGCCAACTTATTTTTGAAATCAGGCATTAACGACACTCTGAAACTATCCAACTTTCCCAACCTTCAGAGCCTGGATAAACAATCATCTCTCCGCGAAACTCAGGGGTAATACCGGGACTGCCCTCGTCTCGCCAGAGATACCATTCTGATGTTTTTAGCAGATCATCATTTTTTGTATAAACACGATAAAAATACGGACTGCTGAAATACTTGAAAAGACGCCCGACCACTACGCCCAAAAAATTGTAATTGGGCACATAGGTTGCGATATAGCAACTACCAGAATCATTCCAGTCAACGTACAGGGGCTTCGCGGCCTTCGAGCTAAGCACCTTCAAGCTCAAAAGAATCAAAACCGGCACAAGCGCGCACAGTGAAAGAATTAAGACCCACTTTTTAGGTGAAGCTTTCATGGCATCGCCTTTGGCTTGATCGATCGTTGCGAAAATTCGGCAAAGTCTGCAGCGGTGAAACGATGATGAATTGATACGGGGATTTTCTTGACCGTAGAGTACACAAACAAATCACCACCCTTTCCAAAACTATTGCGGTAATTGTTGTAGCTATCGTTGGTCACCTTGAAATAAAGCTGCCCCTCGTCTTCGTATGTTTTTGGCGAAGTTAAATATGCATAAACGCTAGGCCTGACAACACTGTCGTGATTCCAGTATCCGAGCAACTGGTCGTCACCATCTTCATTCAAAAACTCATAGGTATCACGTACATAACACCCAATCTCTTCAATCGTTAATGTAGCAGGCATTTTTTTCGTCTTGGGCGTGGTACTGAATTTCGTGACTGCAAACTTAACCACGAATCCACCCAAAGTACCGTACACGTCATCAAGTGGATTGTTCTTCTTTTCCGAAGTGGTAATCCCGATCGATCGAAAATTATATTGGGTAGCAGTCTCCAGCATTCTTGCGCTCAAGGCACTGTAGTCATGAGAGCCCCTTACGAGATCCTGGCCAGTTTCATCAAGAACTCCGAGTGTTCTCATGCAAGTCATAAATTGCAAAAGTCCCGGTGCTAACTGCGTTAGTCCTCTCTGACGACCGATAAACTCATTGTATTGACTGGGGCTTGTGGCCTTCGCAAGAAGCTCCTTGATGGTTTCACCTGTGTGGGGCGAGGAGGAGGTGAGCCATTCAAAATCCAAATCATCAAACAGCTTTTCTGCGGTGATTTTGTCAACAGCGAGACGCCCCCGCTTCTCGCTTGGGGACATCTCAAAAGGCGCACCGTCGAACCAGCGCTGCATGAGTCGAGCACTTTCCTTCCAGCCCATTTTCCTCATCACACCCGGAATATCTGTGATCTGGAAGCTATCGACAGCCGCCTCCGCTGGCTTCTTGTCAGAGGAAGGGGTGAGTTGAGCTGTTACAGGAGTGGGTGCCGGCATGCGATAGTCCCTCAAGCAATCACGAGCGAAGACTGTTCTTCGACGATAAGCGTGACACTTTCAGCAAGGTGAGAAGCGATAGGCTTTGTTCGGCCTTGCGCATCAGTAACGCCCTTGACCTCCTTACCGGAGGCTGTACGCAATGTGTATGACCGGTCAGCAACCGGTGCTCCGTTTCTAGGATTACGAACCACAAAGTGCTGGCTGAACGGCCACTGAATCTCCACCGGCAACGGCGGCACAAATGGCGCCGGTATATGCGAGTTGCCGATAATCACCGTTCCGGAACCCGCCGTAACCTTGTTGCCATGCGTACCTTCAGAATCAACAGTGACAGCAGACTTGCCGTTGATTTTCACCGTCGTGGCCAAACCGCCGACCATCGCACCACCACACGCAGAGGCATCGCCTTCACGGGCGGCCGCGAGGCCGTCGAAGAACACGTCGCCGGAACCGGCGGCGATCGGGTTGGTGCCGTGGCCGGGGAGCGGGCAAGCGGTGGGGTCGGATACGCGTGCTGCGGGTTTGCCAGACATCGGGAATCTCCTTAGGTGACCTTCACTTGTCCGCTGCCATCCAGGCGCGCGGAAAAACTGACCTGACGCTTGAAACCCTCGACTTCCAGCAGGCCTTCGATACTGAAGGCCAGACGAAGCTGGTCGTGGTCACGCGGCAGGGAAATGACACGCACATTGCTCAGGCGCGGCTCGTAGGCTTCGATGAAGCTTTCGATGGCCAGGCGGGCCTGACTCAGGGAGTCGTGCAGGCTCAGGCGCATGTCATTGAGATCAGGCAACCCGTAGTCGGACAGCGTTTGCACGCTGCCCGCCCGGGTGCTGAGCATTTTGGCCAGATGGGCAGCCACCGACGCCATGGCAGAAGCCTCGAGGCTCCTGCCCTTGCGTAGTTCCGCATCGCCGTTGAGGCGTTCGAAAAGGCTGCCGTATCCGTCCATGAGTCGCTCTTACTCTTTGTCCAGCTTGCCAACCAGCGACAGGGTGAAATCGGCACCCATGTACTTGAAGTGCGGGCGCACGTTCAGGCTGACGCGGTACCAGCCCGGCTCGCCTTCAACGTCGCTGACGATCACTTGCGCAGCGCGCAGCGGACGACGGCCACGCACTTCGGCGCTCGGGTTTTCCTGGTCGGCCACGTACTGGCGGATCCACTTGTTCAGTTCCAGCTCGAGGTCGGTACGCTCTTTCCACGAACCGAGTTGCTCGCGCTGCAGCACTTTCAGGTAGTGAGCCAGGCGGTTGACGATCATCATGTACGGCAGTTGGGTACCGAGCTTGTAGTTCAGCTCTGCCGCCTTGCCTTCTGCGCTGATGCCGAAGAACTTCGGCTTCTGCACCGAGCTTGCGGAGAAGAACGCCGCGTTGTCGGAGCCTTTGCGCATGGTCAGGGAGATGAAGCCTTCCTCGGCCAGTTCGTATTCACGACGGTCGGAGACCAGAACCTCGGTAGGGATCTTGGTTTCGATTTCGCCCATGCTTTCGAAGTGGTGCAGCGGCAGGTCTTCAACCGCGCCACCGCTCTGTGGGCCGATGATGTTCGGGCACCAGCGGAATTTGGCGAAGCTGTCGGTCAGCTTGGTGCCGAACGCGAACGCGGTGTTGCCCCACAGGTAGTGCTCGTGGCTGTTGGCAACGGTTTCCTTGTACACGAACGACTTGACCGGGTTTTCTTCCGGATCGTACGGGTTACGCAGCAGGAAACGCGGCACGGTCAGGCCAACGTAGCGGGAGTCTTCCGACGTACGGAAGCTCTGCCATTTGGCGAATTGCGGGCCTTCGAAGTGGTCTTTCAGATCTTTCAGATCCGGCAGGCCGGTGAAGCTTTCCAGACCGAAGAATTTCGGGCCGGCCGCCGCGATGAACGGCGCGTGGGACATGCAGGATACGCTGGCCACGTACTGCATCAGCTTCACGTCCGGGGAGCTTGGGGACATGTAGTAGTTGGCGATGATCGCGCCAACCGGCTGACCACCGAACTGGCCGTATTCAGCGGTGTAGATGTGCTTGTACAGGCCCGACTGCATGACTTCCGGCGAATCTTCGAAATCGTCCAGCAGGTCTTCTTTGGAGACGTTGAGGATTTCGATCTTGATGTTTTCGCGGAAGTTGGTGCGGTCGACCAGCAACTGCAGACCACGCCACGAGGATTCCAGGGCCTGGAAGTCCGGGTGGTGCAGGATTTCGTCCATCTGACGGCTGAGCTTGGCATCGATCTCGGCGATCATGCGGTCAACCATGGCCTTCTTGACCGGCTCACCGTTGTTCTGCGGCTTGAGCAGTTCTTCGATGAACGCCGACACACCGCGTTTGGCGATGTCGTAGGCTTCGTCGTCCGGAGTCAGACGGGTTTCGGCGATGATGCTGTCGAGAATGCTGTATTCGCCGCTGGCGGCGCTCTTCTCTTGTGCTGCGCTAGTGCTCATTGTGTTGGCTTCCTTGGCTGGAGTCTCAGGCGTCCGGGGCTGCGGCGTTCAGGCCCAGCTCACCGAGTACGCGACCGCGGGATTCGTCGTCGGCGAGCACGCCTTCGATCGCTTTACGGAACGCAGGCGCGTTACCCAGCGGGCCTTTGAGGGCCACCAGCGCATCGCGCAGTTCCATCAGTTTTTTCAGCTCAGGCACTTGCTCGACCAGGCTGGCCGGGTTGAAGTCCTTCATCGAATTGACGCGCAGTTGCACAGCCAGCTCGTCGGCCTCGCCATCTTCTTGCAGACGGTTTGGCACGCTCAGCGTCAGACCCAGTTCTTGCTTGGCCAACACTTCGTCGAAGGTCATCTTGTCGATGCTGATCGGCTTGCGATCTTCGATTTTGCGATCGTCCTTGCGGTGGGTGTAGTCACCGATTGCCAGCAGTTTCAGCGGCAGTTCAATCTCTTCCTGAGCACCGCCAGTGGCGGGTTTGAAGGTGACGTTGATGCGTTCCTTGGGGGCTACCGAGCCTTCTTTGGCCATGGCTTTTCTCCTTGCGGTTGTGGCCCTGGGGCCTATTCGAGTACCACTTCGAGGTCGAGGTGGCACAGCCTGCGATAAATCTCTTCCTTGCGTTCACGCACTGCATGGTTCTGCGGTAACAACTCGCAGCAACTGTGCAGCAGATGCAGCACTTCCAATGCAAGATCGGGCTCCCAGGCGTGCAGGCCTGAGTCCTGTAATGTCTGATCGAGGGTCTCGAGCTGGTTCTTGGCCAGTTCGTACTTCTTGGCCATGAAGCACAGCCGGGCAAGGGTGAACTGCCAGAAAAACCGCTCGCGCCCACCGTGGGCCGATTGCAGCCCTTGCTTGAGCGTCTGCACGGCAGGCTTCAGGCCTTCCTTGCGCAGCAGCGGCAGCACTTCCTGCAAGGCCTTTTCCCAGGCGGGCTGGGTTTCGACGTCGTCGGTTTCGACCTTGCGCGGCGCACTGGCGCTTTGCAGGTGCGGCATGACATTGCCGGCGATCCACGCCCGGGTGGACGGATCGGCAAACGGCGCGCCGTCATGGAAACGACATTCGATGATGCCGGGCAGGCGCTGAACCAAAAGCGCGAAGTGGATTTCCACTTCGCGCATTGCCATCTCGGCGTTGAGGTTCTGGAGACATTCCCAGACCATCCTCTGGCCATCGAACCAGAACGGCGCCTTCGCCAGACTCGCCTCCAGTTCCACCAGCAGGTCGGCGTATTTGCCCTGATCGAATCGGTCCTGGTACTGCTTGAGTTTGTCGACAGGCAGGCCGCGCAGCACGGTGATCTGCTCGGCGTTGCGCTCGGGCACCGCGTCGATCGGCAGCCAAAGCAAGGTGCGGTTCAGGCGCAGGGCGCGCAGGTCGGTAGCCTTCTGCTTGAGCCACCAGGCACACAACGGGCGGGCGCTTTCCTGCTGGGCGCGCAAGGCCTTGTAGGCGTCCTTCTCGTTGTCGATCGGGGCGCCGGGCGTGAGCAACTGGCTCGCGGCCTGCTTGACCTGCGCCACCGCCGCGCCCACCACACCGGGGGCCGGCTGGTTGTCGGCCGCACGCTGGATCATGGTTTTCAGGCGACGGGAGAGCGGCAGCAGCAGCGGCGCATCGTCGCCCAGATGCTGGGTGCAAGCGGCATCGAGGCCGGCCAGGTGCTCGGACAACTGCCGGAACATCGGCAGCTGTTCCTTGATCGCGATGTTTTCGGTGAGCACCTGCTCCAGGCGCGGCACCAGCCAGCCGATGGCGGCGGCACGGGTGCGGGGTTTGAGCGGGTGAACGTCGGCCCAGTTGTTTTCCGACAGATGGTGCAGCAAGCCGAGGCCGGCCAGCAGCCCGGGGAAGGATTCACGCTGGTACAGCGACCAGGTCAGCCAGGCGCCGACCCGCAAATCCTTGGATTGGGTACGCAGCAGGTTTTCGCTGTTTTCACGGATTTTCAGCCAGTCGATCTGCCCGCTTTCGTGCATCGACGAGGCTTTGGCCAGCTCGCTCTCCAGCGCCTCGAATTCGCTCGAAAAACGAACGTCTTCGCCCGCGAAATTCTCTTTGGAAACAGAGACTTTTGCGAGTTCGAGGTAATGGGCGGAAAGTTTGCTTGAGTAGGACATCCATGGCCTTTATTTAGGATTACAGTCATGCGCCTATTGGAGTTGCAGCGGCGCGGGACAGTATCGAAGAGCAGTAAAGCGACTCATCCAATTGAGATGTGCTCTTTCAAGTGGGCGCATCGTAATCACTATGATGGCCACTAGCAAGCATCTGGTTAAACAACAAGACGAAGTGTTCATTGGGCTGTGTAGGAGATCGCCCTATATGTGGCAGGGGAATCCCTGATAGCGATTTATATGGCACGCATTTGCCCTCCCCCCTCAGAACCCTTGATCCAGAGCGGCCCGCCCCAGCCTGAGCGTTTCGATCCGAACGCCCGTCCCGTTACTCGGCGGCAAGCATGACAATTCTTGGAAAAAATAGAAGTAGGACACTTCCGAAAATCCGATGAGCTTTTTAAAAATTTACCGGAGACAATGACACAGAATAAAAGTGCCATCAATTTGATGTCATTTCATTTTTCTGAAACTTTTACCGCCTCGAGAAAAACTGTACTTCAGTGCTAACTCAATAATTATCGAAGTGACTTCCTACAGTCATTTCCCCCGATCCGCACGACACTTTCACGCCCGGAACGCTCTGACGAATGTCAGAGATACTTCTTACATCAATTTATTTCCTGCGTTGCTAGCGTGCCTTGGCAAATTCTTTTCGCGTGGCGATCAGGGACGATCGAACACCGCGCATCGACTCACGTTGCTTAAGGACAAGCGTATGTTCAGCACGGGCAGTTGCGCGCTGTTTACCCTGCAAATTCCCGGAGTTCGCCACGACTTCAAGGTGCTCGCGTTCGCTGGTGATGAAGCCATCAGCAGCCTTTACGCTATCCGGATCGAGCTGGTCAGCGAGCGAGCGGATATCGATCTGGAAGGCCTGCTGAGTCAGCCGGCGTTTCTGCAATTCGGGTTCAACAACGAAGGTATTCACGGGCGTATTGAAGATGTGCGAGCGGGTGAAAGCGGAAAACGCCTGAGCCACTATGAGCTGACGCTGGTGCCTGCGTTGCATTACTTGCAGTTCAGCCAGGATCAGCGGATTTTTCAGCAGCGTACGGTGCCGCAGATCATCGCGCAGGTGCTCAAGCGTCATGGCATTCAAGGTGATGCGTTTACCTTTCATGTCACCCCGAACCCGTCACGCGACTATTGCACTCAGTACGCGGAAAGCGACTTTGAATTCATTCAGCGTCTGTGTGCCGAGGACGGGATCGCCTGGCATCACCAGCACTCGGCTGACGGCCATTTGCTGGTGTTCACCGATGACCAGGTGTTTCTTCCGAAGTTGGCTGCGACGCCATATCAGCACGAATCCGGCATGGTGGCCGAGCATCGGGTGATCAGCCGATTCCGTGTGCGCAACAGCACTCGCACCAGCACTGTCACCCGTCGTGACTACGACCTGAAACGCCCGAGTCTGTTGCTTGAAAGCCGCTTCACCGCCGGGTTCACTCCAACCCTGGAGGACTACCGTTATCCACTGCTGATCGAAAACGAGAAGCGCGGCAAGCAAATTGCCCGTCAGGCACTGGAGCGCCACCGTAGCGATTACGAACGGGGCGACGGAGAAAGCGATCAGACGAATCTGCGTTGCGGTCACTTGTTTGAGCTAACCGGACACCCGCGTAAACAGTGCAACGACCTGTGGCTTCTGCTGAGCGTTGCCCATGAAGGCCGACAGCCACAAGTGCTTGAGGAGTCCAGCACCAGCGACGTCAAAACCGCCGATGGCTTTACCCAAGGCTACCGAAATCGCTTTAGCGTGATTCCCGCCGAGGTGGTGTTCAGGCCTGCGCTGCCGGCGTCACGCCGCCCGCTGGTGACTCAGACCGCACGGGTTACCGGCCCCGAAGGCGAAGAGATTTACTGCGATGAGTTCGGTCGCGTGAAGATAGAACTGCCCTGGGATCGCACAGAACTCAACAGTGAGCGCAGCAGTTGCTGGGTACGCGTGGCGAGCAGTTGGGCCGGGGATCATTTCGGTGCCGTGACCCTTCCGCGCATAGGCATGGAAGTCGTGGTGACCTTTCTGGAGGGCGATCCGGACAAACCGCTGATCACCGGTTGTGTGGCCAACAGAGTTACAGCGCCGCCCTACTCTTTACCCGAGCACAAGACCAGAACCGTCTTGCGCAGCGAAAGCTCGCCGCGCAATGGCGGATACACCGAACTGTCGATCGAGGATCGCGCCGGGCAGGAACTGATCTACCTGCACGCGCAACGCGACATGGCCCGGAAAGTCGGCCACGACAGTCAACTGGAAGTAGGCAACGAACGACGCGAGAGCATCAACGGCAACAGCCTGACGAACGTTGGTAAAAACCTCGACCTCCAAGCCGGTCTACACGTGCTGCTCAAGGCCGGAGCCAATGTGGTGCTGGACGCCGGAGCCAGCATCACGTTGAAAGCCGGCGGCCACCATATCGTGATCGACGCTGACGGCATTTTCAGCAGCACCGAAATCGAGACCGGCGGCAAACTTCGCAACAGTGCAGGCGCCAGTCTGCTGCCGATGCTGGATGGCGCATTACCCGCCGACTCAGCCCTCCCGCCAAAGGCCCTTGTGGAGGACGAGCTCGAAGAAGAGGAGGAAGAAGTCGATCTGGAGGACGAGGTGCCGGATGGGGTTACCTTGCGCATCGGCGTGTTTTTCGATGGTACGGGGAACAATAAAGCCAACAGCGAGACGGTCGCCGCCTGCTACGCCCCGGATGCCAACCTCGCGGAAGCGGCCGAAGAGATACAGAAACACTGCGCCGCCTATGGCTATGACGGGAATGGGAGTTCGCCGGATAACAGTTATGGGAATGATGTGAGCAATATTGCGAGGTTGTATGAGTTGTATACGGATCATGCCTTCGAAGCACTACCGGGGAATGCAAAAAACGCTTCTTTGCGTGTGTACATCGAAGGTATTGGCACTACAGCTGACGGGAACGACTCACTTTACTCACAAGCAACGGGCAGAGGTGATACAGGAGTCTCAGCTCGCGTGGAACAGAGCCCTGAAAAAATCATTGGTCGAATGCGGTTACTGATGGAAAAGAACCCCAGCTTGCTAATTGAAAAAATCGAGTTCGATATCTTCGGTTTCAGTCGAGGTGCAGCATCTGCTCGACACTTTGTAAATGAGGTGCTCAAGGGCGAGCGCAGTATTCTTGCAAGTGCCCTGCCGGCCGGTTCTCCAGCATTATCCAGCAGCTTTGATTGGCACCCACAATCGAGCATCACCATTAATTTCATTGGCTTGTTTGACACCGTCGCAGCAATCGCCAACCCATGGCTGTTCGACTTTACCGGCGCCAATAGCAGAAACCCCGGCGTCAATTTGAAACTCCCGGACGGTTGTGCCAACAAGGTGGTGCATCTGGTTGCGCGTGACGAATTCCGTGAAAACTTCGCGCTTAACAGCCTGGGTGACATCGACCTGGTTTTGCCCGGCTCACACTCGGATCTGGGCGGCGGCTACTTGCCCAGAGCCAAGGAAAAACTTCTGTTGGGCAACCCGATCACCAGCACCATCGGCCAAAGCATGCTGGCGACCCGCAGTTCCGCCTACCTTGCTGCCGAAAAGGAAGCTTATTCCTGGTATGCAAAAGGTGTCATCGAAGATGACGGTTCGGGTAACGAACTGGGAGTGGCACTCTGGGAAAGAGCCTTGACGCAATCACCTGGAAAGGGGAAACCCGATCAGGAACCTCAGAAGCGGGTTTATGCGGCGGCCAGCATTGAACGCCCGGTACACGGTGAGCTGTCGCTGGTATATCTGCGCATCATGCGCGAACTTGCCGTCAGAGCGGGTGTGCCGTTCAAGGCTATTCCTGACATGCCGGCTTTAAACCTGCCCGAAGAGTTGATACCTATCCATAAGAAACTCCAGGCTTACGCATTGGGTGAGTCTTCCGTTGAAGGATTGACGATCAAAGAGCGCGCGTTGTTGCGAAGTCGCTATATCCATCTTTCTGCTCACTGGAATGCCGCCAAGGGCCTGAGCAGCAGCGACATGAACATTGTTTTCATCAACCGACCAGCCAAAAACAGCCAACGCGTGGTGCACCCCCATGAGTAACTTCGCTCGACTCATCAAAAAATGCACGAGCCTGTCTTTAGGATTGCTTTTGGCTGGCTGCACACAAAGCCACGCTCAACCGACTGACAAACAGCCATGGTTCCTCGGCTTTGGAGCACCGGACTACATGGAGGTCTGGATTGAAACAGCAGACGTTGTAGATGTCCGAGAGCGAGTGTTTCGGCGTGCAGGAGCAGGGATCGCATCGGTACGAAGGCCGCACGATAACCAGGGCACCCCAGTGGGCTGGCCTGACAGTCCCGGCAGCGGTGCCGGTCGCGACGTCATCGGCGCCGGCCTACCCCGTTTGATCTACGTCCGCTGGCAATCCCTGGCTGAGCCGCAAACCTACGAGGCGTACATCGTCATTTCAGAGTCGGCCCGGGAGATCATGCGCAAACCCGAAAAAGCTTTCTGCAGGGCTGATGGCAAATGGATCACCGACTACCGCGACGACATCGGTATTGGTCTGGCACCCGGCGGCATCGCCAAGGTCTGGCTGGGTGGGCCCTGCCTGAAGGCAATCGAGATTACTCGGGTCGAAGGCAGCGTAGTAAAGCGAGGCCCGTATCAAGGGGAAAACGGGGGGCGGTATGCCTTACCTCTATCACCGGAGTCCAAAGCCTACATCGACAAATTCGGCATTCCTTATGGTTCTTGGTAAAGACAATCCGGCCATCACGCCGAGGAAACCGACCCATCGCATCAAAAGATGCATAAGCCTGTTCTCATGGTTGCTATTGGCGGGTTGCACGCAAAGCCATGCTCAACCGACTGACAAACTTCCATGGTTCCTTGGCTTCTCAGCACCGGCCTATATGGAGGTATGGATCGAAACAGCGGATGTAGTGGGTATCAAGGAACGAGTATTTCAACGTGCGGGAAGTGGCATTGCGTCTGTCCCTACGCCTCCGAACAATCAAGGCAAAGCAAGAGGCTGGGTTAGTAACAATGGTGCAGGTAAAGGCAAGTATGTAACCGGCGCCGACCTGCCTCGCCTGATCTACGTGCGTTGGCAATCCCTGGCCGAACCCCAAACCTATGAGGCTTACATCGTCATTCCCGAGTCCGCCCGGGAAATCATGCGTAACCCCGAAAAGGCGTTTTGCCGCTTTGGTGCAAAGTGGATCACCGAAACCCGCGACAACATGGGTATTGGTCTGGCTCCGGGCGGCATCGCCAAAGTGTGGCTAGGAGGGGCTTGTCTGAAGGCAATCGAAATTGCCCGAGTACAGGGAACGATTAACCCAATAGGTCCTTACGAAGGAAAATCCGGTGGTAAACACCGACCTCTCTCAGAAGAATCCAAAGCCTACATCGACAAATTCGGCATTCCGTTTGGAAGCTGGTAAGGAGAGCGGCGATTCCCGCCAGGAAACAAAGTACTCCGCCCTCCATAAAAAAGGTTCTTCCCGGAAAACCGTGAAGAACCTTTTTACAGATGCGCCAGACATGGCGAACAGGAGGCGGTAGCGGAGGGAAGATACCCGTTACTGGCTGCATCCTTGCAGCCAGTAACGAAGGACTATTGCTACACACTATTCAATGGGGCTTGCGATCAACGTCGCAGTGAATCAGGCGGGATATCTCGATCATATCCACAACGTTTTTTTCATCGACCTCAAACCCGCTGCCTGAAAGCCCTGTATCGCTATTATTTGAGCGTGACGTCCAGCATCGGCGGGATATAGCCGTAGTCGTACTCGGCCACCACGAACGTCTGCTGCCCTTTTATCTTCATGCCCACCGTCGGTGCCTCAGTGCCGCCGATACGAATCTGCGTGCCGGTTGCGTCGGTCGGTACGCTGTCGATAAAGGAGGTCACCAGCCCGTTGGGCATCACATAGTGCGAGTAGGTCTGGAACGGCTGCGAAGACGGGTTGCCCAGCACCAGGCCAGAACCGTTCAACGGCACGTAAGGGCCGAACAGCGAATCCGCGACAAAACCGTATACCCCGTCCGGCCCGGTCACACCGTCGGCATAGGTGAACGTATGGCTGATGGTGAACAGGTAGTACTTGCCGTCCTGGAACACGAAGTGCGGGCGTTCCGTCTGGTCGTTGACCCCCACGGCGGTCAGCAGCGGCGGTAGCATTTCCCAGTCGTCGCCGTCCGCATCACGGGCCACGGCGATGCCGACACAGGCAGTCTGAAAACGCGAGTTGCCGACGTTCTCATAACCCGGCGGCACATCGCCAATTTCCGCTTCGCCCACCTTGTGCGAGCCGCGCTCGCCGGCCACGTTGCCCTCGAACAACATATACAGCTTGCCGTCCTTCGGGTCGCGGAATGGCCATGGGTCACGGAAGCCCCAAAAGGAGTTCTGTGCTTCGGTCTGGTACATCTTGCCGTCGGCCTCGAACAACGGCTTGACCTTCTCGAAGCCGACCATGCTGACGCCATGTTCGGTAGTCACCACCCGGCCCCGCACCTTGACGATGGTCGCGCCCGGGGTGACAGCGGTGTAATACAGGTCCACCTCACCCTGGTCGTTCAACAGGATCGGCGTACCGGCCCATTCGCGAGCGGTCGGCGAAACCCCTTCCGCCATCACACGGCCGCCGAGTTTCCAGTCCTTGCCGGTACGAGAAAACCAGTAGTACATCTTTGCCCGACCGTGGCGGTCGTTCCAGTCGCGGGTGATGTCGTAGTTGCCGTTCTCGTCGATGTACTCAGGGTCGTCTGGATGTCGATCAGCGGTCAGGGTGAAGATCACCGACCAGCCATCGACGGACGTCACGTTACCGTCCAGGTCGCGCAGCGGCATGGTGTCCCAGATGAACACTTCGTTGCTCAATACCGGGAAATCCGCACTGACCAGCGGCTGAGTGGTGGTGGGATCGTCCGCACGGACTTTCAACGCATCAGCGCGGGTCCAGAGGCTGGATTGATGGGGGGTTTTGCCAAACTTTTCAGTGTTGCTTGTCATAGGGTAATACCTCGTCCATGAATGAATTCGAATAAATATTCGATCCAAAAAATACTGTATATGCATACAGCAAATTCACTTTAAGAGACTCGCTCCTGCGGGTCAACAAAAAAATGCATTTGTGCATAATTTGATATTTTTCTGAAGCTGATACGTTTCAGCTCGCGAGGTTTCCAGAAGTTCATTCGCGACCAGTTCGGCGACGTTGCTTGCAAAAGAGGGTTTTGAGCCACTGGTCGATCGAGGGGGCGTCACTGATGCAACAGGTGGAGCAAGCCTGGGTGGATCAGTCATCTGAGTCGGCGCATCCTGCGCAAAACCCAGCAAGAGGCCGTGAAAAATCAAAAAAAATGGACACCCAACCTCGTTGGCGTGCCCATTTTTTATCCCGCTCACCCGCCAGGCGGGTAGTCGGTGCGTGTTACGGATTGACGCTGTCTTTCAACGACTTGCCTGGCTTGAAGGCGACGGTGTTGCTGGCCTTGATTTTGACTGGCTCACCGGTTTGCGGGTTTTTGCCGGTGCGGGCGCCGCGGTGGCGTTGCAGGAAGGTGCCGAAGCCCACCAGCGTGACGCTGTCCTTGCGGTGCAGAGCGCCGGTGATTTCTTCGAGGACGGCGTTGAGAACGCGGTTGGCCTGTTCTTTGGTCAGATCTGCTTTTTCAGCGATTGCAGCGGCGAGTTCTGGTTTACGCATTAGTGAAGCCCCTTTGACGGTTTTTTGTTGTTATGTCCGTGCTGTTCTCGTTGGAACAGCGCCCAAGGCGCCGCAGGCTCTACTCTGCGGCAGACGGGAGTGAGGATGGCACGCGGATACCGGCGGCGCCAGTCTCCCCGCGACCTTTGTAGGGGCAAAAGCGGGGTGATTCCGACAGAACGACCGGCATTTACGCCAGCAGGGCCGGAAGCTGTTTGTTCAGGGCGAGTTTTTCCATCACTGCCGCGCCGGTGAGCGCGTAGCCGAGCAACTGGCCATCGGCGCGGTGGCACAGGGCCTTGATGTCGGCGCCCTGCCCTTCGACGGTCCAGACACCTTCGCTGCCCCGTGGCGGGGGCGAAACGACCAACGGGCACACCGGGGTTTTCACAGTGATCGGCATCGGGCCGTAGCTCACGGCGGTCGGATTGCCGGCCAGGGTCTGTGCCAGCGCACGCGCACAGCTCATGAGGGGCATCACGTACAACAAGTTCAGCCCATCGACCTCGGCGCAGTCGCCCAAGGCATAGATATTGGCGTGGGAGGTCTTCAGGTGCCGGTCGACAACCACACCGCGATTGACCTGCACCCCGGCAGCCGCCGCCAGATCGATGCGCGGACGCAGGCCGATGGCCGACACCACCACATCGCAGGCAATGACCTGACCGTCGGACAGATGCGCCTCCAGCCCGTCGGCAACCTTTTGCAGACGGGTCAGCACCGGGCCGAGGTGAAAACGCGCGCCCAGGCTTTCCAGCCCGGCCTGCACCGCTGCCGCAGCGGCCGGGTGCAGCAGCATCGGCATCACTTGCTCGCACGGCGCCACCAGTTGCACCTCGTAACCGCCGAGGATCAGGTCGTTGGCGAATTCGCAGCCGATCAGGCCCGCACCCAGCAGCAAGACGCGGCGCTTGCCCGCAGCGGCGGCGCGAAAGCGCGCGTAGTCTTCAAGATCGTTGATCGGGAATACCAGATCGGCGCCATCGCCCTCGATCGGCACACGCACGGTTTCTGCGCCCCAGGCGAGGATCAGGTCGCGGTAGTACACCGCTTCTTCGCCGATCCACAGGCGCTTGTGGCCGGCGTCGATGCCACTGATGCGCGTGTGGGTGCGCACTTCGGCCTTCAACTGCTCGGCCATGGTGCCGGGTTCGGCCATGCTCAGGCCGTCGGCGTCCTTGTTCTTGCCGAAACCGGTGGAGAGCATCGGCTTGGAGTAAGAGCGCCCGTCATCGGCGGTAATCAGCAGCAGCGGGGTTTCGCCATCGAGTTTGCGAAACTCCCGGGCCAGGTTGTAACCCGCAAGCCCGGTGCCGACGATTACGACAGGTGCGTTCATGCCTTACTCCTTGGTTTTTCTCAGTTGATTTCGATCATTTCGAAGTCCGACTTGCCCACGCCGCAATCCGGGCACAGCCAGTCTTCCGGCACGTCTTGCCACAGGGTGCCCGGCGCGATGCCGTCATCCGGCCAACCGTCGGCTTCGTTGTAGATCAGGCCGCAGACGATGCATTGCCACTTTTTCATTCAGGTACTTCCTCAGGGTTCAGGCTTTTGTCGGCGCGGACGGTCGATGGAGGGACGCTGCCATCCGGCTCAGGGCGTTTTGTACTGATGGTGCCGGGCAGATGCAAGCCTGTTCGGCGCAACGGCGCCCCGGATCAATCAAAATCGCAGCACGCCATGTTAAGCTCGCCGCCTCATTTGCGGCCAATAATGACTCATTGTGCACCATTCAAATGCCTGCCCGGCCCCGCTCTGGCTGACCCAAAGCCAACTGACGCCCCTTCCCGATTCGTTGACCCTGGACTGGTTGTTCGACGAAGGCTCGCTGACCCGCCGCCTGACGCGGCTGTCCAATGACGGCTTCAGTGTCACGCCGTTATTCGAAGGCTGGGCCACCCTGCGCAGCGACGAATGCGCGGCGCTGGAGCTGGCTGAAGGCAGCGAAGGCTGGGTGCGCGAGGTGTATCTGCGCGGTCACGGCGAGGCCTGGGTGTTCGCCCGCAGTGTGGCGTCGCGTGCGGCCTTGCAAGGTGACGGCTTGCACATGGATGAACTGGGCAGCCGCTCGCTGGGCGAACTGCTGTTTTGCGATCATGCGTTTCAGCGTCGCGCCATTGAGGTCTGTCACTACCCGCAAGACTGGTTGCCGCCAGCATGCCGTGCGCCTGAACTGTGGGGTCGCCGCTCGCGCTTCGACCGTGGCGCCTTGAGCGTGCTGGTGGCGGAGATTTTCCTGCCGACCTTGTGGAGCGCGGCCCGCGCCCATCCGGAGAATTGCTGATGTACCAGAGCCTGCTCAAGTCCCTGAACCGCTTGAATCCGCGCGCCTGGGATTTCATTCAGCTCACGCGCATGGACAAGCCGATCGGCATTTACCTGCTGCTGTGGCCGACGCTGTGGGCGTTGTGGATTGCCGGCAAGGGCTCGCCATCGCTGGCCAATATCGTGATTTTCGTGCTCGGCGTGGTGCTGACCCGCGCCGGCGGCTGCGTGATCAACGACTGGGCCGATCGCAAGGTCGACGGCCACGTCAAACGCACCGCACAACGGCCGCTGGCCAGCGGCAAGATCAGTTCGAAAGAGGCGCTGGTGTTCTTCGCGCTGCTGATGGGTGTGAGCTTCCTGCTGGTGCTATGCACCAATGCGCCGACCATCTGGCTGTCGCTGGGCGGCTTGGCACTGGCGTTCACCTACCCGTTCATGAAGCGCTACACCTATTACCCGCAAGTGGTACTCGGCGCCGCGTTCTCGTGGGGCATGCCGATGGCGTTCACCGCCGAGACCGGCGAACTGCCCGCCGCCGCCTGGCTGCTGTGGATCGCCAACCTGCTGTGGACGGTGGGTTACGACACCTATTACGCAATGACCGATCGTGACGACGACCTGACGATCGGCGTGAAATCCACGGCGATCCTGTTCGGTGATGCGGACCGGATAATCATCCTGACGCTGCAGGCGTTGTCGCTGGGGTGCCTGTTGCTGGCGGGGTCGAAGTTCGAGCTGGGGACGTGGTTCCACCTCGGTCTGCTGGTGGCGGCGGGTTGTTACGCGTGGGAGTTCTGGTACACCCGTGATCGCGACCGGATGCGTTGCTTCAAGGCGTTCTTGCACAACCATTGGGCCGGGTTGGCGATCTTTGTCGGGATCGTGCTGGATTACGCATTGCGCTGAATGCCCCCCTTTGTAGGAGTGAGCCTGCTCGCGATGACGGTGTATCAGTCAGATACACCGTCATCGCGAGCAGGCTCACTCCTAGCGTTTACTTGGCCTTGGCGACGTGCCAGGCGCCGTCCATTTTGCCCTCACCGGTCATGTCACCAGCCTTCTTGTCCATGACGAAGGTGTACAGCGGTTTGCCTTCGTAGGCCCATTGCATCTTGCCATCGTCACGCTTGATCACGGTCCAGTCGCCCATGGACTTGTCACCGGCCGTGGCCATCAGCGGTGGCCAGTTCGCAGCGCACTTGTCGTTGCACATGGACTTGCCCGCAGAGTCCTTGGCGAAGGTGTACAGGGTCATGCCCTTGTGATCGGTAAACATGCCGTCCTTTTCCATCGCCGGATCAGCGGCGAACGCCATCGATGGCAACGCCATGGCAGCGGCAAGCAGCAGGGCTTTGAAAGAAGCAGTCATTTGAGTCATGGAAACCTTCTTTTGTGGTTGTCAGGATTCGGACTTAGAGCTTAGTTCAGGATCACGCCAACCGCCGGGCGACTAAAATACTGTCACACGACTGCAATAATTCCGTTATCTAATGCGGCGCAAGACAGTTAAATGACAAGAGGATTAAGGCATGGTTGGCAGGAGCATTCTGATCGTCGACGACGAAGCGCCCATTCGCGAAATGATCGCCGTTGCGTTGGAAATGGCCGGCTATGACTGCCTCGAGGCAGAGAACTCGCAGCAGGCTCACGCCATCATCGTTGACCGCAAACCGGACCTGATCCTGCTCGACTGGATGCTGCCCGGCACCTCCGGCATCGAGCTGGCCCGACGCCTCAAGCGGGACGAGCTGACCGGGGACATCCCGATCATCATGCTCACCGCCAAGGGCGAAGAGGACAACAAGATCCAGGGCCTGGAAGTCGGCGCCGACGACTACATCACCAAGCCGTTCTCACCGCGCGAACTGGTCGCCCGCCTCAAGGCTGTGCTGCGCCGCGCCGGCCCGACCGATGGCGAAGCGCCGATCGAAGTCGGTGGCCTGCTGCTCGACCCGATCAGCCACCGCGTGACCATCGATGGCAAACCTGCCGAGATGGGCCCGACCGAATACCGTCTGCTGCAATTCTTCATGACCCACCAGGAACGCGCCTACACGCGCGGGCAATTGCTGGATCAGGTCTGGGGCGGCAACGTCTATGTTGAAGAGCGCACCGTCGACGTGCACATCCGGCGTCTGCGCAAGGCTCTCGGCGATGCTTACGAAAATCTGGTACAAACCGTGCGCGGCACCGGCTACCGGTTCTCCACAAAAGCATAAAAACAGCTGCAAGCTTCTAGCTACAAGCGGCAAGAAACAGCGAGCTGCTCTGACTTTTAGCTTGCAGCTTGAAACTTGAAGCTGCGGCTAAGGACGCCCTCGTGAATCAAAACTGGCATGGCACCCTGATTCGCCACATGCTGTTGCTGGTCACCGCCTGTCTGGTGATCGGCCTGATCACCGGCTATTACGGCTGGAGCCTCGCTGCAGGCCTGGGCCTTTACCTGGCCTGGACGCTCAAACAACTGCTGCGCCTGCACGAATGGCTGCGCCTGCACCAACCTGATGAAGCACCGCCCGACGGCTACGGCCTGTGGGGCGAGGTGTTCGACAGCATCTACCACCTGCAGCGCCGCGACCAACGGGTGCGCGGGCGCCTGCAAGCGGTGATCGACCGGGTGCAAGAGTCCACCGCCGCGCTGAAAGACGCAGTGATCATGCTCGACAGCGACGGCAACCTGGAATGGTGGAACCGCGCCGCCGAAACTCTGCTCGGCCTCAAGACCCCACAGGACAGCGGCCAACCGGTGACCAACCTGGTGCGGCATCCACGCTTCAAGGAATACTTCGAGCAGGAAAGCTACGCCGAGCCGCTGGAAATCCCCTCGCCGACCAACGATCGCGTGCGCATTCAGCTGTACCTCACTCGCTACGGCAACAACGAACACCTGATGCTGGTGCGCGACGTCACGCGCATCCATCAGTTGGAGCAGATGCGCAAAGACTTCATCGCCAACGTGTCCCACGAACTGCGTACGCCGCTGACGGTGATCTGCGGCTACCTGGAAACCCTGCTCGACAATGTCGAGGAAGTGAACCCGCGCTGGAGCCGCGCACTGCAGCAAATGCAGCAACAGGGCGGGCGCATGCAGACGCTGCTCAACGATCTGTTGCTGCTGGCGAAGCTGGAAGCCACCGATTACCCCTCGGACAACCAGCCGGTGCAGGTCGACACCCTGCTGCAATCGATCAAGAGCGACGCGCAGCAGTTGTCCGGGCAGAAAAACCAGACAATCACCCTCGACGCTGATGCGCGCATCCTGCTTAAGGGCAGCGAGGCGGAATTGCGCAGCGCGTTTTCCAACCTGGTGTTCAACGCCGTGAAGTACACCCCGGCCGAGGGCAACATCCGCATTCGCTGGTGGGGTGACGAGCAAGGTGCGCACCTGAGCGTGCAGGATTCGGGGATCGGCATCGACAGCAAACACCTGCCGCGCCTGACCGAGCGTTTCTATCGCGTCGACTCCAGCCGCAACTCCAATACCGGCGGCACCGGACTGGGCCTGGCGATCGTCAAACACGTGCTGCTGCGCCACCGCGCGCGAATGGAGATCAGCAGCGTGCCCGGTCACGGCAGCACGTTCACCTGCCATTTCGCCCCGGCCCAGGTGGCTCAGGTACGGGCGATCAGCACCGCCGAGTGATACCGGCCAGCACGCGCCACTAGGCAATCGCCATGTCAGCCGCTACATTGGCTGACTTGCGCCTGCCTTTCAGGCGCGATTTCTTCTCTCTTACGAATCACACGGAACCCGCAAAACTCCATCATGGACCCTTCCCCTGGCTTGTCCCTCGCAACAATATTCGCCGATTTCGGCATGATTCTTTTCGCTCTGATCCTGGTTTTGCTCAACGGCTTTTTCGTTGCGGCGGAATTCGCCATGGTCAAACTGCGCTCGACCCGGGTCGAGGCCATCGCCGACAAGAACGGCTGGCGCGGGCACATCCTGCGCACCGTGCACAGTCAGCTCGATGCGTACCTCTCGGCGTGTCAGCTCGGCATCACCCTCGCCTCCCTGGGCCTGGGCTGGGTCGGTGAACCGGCGTTCGCGCACATTCTCGAGCCGCTGCTGAGCGCGGTCGGCGTGCAGTCGCCGGAAGTGGTCAAAGGCATTTCGTTCTTTACCGCGTTCTTCATCATTTCGTACCTGCACATCGTGGTCGGTGAGCTGGCACCCAAGTCGTGGGCGATCCGCAAACCCGAGCTGCTGTCGCTGTGGACGGCGGTGCCGCTGTACCTGTTCTACTGGGCGATGTACCCGGCAATCTACCTGCTCAACGCCAGCGCCAACGCGATTCTGCGTATCGCCGGCCAGGGCGAACCCGGCCCGCACCACGAACACCATTACAGCCGCGAAGAACTGAAACTGATCCTGCACTCCAGCCGTGGTCAGGACCCGAGCGACCAAGGCATGCGCGTACTGGCCTCGGCGGTGGAAATGGGCGAACTGGAAGTGGTCGACTGGGCCAACTCCCGGGAAGACCTGATCACTCTGGAATTCAACGCGCCGCTGAAAGAAATCCTGGCGATGTTCCGTCGCCACAAGTTCAGCCGTTACCCGGTGTACGACAGCGAGCGCCAGGAGTTCGTCGGCCTGCTGCACATCAAGGACCTGCTGCTGGAACTGGCAGCGCTGGACCACATTCCCGAGTCGTTCAACCTGGCTGAACTGACCCGCCCGCTGGAGCGCGTGTCGCGGCACATGCCGCTGTCGCAGCTGCTGGAGCAGTTCCGCAAGGGCGGCTCGCACTTCGCCGTGGTCGAGGAGGCTGACGGTAACATCATCGGCTACCTGACCATGGAAGACGTGCTGGAAGTGCTGGTGGGCGACATCCAGGACGAACACCGCAAAGCTGAACGCGGAATCCTCGCCTATCAGCCGGGCAAGCTGCTGGTGCGGGGCGATACGCCGCTGTTCAAGGTTGAGCGCCTGCTCGGCATTGACCTCGACCACATCGAAGCCGAAACCCTCGCAGGACTCGTTTACGAAACCCTGAAACGGGTGCCGGAAGAGGAAGAAGTGCTGGAAGTCGAAGGCCTGCGGATCATCATCAAGAAAATGAAAGGGCCGAAGATTGTACTGGCCAAGGTGTTGATGCTGGATTGATGGGGGCCCTGGGGCTCCTGTGGTGAGGGGGCTTGCCCCCGTTCGGCTGCGAAGCAGCCCCGCCCGGCTAACGCGTCAGTTCTGATACACCGCATTTGAGGTTTTGGGATGGCTTCGCCATCCAACGGGGGCAAGCCCCCTCGCCACAGAGAACATCCCCCGTTTGATCTGCGCTGGATTTACTGTTTGCCCAACGCAAAGTTGGGCAACGCCCCCAGCGGCTGGTTGAACTGATACGGAATCGATACCAGCCCCTGCCCGGTATTGCGCTGCACCACAAAGTGCAGGTGCGGGCCGCTGCTGTTGCCGGTGTTGCCGGACAGCGCCAGCGGGCTGCCGACCGTCACCCGCTGTCCCTCGCGTACGCTCACCGAACCTTGCTTGAGGTGCAGGTACACGCCCATCGTGCCGTCATTGTGCAGCACCCGGACGAAATTGCCGGAGGCATCGGTGCCGCGCCCGCTCTGTGAATTCTCGACTTTCACCACCACCCCGGCCCGCGCCGCGATGATCTGGGTGCCGACCGGCATGGCGATGTCCATCGCATACTTGTTCTTCGGCCCATAGTGGCTGTACTGACCGTTGGCGCCCTGACTGAGGCGAAACGGCCCGCCCCGCCACGGCAACGGATAGCGATAGCTCTGTGCGGCACCGGCAGGGTCGCCCAGCGAATACTGGAACTGCGGCGTATACACCAGCGGCTTGCCGCCGGTGATCGCCGTCAGCAGCGCCAGACGCGTGTTGCTGCGCGCCGGCAACACCCGGCGGATAGTCTGGGCCGGCGCGCCACGCACGTTGCTCATCCCGGTAAATGCCAGCGCCACCTCGACCGGCGCGTACAGATCGTTGCGCACGAACACCACGTCGCTGCCCTTCTGCTTCTTGATATCGAGATACACCTGGCGCTCCAGGTGCTCGACCATGCGGTCCTGAAACACGAACACCTGCGAGCCTCTGCTCGGCCGGTCGCTGTACGAGACCACGCCGTTGGCATCGGTGGATTTGTAGATCGTCATGGCCACAGCCGAGGTGGAGGCCACGAAGAGACCACAGAAAAACAGCAGGCGCGCGAGCATGGGCAAAAGTCTGTCGAAGTGAGGCCTGGGAATGAGCCTAGCAGGTGAGACAGACCAGGCTAGTCGACAGATGTTTCAAAATGGGCAGCACACAAAGCAAAAGATCGCAGCCTGCGGCAGCTCCTACATTGGAATGCGATCCCTGTAGGAGCTGCCGCAGGCTGCGATCTTTTTCGATGCGCCGCTTACGCGCCCGGAACGAAGTGCTTCTGCGCTGTGCCGCGGGCGATCAGGCGGGAGATGTAGTCGAGCTTCTGCGCGTCCTGGTCGACGAAACGGAAGGTCAGTTGCAACCAGTCGCTGTCCGGCTTCGGCTCGTGGGCGACGACGGCATGCAGGTAGCCGTTGAGGCGGGCGATTTCGGCGTTGTCGCCCTGCTCCAGATCGAGCACGGCGCTGTCGAGGATCTGCGGCAGGGTGTCGGTGCGTTTCACCACCAGCAACGCTTCCTTGATGCTCAGGGCCTTGATCACGCATTGCTGGGTGCCGCTCGGCAGGCGCAACTGGCCTTGACCACGACCACCGGCCGGCGCTTTCGAGGCTGCCGGGGCCTGGACTGGCGGGCTGTTGAGCAAACCACGGGACGGCGCAGCAGCAGGCGCCGGCGCCGCAGCGGCTGGTTTGGCGAACGGATTGACCGCCGCGGCGGCCGGAGCGCCACCCACCACGGCAGGCTTGCCACCGGTCAACGCGCTCAGGGAGTCGTTGCCGAAGGCCGAATTCATCTTGGTTGGCGCGCTGTTCATCAGGGTGTCGAGCTTGCCGACTTTGTTCAGCGCCTGCTTGACCTTGGTCAGCAGTTGCTCGTTGGTGAACGGCTTGCTGACATAGCCGGAAACGCCGGCCTGGATCGCCTGGACGACGTTTTCCTTGTCGCCACGGCTGGTGACCATGATGAACGGCATGGTCTTGAGATTGTCCTGCTCGCGGCACCAGGTCAGCAGTTCAAGGCCGGACATTTCCGGCATCTCCCAGTCGCACAGCACCAGGTCGAACGCTTCCTTGGCCAGCATGGCCTGGGCCTTTTTGCCGTTGACGGCGTCCTCGGTGCGGATCCCCGGGAAGTAGTTACGCAGGCATTTTTTCACCAGGTCGCGAATGAACGAAGCGTCGTCCACGACCAACACACTGATCTTGCTCATCCAACACCCCTATAAAAATCCCGGCAAGCATACCGCTTTTACTGATGGCACATTGCCAACAATCTTCAGTCACGCCGGGACTTTTCGTTCGCGGGTGCTGCTTTTTAATTCGATTTCCTGATTCAAGCGTCCAAAACAAAAACGCCCGGCCAAAGGGCCGGGCGCTTTTCTCAGGCAATCTTACTTATCGTCAGCATCGCCCGGAACATTAGCGGTTTCGCCGCTTGTACCTTGAACTTCTTCTTTCATGCGCTTGAGGCCCAGGTGACGCACGTCGGTGCCGCGCACCAGGTAGATCACCAGTTCCGAGATGTTGCGCGCGTGGTCGCCGATCCGCTCCAGCGAACGCAGGACCCAGATGATGCTCAGAACCCGCGAGATAGAGCGCGGGTCTTCCATCATGTAGGTCGCCAGCTCACGCAGGGCGGTCTTGTATTCGCGGTCGATGACTTTGTCGTATTGCGCCACCGACAGCGCCAGATCGGCGTCGAAGCGAGCAAACGCGTCCAGCGCATCACGGACCATGTTGCGCACCTGATCGCCGATGTGACGCACTTCGACGTAACCGCGCGGCGCCTCACCTTCTTCGCACAGCTGAATGGCGCGACGGGCGATCTTGGTCGCTTCGTCACCGATGCGCTCCAGGTCGATCACCGACTTGGAGATGCTGATGATCAGCCGCAGGTCGGACGCCGCCGGCTGACGACGGGCGAGAATGCGCAGGCATTCTTCGTCGATGTTGCGTTCCATCTGGTTGATCTGGTCGTCGATCTCGCGCACCTGCTGGGCAAGGCCCGAGTCGGCCTCGATCAGCGCGGTGACCGCGTCGTTGACCTGCTTCTCGACCAGCCCGCCCATGGCCAGGAGGTGGCTGCGCACTTCCTCGAGCTCGGCATTGAACTGCGCGGAGATATGGTGGGTAAGGCCTTCTTTACTAATCATGGTGGCGTCCTTGGAGCGTCCGGTAAGGTGCGGCGGGCCGCAGCGTCAAATTCTGTGAGCAACCGCCATCTGTTAGCCGTAACGACCGGTGATGTAGTCTTCGGTCTGCTTCTTCGCCGGATTGGTGAACAGGGTGTCGGTGTCGCCGAATTCCACCAGTTTGCCCATGTACATGAACGCCGTGTAGTCGGAAACCCGCGCGGCCTGCTGCATGTTGTGGGTCACGATGACGATGGTGAACTTGGACTTCAGCTCGTAGATCAGCTCTTCGACTTTCAGGGTCGAGATCGGGTCAAGGGCCGAGCACGGTTCGTCGAGCAGCAACACTTCCGGCTCAACCGCGATGGTGCGGGCGATCACCAGACGCTGCTGCTGACCACCGGACAGACCGAGTGCCGAGTCATGCAGACGATCCTTCACTTCGTCCCACAACGCCGCGCCTTTCAACGCCCACTCGACGGCTTCGTCGAGGATGCGCTTCTTGTTGATGCCCTGGATGCGCAGACCGTAAACCACGTTTTCATAGATGGTCTTGGGGAACGGGTTCGGCTTCTGGAACACCATGCCGACGCGACGACGCAGCTCGGCAACGTCTTCGCCCTTGCGATAGATGTTGTTGCCGTAGAGGTTGATCGCGCCCTCGACACGGCAGCCGTCAACCAGGTCGTTCATGCGGTTGAAGGTACGCAGCAGCGTGGACTTGCCACAGCCGGACGGGCCGATGAAGGCGGTCACGCGCTGTTTCGGGATGTTCATGCTGACGTCGAACAGCGCCTGCTTCTCACCGTAGAACAGACTCAGGCCCGGGACTTCGATGGCGACGGTTTCCTGCTCAAGGCTCAGGCTCTGTTTATCGCGACCCAGGGCTGACATGTTGATGCCGTGGGTATGTGTTTCGTGCTGCATGGTTCTCACTCCGTTCGTAGCTGCGAGCTTCTGGCTGCAAGCTGCAAGTTTGAGCAAAAGCGGCGTGTAGCTTGCCGCTTGTGGCTAATGGCTTTAGCTGTCCAGCGCTTTGTATTTTTCGCGCAGGTGGTTACGAATCCACACTGCCGACAGGTTCAACGTGGCGATCACCAGCACCAGCAGCAGCGCCGTGGCGTACACCAGCGGACGGGCCGCCTCGACGTTCGGGCTCTGGAAGCCGACGTCATAAATATGGAAGCCCAGGTGCATGATCTTCTGGTCCAGGTGCAGGTACGGGTAGTTGCCGTCCAGCGGCAGCGACGGTGCCAGTTTCACCACACCCACCAGCATCAGCGGTGCTACTTCACCGGCGGCGCGGGCCACGGCGAGGATCATGCCGGTCATCATCGCCGGGCTGGCCATCGGCAGGACGATTTTCCACAGCGTCTCGGCCTTGGTTGCGCCCAGTGCCAGCGAGCCTTCGCGGACAGTACGCGGGATACGCGCCAGCCCCTCCTCGGTCGCCACGATCACCACCGGTACCGCTAGCAGCGCGAGGGTCAACGACGCCCAGAGCAGGCCCGGTGTACCGAAGGTCGGGGCCGGCAGCGCTTCAGGGAAGAACAGACGGTCGACCGAGCCACCCAGCACGTAAACGAAGAAGCCCAGACCGAACACCCCGTAAACAATGGCCGGAACGCCGGCGAGGTTGTTCACCGCGATGCGAATGATTCGGGTCAGGGCGTTCTGCTTGGCGTATTCACGCAGGTACACCGCCGCCAGCACGCCGAACGGGGTCACGATCATCGCCATGATCAGGGTCATCATCACGGTGCCGAAGATCGCCGGGAAGATCCCGCCTTCGGTGTTCGCTTCACGCGGGTCGTCGGACAGGAACTCCCAGACCTTGCTGAAGTAGAAACCGATCTTGGTCATCGTGCCCATGGCATTCGGCTGGTAAGCGTGAACCACTTTGCCCAGGCTGATTTCGATTTCTTTGCCGTTGGCATCGCGAGCCGTCAGGGCGTCGCGGTTGAACTGCGCATGCAGATCGCTCAGACGTGCTTCGACGTCCTGATAACGCGCGTTCAGCTCGGCACGCTCGGAGTCCATATCCGCTTGCGCGGTGGCGTCGAGCTTGCCATCCAGTTCCAGTTTGCGGCCGTGCAGACGGATGCGTTCCAGACCGGAGTTGATCGCACCGATGTCGGTCTTCTCCAGGGACTTGAGCTGCGCGGCGAGCTTGTTCACGCGGTCGATCCGCGCTTGCAGCTCTGGCCACGCAGCCTCGCCCTCGGCGATGACCTTGCCGTCCTGTTTGACGTTGACCAGGTAGCCGTAGAAGTTGCCCCACTCGCGACGCTCGATCGCCATCAACTCTGGCGGCCTGGTCTGGTTGGTCAGCCACTCGCCGACGATCCAGGTGAAGTCGTTGCCATTCAAGTCACGGTTGCCGACCTTGATCAGCTCGCGGGTCATGAATTCCGGGCCCTGATCGGGCACCGGCAGGCCAGCGCTTTTCAGGCGGGCGCGGGGCACTTCTTCTTTCTGCACCACTTCGCCGATGACCAGGTGATTGGCCTGGCCCGGTACGTCGTAGTTGGCGTGGATCAGATCCGCCGGCCAGAAGTGACCCAGGCCGCGCACGGCGATCACCGCCAGCAGGCCAATGGTCATGATGACCGCGATGGACACCGCGCCACCGCTGATCCAGACGCCCGGGGCGCCGCTCTTGAACCATCCATTCAGGGAGTTCTGTTTCACAGACTTCTACCTTTCTTAAAGCGACGAGTATTTCTTGCGCAGACGCTGACGAATCAGTTCTGCCAGGGTGTTCATGACGAAGGTGAACAACAGCAGCACCAGCGCCGAGAGGAACAGCACGCGGTAGTGGCTGCCGCCGACTTCCGACTCTGGCATTTCCACCGCGACGTTGGCGGCCAGGGTGCGCAGGCCTTCGAACAGGTTCATTTCCATGACCGGGGTGTTACCCGTGGCCATCAGCACGATCATGGTTTCCCCGACCGCACGGCCCATGCCGATCATCAGCGCCGAGAAGATGCCCGGGCTGGCGGTAAGGATCACCACGCGGGTCATGGTCTGCCACGGCGTGGCACCGAGGGCCAGGGAGCCGAGGGTCAGGCCACGCGGCACGCTGAACACGGCGTCTTCGGCGATCGAGTAGATGTTCGGGATCACCGCAAAGCCCATGGCCAGACCGACCACCAGAGCGTTGCGCTGGTCGTAGGTGATGCCCAGGTCGTGGGAGATCCACATGCGCATGTCACCACCGAAGAACCAGTTCTCCATGAACGGGCTCATGTACAGCGACAGCCAGCCCACAAACAGGATCACCGGAATCAGCAGCGCACTTTCCCAACCGTCCGGAACTTTCAGGCGGATCGACTCAGGCAGGCGGCTGAAGGTGAAACCGGCGACCAGAATGCCGATCGGCAGCAGCATCAGCAGGCTGAAGATGCCCGGCAGATGCCCTTCCACATACGGCGCGAGGAACAGACCGGCGAAGAAGCCGAGAATCACCGTTGGCATCGCCTCCATCAGCTCGATCACCGGTTTGACCTTGCGGCGCATGCCCGGGGCCATGAAGTAGGCGGTGTAGATCGCGGCGGCAACGGCCAGCGGTGCCGCCAGCAGCATCGCGTAGAACGCGGCTTTCAGGGTGCCGAAGGTCAGTGGCGAGAGGCTCAGCTTCGGTTCGAAATCGGTGTTGGCTGCGGTCGATTGCCAGACGTATTTAGGCTCGTCGTAGTTCTCGTACCAGACCTTGCTCCACAGCGCACTCCACGACACTTCCGGGTGCGGGTTGTCGAGCAGCAGCGGTTGCAGCTTGCCGCCAGCTTCGACGATCACCCGGTTGGCGCGCGGCGACAGACCGAACAGGCCCTGCCCTTCGGCGACCGGCTCGACCAGCAACGTGCGGTGCGCGGTACTGTGGAACACGCCGAGCTTGCCGGACGCATCGAGGGCAACGAAGCCTTTACGACGCTCTTCGGCAGTGATTTCAACGATCGGCGTGGTGCCCATCTGGAAGGTGCGGATTTGCTTCAGGCGCAGCTCGCCATCGGTGTCGCGGGCCATGAACCACTGGGCCAGACCACCCTTGGAATCACCGATGATCAGCGAGATGCCGCCCACCAGTTGGGTGCTCGCGGTGACTTCGGCATCGGCATTTTCCAGCAGCTTGTAGCGACCGTTGAGACTCTTGTCGCGCAAGCTGAACACATCGGCCTGGGCACGCCCGTTGACCACGTACAGCCATTGCTGGCGCGGGTCGACGAAGATGTTTTTCACCGGCTCGGTCATCTGCGGCAGATCGATACGCTTCTGCTCGTTGGTGACTTCGCCGGTCATCATGTTTTCTTCGCTGGTCAGCGCCAACACGTTGAGTTGCGAACCGGTCGAGCCCACCAGCATCAGGGTCGAATCGGTGGCGTTGAGGCTCACGTGCTCCAGCGCCCCGCCGCTCTCGTTCACCGCGATCGGCGTGTTGCCGTACGGGTATTCGATGGCCGGGGTGATGGTTTTCTTGCCTTCCGGGTAGCTGACTTTATAGGTGTGACGGAACACCAGCGCCTGGCCGTTGGACAGACCCACGGCCACCAGCGGATGACCTGGCTGGTCTTCACCGATGGAGGTGACGGTAGTGCCTGCCGGAAGCGGCAGATCGACGCGCTTCAATTCAGCGCCATTGTCGATGTCGAAGAACAGTGCCTGGCCCTTGTCGGAAACGCGCATCGCCACCTGATTCTGCTCTTCGAGCGAAATCATCAGCGGCTTGCCGGCGTCCTGCATCCAGGCCGGGGTAATGGCATCTTTCGCGGTCAGGCTGGCACCCTGGAACAATGGCGCAACGACGTAGGCGAGAAAGAAGAAGATCAGGGTGATGGCTGCCAGCACCGCCAGCCCGCCAACGAGGACGTACCAACGGGTGAAGCGATCCTTGAGCGCACGAATGCGGCGCTTGCGTTGCAGCTCAGGCGTATTGAAATCAATGCGCTTGGGAGGGGAAGTCGTAGTCATTGGGGAATTGGCCAGATCATTCATGCGCTCACCCTAGCGATCCTGTATGACAGAAAGATGACAGTGCAGTGACGCAGCAAATCCACCGCCAGCGGAACTGGCAGAGGATCGAAAATTTGAGGGGTTGCAGGAGCTGTCGAGGGGACCTCGGCTGCGATCTTTTGATCTTGCCGCTCACAAGGCCAGATCAAAAGATCGCAGCCTCGTTTCACTCGACAGCTCCTACAGAGTCCGGCGGGGTTCTCCCCGGACTCAGTTTGTTACTTTTTTGCGACTTCAGCGCCGCCTTCCTGCAGACCCAGGTCAGCCAGTGCTTTTGCAGCAACCTTGGCTGGCAGAGGGATGTAGCCGTCTTTCACTACAACTTCCTGACCCTGTTTGGACAGAACCAGTTTCACGAACTCGGCTTCCAGCGGGGCCAGAGGCTTGTTCGGGGCCTTGTTGACGTAGACGTACAGGAAACGGGACAGCGGGTACTTGCCGTTCAGGGCGTTTTCTTCCGAGTCTTCGATGAACTCGGTGCTGCCTTTTTTGGCCAGCGCTACGGTTTTCACGCTAGCGGTCTTGTAACCGATGCCCGAGTAACCGATGCCGTTCAGCGAGGAGCTGATCGACTGCACGACCGAAGCCGAACCTGGTTGTTCGTTGACGTTTGGCTTGTAGTCGCCTTTGCACAGGGCTTCTTCCTTGAAGTAGCCATAGGTGCCGGATACCGAGTTACGACCGAACAGTTGCACCGGCTTGTTGGCCAGGTCGCCGGTCACGCCCAGGTCGCCCCAGGTTTTCACGTCGGCTTTGGCGCCGCACAGACGAGTGGACGAGAAGATCGCGTCAACCTGTTCCATGGTCAGGTGCTGGATCGGGTTGTCCTTGTGTACGAATACCGCCAGGGCGTCCACGGCAACCGGGATAGCGGTTGGCTTGTAGCCGTACTTCTGCTCGAAGGCCGCCAGTTCGGTGTCCTTCATCTTGCGGCTCATCGGGCCCAGGTTGGAGGTGCCTTCAGTCAGCGCAGGTGGCGCAGTGGCGGAGCCAGCGGCCTGAATCTGGATATTTACGTTCGGGTATTCTTTTTTGTAGTTCTCAGCCCACAGGGTCATGAGGTTGGCCAGAGTGTCGGAACCAACGCTGGACAAGTTGCCCGACACACCAGTGGTCTTGGTGTAGCTCGGGATAGCAGGGTCAACAGCGGCGAACGCGTTGGCGGTCGCAACGCCAGCAGCGACAAACGTCATTGCCGCCATCAAACGCTTCAGTTTCATGCCTTACTCCTAGCAGATAGGGTGTGTTAAGTCGGGGCCAAGTATCAGCAGGCCGTGTGAACACTCTATGGCTGAAATATGACAATTGGATGAAAGGCCAGCATGTCGCTTGATCGTTCCCACGCTCTGCCTGGGAACGATCAAGCGGGACGGAAAATCAGCGCCCCTTTTTCCACAGCCAGGCACCGACCAGAATCCCCATCGCGCAAAGCACCGCTACATAGTAGGCAGGCCCCATCGCGCTTTCTTTCAACAGCAGACTCACCACCATCGGTGTCAGGCCACCGAAGATCGCGTAAGCCACGTTGTACGAGAACGACAGCCCGCTGAAGCGCACCACTGGCGGGAATGCCTTGACCATCACATACGGCACCGCACCGATGGTACCGACCAGCAAACCGGTCAGGGCATACAGCGGGAACAGCCAGTTCGGGTGATCGGCGAGGCTGTGATAGAAGGTCCAGGAGCTGATCAGCAAGCCCAGGCAACCGAAGACAAACACCCGGCCGGCGCCGAAGCGATCCGCCAGGGCGCCGGAGATGATGCAGCCAAAGCTCAGGAACACGATCGCCAGGCTGTTGGATTGCAGCGCCACCGTCGGCGAGAAGTGATAGACCGTCTGCAGCACGGTCGGGGTCATCAGGATCACCACGACGATCCCGGCCGACAGTAACCAGGTCAGCAGCATCGAGATCGCAATCGCCCCGCGATGGTCACGCAGCACCGCGCGCAGCGGCACTTCTTCGGCCAGCGCCTTGCGCAGTTGCAGCTCGGCGAACACCGGGGTTTCGTGCAGCCAGCGGCGCAGGTAGACCGAGAACAGGCCGAATACGCCACCGAGCAGGAACGGAATCCGCCAGGCGTAATCCGCAACTTCCAGCGGTGTGTAGAGGCTGTTGATCGCGGTGGCGACCAGCGAACCCAGGAGGATGCCCGCCGTCAGGCCGCTGGTCAGCGTGCCGCAGGCATAGCCGACGTGCTTTTGCGGCACGTGTTCGGAAACGAAGACCCATGCCCCCGGCACTTCCCCGCCAATCGCCGCGCCCTGGATCACCCGCATCAGCAACAGCAGGATCGGTGCCCACAGGCCGATCTGCGCGTAAGTCGGCAGCAGGCCCATGATCAGGGTCGGCACGGCCATCATGAAAATGCTCAGGGTGAACATTTTCTTGCGCCCCAGCAGGTCGCCGAAGTGCGCCATGACGATGCCGCCCAGCGGCCGCGCGAGGTAACCGGCGGCGAAAATGCCGAAGGTCTGCATCAGGCGCAGCCATTCGGGCATGTCGGCCGGGAAGAACAGCTTGCCGACCACGGTGGCGAAGAACACGAAAATGATGAAATCGTAAAACTCCAGCGCACCGCCCAGGGCCGATAGCGACAGAGTCTTGTAGTCATTGCGGGTCAGGGGTCGTGCAGGTTGCTCGGGCTGCGCGAGGCTCGAAGGCGCTGTGGTCATGGCAAGGGCTTCTCTTATAGTCGGATCTACCGCCACAACAACGCTGGCTGTGGCTTGGGCAGGTTCGGCACCATAGCAAATTGTTCGAAAAAGCACATAGAGGCGCGTATTTGACAGTCAAAATCAGAACCCGATGGTCGTCGCGGAGTCTACCGACCGATATACTCGCAACCTTGCTCCGGTTTGTAGGGGGTTGCTGTGCGAAAACGTCGTTGGTCGCCTTGGTGCGTGGATCCAGCCGCTTTCGCAGAGTTTCCCTTTAGGCGCCTTATGGAAAACGTGACGAACGTAGTATGTTCGGTGCTGAATCGTTTTTCCTGAAGACGGCTACCACCAGCAGTACCAACGAAGAGTCACGGGTCAGAGGCACCCCCGGCATGATAGAGCTCGAACAAGAAGATCCGATCCCGCAAGGCGACCTGGCCCTGCAAATTACCGCACTCCCCCGCGAAACCAACGGCTTTGGCGATATTTTCGGCGGCTGGCTGGTGGCGCAGATGGATCTGGCGGGCACCGCGATGGCCAGCCGCGTTGCCGGTGGCCGTGTGGCGACCGTGGCCATCGACCGCATGGCATTTCTGGTGCCGGTCGCGGTGGGCGCGCAATTGTCCTTTTATACCCAGACCCTGGAAATCGGTCGCAGCTCGATCCAGATGATGGTCGAAGTCTGGAGCGACGATCCGCTGTCCAGCGAGTGGCGTAAAGTGACCGAAGCAGTGTTCGTCTTCGTCGCCATCGACGGCAGCGGTCGCACCCGTTCGGTGCCACCACGCGCGCGTTAAACCTCGCCGCGGTTTTGCGGTCGATAGTCGTCCCAAGTGTCTGATCGAGAGCTGTCCCATGAACACGCCCAACGTTGAAGCCGTGAAACTGGATGAACTGAACTGCTGGCGCATCCGCCACGGTCAGGCCGAAGTGCTGGTCGCCCAGCAAGGCGCGCACATCCTCAGTTATCAGATCGACGGCCAGCCGCCGATCATCTGGCTCAACGACAAGGCCGTGTTCAAGACCGGCAAAAGCATCCGCGCCGGTGTGCCGGTGTGCTGGCCTTGGTTCGGCAAGTTCGAACGCAACCCGCAGAGCGTGCAGGCCATGTACACCGGCGAGCAACCGGCACCCGCGCACGGTCTGGTGCGGGCGATGGATTGGGAGTTGGGCGGCATCGAATCAGAGGCTGACGGCGTCAAGGTCGAATTCAAGCTGCCCTACCCCGAAGGTGGCCTGCCGGGCTGGCCGCATCAGGTCGATCTGACCCTGACCTTGCATCTGTCCGAGCAACTGAGCTTCAGCCTGACCAGCCACAACCGTGGCAGTGACACCGTCAGCCTGAGCCAGGCGCTGCACACTTACTTCGCGGTCAGTGACGTGCGCAATGTGCACGTCGATGGCGTGAATGGTTTGAATTACATCGAGACGCTGGATGACTGGAAAACCAACACCCAGCAAGGCGATCTGCATTTTGCCGGTGAGACCGACCGCATCTACCTCGATGCTCCACCACAGTTGAGCATTGTCGACGCGGCTTGGGAACGACGCATTGTGCTGACGGCTACCGGTTCGCGCACCGCCGTGATCTGGAACCCGTGGATCGACCGCGCGGCGGCACTGACCGACATGGACAACGATGGCTGGCAGCGCATGTTGTGCATCGAGACGGCGAATGTGATGGATGACGTGGTGACTTTGGCACCGAGCGCCAGTCACACCATGGGCGTCAGCATCGACAGCAAACCGCTTTAAGATCAAAAGATCGCAGCCTTCGGCAGCTCCTACAGGGAAATGCATTCCAATGCAGGAGCTGCCGAAGGCTGCGATCTTTTGCTTTAGAGATCAGACTCTTGCACCACCCGCACCTTGTCCGCTTCCAGCGCGTACGCCGCATCGGCCAGATCATTGCTGACCTTCTCGATCTTCAGCGTGCCGGTGACCCACAGCGGCGTGTAGATATCATCCAGCTTCAAGCCTTTGGGATAACGCACCAGCACCAGCTGATTCGGCGGCGGTGGCGGCACGTGGATGCATGCGCCCGGGTACGGCACGAGGAAGAACAGCGTGCTGCGGCCCTTGGCATCGGACTCCAGCGGCACCGGGTAACCACCGATGCGGATGTGCTTGTCGTTCATCGACGCCACGGTCTTGGTCGAATACATCACTGCCGGCAGGCCCTTGGCCTGCTTCATCCCGCCCTTCTGGGTGAAGGTGCCGGTGGCTTCCGGGGAGTTGTGGTCGATTTCGGGCATGGCCTCGAGGGCTTTCTGGTCCGACTTGGGCATCAGTTCCAGCCAGTCGGTTTCCGGCAGTTCGCCGGCGTGGGCCAGACCGCTGCCCAGCAAAAGGAGAGTCAACAAAAGACGGCGCATGGAGGTGCTCGGTAAAAGATGCTCGGATAAAGGAAGGACGTTGAATCGCCGAGCATTCTAGCCCTCCCTGCCGCGTCGGCAGAGAGGACTTGGTGCTTGGATCAGTTCTTTTTGATCAGGCCGTAGATCACCAGCAGCACGACCGCGCCGACCAGTGCGCCGATGAAGCCTGCGCCCTGACCTGCCTGATAGATACCCAGGGCCTGGCCGCCGTAAGTGGCTGCCAGCGAACCGCCGATACCGAGGAGGATGGTCATGATCCAGCCCATGCTGTCATCGCCCGGCTTAAGGAAGCGTGCCAGCAGGCCGACGATCAAGCCGATAAAGATGGTTCCGATAATTCCCATGGCATTTCCCTCTGACGCTGAATAGTAGATATGCCAAAGCCTAGTCAGACTTTGGCATCCTGCCATGAGAGAACGGCGGCTCCCGAAGGTTCCGCCGCTGCCACATGAAACTGCTTACTCGGCGATCAGCGCTTCGACCTTGACGATCTGCGCCTGGAGCGTGGCCATGTCGGCGCAGCGCAGGTTGGCGTGACCGACCTTGCGCCCGGCCTTGAAAGCTTTGCCGTAGTGGTGCAGATGGCAATCTTCGATGGCGATGACTTTCTCCACCGGCGGAACCACGCCGATGAAGTTGAGCATCGCGCTCTCACCGACCTTGGCTGTCGAACCCAGCGGCAGGCCGGCAACGGCGCGCAGATGGTTTTCGAACTGGCTGCACTCGGCGCCTTCGGTGGTCCAGTGCCCGGAGTTGTGCACGCGCGGGGCGATTTCGTTGGCCTTGAGGCCACCGTCGACTTCAAAGAACTCGAACGCCATCACGCCCACATAGTCGAGCTGTGTGAGCACACGGCTGGAGTAGTCTTCGGCCAGGGCCTGCAACGGGTGATCGGTGCTGGCGACCGACAACTTGAGAATGCCGCTGTCGTGAGTGTTGTGCACCAGCGGGTAGAACTTCGTTTCGCCATCGCGGGCACGCACGGCAATCAGCGAGACTTCACCGGTGAACGGCACGAAGCCTTCCAGCAGGCAGGCAACGCTGCCCAGTTCGGCGAACGTGCCAACCACGTCCTCCGGTTTGCGCAGGACTTTCTGACCCTTGCCGTCATAACCCAGGGTACGGGTTTTCAGCACGGCCGGCAGACCGATCGAAGCGACGGCGGCATCCAGATCGGCTTGCGATTGAATGTCGGCGAAGGCCGGGGTCGGAATCCCCAGATCCTTGAACATGCTTTTCTCGAACCAGCGGTCGCGAGCGATGCGCAAGGCTTCGGCGCTCGGGTACACCGGCACGAATTGCGAGAGAAACGCCACGGTTTCGGCCGGGACGCTTTCGAACTCGAAGGTCACCAGGTCGACTTCGTCAGCCAGTTGGCGCAGGTGATCCTGATCGCCGTAATCGGCCCGCAGGTGTTCACCCAGTGCGGCGGCGCATGCGTCCGGCGCAGGGTCGAGGAAAGCGAAGTTCATGCCCAGCGGAGTCCCCGCCAGCGCCAACATGCGGCCCAACTGGCCGCCACCGATTACACCGATCTTCATCTCAACAACCTCAGGCAATACGTGGGTCTGGATTGTCCAGGACGCTGTCTGTCTGCTCGGCACGGAAGGTTTTCAGTACCGCGTGGAACTGTGGATGCTTGGCGCCCAGAATGCTCGCCGAGAGCAACGCGGCGTTGATCGCGCCTGCTTTGCCGATGGCCAGGGTAGCCACCGGAATGCCGGCCGGCATCTGCACGATCGACAGCAGCGAATCGACGCCCGAGAGCATCGACGACTGCACCGGAACGCCCAGCACCGGCAGGTGGGTCTTGGCCGCACACATGCCTGGCAGGTGGGCTGCGCCACCGGCACCGGCGATGATCACCTCGATGCCGCGGCCCTCAGCCTCTTCGGCGTACTGGAACAGCAGATCCGGGGTGCGGTGAGCAGAAACCACCTTGACCTCGTACGGGATGCCGAGCTTTTCCAGCATATCGGCGGTGTGGCTAAGGGTGGACCAATCGGACTTGGAGCCCATGATCACGCCAACCAGTGCACTCATCGTCGCGCCTCTTCTCTCTGGGCGCCCGCAGGCGCGTCAAAAACAACAAGCCACGCAGGATTGCGTGGCTTGATTGTACGAAAAATGGCCGGACGGACCGGCCGAAGGCCGCGCAGTATACCGCAAAGAAGCCAATAAACAGCCCCCGTCACGACCATCTGTCTTGTGATGCAAAACAACAGGTTTATTGACTCGAAAATCAAGAACCCTGCACTACCAATAACATCGGCTGGAAGTTAACGCGCGCTCGCGCTGGCACACTAAAACCTAAACAACAGAACATCAGGAAATAAAAACTAAAGAACCATCAATGGCGTGCAGACCTTCAATGCTATACAAATCCCATAACACTTATTACAACAGCCACATTAAATTAGAAAGCTTGAATCACCGACAACTACAACAACAAAACTGCAAAATAAACTTATACAAAATTCTAACAATCATTTCGACGGCCAGACGCGTCTTTGGCCGTTATCACTGATAACAATATCTACTGGAGTTTCGCCATGTCACGTTCGCTTGTGCTGTATGTCTTTATTCATAAAGATTTATCGGAACATGATTCCAAAGCCCTCTTTGAAAGCCATTTCAGCTGGCTGGCTGACGAATTCGAAGAAATTTCAGGAAAGCCGTTCGCACTCTTTATGATACAGCCGTCAGACGCACCCGGCCTCAGTGATCACGCCTATAAAATCGGTACGCCTGAGCAAGCGATTTTCGATTGGCGCGAGAAAGTCGATGAACATAAGGATCTTCGCGTTAGCGACTACTACGACGATCACACTCGAAAGTTTCTTTTACTGACACGCGACAACCTCAGCGATAGTGTTGCCGGTATAGCAAGCCAGACCGGCTACTGCGCAATTTCCTCGATTAATGGCGAGCAGACACCTGCTCATGAAGTCGGTCATATGTTTGGTGCAGAGCATGAAGACTTTGAGGTCTATTACAACGGCTGGTGGGATGAAACCATTATGGCGTCCGGGACCGTTGCATCGGTATTCCGAGGAAACGCCAAGCGTTTCAGCGATAAAAACCGGGAACGCATCCGCAACTACCTCAAAGAACACGACTAAGCCCTATTGAGTCCCTGCACTGACAAGAGTGAACGCGAAAATCGCCTTCACTCTTGCTGTCCGTCAAGCAGTAGAACCCGCCACTCCCCCTTCCAGCTTACGCCACAGCAACCGCACGTTGGCCTTGCGCACCAGCGCGCAGCGATACAGACGAATCTCCAGCGGCACATGCCATTGCGGGCCGCCGCAGACGACGAGTTCGCCGCGGGCCAGTTCGGCACGTACGCTCAGTTGCGGCACCCAGGCAATCCCGAGGCCTTCCAGGGCCATGCTCTTGAGGCTGTCGGCCATGGCGGTTTCGTAGATGGTGGTGAAACGTAACTGACGCTGACGCAACAATCCGTTCACCGAACGCCCGAGAAACGCTCCGGCGCTGTACGCCAGCAACGGCACGCTGGCGTCGCCTTCCAGATCGAACAGCGGCTTGCCATCGGCATCCGCCGCGCACACCGGCAGCATCTCGGTCTGGCCCAGATGCAGCGACGGGAAGATTTCCGGGTCCATCTGCATCGCCGCGTCCGGGTCGTAGAACGCCAGCATCAGGTCGCAGCCGCCTTCGCGCAGCGCATGCACGGCGTCGCCGACATTGGTCGCCACCAGCCGCGTGGCGATGTTCAACCCTTCGTTGCGCAGTTGTGCGATCCAGCGCGGGAAAAACCCCAGCGCCAGCGAGTGCGCCGCGGCGACTTGCATCACCTCGCCCTGCCCGCCTTCCAGGTGATGCAGATGACGCAGCACTTCACCGAGCTGTTCGACCACCGTGCGCGCGGTCACCAGAAACAGCTGTCCGGCCGCCGTCAGCTCGATCGGCGTGCGCGAGCGATTGACCAGCGTCAGCCCGAGCGCTGCTTCAAGGCTGCGGATCCGCCGACTGAACGCCGGCTGAGTCACGAAGCGCCGTTCGGCCGCCTGCGAGAAGCTGCGAGTGGCGGCCAGAGCACTGAAGTCCTCGAGCCATTTGCTTTCCAGATTCATCACGCCCTCCCGGGAACGCACCAAAACAGGTCACACGTCTGCCGCGCGCGCGGCGTCACACGGGCATTATGCCGAATGTGCATAGGGCAGTGTTTAACAGCATTGGCCCAAAAAATCCTACAAGCCTAGCATTCGCAGCGTTCCGGCATAGACCGGGTCCATATCGAGATGATTTCTATCATGTCCTCCGCTGCATCTTTCCGCACAGAAAACGACCTGCTTGGCGCCCTCGAAGTACCGGCTCAAGCGTATTACGGCATCCAGACCCTGCGAGCGGTGAACAACTTCCGTCTCTCCGGCGTTCCGATTTCGCATTACCCGAAACTGGTTGTGGGTCTGGCGATGGTCAAACAGGCCGCCGCTGACGCCAACCGTGAGTTGGGTCACCTGAGCGAAGCCAAGCACGCTGCCATCAGCGAAGCCTGTGCCCGATTGATCCGCGGTGATTTCCACGAAGAGTTCGTGGTCGACATGATTCAAGGTGGCGCCGGTACTTCCACCAACATGAACGCCAACGAAGTGATCGCCAACATTGCGCTCGAAGCAATGGGTCACCAGAAAGGCGAGTACCAGTACCTGCACCCGAACGACGACGTCAACATGGCGCAGTCGACCAACGACGCCTACCCGACCGCGATCCGCCTGGGTCTGCTGCTGGGTCACGACGCGTTGCTGGCCAGCCTCGACAGCCTGATTCAGGCCTTCGCGGCCAAGGGTCAAGAATTCAACCACGTCCTGAAGATGGGTCGTACCCAGCTGCAAGACGCCGTGCCGATGACCCTGGGTCAAGAGTTCCGCGCATTCGCCACCACCATGAGCGAAGACCTGGCCCGTCTGAAGACGCTGGCCCCGGAACTGCTGACTGAAGTGAACCTGGGCGGCACCGCGATCGGCACCGGCATCAACGCCGACCCGCGCTATCAGGCGCTGGCGGTACAGCGTCTGGCGCTGATCAGCGGTCAACCGCTGGTTCCAGCCGCCGACCTGATCGAAGCCACCTCCGACATGGGTGCCTTCGTGCTGTTCTCCGGCATGCTCAAGCGCACCGCAGTCAAGCTGTCGAAAATCTGCAACGACCTGCGCCTGCTGTCCAGCGGCCCACGCACCGGCATCAACGAGATCAACCTGCCGGCCCGTCAGCCAGGCAGCTCGATCATGCCCGGCAAGGTCAACCCGGTGATTCCGGAAGCCGTTAACCAGGTGGCCTTCCAGGTCATCGGTAACGACCTGGCGCTGACCATGGCAGCCGAAGGCGGCCAACTGCAACTGAACGTGATGGAGCCGCTGATCGCCTTCAAGATCCTCGACTCGATCCGCCTGCTGCAACGCGCCATGGACATGCTGCGCGAGCACTGCATCGTCGGCATCACCGCCAACGAAGCCCGCTGCCGTGAACTGGTCGAGCACTCGATCGGTCTGGTCACCGCGCTGAACCCGTACATCGGCTACAAAAACGCCACCCGCATCGCCCGTATCGCCCTTGAAAGCGGCCGCGGCGTGCTGGAACTGGTGCGCGAAGAAGGTCTGCTCGACGAAGCCATGCTCGCCGACATCCTGCGCCCGGAAAACATGATTGCACCGCGTCTGGTTCCGCTCAAAGCCTGAGCCGACGCGTTACTTGTTGCACCGCTCACCAGGTCGAGGGACTAGACACCTCTCACCTTTTGAGGGCTTGGGGATTGGTCCCCAAGCCCTTTTTTTTAACTGTTTGACCCTGAGCCCCGTATGTCTGGGGGTTGCGCCAACAAGAAAGCAGCCTCCAAACAAGCCCGGCGCCGGTAACGCCGGGTGTTTCAAAGCTTCGTTTCGTCGCTTGCACCACAAGCGTGCAGACGGGCGCCGCACTGATCGGTATAGTGCCGCCCCTCTTCGCGTGAGCGGTCGTCGGTAACGAGGCCATAACCCATGCGAAACCCGAACTAATAACAAACCCGCGAAATGGAACCGGGACGAAACATTCGCCTCACCTGTCGTGCCGCGTGCACACCGGCGTAACACGATGTTTCTGACCATCCAGTATTTGCTTACACAAAAAACAGCGAGGAAAAATCCATGCTCGAAGTCATCAACGACTTCCTCTCAGGGAAAGTACTGATCGTGCTCATTGTCGGGCTCGGTAGCTACTTCACGATTCGCTCGCGTTTCGTTCAATTGCGGCACTTCTTCCACATGTTCGCGGTGTTCCGCGACAGCCTCAAAGGCAGCGCCGGGCAGCTCAGCTCGTTCCAGGCCCTGATGCTCAGCCTTGCCGGCCGTGTCGGTGCAGGCAACATCGCCGGTGTCGGCATCGCCGTGACCCTGGGTGGTCCAGGTGCGGTGTTCTGGATGTGGGTGACCGCACTGGTCGGCATGTCCAGCAGCTTCTTCGAATGCACCCTGGCCCAAGTCTACAAGCGCGCCGATGGCGACGGCCTGTACCGTGGCGGCCCGGCTTACTACATCCAGCACGGCCTGAAACTCAAAGGCATGGCGGTGGTGTTCTCGATCCTGCTGCTGGTCACCTACGGCTTTGCCTTCATTGGCCTGCAGTCCTACACCGTGACGCACTCACTGCAGAACGCCTTTGAATTCAATCCACAACACACCGGTATCGTCCTGGCGGTGCTGCTGGCCATTACCTTCATCGGCGGCATCAAGCGCATTGCCTCGGTGTCCGACCTGCTCGTACCGATCAAGACCCTGGCCTATATCGGCGTGACCCTGTACGTGATCGGTACCCAGATCGAACACGTGCCAGCCATGCTGGAAACCATCTTCAAGAGCGCCTTCGGCCTCGACCCGGCCTTTGGCGGCCTGCTCGGCAGCGCCATCGTCATGGGCGTGAAGCGCGGCGTGTTCGCCAACGAAGCGGGCCTGGGCAGTGCGCCGAACGTTGCCGCAGTGGCCGCCGTGAAGCACCCGGGCGCCCAGGGCGTGGTCCAGGCCTTCAGCGTGTTCCTCGACACCTTCGTGATCTGCACCTGCACCGCGCTGCTGATCCTGCTGTCGGGCTTCTACACCCCGGGCTTCGAAGGTGACGGCATCGTCCTGACCCAGAACTCGCTGGCCGCCGTGGTCGGTGACTGGGGCCGCATGTTCGTCAGCGTCGCTCTGTCGCTGTTCGTCTTCACTTGCATCCTCTACAACTACTACCTGGGCGAAAACAGCCTGCAGTTCCTCACCCGCAACCGCGCCGCGCTGATGATTTTCCGCGGTCTGGTCCTGGCGCTGGTGGTATGGGGTTCGATGCAGGACCTGTCGACCGTGTTCGCCTTCGCCGACATCACCATGACCTGCCTGGCCTTCGTCAACCTGATAGCCCTGGCCATGCTGTTCAAGGTCGGCATGCGCGTGATGCGCGACTACGACGAGCAGCGCCGCGCCGGCGTCAAGCAGCCCGTGTTCGACTCCAGCAAATTTACCGATCTGGACCTGGACCTGAAGGCCTGGCCGACCAACCCGCCAGCCGCCGCCGGCAAGACCGAAGTCGAGCCGCAAGGCGCCCCTGCAGCGCAACGCTGACAGGTGAATGACGGGCGCATCCCCTGCGCCCGTCAGTTATTGTGATGCAATAACTTGTAGGAGCGAGCCTGCTCGCGATAGCTGTCTTTCAGCCAACATCAATGTTGAATGATGAACCGCTGTCGCGAGCAGGCTCACTCCTACAATGTCATCTCTTGTGGAGACCCTCAGATGATTGCCAATTCCTTCCCCGCCGCCCAACACGTCATGGTGCTCTACACCGGTGGCACCATCGGCATGCAGGCCAGTGCCAACGGCCTGGCCCCAGCGTCCGGTTTCGAAGCGCGGATGCGCGAGTACCTGCACAGCCAGCCTGAGCTGGTGGTGCCGCAGTGGCGCTTCCGGGAAATGTCGCCGCTGATCGACAGCGCCAACATGACCCCGGCCTATTGGCAGCAACTGCGTGAAGCGGTGGTCGATGCCGTGGACGTGCAAGGCTGCGACAGCGTGTTGATCCTGCACGGCACCGACACACTGGCCTACAGCGCCGCGGCAATGAGCTTCCAGTTGCTCGGCCTGCATGCTCGTGTGTGCTTCACCGGTTCCATGCTGCCGGCGGGCGTGGCTGACAGCGATGCCTGGGAAAACCTCGGCGGCGCACTGGTTGCCCTCGGCCAAGGCTTGGCGCCGGGTGTGCACCTGTACTTCCACGGCGAACTGCTGGACCCGACCCGCTGCGCGAAAGTGCGCAGTTTCGGTCGGCATCCGTTCAAACGCCTCGAACGTCAGGGCGGCGGGGTGAAAGCATCTTCGATGCCGGCCGCGTTGAACTACAACCAACCGAAACAACTGGCGAATGTCGCTGTGCTGCCGCTGTTCCCCGGCATCAGCGCCGGGATTGTCGACGGTCTGCTCGACGGCGGTATCCAGGGCCTGGTGCTGGAGTGCTACGGCAGCGGCACCGGACCGAGCGACAACCCCGAGTTCCTCGCCAGCCTCGGCCGAGCCCGGGACAACGGCGTGGTGGTGGTCGCAGTCACCCAGTGCCATGAAGGCGGGGTCGAGCTGGACGTTTACGAGGCCGGCAGCCGGCTGCGTGGCGTGGGCGTGTTGTCCGGTGGCGGCATGACCCGCGAAGCGGCGTTCGGCAAGTTGCAGGCGTTGCTGGGTGCTGGTCTGGAGTCGGCTGAAGTGCGGCGCCTGATCGAACTCGACCTGTGTGGCGAGCTGATCTGACACCACGCAATACCCCTGTAGGAGTGAGCCCCTGTGGCGAGGGAGCTTGCTCCCGCTCGCCTGCGAAGCAGTCGCAATATTTCGGGGCCGCTGCGCGCCCCAGCGGGAGCAAGCTCCCTCGCCACAATAGCCCTCCCACAGTTTGATCGGCGTCCGGCATGCAACTTGCTGCGTTCCAGTCATCTCAAGGCTGGAAGATTTTATGCTGCACTCCCACCTCACCACCCTCAACGCCGTTTCGCTGGTGCTCAACACCTTCAAGGCCGAAGGCTTGTCGAGCGAGGCATTGCTGGCCGGCAGCGGCATCAGCGCTACAGATCTGAACCGCGCCGACACGCGCATCACCACCAACCAGGAGATGCAGGTCTGCGCCAACGCGGTCGCGCTCAAGCACGATATCGGTCTGGAACTGGGCCGGCGCATGCATGTTTCCTGCTACGGCATCCTCGGTTATGCGCTGCTGACCTGTGCCACCTTCGGTGACGCTTTGCGTCTGGCGATCCGTTATCCGGCGCTGTTGGGAACACTTTTCGAACTGAGCCTGGAGGACGACGGCGAGCGCGTCTGGTTCGTTGCTGCCGATTACCGCGAGAGCCCGGCGATGGCGGTGTTCAACGCCGAGTTCTGCCTGGTGTCACTGAAAGTCATTTGCGACGACCTGCTCGGTCATCCCCTGCCCTTGCTCGCCACGCGGTTTGAACACGCGGCGCCGGATTACCGCGACAGCTACGCCGAACACTTCGCCAGCCCGCTGCACTTCGCCGCCAGGGACAACGCGTTCGCCTTCGACCGCCGCTGGCTCGAGCAGCCGCTGCCACTGGCCGATGCCATCACCCATCAGGCCATGGCCGAGCGCTGCCGCAAGCAGAACCTCGAATTCACCGGCCGCCAGGCCTGGCTCGGGCGTATCCGCCAATTGCTCAGTGCCCAGTTGAATGCCGCGCCGGGGCTGGAGGGCCTGGCCCAGCAGATGAAGTGCTCGCCGCGCACCTTGCGCCGTCACCTCAAGGACATGGGCAGCAGTTATCAGGAGCTGCTCGACGAACTGCGTTTCGAGCGCGCCAAGCAGATGCTGTGTGAAGATCAGTTGCCGATCTACCGCATCGCCGAAACCCTGGGCTTCAGCGAAACCGCAAGCTTCCGCCATGCGTTCGTGCGCTGGAGCGGTGTGGCGCCGAGCCAGTTCAGAACCTGAAAGATCAAAAGATCGCAGCCTTCGGCAGCGCCTACACCGATCTCTGTAGGCGCTGCCGAAGGCTGCGATCTTTTGATCTAAAAAGGGGCGAATAACGGTCAGTTTTTTTGGCCATATCGATCCCCTTTTGGCCTTTCCTGCCGTTCTCCGATTCACCGCACGCCGCAACACTGGGGGCCACCGAATCAGCCCTGCGGAGAACAACAAATGCTGACGATCTACTCAGACGATCACCACCTGCACCATGGCCGCTGCGAGCTCATCGACGGCCAGCTCAAGCCATGCTTCGAGATGCCTTCGCGCGCCGACCACGTGCTGCAACGGGTACAGCACCAGAACCTCGGCCCGGTCGAGGCACCGAAGGATTTCGGCCTGGAGCCGATCGCACGAATCCACAGCCGCGACTACCTCGACTTCTTCAAAGGCGCGTGGGAACGCTGGACCGAATTCAACACCGACGGTGACTTGCTGCCGTACACCTGGCCGGCACGCACACTACGGCAGATCAAACCGACCAGCCTGCACGGCCAGCTCGGTTACTACAGCTTCGACGGCGGCGCACCGATCACCGCCGGCACCTGGCAAGCGGCCTACAGCGCTGCGCAAGTGGCGCTGACTGCCCAAGCGGAAATCCAGCGCGGTGCACGCAGTGCCTTCGCCCTGTGCCGTCCGCCGGGACACCACGCCGCCAGTGACTTGATGGGCGGTTATTGCTACCTCAACAATGCTGCCATCGCCGCCCAGGCGTTCCTCGATCAGGGCCACAAGAAGGTCGCGATCCTCGACGTCGACTATCACCACGGCAACGGCACCCAGTCGATTTTCTACGCGCGCAGCGACGTGTTGTTCACCTCGATCCACGGCCACCCGGAAGCCGAGTTTCCGTTTTTCCTCGGTTACGACGATGAGCACGGCGAAGGCGCCGGTGAAGGCTTCAACTTCAACTACCCGCTGCCGGCCGGCTCCGGCTGGGATGTGTGGAGCGCGGCACTGGATCAGGCCTGTAACGAGATCGACCGCTACGGCGCCGACGTCATAATCGTGTCGCTGGGCGTCGACACGTTCAAGGACGATCCGATCTCACAATTCAAACTCGACAGCCCGGATTACCTGGCAATGGGCAAGCGCATTGCCGCCCTTGGCAAGCCAACCCTGTTCGTCATGGAAGGCGGCTACGCGGTGGAGGAAATCGGCATCAACGCGGTGAACGTGCTGGAAGGGTTTGAACAATGAACCGCCTCAAGCACCTTATCGCGCCAGCCCTGTGTGCGACGTTGTTGAGCACCGCTGCCCACGCTGAAGAACGCACCCTGCGCGTCTACAACTGGTTCGACTACATCACGCCCAAGGCACTGGAAGACTTCAAGGCGCAGAACACCCAGACCAAACTGGTCTACGACATCTTCGACACCAACGAAGCGCTGGAAGCCAAACTGCTGACCGGCAACTCCGGTTATGACGTGGTGGTGCCGTCCAACGTGTTCCTCGCCAAGCAGATCGAAGCCGGGGTGTTCCAGCCGCTGGATCGCAGCAAGCTGGCGAACTGGAACCACCTCGACCCGAAACTGATGAAGCTGATCGAGGCCAACGACCCGGGCAACCGGTTCGCCGTGCCGTACATGTACGGCACCATCCTGATCGGCTTCAACCCGGCCAAGGTCAAGGCAGCGCTGGGTGACAACGCGCCGGTGGACAGCTGGGATCTGATCTTCAAGGAAGAGAACATCAGCAAGCTCAAGCAGTGCGGCGTCGCCCTGCTCGACTCGCCGTCGGAGATCCTGCCGCTGGCCCTGCAACACCTGGGGCTCGATCCCAACAGCAAGAACCCGGCGGACTATGCGAAAGCCGAAGCGCTGCTGATGAAGATCCGTCCGTACATCACCTACTTCCACTCCTCCAAGTACATGGCCGATATCGCCAACGGTGACATCTGCGTCGCCGTCGGCTACTCCGGCAGCTTCTCGCAAGCGGCCAACCGCGCCAAAGAAGCGAAGAACGGCGTGGTGGTCGACATGCGCCTGCCCAAGGAAGGCGCGCCGATCTGGTTCGACATGCTCGCGATCCCCAAGGGTGCGAAGAACCCGGAGGACGCCTACACCTTCATCAACTACTTGCTGCAACCGGCGGTGATCGCACCGGTCAGCGACTTCGTCGGCTATCCGAACCCGAACAAGGACGCCACCGGCCTGGTGGACCCGGCGATCCGCAACAACCCCAACCTGTACCCGACCGAAGCGGCGATGAACACGCTGTACACCCTGCAGCCATTGCCTCGCGATGCCGAGCGGGCGCGGACGCGGGCCTGGACCAAAATCAAGTCCGGCACCTGATACCCGCCGCTGTACCGAAAAGACCTGCGCTCGCGCAGGTCTTTTTTTGCCCGCGATATTTATCTACCACCCGCCCCGACGCGTCCGTCACTACCGTGAAACGGCATGCGCACCGAATGCCCAACGGTGCCTAACCCACACAGGATGTGAACATGACCGACGTTTCCACCCCCTCCTCCGTGCCCGTCCCCACGGACGAACAGGATAAATTGCTGACCCAACTGGTGACCGGGCCGTCGATTCGCGAAGTGGCCACACGCACCCTCTTGCCGGCCCTGAAATCGCTGTACCCACAGCTGACGATCGATCCGCGTCTGGCGATGGTGGTGACCCCCACCTGGCGCCTGCTCAAGGAACAGGTCATCCCGGGGATCCAGCACTGGGAATCGCTGACCGACACCCTCGTTCGCCATGGTGTCGAGGGCACTCCGGTGGTTTTTTTCGACGGTGAGCACTACCTCACGCTAGAGCCAATGGAGCCAGCTCCGGCGCAATTCCCCGTGAGCCTGGAAGCCATCGCCCGTTTGCTCAATGAGCTGGCGCCGCTGCTGTTTTTTGCGTTCCAGGAACAGCAAGTCGATTACTGGAACCAACTGACGTCCGACACGACCCCGCGCTGGAAACACCTGTCCAAATCGCTGCGTGAACAGTGGAACATCGAAAAGACCGCGGGCCTGGATACCGACCAGTACGCCATGGCGCGCAACCTTTACCAATACCCGGACAAGCACCTGCGCAGTGCGCATGACCGCTATCGGTCGCGCGCCTGCCTGATCGACCTCGACACCGTGAGTGACAAGACCGGCAACGACGTCTCGACGCACCTCAATGTCCTTGACCTGGCCGTACTGATCGGCGAGCACGACAGCCGCACCTTGATCCTCACGCACTCGGTGACCAACGGTTTGCGCACCTACGAGTCGTTGGAGCAACTGGGCAACTCCCTGCTGGTTTACAGCGCAGGCCAGACAAGCGGCCACACCCTGAAATGGCGCTTGATCGAACCCGAGGGCGAGTACTTCGATCATCTGGCATGCAACCTGATTGCGCTGCAGGCGGACTCGATTGGCGCGCTGTCGAACGAACCCGGCGCAGCAAATGCCGACCTTGCGCCGCACATCAGTCGCACCGCGAACGAGCTTGACCCGACAGACCAACAGGCTCCTTCACGCTTCAACCGGGTCGAGCAGACGCTGCCGTCGTGGATAGCCAACGCCTCGTCCAGCGACCTCACCGCTTACAGCCGCCACCTGATGGATCTGGCGACGGTGCGCACGCAGGACGACGAGAAGACCTTTCTGGACGGCATCAAGCCGATCCGCGAGTTCGCCCTCGACACCCTGCGCGAGGCCATGCTCAAACAGCATCCCGATGCCACCTCGTTAAACCTGACGGACATCGAGATCGCTGTCGAAAGCGTCGTGGTCTGGGGGGCGTTCGTGCCACAGGTCGGGCCCGAACGCATGTCGCTGAGCCTGGTGGATCTGGCGCTGCAGAACCTGATCGCGCTGCCCTTGGGCAACAAGACCGTACGCAGCATCAGCGGGCAATCATTGCCCGAGTGGATGACCGTGGACTACCTGGAGGGATTGATCGTCAACGCCGACATCGGTCAGAGCTACCCGACACTGATCAAGAACACCTTGCTCGACGTCCCCACAGAAAGCCTTCGCCGGCAGAACCTGTTCACCGCTCACTTGCGGGTCGAACTGCCGCTGCTGGCGTTACAGCACAAGATTCGTGGTCAGGCCGGGATCAACGAACTGGGCTACCGGTATGTCGCGGCGGCGGTGCAAGTCGCCGCCGAAAACCGTTGGGTGGACGGCGAGGAAATCGTCATCCGCCCGCTGGCGTTCAAGCCCGGCTGGCGTTTGGCGGGCGCCGCCGACAAGGTGGCCAACATGTTTGTGATCGGCCCTCGCCAAATGAACAAGGGGCCGTGCCTGCTCTACCGGCCAATGCTCGATCAACCCTTGAGCCAGTACCCGACACCGGCCAACCTGATCTACGCCATCAAGCATTCGCCGACGCTGCACCAATCCGTGCTCGCCTGGCTGCCGGACAGCGTACGGGCTGATTACGCCAACTACGTGTTCACCGCGAACCGGCCTTCTGTCTGGACGCTTTCGCAACTGCTGGGCGACCCGCTGACTCCGCTGCGAATGGGCGGCACGCTGACGCTGGGCACAGCGGTCATCGACCCCGATTACCTGGACGCGCTGTTCACGTCCAACGTCAATGCACTGGTCCGGCAGGCAGAAGAACAATCGGTGTCCAACGCACAAAGCCGTTGGGAAACCTTCAAGCATGGCGCGTGGATGATCCTTAATGCAGCCTTGCCCTTTCTCGGTCGTACGGTCGGCACCGCCGCGTGGATCTGGCAGGTACTGGACGACATACAACAGACTCTCGACGCCGGCGACCAGGGTGATCGACAGCAACAGGCCAGCGCGATGACGGACCTGTTGCTGACCCTGGCGATGGTCCTCGCCCATCACGCCAGTACACGATCGTCGACGGCCCCCGGCATCGAGAAAAAGACTTCGAAGGCCAAACCCGTCGCGCTTGAGGAAAAACCGCGGACACCGCTCACCATCGTCCAGTCCTCCGAAGTCGTCGGCGAAGCTGCCGCTGCGCCACACCGTATCAGCGTGCTCACCGATACCGCCTTGAGTCTCACGCAGACTTTGGAACGCTTCGCGGTTCCCAGGCCCGAATCACTGATCCCGCCTGACAGCACCAGCGCGCTTTACCGTCATCTCCATCGCCTGGGAACCCGCTACTACGCCACGATCGACGAGCGCTGGTTCGAGGTAGCCGTCGATGACACAGGCGCGGTGTCGATGATCGACACCCGACAACAACCGATGCGCAGAGGCCCGGCGTTGATCAGCAATACCCACGGCCAGTGGTTCGTCGACACCCGTTTGCGCCTTCGCGGCGGTGGCTTTTCCGCCCGGCGCAAAGCGCTGAAACAGCAAAACCGTCAACGCATTGCCGAACTCAAGCAACAACTGACCGAATTCGATAACGAACGCGATCACGCAAAAACCGAGCTGATCGACGCCTACCAGAAAATGAAACGTGCCGAGGACCAGGCTTCGTCCGGACTGCAGCAGGCGTTTCTCGAAAAGCTCGACCAGCGCACCCTTCAGTACGAGGCGCCAATTGAACAGCTCAAGGCCTTGAGTCTGCTGGAGACGGTTCCCAACTACCGCCCGGCCATGATCTCGATGCTCGATACCCAGTTGCATTTCAATCAGACATGGCTTGATCAGAACACCCCCGTTTTCGTGCGGACACTGCAAGAAACGCTGACATTGCTGGAAGCCGAAGACACCACGGCAGGTGCTGGTGACCGGGCGACTTATCAGCAAATGGTCGATCTGTCCGAAGGCGTGATCGGCAAGCTCGAATTCGCCCGCTCGAAGTTTCAGGAACTGGATCGCCTCGGCAGAAGTGCCGCCGAAATTGTCGTGCAGTATCGCAAGCGCTTGCCCACCTTCAGCGCCGATGATCTCAAAGCCCTGCAAGTTTCGCTGGCCCGCGAGGTGTGCCTCAAGGAGGGCGACAGTGCCGCAGTGAACGAGGCGCAGGCGGACTTTTCCCGCTTGCTCGACACCACCAATCTGGTGATCCAGACCTCTCAGGAACTGATGCTGGAGGACAACCCGGCCGGGGCAGGAGAACGCACCGAGGGCCTCGACGGACTGCTCGAACAGTTTGTCGCCATCGACCAGTCACTGGAGGACTTCGCCCTCGACCACAAAGAGGTCTTGCTGGAGCAACCGTTCAAACATCTGCGCCAGCGTATCGGCGAATTCCAGAAGCGCACTGAGGATCATCTGGCGCAATTGCTGCGCGAGCATGCTCCGGCGCAGGCTCGGCCGGGCCCCTCGAAACCCGCCCGCGCGCCCCGCAAACGGGTGGTCAAGACCCGTTTCAAGGGCACGGTCGTCGGCGAAATGCGGCCCTCGGCGCCGGGCGAGCCGGTACTGCTGGAAGTCCGCGCGCCGATGACTGGCAAAGTCATCGCCACGTTCCACGAAAAAACCCCGGGCGTCTGGGTCGAACGGGTACCCGCCCGACGTCGCCGACCCGCGTCCCGACCTGCGCTCGATGCACAACTGGCCCAAGGGCAAACCCTGCTCGACAGCCTGGAAGATTTCATTCGGCGAACCGAAGCCAGCGCGAAAAAACCCGGCCGCATCCCGGTGGAAATCGAGGATCTGTTCCGCCAGAAAAGCGAACACTTCGATCACAGCGCAAGTGCCCTGGAACGTGCCCTGAGTTCGAGTACGGCTGAAGCCCAGCGCCTGGCAGCCACGAAGCTGAAGAGCGAACTGCAGCAGGCCCGCGAACGGCTGAATACCGAGGGCTACCGGCTGCGCGTCGAAATGATCAAACAGCAGCCACCCACTGCCTCGCGCATCGAATGGCTGCTGGGCAAGAATGAAATCGACATCTTGTCCGGCACCGCACGGCGTCGGCTCAAGGGCCCGCGCAGGGATTACCTGACTGAATTCGAGATTCGCGATCGTCGCAGCCAGAAAGCGCTGTGGTACGCGCACTTCCATTACCCCCAGCCGGACGGGCCGGCGGAAAACTTCACCGCCGCCCACTTGAAGACCAGCGATCAACGCTTCCTGGCCGGGGCGTTCGAGGTGAATCCCAAGACCTCCAACCCGCAAGTGATCGCCATTTATCGCAGCGAGATCAGTGCACAACTGGCCCGCAAACTGTTTTTTTCATAACCGAAACGTCAAAAAGGAAGAGGACGATGACCGAACATACCGACAACCTTCGCGTGCCCATACAACTGAAAAACAATCTGATTGTGCAGCACGACAACCAAGGCCCTACCGTCGATGAAGTCGCCGCTCGTATGCTGCGCAATGCCTTGAAAAAACAATTCCCGGATCGGGCTCTGGACCCTGATCTCACACTGATCGGCACACCCCGCTGGCAATGGGCCGAGGGCAAGCTCCGGGCGCTGCCGATGACTTTCGAATCATTGACCCAGGCCCTGGTGCGCCTTTTTTTTTCCGACACCGACGCCAATTACCTGGAGGGCGAGCACTTCCTGACAGCGGATCCGCAGGCGTCTCCCGTGGTGCATCTGGACATCAGCATCGAAGCCATCGCCACGATGCTCAATGACTACTCGCCGCTGCTGTTCGTGGCCTTTCGCGAGCGCCAACTGGCCTTCTGGAACAGCAACGGACACAAGGCGCCGCGCTGGCAGGAACTGGCCGATGCACTGCGCAAATCCCTGGATGTACAAAGTGTCAGCGGCTGGGATGCAGATCAGTGCCATGTCGCCCGGGCCGTCTCGCAGTATCCCGACAAACAACAACGGGACAGCCAGCAGCCGACGCTGTCAGAGATCAAGGTTCAGCTCATCGATATCGACACGGTCGACGCCGCAGGCAAGGCCCGGCATCTGACTGTCGGCGGTGTTGCGGTACTGACCGGCCGTTATCGCGAACGCGACCTGGTGATGATGTACACCTTGGACGGCTATGAATCGTTCGCGTCTCTGGAGGCATTGGGCGCGGCGTTGCTCGAACGCCTCGAAGAACGCCTGGATGGACGCAGCATGAAGTGGCGACTGTTCGAACCCGAGGGCAATTTCTTCGACCATATGGCCTGGGCGCTGATCGCCAGCCAACTCGATGCAATCGCCGAAATCACCCGCGAATCCGTCGCCCGCGAAACCGATACCGGCAGTTCCCTGTCCGAACTTGCGCAATATCCCGGCACCGAGGAAAAAGACACCTTCGCGACCCTCGATGAAGCCATGCCCGAATGGCTGGCCGGCGCCACGGCTGCCGACATGGATCAATACAGCCGATCCGTCAGTGCCCTGGGCAAGCTGTACAAGCACATCAATAAAAACCTGTATCACCTGCCCGCCATCGACACTTTCGCCCAGCAGCGAATGCGCGAAGCGATTCTTGCCGACCAGCCATCCGCTACCCGGTTACCCCTGGATTCGTTCGAGATCACCATCACCAACAGTTTCGAATCCGGTGGCTTGACGCTGCCCAACCCGCTCGACAGTCATACCGAAACCCTGGGCGAGTTCGCACTGCAGAATTCACCGCCCTATGAGGCTACGCTGCGCTTCAAACCGCCGCAGCCTGTTCCCGACTGGCTGGACGTCGCCTACCTGACGCAAATGGCGAAAAAAGTCGACATCGGCCAAACCTACCCTCAGTTGATCAAGGACAAACTGATCAACGATCCAATCCAGGGAGCCATACAGAAATACTTCTACCTGCGCCAACTGCATGCCCTGCTTCCGCTGATCGCTCTGGAGTGCAAGATCCGCCGTATCGGCGGCATTGATGAACGCGGCTATGCGTATATTCGCGAATGGCTCAAACCGACACCCGGCCACGCCCAACCAATAGTCGTTCGTCCGCTGACGTTCATACGCAACGGGGACACCGAAGGCGACACGGTGACCAACATGTTCGTCATCGGCCCACGCCAGGCTGAAAGCGGGCCGTGCCTGCTGTATCGCCCTCTGTTCGATCAGCCGTTGTTGCAATTTCCGTCTGCGCAAAACCTTGTGTACGCCCTGCATCATCCGGGGGAATTAAGGGATTCGGTCCTGGCCTGGTTACCGGACTCGACCCTCAGTTTCAAATACGCCCAATACACGTTCCCCGTCGGCCTGCCCAGTCCGTGGACGAGCGCGCAAATGCTTTCCGAACCGTGGACGAGTGTGGACTGGGCCGGCCCGGTTCAGCTTTCCTCAAAAGCGCTGCATGGCGATGTATTCGGCATCCTGTTCAAGACCCATGCCCAGACCATGGCCGAGTTTGCCGACCGGCAATCACAGTCCAACGCTGAACGGCGCTGGGCACTGCTGCGCGACAGCGGCTGGGCACTGTTCAGCGTCGCCGCGAATTTCCTCAGCGGCCCGGCCGGCGCCGCGCTCTGGATCTGGCAAGGCATCAGTGAGGTCGAACAAGCGCTGCAGGCGCGTCAACGAGGTGACAAGCTCGCTGAATGGGACGCGATCGGCGATATGCTGCTGAACCTGGGGCTGCTTCTCGCCCACCGCGCGGCCGTTCGGCGCCAGAGCGGCCGCCGCCCGGCGCCATACCCGGCTGAGCGCGAATCGCCCGCCACTGTGCCTGCTGCCGTTCAGCCAGCGGCGCCCAGCGTGACTCGCGACCCCACGGCGCTGAGCGGAGAACTGCCGTCCAGCCATTACTCCTCTCTGGAAGTACGCGGCTCCGTTCCTCGCCGTACGACCGAGGCATTGACCGCCTACCTGCTGAAGGCGAGCGTGACGCCTATCGATCCGACAGAATCGGACCTGGAAAAAATCCTCTTCGGCACTGCGCCGGTGTATCGCCGCGATGATCATCTGTACGCGCAAGTCGGTGAGCACTGGTACGGCGTCATCGAAAATGACGATCAGCAGATCCAGATCGAATTCCCGGGCAATCCTCCAGAAACAGGGCCGCTACTGACCCATGACAGCCAAGGAAAATGGTTTGTCGATACCCGTCTGCGCCTGCGCGGTGGAGCCGGCGGCAAGAGCCTGCAAAGTCAGTTGCGCGCGCAACGTTGGGTGAAGGAGCAACAACGCAAACAACTGGAAGCCAAACTAAACACCTTCAAACGCCAGGAGTCCATTGGCAACGACGCCTTGAAAACCGCTCAGGAGAAAATGCTGGCCGCCACCGGAACGGCGCACGAGCAGGCAACCCGGCAATACCTCACCCAAGTGGAAAAACTCATCACGGATTACCAGCAGGCGTTGAACAACCTTCAGGAGTGGCGCCAGAAGGGTGGCAGCGACGGCTACTTTCATGACTTGTTGCGCATGACCACCCACCTGCAGAAAAACCTCTGCCTGTGGTTCGCTCTTCAGCGTAATGCCTATGCCAAATTCAATCAGAAGCTGAGCGGGAACAGCGTCATCGAGAAGGCTGCAGCGTTGCAGGCGCACATCGAGACGGTCAAGCAGACGCTGAAACTGAGCCAGGACATGGTCGCTCGCCTGCAATTGTCGCAAACCTCGCTGGTGGATCTGGAAGCCACCGGCAGCGCCGGCATCACCGCAGCAAAACCCCTGCGCGACTTGTTGCCGGCCTTCACCGCCTGGGACTTGAAGGCCAACGAAGTCGGCATGTCCCATGAGCTGTGCCTGCGGGGTGCAGCCAGCGTCGATGCCTCACAGCGCGACGCCGTGGGTCAGTTGATTATCGACGCCGCGTCCGCCGCCCATCGGCATGCTGGACTGCTCAAGGCGCCCGAGGGCGGTGAACCGCTGACCGGACGCATCGACACCCTCAGCGGGCTGCTCGATGTCTATGCAGATACCGATCAGCGCTTCAAGGATCTTGCAGATCAATACCCCGGCAAGGTCGAACCGCTCGAGATCGATCGAGTGCGCGGACTGATCGGCGAATTCCGGCAACTGGCGCAGGATCAGTTAGATCAATTGTTGCCCGAGACCCCGGACATCCCCGCGCCCGCCGCGCCGAAACCGGCCGTCGCGGGTCCTTCCCGTCCGGCAATGAAGGTCACCAAGAGCCGTCCCCGTGATCCCGCGCCCGCCAAGGCTTCGACCTCCACCGAGCAGGCGTTCCACGACATCCTGCCGTCACGGCCCCGTCCCGCCGCCCAGCCACTGCTGAACGATACCGACACGATCGACAATGGCCAGACACTGAACGAAAACGTGCAGAGCTTCATCGATCAGACGCGAAAGGACGCGTTCAGACCCAATCGCATCCCGGCCGACATGCAGGACCTGTTTGATCAGCAGGCACAGCGCCTTGAACAGGCCGCACAAGATGTCCAGCAGGTGCTGGCACGGGAGCGTGACAGCGGCAGCTCGCGCTTCCCGGTGGGCAGCCTGCCGACGGAGCTGCGAAGTGCCGCCGAGCGCTTGCGCGCCGAGGGCATCAGTGTCCGTGCCAGCCTGCTCAAGGAGCGCCAGCCACGCCAGGCGTACCTGCAATGGCTATTGGACAATCATCAGGTGCGCATCGAGAAAAACCGGCAGGGGCGAATCAGGACCAAAAAGCGTCGGGACTATTTTCAGGAGTATCGGATTCTCGACACCGCCGATAAGCCTTTGTGGTTGGCACACTTTCACTACGACTCCCTGCAAGCGCCGCTGGAGGCCTTCACGGCTGCGCATCTGAAAATCGCCGACGCCCATCTGCAGCAGTTCAGTGCCGAACGCCAAAACGTCCTGACTGACTTGGCGCCGATCGACTATGTCCTGCGGCGCATCAGTGATCCGGCGCTGTTCTTCAAACTTGAAGTCAGTCGCTGAGGTCATTATCCGGGCGGGTCGCCAACGACCCGCTTCAACCAACGCGCCAGGCCGTGCGCAGGCGCGCCAGTGCAGACTCGATGGCTTTTTCGGGCACAGCGGCAAACCCCATCACCAGTCCGGCGCGTCGATCAGGCGCGGTGGTCGAGTCGGGTAGCCAATAGCTGCTCAGGCCATTGATCTCCACATCGACGCTGGCAGCCTGTTCAATCAACGCCTGCTCACGGGCGATGCTGTCGACCGGTACCGTCAGGTGCAGGCCGGCAGCGACTGTCGGCAGCGGGCCGACCCCGGGAACCTCCATTGGCCAGCCACTGAGCAAGGTATTGCGGCGACTCAGGGCGGCTCGCCGCATGCGCCGGATATGTCGTTGAAAATGCCCGGCGGCCATGAACTCCGCCATCACGGCCTGGGTGCTGACTTCGGAATGCCGCACATCCACAGCACGCCGCTGGGCAAACGCATCCACCAACCCCGGCGGCAGCACCAGATACCCCAGGCGCAACGCCGGGAACGCGACCTTGCCGAACGTGCCGACATACAGCACCCGCCCCTGTCGATCGAGCGCGGCCAAAGGCGCCAACGGAGCACCGCTGTAGCGGTACTCGCCATCGTAATCATCCTCGACGATCCAGCCTTGCGTACGCTCGGCCCAGGCCAGCAGTTCGAGCCGTCGCGCCAGACTCATCACCACGCCCGTCGGGTACTGGTGGGATGGCGTGACATAAGTGAGACGGCAATCGCTGAGCCCGGCCAATTGCTGGCAGTCGATGCCCTCGCTGTCCACTGCCACTCCGTGCAACCGGGCACCGGCCACGGCGAAGGCATGACCGGCAGCGCGGTAGCCTGGATTCTCGATCGCTACTCCGTCGCCCGGCTCCACCAGCAACTGTGCACAAAGGCTAATCCCCTGCTGCGCGCCACTGGTGATCACAATTTGCTCAGCCGTGCACTGCATGCCACGGGAGCTGCGCAAATAGGCCGCGATCATCCCCCGCAACCGCGCATCGCCGGCCGGGTCGCCATAACACAGCTGCTGCAAATCCGGTTTGCGCCAGAAAGCCGCATTCAGCTTGGCCCAGACGTCGAAAGGGAACAGATCGAAGGCCGGAACACCGACCCGAAACGCCCGGGGCGGACCACTGGGCGGACGGGCCAAATGATTGTTTTTGACCCGGGTCAGCGCGTCGCTGTGGATAACTTTGCTGGATGGATCCACAGGTAAATCCAGCCAATTTGTGGATAAGGCTGTGGGTAAGCCTGTTGAAAACCCTGTGGATACTTTTGTGGATAGTTTTTTCGCCGGCAACACCGCCTGCGGCAATTGCGCAACGTAAGTGCCGTCGCCGACCCGGCCTTCGATAAAGCCTTCGGCGTACAACTGATCGTAGGCGCGCACCACGCTGTTGCGCGAGATCGCCAGCGCCGCCGCCAGATCGCGGCTGGCCGGCAACCGCGTGCCACTGGCAAGACGTCCGTCCAGTACGCGCAAACGCAACGCCTGGTAAAGCTGCCGGCTCAAGCCCTGACGGCGGTCGAGTTCGATTCCCGCCGGATTGAACGGCATGGACAGCGTGAGCGATTCGGGCATGGCAATGGACCTATGAAATTGGTCATCAATGGCTCTTACAACAGTCCAATAGCCTGCCTAGGATGCAGGCATTCGCCAAGGAAAATCTCTCCATGTACACGCCACGCGCTTTTGCCATCGACGAGTTGTCCCAACTGCACGAACTGATCCTCGCCACCCGCCTCGCCATTCTCGTGACCCACGGTGAAAGCGGCCTGCAGGCCAGCCATGTGCCGGTGCTGCTGCATCGCGAACAAGGCCAGAACGGCACGTTGTACGGGCATCTGGCCAAAGCCAATGCGCAGTGGAAAGATTTGCGCGACGGCGCCGAAGCCCTGCTGATCTTTGCCGGCCCGGACGCCTACGTCAGCCCCGGGTTTTATCCGAGCAAGGCTGAGCACGGCAAAGTCGTGCCGACCTGGAACTATGTCGCCGTGCACGCCTACGGTCACGCCGAAACCTTCAGCGATGGCGGACGCCTGCTCGACATCGTCAGCACGCTCACCGATCGCCACGAAGCCGGTCGCGCGCAACCGTGGAAGGTCGACGACGCGCCCGCCGACTACATCGACGGCATGCTCAAGGCCATCGTCGGTTTTGCCATTCCCATCGATCGCCTCGAGGGTAAGCGCAAGCTCAGCCAGAACCGCAGCGCCGAAGACATCGCCGGCGTGCGTGAAGGCCTGTCCGCCAGCCCCGACATCAACGACCAGACCCTCGCCCACTTGATGCGTTAAGGAAATAGCATGAGTCAGATCCAGATCCGCCCGGTGACTGCCGGTGATCACGCCGCCTGGTTGCCGTTGTGGCAGGCCTACCTGCGCTTTTACAACACCGAGTTACCGCAGGCCGTCACACACAGTACCTGGCAGCGTTTCCTCGATACGAGCGAACCGACCCACGCCGCCCTCGCCTGGGCCGATGGCAAAGCCGTGGGCATGGTCCATTTCATTTATCACCGCTCGAACTGGAGCATCGAAAATTCCTGCTACCTGCAGGATCTGCTGGTCGAGCCGCAAACCCGTGGCACCGGCGTCGGGCGTCTGCTGATCGAGCACGTCTACGCCACCGCCAAGGCTGATGGCTGCTGCAAGGTCCACTGGCTGACCCACGAGAGCAACGCAACCGCGATCCAGCTCTACGAGCGCATCGCCGAACGCCCCGGATTCATCCAGTTTCGCAAAGCCATTTAAGGAGCCGCGTACATGACCACTTCACTTGCCGACTGGAAAGGCGTCCCCGCCCCCACTGCCACCTTGTTCGAAGGCCGCTTCATCCGCCTGGAACGACTCGACCCGGCACGCCATGGCGACGAGCTGTTCAACGTCCTCCAAGGCCCAGGTGCCGACCCGAAACTCTGGGACTATTTGCCCTACGGCCCGTTCCCGCAGCGCAGCGTTTTCAATGACTGGCTGAACAACCATGCGGCCAGCAGCGATCCGTATTTCTTCAGCATCGTCGACCGCGCCACGGGTCAGGTGCAGGGCATTCTCAGCCTGATGTCGATTGTCCCGGCTCACGGCCGCATCGAAATCGGCCACGTCACCTTCGGCGCGCCGATGCAACGCTCACCGAAAAGCACTGAAGCGGTGTACCTGCTCGCCAAATACGCCTTCGCGCTGGGCTACCGTCGCCTGGAATGGAAATGCAACAACGGCAACGCCCGCTCCAAATACGCCGCCGAGCGCCTGGGTTTCAGCTTCGAAGGCGTGTTCCGCCAGCACATGGTGGTCAAGGGTCAGAACCGCGATACCGCGTGGTATTCGATCCTGGATTCGGAATGGCCGGCGATTGCGGCGGGGTTCGAGCAGTGGTTGAGCGATGAAAACCAGACACCGACCGGGCAGGTGAAAGGATTGGTCGAGTGCCGTTCCTGAGTCTGTAAACGTAGAAAATCGCAGCCTGCGGCAACTCCTCACCCTGTAGGAGCTGCCGCAGGCTGCGATCTCTTGATCTTTATTTACACCAGCTTCTGCGCCAGCACCGCGATGTGTTCCGGGCCGATGCCGCAGCAGCCGCCCAAGTGGCTGGCACCACGCTGCTGCCAGTCCTGCGCCCAATGCAGATACCCCGGCGGATCCAGATCGTCACGCAACGGGTCGAGGCCATCGTTGGCCGTCGCTTCTTTGGGTTGCGGCGGAAACGCATTGGCGTACGCGCCGATGTGGATCTTCACCCCCAGGCGTTCGAAGGTGTCACGCGCCGCGTCAATCGCGGCACCGATCACTTCCGGCTGACTGCAGTTGAACAGCAGCGTCTCGACGCCCAACTCGGCCGCCACGGCCGCCGCTTCGGCCACCGGCTCACCGGAACGCAGACGCGGTACATCGTCGGTGTCTTCATCCTTCAGCGTAAACGACAGCCAGAACGGCTTGCCGTCCTTTGGCAGACCCGCGCGGATGGATCGCGCCTCGATGATCGAACTCTGGGTTTCCGCCAGCCACAAGTCGACATGGGGCGCCAGGCCGCTCACCAGTGGCGCCAGCAATTCGTTCACCCGCGCCGCCTCGAACAGGTCCGGGCGATAGGAACCAAACAGCGGCGGCAACGAACCGGCCACCCGCACCGCCTTGCCCGACGCCTGTACTGCACGCTGCGCCAGCTCCCCGGCCAATGCCGCCAGTGCCTCACCTTCAGCGGCAAACCGCGCTGCGCCGATGTGAAACGGTACCACCGCATAGCTGTTGCTGGTGATCACATTGGCGCCGCTGGCGATGTAGGCAGCGTGCACCGCTTCGACCGCTTGCGGCGCCTCGATCAAGGCCAGCGCCGACCACTCGGGTTGCCGAAACGGTGCCCCTGCGCGCTGCAATTCACGGCCCATGCCGCCATCAAGAATTACCGTTGCTGTGCCCATATGCGATTCGCTCATATGCTTATGAAAATAACTCACTACCGGAGTAGTTCTTATAACTATTTAATACGCACCATCCGGTTAATAACAACCCCTTTTTTCAGGTATCGACTGTGAAACTTCAACCGCTACTGGCCCTGGGCCTGACGATTCTGGCCGCCTCCACCCAAGCCTTCGGTGGCGCCACACTCGATCGCGTCGAGCAGAAAAAAGAACTGGTCGGTGTGCTGATGGAAAGCTATCCACCGTTCTCGTTTCTCAATGAGCAGAACCAGCTCGACGGTTTCGATGTGGATGTCGCCAAAGCCGTCGCTGACAAGCTGGGGGTCAAGCTGCGCCTCGAAACGCCATCCTGGGACGTCATTGCGGCTGGCCGCTGGAGCGGACGCTATGACATCTGCATCTGCTCCATGACGCCCAGCAAGGCACGCGCCGAAGTGTTCGATTTTCCGGTCGAGTACTACGCCTCGCCAGCGGTGATCGTGGTCAACGCCAAGGACGATCGCATCCACGGCGCCAAGGATCTGAGCGGCAAGAAAGTCGGTCTGACCAGCGCCTCCAGCTATGAAAGTTATCTGAACAAGAACCTGGTCATCGAAGGCGCCGAAGACACGCGCCTGGAGTACCCGTTCGAGGACGTGCAGATCGCCCCGTACGATACCGACAACGTCGCCTTCCAGGACCTGGGCCTGGGTGCCGGTGTGCGTCTGGATGCCATCCTCACCAATCTGGTCACCGCGCAACCGCGCCTGAATCAGGACAAACGTTTCAAACTGGCCGGCGAGCCGCTGTACGCGGAGCCCAACTCGGTCGCCATCGAAAAGGGTGACGCGCAGTGGGACGCCAAGGTGCGCGAGGTGTTTGCGCAACTCAAGCAGGACGGCACGCTGAGCAAGCTGTCGCAAAAATGGATCGGCACCGATATCAGCCAATGACTGCCTTCCCGACACCTCCACAACCGCCCCTACCGGTAGCTGAATCGCGCCTGCAACGGCTGTTTGGTTTCCGCACGCGCCTGTACCTGACGTGGGCGGCGATGTTCAGCCTGTTCGCCAGTTTTTTCCTGAGCTTCGATCTGAAGCTCTCGATCATCCTCGACAAGCTGCCGAACCTGCTCGGCGTGCACCTGGCGCCCAACGGCTTTTTGCAGGGCGCGGCGCTGACTCTGTTTCTATGTGCCTGCGCGATTGTCGCCTCGTCATTGCTGGGCTTCATCACGGCCCTGGCGCGCCTGTCGAAAAGCGCCGTGGCATTCGGCATCGCCAGTTTCTACACCTCGTTCTTCCGCGGCACACCGCTGCTGATCCAGATCCTGCTGATCTACCTCGGCCTGCCGCAACTGGGCGTCGTGCCCGGTGCGGTGGTAGCCGGGATCATTGCCCTGTCTCTGAACTATGGCGCGTACCTCAGCGAGATCTTCCGCGCCGGCATCCTCGGCGTGCCCTATGGTCAGCGCGAAGCCTCACTGGCGCTGGGGATGCGCGAGAGTGTGATTTTCTGGCGGATCACCCTGCCCCAGGCCATGCGCACCATCATCCCGCCGACCACCAACCAGTTCATCTCGATGCTCAAAGACTCGTCACTGATCTCGGTGATGGGCGTGTGGGAAGTGATGTTCCTGGCCCAGTCCTACGGGCGTTCGAGCTACCGCTACATCGAGATGCTGACCACGGCGGCGATCATTTACTGGCTGATGTCGATCGGCCTGGAATTGATTCAGGCGCGAATGGAGCGCCATTACGGCAAGGCCTACGCGCATCGCCGTTGAGGTGATCGGCTGCCCTCGGGCGCGCTTCAGTCGTTCATACCCCGAGCCTGTGCAGCGACAACGTCACTTGTAGGAAAGGGCGACGGGCCGGTAGGAAGTATTTCGCAATTCTGCGCCAGGTCGTCGTTTTCCGCTGTTCAATCCGACGTCGCCTGCAACCGTGTGCGATCCAGCTGACATCGGTGTCGCCCGGCGCCAACTTAGAGTTTGGCCTCCTTCCAAGAGAGGCTGAACTCGATGCCCGTTCAATTTCACTATCGACCTAAACATCTGGCTCTGGCCATTTCACTGGCGCTGGGTTGCGCAGACCTGTCCATGGCCCAAGAGATGCCGGTCGACGTTCAAGACTTTACGCTCGCAACGCCCGAAGCACTCAAGTCAGCCGTCGACGCTTTCATTCATCATCCGGAGACCGTTACGCACAGGATCAACAAGGGTTACAAGGCGCAGGACGGCGTATCCCTGGCACTCGATGAACGCAATGACCTCGTCACAGTACAGGCCCGAGGGAGTTTCGCCGGACGGGTCGATGGTGGTGGGGGTACCAACCTGCTGCAACTCGATGCGGACAAAAAAGGAGCGCTCGATGAAACCCGGAACTTCGACGGGCTGGAGGTCAGGCGGGGCAAATGGACACGCAGCGGGCCGAGTGATTTCAGTCTCGGCGTGCTGATTCATCCCAAGGCGTTGCTGGTCAACGAAGGGGACATTTCCGGTACTGCCTTGACCGACGGCATATTGGTCAACAAAGGTGCAATTGGCAGCGGCGCCACCGTTTCATCTGGTGGCGATCTGACCAATCTGGGCGTCATCCACGGCATTGTGAATGTTCAGGAGAACGGCCACTTCGCCGGGGCTGGTTTGGTCAATCATTTGAACGTAAACGGGCGCATGACCCTCGACGAGGTGTATGGCGCCCCCCAAGTGCTGGGAGACCTCAATCTGTCCCGTACCGCCGTAGTGGCCTACGCGGTGGATGCCTCCGGCAATAGCCAGACCCTGGTCGTCAAAGGCACAGCCCATCTGGCAGACGCCACCCTTAAACTGGTCACCACCGGTGATTACCCCCTAAGCAGCCACCACGCCATCCTTGAGGCCGGGAAAGTCGAGGGACAGTTCGCATCGGTCGAGAACGATCTGGCATTCATGACCCCCACGCTGCAGTACGAAGAACAGCGAGTTGGCTTGCTCTACACTCGTAACGATGTACCACTTGAAAGTTTCGCGACCACGGCAAACAGCCAGTCGTTCGCTGAAAGCATTGACGAGCCCCCCGCCCAGACTCAACAACACCAACCATCTCAGCAACCTCAGCAACCTCAGCAACCTCAGCAACCTCAGCAACCTCAGCAACCTCAGCAACCTCAGCAACCTCAGCAACCTCAGCAACCTCAGCAACCTCAAAAGCCTGAGCCATCCAGTCAGCCTGCAAAAGTCATAAACCCTTCTACCGCAGCCAACGCGGCTGTCGTTGCCCTGATCGGCGCCAGCAAGCCAACGGCCAGCGCGGCACTCGAGCAACTCGCTGCCGGCAGCAACGCCAATCTCGCCAAAGCCACACTGAGCAGCGTTAATCCAGTCAGCGCCAGCATGCTCTCGGCCATGCACCAGCTGGACAACCGCAAGGGTGCGCAGGATTCAAGAAATGCGCCGCGTCTGGCGGCGGGCGGCGAAGGTTCCGGACGGGTCTGGCTGCAAGCTCTGGGGCATGGCGGCGAGGTTGATCGTGATTTCGACAGCATCCTGAAACATTCCACCCAGGGGTTGGTACTGGGTTCCGACTGGCAATTCGGCGAGCAATGGCATATCGGCCTGATGGGTGCCAAAGCGCAAACCCGGTTCGATGCCCGGCAGTTCGACGGCGATCTCGACAGCTGGCATCTCGGTGCTTATGCCGTGCGCCAGGATGGGCCGTTTGCCCTGCGTCTAGGCGCGGCCTATGGCAGTCACAATGGCAGCAGCAAACGTCATGTTGATTTCAACGCGTTCAGCGACCGGCTCAAGAGCAACTACGACGCCAACACCCAGCAGCTCTTTGCCGAAGTCGGCTACAACCTGGGCCGTGGCAATGTCAGCATCGAACCGTTCGTCAACCTCGGTTATCAGCGCTACCAACGAGATGCTTACACCGAGAAAGGTGGCGATGCAGCACTGAAGGTCGAGGGTCAGACCCGAGCAAACCCAAACAGTATCGTTGGCCTGCGCCTGGCGAAAACCAGTCATCTGTCCAACGGCATGCAACTGACGCCGCGTCTCAGTGCCAGCGTGAAACACACCTACGGCGATCTCGACAACGCAACACGTCAGCACCTGGTCAAGGGAGGCAAAAACTTTGAAGTCACCGGAGCCGAGATGGATCGCAACAGCTTTACGCTGGATGCGGGCCTGGATCTGACTCTGTCTGCCCGCAACACCTTGGGCGTTGGCCTCACCGGCGAGGCTGGCAACGACAGCCGCAGCTACGGCGTGACGGGCCAGTGGCGCATGGCGTTCTGAGCCAACACCTGGTGTAGGAGCTGCCGCAGGCTGCGATCTTTTGATCTTCAAAAGCAAAGTCAAAAGATCGCAGCCTGCGGCAGCTCCTACAAAGAGAAGCGCATAGCGCGCAAAAAAAAGGGGAGCACATGCCCCCCCGAGGTTTAAAACGTTGAATCGTGGCGATTATCTCAGCCTTCGATCTCGATCAGGATTTCGCCCGGATTGACCCGGTCACCCTTGGCGACATGAATGGCGATAACCTTGCCGGCAATCGCTGCCTGGACTTCGGTTTCCATCTTCATCGCTTCGGTGATCAGCACAGCCTGACCGGCCTTGACGGTGTCGCCCTCCTTGACCAGGACATCGACGATGTTGCCTGGCATGGTGGTGCTGACGTGGCCCGGTGCCGATGCTTGCTTGCGCTTGCTGCTGCCACCGCCGACGAATTCGTTGAGCGGTTCGAACACCACTTCTTCCGGCATGCCGTCGATGGACAGGTAGAAATGACGCTTGCCTTCGGCCTTCACACCGACACCGGTGATGTCGACGCGATAGGTCTCGCCGTGGACGTCGATGACGAACTCGGTCGGCACGCCTTCGCCGCCAACTTTCGTCACGCCACCAGCCTCAGGGATCGGCAACAGCACTTCCGGAACGAGGGTGCCGGCGGCACGCTCTTCGAGGAACTTGCGACCGATGTCCGGGAACATGGCAAAGGTCAGCACGTCTTCTTCGGACTTGGCCAGTGCGCCGATGTCGGCACGCAGTTTGGTCATTTCCGGCTTGAGCAGATCGGCCGGACGCACATCGATCACTTCTTCACTGCCGATGGCCTGACGGCGCAGCTTCTCGTTCACCACGCCTGGCGCTTTGCCGTAACCGCCCTGCAGGTACAGTTTCACCTCGTTGGTGATGGTCTTGTAGCGCTCGCCGGCCAGCACGTTGAAGAACGCCTGGGTGCCGACGATCTGCGACGTCGGGGTTACCAGTGGCGGGAAGCCGAGGTCTTCACGCACCCGCGGGATTTCCGCCAGCACTTCGGCCATGCGGTTCAACGCGCCCTGCTCTTTCAACTGGTTGGCGAGGTTGGAGATCATCCCGCCCGGCACCTGATTGACTTGCACACGGGTGTCAACGGCGGTGAACTCGCTTTCGAACTGGTGGTACTTCTTGCGCACGGCGTAGAAGTAAAGGCCGATTTCCTGCAGCAGCTCCAGGTTCAGACCGGTGTCGTACTCGGTGCCCTTGAGCGCAGCAACCATCGACTCGGTACCCGGATGGCTGGTGCCCGAGGCGAAGCTGGAGATCGCGGTGTCGATGTGGTCGGCGCCGTTTTCGATAGCCTTGAGCTGGCACATGGTCGCCAGACCGGCCGTGTCATGGGAATGGATGAACACCGGCAGCGACTGCTCGGCTTTCAATGCGCGGACCAGTTCACCGGTGGCGTACGGCGTCAGCAGACCGGCCATGTCCTTGATCGCCACCGAGTCGCAACCCATGGCTTCCATCTGCTTGGCCTGCGCCACAAAGGCGTCGATGGTGTGCACCGGGCTGGTGGTGTAGGCGATGGTGCCCTGGGCGTGTTTGCCGGAGGCCTTCACCGCTTCGATCGCCACGCGCAGGTTACGCACGTCGTTCATCGCGTCGAAGATGCGGAACACGTCGATGCCATTCACCGCAGCCTTGGCGACGAAGGCTTTGACCACGTCGTCGCTGTAGTGGCGATAGCCCAGCAGGTTCTGCCCACGCAGGAGCATTTGCAGTCGGGTGTTGGGCAGTGCGGCGCGCAGCTGGCGCAGGCGCTCCCACGGGTCTTCTTTCAGAAAGCGCACGCAGGCATCGAACGTCGCACCGCCCCAGCATTCCAGCGACCAGTAGCCGACTTTGTCGAGCTTGTCGCAGATCGGCAGCATGTCTTCGGTACGCATGCGGGTAGCGAGCAGCGATTGGTGAGCGTCGCGCAGGATGGTGTCGGTTACGAAGATCTTCTTAGTCATTGGTATCTCCTCATAGCGGCAAGCTTCAAGCTACGAGTCGCAAGAAAAAACCGAGTCGGTTTCACTTGAAGCTTGTAGCTGAAAGCTCGCAGCTGCATTTATAGGCCTGCGTGGGCGGCGATGGCGGCGGCGATGGCCAGGGCCAGCTCTTCGGGTTTGCGCTTGATCGAGTAGTTGGTCAGTTCAGGATGGCTTTCAACGAAGCTGGTATTGAACTGGCCGCTACGGAATTCCGGATTGCGCAGGATTTCCTGGTAATACGCGGCAGTGGTCTTCACGCCTTGCAGGCGCATGTCGTCGAGGGCGCGCAGGCCACGGTCCATGGCCTCTTCCCAGGTCAACGCCCAGACCACCAGTTTCAGGCACATCGAGTCGTAGAACGGCGGAATGGTGTAACCGGTGTAGATCGCCGTGTCGGTGCGCACGCCCGGACCGCCGGGAGCGTAGTAGCGGGTGATCTTGCCGAAGCTCGGCAGGAAATTGTTCTTCGGGTCTTCGGCGTTGATCCGGAACTGCAGCGCGAAGCCACGGTGCTGAATGTCTTCCTGTTTCACCGACAGCGGCAGGCCGGAGGCGATGCGGATCTGTTCGCGAACGATGTCGATCCCGGTGATTTCTTCGGTGATGGTGTGTTCCACCTGCACCCGGGTGTTCATCTCCATGAAGTACACCTCGCCCTCGGCGAGCAGGAACTCCACAGTACCGGCGTTCTCGTAACCCACGGCTTTGGCTGCGCGCACCGACAGGTCGCCGATGTAGGCGCGCTGTTCCGGGGTCAGTTGCGGGCTCGGGGCGATCTCGATCAGCTTCTGGTTGCGGCGCTGGATCGAGCAGTCACGCTCGAACAGATGCACGACGTTGCCAAAGCTGTCGCCGAGGATCTGCGCTTCGATGTGTTTGGGATTAACGATGCATTTTTCCAGGAACACTTCCGCCGAACCGAAAGCCTTGGTTGCTTCGGAAATCACCCGAGGGAAATTCTGTTCGAGCTCTTCGCGGCTGTTGCAGCGACGGATGCCGCGCCCGCCACCACCGGAGGTGGCCTTGAGCATGACCGGGTAACCGATGCGGTCGCCTTCGGCCAGTGCTTCTTCGATACCGGAGACGTTGCCTTCGGTGCCCGGGGTGACCGGTACGCCGGCCTTGATCATGCTGCGCCGGGCTTCGGTCTTGTCGCCCATGCGGCGAATGACTTCCGCCGACGGGCCGATGAATTTGATGCCGCGTTCGGCGCAGATTTCTGCCAGCTCAGCGTTTTCCGAAAGGAAGCCGTAACCGGGGTGCAGGGCATCGCAACCGGTTTCCACCGCCAGGTTCACCAGCTTGCGCGGGTTCAGGTAACCGGCCAGAGGCTCGGCACCGATGCTGTGAGCTTCGTCCGCACGCTTCACATGCAAGGCATGGCGGTCGGCGTCGGAAAAAATCGCAACCGAGCGAATGCCCATCTCGGCGCAGGCTCGCACGATTCGTACGGCAATCTCACCACGGTTGGCGATCAGGATCTTTGTTATCACTTGGAGGTTCCCTTGAGCCGGTGGCACCACGACCTGCTAGACCCAGGTCGACGCGTGACTAAATGTTTCAATTTAGTCGCAGCCCCACACTAGCGCTCGCAAGGGATTAACAAAAATGAATAAAAATTGGGTCAGGCATAAGCAAAGACTTATAGTTAAACCATCAGCCTGCCGTCAGAGCCTATAAGAAATGCGTAAGTCCTTGATGCGTATGACATTACGCCAGTTGCAGATTTTCAACGAAGTGTGTGATTTGCGTTCCTACAGCCGTGCAGCTGAAGAAATGTCTCTCACACAACCGGCCGTCAGCCTACAGATTCGTCAGCTGGAAGAGCTGATCGGCCAGCCATTATTCGATTATGTCGGCAAAAAACTCTACATGACCGAGGCCGCCGAGGCCCTGCAGCGGGCAAGCCGGGACATCTTCGGCCGCCTGGAAAACCTCGACATGCAGCTGTCGGACATGCAGGGCTCGCTGCAAGGTCAGCTGAAACTGGCGGTGGAATCCAGCGCCAAATACTTCGTGCCGCACCTGTTCGCCGCCTTCAAGCGCCAGCACCCGGAAGTGAACCTGCAACTGACGGTGGTCAATCGCGGCCAGGTGATTCGTCGCCTCTCGGACAACCGCGATGATCTGGTGATCATGTCGATGGTGCCGCAGGACATGGGCCTGGAGTTTCTGCCGTTTCTGAACAATCCGATTGTCGCCGTGGCACGCCCGGACCATCCGCTGGCGCATATGGGGCCGCTACGCCTGCAGGATCTTGAACCCTACACGCTGCTGATCCGCGAACCGGGTTCGGGCACGCGACTGGCGTGCGAGGAGTACTTCAAAGAGAAACGCGTGCACTTCACTCAGACTCAGGAAGTGGCGTCTGCCGAGGCCCAGCGTGAATGCGTGGTGGCGGGTCTGGGCCTGGCGCTGTTGACGCGCCACGCCCTGAACCTGGAGCTGGCGACCGGCGGCCTGGTCGAGCTGCCGGTCGAAGAATTGCCGCTGTTTCGCAGTTGGTGCCTGGTGCAAGCCAAGGCCAAGCGGCTGTCACCGGTGGCGCACGCCTTCCTGGCGTTTATCCGCAACGAACGGGTGCAGATCAGCGCGCTGGTTGAGCGCTTCGACGGGAAGCTGCCGGTGCGGCCTGCCAGTAGTTGAGTTCGATGTCCGCGGGAAAATCGCTGATTTCGCTCTGAAGCTGGCGGAGTTCGAAGCGATCTTCGATGGCGCGACGGAATTCCATGCGGCGCTGGTCTTCCTGTTGACGACGGGTTTTCGCGGCGCTGTTGCGTTCTTCGTAGGGCTGAGCCATTTCGAGTCTCCCAGGGCGAGTACGGGAGTTTCACGATAGGCGCGGGGGATGACGGTTTGGCTGCGCGGGGATGACAGGCAGATGAACGTTTGCGCCCAAAAGCAAAGATCGCAGCCTTCGGCAGCTCCTACAGGGAATCACGCTCATCTGTAGGAGCTGCCGAAGGCTGCGATCTTTTGATCTCAATCATCCAGCGCTTTCACGGCCTTGGGTGACAAGCGCAAGCTGCGCAGACTGCGCTTCACGCTCTTCAGGTGATTGACCAGGCTCGGCCCGCGCGCCATCGCCACGCCCATCGCCAGCACGTCGATCACCACCAGATGCGCTATGCGCGAGGTCAACGGTGTGTAGATTTCAGTGTCTTCGTGCACATCGATCGCCAGGTTGACGGTCGACAACTCAGCCAGCGGTGTCTGGCTCGGGCACAGGGTGATCAGCGAAGCGCCGCTCTCGCGAACAAGATTGGCGGTGATCAGCAGATCCTTCGAGCGCCCGGACTGGGAAATGCAGATCGCGACGTCGGTCGGTTTCAGCGTCACGGCCGACATCGCCTGCATATGCGGATCGGAGTACGCCGCCGCGGTCAGCAGCAAACGGAAAAACTTGTGCTGCGCATCCGCCGCCACCGCGCCCGACGCGCCAAAGCCGTAGAACTCGACGCGCTGCGCCTGGGACATCAGCGTCACCGCGCGTTGCAATTCCACCGGATCGAGCTTCTCGCGAACCTCCATCAACGTGTGCAACGTGGTGTCGAAAATCTTCAGGCTGTAGTCGGCGACCGAGTCGTCTTCGTGGATCGCGAACTGGCCGAAGCTGGCACCGGCGGCCAGGCTTTGCGCCAGCTTGAGCTTGAGATCCTGAAACCCGGAGCAGCCGATGGCCCGGCAAAAACGCACGATGGTCGGCTCACTGATGCCGACGCTGTGGGCCAGGTCGGCCATGGAACTGTGCATCACGGCCGCAGGGTCAAGCAGCACGTGGTCGGCGACCTTGAGCTCCGACTTGCGTAACAGGTGACGTGACTGGGCGATGTGTTGCAGCAGATTCAAGGGGCTGGACTCTTCTTATGGGCAAGGATGTAGCACGCTTGTAGTTATACTACACGAATTGGCTTTTTGCCTGCTCAATGCGTAACTCCATGTCCCCATATCAGGCGCGATGGGGTGCATGTAGCCCTTAAAGCAGTTTTTCCTGTTCGCGCAACAGCCCGGCCAGACGGTCGGCCTCCACCGGGCGGCTGATCAGATAACCCTGCACTTCGTCACAGCGCTCGGCGCGTAAAAATTCCAGCTGCTCGGATCGCTCGACCCCTTCGGCCACCACTTTCAATGACAGCCCGTGGGCCATGGCAATGATCGCCCGAGTGATCGCCGCATCCACACTGCCCTGCCCCAGACCACGAATGAACGCCTGATCGATCTTCACGTAATCCACTGGAATGCGCTTGAGGTAACTCAGCGACGAATAGCCGGTGCCGAAATCATCGATCGCCAGCTTCACGCCCAGATCGCGCAACTGCTGAAAGGTGGCGATGATGTGTTCGACGCTGTCGAGCAACTGGCTTTCGGTGAGTTCCAGTTCCAGGCAGTGCGGCGCCAGCCCGGTTTCTTCCAGCACTTGCCGCACCAGACTGACCAGTTTGCCCTGACGCAGTTGATGCACCGACAGGTTCACCGACACCCGAATCGGCGCCAGCCCCTGACGCTGCCATTCGCACGCCTGCCAGCAAGCCTGACGCAGCACGAATTCGCCGATCGGGCCAATCAGTCCGGTTTCCTCGGCCAGGCCAATGAAGTCCCCCGGCGGCACCCGGCCCATGCTCGGATGATCCCAGCGCACCAGCGCTTCCGCCGCATTCAGGCGCCCGGTTTGCAGGCACAGCTTCGGCTGGTAGAACACCTTGAGCTGTTTGTCTTCGATGGCTTTGCGCAGTTGGTTTTCCAGCTGCAGACGCTCAAGGGTGCTGGCCTGCAGGCTGTCGGTATAGAACTGGAAATTGTTGCCGCCCAGGTGCTTGGCATGTTGCATGGCCATGTTCGACTGACTGACCAGTGCGGAAATCTCCCGGGCGTTGTCCGGCAGCATGCTGATGCCCATCGAGGCGCTGACCACCAGCTCATGCCCTTCGACCGTCAACGGCAGGCGCAGCTTGCTCGACAACCGCGTGGCGACCCGCGCCAGGCTCGACAGGTTGCCGTAGGCATCGAACAGCACGGCAAATTCATCACCAGACAGTCGGGCGATGGTATCGGCCTCCGGTAACGCGTTGACCAGCCGCCGAGCGATTTTCTGCAGCAACTGATCAGCGATTTCGTGGCCAAGACTGTCGTTGAGCAGCTTGAAGCGATCGAGATTGATATGCAGCAACGCCAGACTGCGCCGTCCGCCCTGACGCACACGCTGATGGGCTTCGTGCAGGCGCTCACGGAACAGCGAGCGGTTGGCCAGCCCTGTCAGTTCATCGTAGTGCGTCAGGAAGCGCATGCGCTCTTCGGATTCTCGCCGCGCCGATAGATCGGCGAAGAAGCCAACGATATGGCTGACATTTCCACGATTGTCGCGCACCGCGTTGAGTTGTAGCCACTGCGGATACAGCTCGCCGTTCTTGCGCGTTTCCACCAGTTCGCCCTGCCAGCTGCCGTGTTGCTCCAGCGCATGACGAATCGCGACGTAATGGCGCCGCGCGTCACGACTGCAGGGCAGTTCGACGACATTGCGCCCGAGCATGTCTTCGATGTCATAACCGGTGACGCGGCTGAACGCCTGATTGATCGCGATCAACGCGTAGTTCGGGTCAAGAATCACGATGCCTTCGCTGGCGGCTTCGAACACCGTGGCGGCCAGTCGCTGCTGCTCTTCAAGGCTTTTGCTGGCGCTGATGTCGCGCCGGGTGCCGACCATGCGCACCACCCGCCCACTCTCACTGCGCTCCACCGCACGCCCGCGATCCTCGATCCACACCCAATGACCGTCACCGTGACGCACGCGGTATTCGATCTGATAGTCCTCGGTGCGCCCCTTCAGGTGCTCGATCAGCGCCAGCTTGAGCGACGGCACGTCCTCGGGGTGCAGGCGTGGCTTGAGATCGCGCAGGATCGCCGTGACGTATTCCGGGGCCAGGCCGAACAGTTCCTGGATCTGCGTGTGATGGACTTCGTCGGTTTGCAGGTTCCAGTCCCACAGACCCAGCTCGCTGGCCTTCAAGGCCAGAGCCAGCCGAGCCTCGCTTTTGCTCAGTGCCTGGTTGGCCACGTCCAGTTCGCGGCTGCGCTGCGCCACCCGGTCTTCCAGCTCGACCTGCGCTTCACGCAATGCACCTTCGGCACAGCGCCGTTGCTCGACCTCGTTGCCCAGCGCCTGATTGAGCTGCTCGCTGCGGCTCTGCGCCTGCTGCAGGTGCTCGATCAGGTGCTGATTCTGAAAGCGCCGCAACAACCCGCGATCAATCAGCCGATTGACCTGCCACGCCACCACACTCAGCGAGCCGAGCAGGATCAGCCCCAGCCAGCCCCAGCCGCGTGCCTGTTCATCGCCACCCCAGAACAGGTAACCGATCGCCGGCAGCAGGCACGGCAAGGTAAAGGACAGAAACGCCGGCAGGCTGACGGCGTAGGCAACACTGGCCGACAGTGTCGCGGCGCCGATCAGGCCGAACACCCAGGCTTGCTGTATGAAGTTGTCAGCGGGAACCAGCGCAATGCCGGCACCGGCCAGGGTCAGACCGGTCATGGTCGAGCCGAGCAGGAACATGCGGAACCAGATCGCCTGGGCCTGACGGTCCGGGATCGCCGAATCGAACGCGGCGACCTGAATCACCCGCAGCGCCACCAGCGACAACAACCAGACCAGCCAGACGCTGACCACAAAATAGCGCTGCGGACTCCAGAGCAAACCGGCGCAGACCAGACCATTGAGCAGCATGAACAACGTGGGCAGCAGCGAGCCCTGATAGAGCAGACGCGTGCGTTCAACCGCCATTTCGGTGGCGTAATGCTTGCGGATGACCCGGGGTTCCACAGAGGGGCCCGACAGGTCTGAGCTGAGGGTCTTTTGCAATGTTTTTGTTCTTATAAGAGTGAGCGTGGGCCCGAAACGTGGATGGAGCATACACAAGCCGATCCCGTTGCCAAACTGCTCCGGATCATAATTTGACCGAAACTTTTCCCCGCCTGATCACCGGCAAAACCCGCAGAGCGAGGCGGGCCAAAGCCTGTAGCCGGTGACCGACCGGTCGTCATCGGCGGCACTTTCATCGGCTAATGCAAAGCTCGGTTTGCCCGGGCCTGCGGCGCACCCTAGAATGCCCCGATGCGCGATGATCTCTCCCTTCTGCTGAACTCCCTCAACGATGCCCAACGCCAGGCCGTAGCGGCCCCCGTTGGCCGTCAGTTGGTCCTGGCCGGTGCCGGCTCCGGTAAAACCCGAGTGCTGGTGCACCGTATCGCCTGGTTGATCCAGGTCGAAAACGCCTCCCCCCACTCCATTCTGTCGGTGACTTTCACCAACAAGGCCGCTGCCGAGATGCGTCACCGCATCGAGCAGTTGCTGGGTATCAACCCGGCCGGCATGTGGGTCGGCACCTTCCACGGCCTGGCGCACCGCCTCTTACGGGCGCACTGGCAGGAAGCGGGCTTGAGCCAGACCTTCCAGATTCTCGACAGCGACGACCAGCAACGCCTGGTCAAGCGGGTGATCCGCGAGCTGGGGCTGGACGAACAGCGCTGGCCGGCCCGTCAGGCCCAGTGGTTCATCAACGGGCAGAAAGACGAAGGTCTGCGTCCACAACACATTCAGGCCAGCGGCGACTTGTACCTGGCCACCATGCGCGGCATCTATGAGGCCTACGAGGCTGCGTGCCAGCGCGCCGGCGTCATCGATTTCTCCGAGCTGCTGCTGCGCGCCCTCGACCTGTGGCGCGATCATCCAGGCCTGTTGGCGCACTACCAGAAGCGCTTCCGGCACATTCTGGTGGACGAGTTCCAGGACACCAACGCCGTGCAGTATGCGTGGTTGCGTTTGCTGGGCAAGGGCGGCGACAGCCTGATGGTGGTCGGCGACGACGACCAGTCGATCTACGGCTGGCGCGGCGCGAAAATCGAGAATATTCATCAGTACTCGTCCGACTTCCCGGATTCGGTGACCATTCGCCTGGAGCAGAACTACCGCTCCACCGCCGGCATCCTCAAGGCTGCCAACGCCCTGATCGCCAACAACACCGGCCGTCTGGGCAAAGAGCTGTGGACCGACGGTGGCGACGGCGAAGCGATCAACCTCTATGCCGCGTTCAACGAACACGACGAAGCACGCTACGTTGTCGAAACTATCGAAAGCGCGCTGAAAACCGGCCTTGCCCGCAGCGATATCGCGATTCTCTACCGCTCCAACGCCCAATCGCGCGTTCTGGAAGAAGCGTTGCTGCGCGAGCGCATTCCCTACCGCATCTATGGCGGCCAGCGCTTCTTCGAGCGCGCGGAAATCAAGAACGCCATGGCCTACCTGCGCCTTCTCGAAGGTCGCGGCAACGATGCGGCGCTGGAGCGGGTGATCAATGTGCCGGCCCGTGGCATTGGCGAAAAAACCGTCGAAGCGATTCGTGACCATGCACGCCACAGCGATGTGTCGATGTGGGAAGCGATGCGCCAACTGGTGGCCAACAAAGGCCTGACCGGTCGTGCCGCCGGTGCGCTGGGTGCGTTTATCGAGCTGATCGAAAACCTCGCCGCCAAGTGCATGGAGATGCCGCTGCACCTGATGACCCAGACCGTCATCGAGCAATCGGGGCTGATCGCCTATCACGAAGCGGAAAAAGGCGAGAAAGGCCAGGCCCGGGTAGAAAACCTTGAGGAACTGGTCAGCGCCGCACGCAACTTCGAGAACACCGAAGAAGACGAAGAGCTGTCGCCACTAGCAGCGTTCCTCGGCCACGCTTCGCTGGAAGCCGGCGACACTCAGGCCGACGAACACGAAGACAGCATTCAGTTGATGACCCTGCACAGCGCCAAGGGCCTGGAATTCCCATACGTGTTCCTGGTGGGCATGGAAGAAGGCCTGTTCCCGCACAAGATGAGCCTGGAAGAACCGGGGCGTCTGGAAGAGGAGCGGCGGCTGGCCTACGTCGGTATCACTCGGGCCATGCAGAATCTGGTGATGACCTATGCTGAAACCCGACGCCTGTACGGTAGCGAAACCTACAACAAGGTCTCGCGTTTCGTCCGTGAAGTGCCGAAGGGGCTGATTCAGGAAGTACGCCTGTCGAACAGCGTCAGCCGACCGTTCGGCGGCAACCAGTCGATGAGTGGCAGCAACCTGTTCAGCGGCAGCGAGATTCCGGAAACCGGCTTCAGCCTCGGTCAGGCCGTGCGCCATTCGATCTTCGGCGACGGCGTGATCCTGAACTTCGAGGGCGCCGGCGCACAGGCGCGGGTGCAGGTGAATTTCAGTGAAGGCAGCAAGTGGCTGATGCTGGGGTATGCCAAGCTGGAAGCGATCTGACGGCCCTGCGCGATAGCTTTCTGTAGGAGTGAGCCTGCTCGCGATAGCGATTTATCATTCAATATATTTGTTGTCTGATACGCCCTCATCGCGAGCAGGCTCACTCCTGCAAGGCTTCGTGTTGGCTCATCTATCAAGGACATTTTCATGGGCTCAGGCTTCTTTTCTTCCTGGACATTCTGGGCCCTGCTCTCGGCGACTTTCGCCGCACTGACCGCGATCTTCGCCAAAGTCGGTATCGAAAACGTCAATTCCGACTTCGCCACCCTGCTGCGCACCATCGTGGTACTGGTCAGTCTGGCCTTGATTTTGTACGCCACGGGCCAATATCAGTCCTTGGGATCGATTTCCGCCAAGAGCTATCTGTTCCTGCTGTTGTCCGGTCTGGGTACCGGCGCGTCGTGGCTTTGCTACTTCCGCGCGCTGAAAGTCGGCCCGGCCTCGCTGGTCGCCCCGGTGGACAAGCTCAGCGTGGTGCTGGTGGCGGTGCTCGGCGTGATCCTGCTGGGTGAGAAACTCGACCTGCGCCAATGGGGCGGCATCGGCCTGATCACGGCCGGTGTGGTGATGCTGGCGTTTCGGCGCTAAGCAATTTCTCACTGAACCTATCCAATTTTCCTACAGACAAAAGTACATGGCCTGATTGCCTCGACCGAGCTGAACGTAACCTGTCAGGCAAAAGCCCGAAACACTCTCTCGCTAGCCAGTAACACTTCAGCTGTGCAACATGGCGCGCGTGTCTCCACAAACGGGAATTCCCTTTATGAAACGTTTTCTTAGCATCGCCATGGCGTTGTGCATCGGCCTGACGATGAGCCTCGACGCCAACGCCAAGCGCTTCGGTGGTGGCAAAAGCGCCGGCGCTGCGCCGACGCACCAGACCAGCCAGATGGCTCCTTCTTCCCCAGGCATGGGCGGCGCAGCAGCGACCGCGGGTGCTGCCGGTGCCGCAGGCGCTGCGGCCAAGGCCGGTGGCGCGTCGAAATGGCTCGGCCCTCTGGCCGGCATCGCCGCCGGTGGCCTGCTCGCGTCCATGTTCATGGGCGGCGGCTTCCAGGGCATGCAGATCTTCGACATCCTGATCATGGCCGTGATCGCGTTCGTGATCTTCCGCTTCATCGCCGCCCGTCGACGCAAGCAGCAGGAGCATCTGGCTCCGGCCGGCGCGCCGATGCAGCGTGAAGTGTTCGAACAGAAGCCAGCAGCCATGGGTTCGATCTTCGGTGGTTCCGCCGCTCCGGTTGCCGCTCGTCCGGTGATCAATGCGCCAGCCTGGTTCAATGAGCAGAACTTTCTTGCCGCCGCTCGTAGTCACTTCCAGTCGCTGCAGCAGCACTGGGACGCCAACGAAATGGACAAGATTGCCGAGTTCGTGACCCCGCAAATGCTCGACTTCCTCAAGCGTGAGCGCGCGGACCTGGGCGACGGCTTCCAGTCGACCTACATCGACAACCTCCAGGTACAACTGGATGGCGTGGATGACCGTGCCGACAAGACCATCGCCACCCTGACCTTCAGCGGTGTGTCGAAGACCTCGCGTTTCGACCAGGGCGAAGTGTTCAGCGAAAGCTGGAACATGGAACGTCCGCAGGGCGAGAACCAGCCTTGGCTGGTGGCCGGTATCCGCCAGAACGGCTGATCCCTCTGCGCTACGCATGCAGTAATAAAAACCCCAGCCTCGGCTGGGGTTTTCTATTTCACGGTTGCATCTATAGCGAGCTACTGTATAAACCGGCCCATATACACCGCGCCATTCAAGCAAGAGGATCCCGGACGTGGAAGAAATCATCGAACAACTGCGCGAAGCCAATGAACCCGTACCGGTTCCCCTGGAGTTGCCTGACGAAGATCTGCTGGTCGAAATCGAAGAACAACTGTTCATCGATATCCCGTTTGTCTTTAAAGAGTTTCTGCTGACCGTCAGCGATGTGGTTTATGGCAGCCTCGAACCGGTGACCGTTACCGATCCACAGTCCCACACTTACTTGCCTGAAGTTGCCGCCAACGCCTGGGATGCAGGTGTGGATCGCAGCCTGATTCCGATCTGCCAGGACGGCGACGACTACTACTGCGTCGAAGAAGACGGCACAGTGGTGTTGTGGCAAGCCGAAGAAGAGCTGATTGCCGAAGAAACCTGGGAATCGGTCTGGCACTGGGCGCGGGACGTCTGGCTGGAAAGCTGATACGCAAAACGCCCCCGGCGGTCAGTGCCCCGACGATTCCTTGTGGTTGTCGAGGGTTTCCAGCAGGGCCACCTGCATCCGCGTGTGTACGCGGATGAACCAGCGCCAGAGCAGCGCCGCCACGGCGGCCGTGACCACGGCGATCAGCACCAGCAACTTGTTGGTCGGTAAAATACTGGCCGACAAGGCTGCCAACAGCAGAAAGATCACCAGCAGCGAGAGGATCGGGATCACCTCGGAGATCACCCGTCGCACTCGCTGCGTGTGCCGCCCGGCCATCTCCGGCTTCACCCCCATCTCCGCCAGCAGCATCGACAGCGCCTTGAGCTTGCGATAGGCCGCGATCAGAAACGGCAACGACAGCAGCAGCGCCCCGCCCCAGATCAGTGCTTTCTGCCAGCTCGGATCACCGATCCAGTCCTGCATCCACGCCGACAGCCGTCCGGCAAAGAATGCACCACTGAAGAAAATCGCGATCACCAGCGCCAGGTTGACCCCGACCTGCAACAGGATCCGCCGGATCATCGCCGCCAGCATCGCGCCCTCGCCTTGCGGCTGGATACTGCGCAGCCATTCGCCGTACATCCCCAGAACACGTCCCAGGCGCTTGGGCACGGCAGCGGACAACTTGATTGAAAGAGGATCGGCCGCGCGGATCAGGTACGGCGTCAGTAACGTGGTGATCACCGATACCGCCACTGCCACCGGATAAAGGAAGTTGCTGGTGACCTGCAGCGTCATCCCGAGCGCGGCGATGATGAAGGAAAATTCGCCAATCTGTGACAGCCCCATCCCAACGCGCAGTGAGGTGCGTCCGTCGTTACCGGCGATAAAGGCACCGAGGCCGCAGGACAACATCTTGCCGAGCACCACGGCTACGGTGATCACGGCAATCGGCCACGCATATTGCAACAGGATCATCGGATCGAGCATCAGACCGATCGCCACAAAGAAGATCGCACTGAACAGGTCGCGAACCGGCTCGATCAAACGCTCTATTTTCAACAACTGCCGCGACTCGGCCATGATTGCGCCGATCAGGAAGGCGCCGAGCACCATGCTGTACTCGAGCTTGACCACCAGCAGACAGAAACCGAAACACAGGCCCAGCACGGTGATCAGCAGCATCTCGTTGCTTTCGAATTTGGCGACATACGCCAGCAGACGCGGCACCAGCAGAATGCCGACCACCAGCGCGACGATCATGAACAGCGACAGCTTGCCGACCGTGGAAAACACCTCGCCCGAGCTGACCGTGCCGCTGACGGCGATGCTCGACAGCAAGGCGATGATACCGATGCCGAGGATGTCCTCGACGATCAGTACGCCGAAGATCAACTGGGCGAAGCGCTCGTTCTTCATCTTCAGGTCGTTGAGCGCCTTGACGATGATGGTGGTCGAGGAGATTGCCAGGATCGCGCCGAGGAACAGCGAGTCCATGGTGTTCCAGTCGAACCAGCGGCCGATCTCGTAGCCGATCCAGATCATAAGTACGATCTCGAGGAACGCCGCGATAAACGCCGTGGCACCGACCTTGAACAACTTGCGCAGGCTGAATTCGAGACCCAGACAGAACATCAGGAAGATCACCCCCAGCTCGGCGAGGGTCTTGATGGTTTCTTCGTCGTGGATCAGGCCGAACGGCGGGGTGTGCGGGCCGATGATGAAACCGGCAACGATGTAGCCGAGCACCACCGGCTGCTTGAAGCGGTGAAACAGCACGGTGACCACACCTGCAACCAACATGATCACTGCCAGATCCTGAATAAAGCTGATGGCATGCATGGTGTGGGCTCCTTGTATGACGTGACCCGCAGTCAGACATCAGAAAGGTCTGAGCGAGTTAGGTAAAAAATCCGCTTTTCGTGTGGGAATTGCCCTTGCGCAGGGCCTTTTGCAGGTTAACACCGCGACTTCCGGCTGGAAGGCGGTGCAATATAAGGAAACAGATCGATCCCGGCGTGACGGCAGCCCGTCGCCTGGCGTCCCGATAACGGTGCTTTCGAAAAAGCGACCAGGCACCCGCAGAGGTGCTTCCAGCCACCCAGCCTTGATCCGTGAGAACGTTATGGAACCCGGAAACGCCCAACTGTC